>NZ_KE384288.1:0-4022 GCF_000424985.1 Arenibacter latericius DSM 15913
TGATGCATCGGTAATCTACAAAGGTTTTGCAATGGATCGAAAACTGGAACACCATGCCCTGAAGGGAATTATAAAACAACGGGTAAAGCAAGGCGTTTACCATATACAACATGTGAATTCCACGCACAATAGACTAAAGAAATGGATAGACGGCACTTTTTGGGGCGTTTCGACCAAATATCTTCAGCAGTATCTGAATTGGTTTAGGGTAAAGGAGCACCTCAAGGGTAGTAAGGACATGCTCCAGGCCTTTGTTCCCAAGACCGTTGAAGACATTGGAACCTATGCCAGATACAGAAATATAGACACTAGGTATGAAAAACTAATATCAACGCAAACTTAAACTAGAGCCGGAATTGGAAATAATCAGTTGAAGATGAATTCATTGGGAGTTGCTATTGGTGCGGGAGTAAGGGTTGGACTAGAAGATAATATATGGTTCGATTCCGCTAGAACTACATTGGCAACCAATATGGGGTTATTAAAGAGAATCCATACCATAGCGCAGGCTCATGAAAGGGAAGTTATGACGCCTCAAGAATTTAGATCGAAAATGCAATTGGAACCGGGAAACGGTAAGTATGGTAGAAAGATATAATTATGAAGCTATATTATGTCAATAAAGGAAAGTAGAAAGATATCCAGAGTAAAACGATTCTCCAATGTAATTAAAAATGGAATGTTTCTTTACGGGGTTAAAAATCGTTTATCAAGAATTGGAATTACAATAATGCCCTATTATTGGGTGCAGGAAGAATATGAGCCATGTGCAGAACCACAAATTAAAGGTGATGCTTCAGAATTTAAAGTAAGAGAGCTTAATCTAGATGAGTTGATGTTCGTTAGCAAGGGAATCGATAACTTGCGTTTAGACTTGCTAGAAAAAGAATATAAAGAGTGCTCGTTATGTTTGGGGTTAGAGCATAATAATCAAATAGCAGCCTATATGATTATTGGAAATAAGGATGTGAATTGTAAAGATAAAATTTTTCCAATAAAAAATAATGAAGCCTACCTATCTAGTATGTGGACCTTTCATGAATATAGAGGGAGAAATCTAGCTCCCTATCTAAGATATAAAAGTTATCAGGTATTAAAAGAACAGGGGAGAGATACTAAATACAGTATAAGCGAGTATTTTAATAAATCTACTATCAAATTTAAAAATAAGCTTAACTCCAAGCATCTACAACTTTATGTTTATTGTGACCTGTTCGGGAAATGGAAAAAACATTACTTGTTAAAATCGTATACAGATTAAATCTATACTTCACCGATTTTAGCTAGTTGTCATATATACATTGCGGTCCCTTTCCTTCTATGGCGAGCCTTTCTTTTACAGCTAACAGAGACAATATTATTAAAAGCTACTTTCTCACTTAAAACACCTATTAAGTAGTAGCAGCTCATTTTAATTTTAAGAATAGATTACCATTTCTGTATTGATTAAGGTTTAATTTTGCATATTGTACAGGAAGTAAATAATCTTATTCAAACCTCCCTTATGGCTTAATTTTTACTATGGAATATTCTAGATTATCTTCAATAAACGCTCCGCATTTTATGGAAGCTTGGCAATTATACGAGAGCTCCTTCCCGCAAGAGGAAAGACGGACCTTGGAAGTACAGGAGAAAATCATGAAGAATACTGAGTATAATTTTGAGGTAATACTTTCTGGTGATAGTGTATTGGGATTTATACTGTGGTGGGAATTTAAAGATATGGTGTTTGTAGAACACTTTGCTACAAGTCCAGAACTTAGAGGGCAAGGACATGGGAAAACTATTTTACAAGAGTTCCTAAAACGTAGTCAAAGACCAGTTATTTTAGAGGTAGAGCTCCCAGAACCAGGAATAAAAGAACGAAGAATTGCCTTTTATGAAAGACTAGGTTTTGCACTAAATACGCATAATTATGTGCAACCACCAATGCAGAAGGGGTGTGGGGAACTTCCTTTATTCCTAATGTCGTATCCAGAGAAGTTTTCAAAGGAGTTTGTGGCCTATTTTGTTGATAATTACCATCCTTTAATCTACGATCAGGGCATCCTATAATATAAAGCTGTATGCTTTGGTGATAGTGATGCTTTTATATTAAACAGCTTACCAGATTCATTATTAATTATTTATGATTTTATGGCAAGGTGGCTTAAGCCACCCATTGCAATCTGACAACGTGATCAGCTACCACGTTATTGGAGTTTGCGCTTGCATACCGTTAGATAGACGTAGTCATGTTTTGCCTTAATCCTCATCCTCTGGAGGAATTAATTTACCAAGGGTGTTTATCGCATTACAAATGAAGCCTTCAAACTTTGGCTAAAGCCGTTTTTTAATTTGCCATTAATCCCCGTGATAAATCACGGGGCTATTCAATGCCTTTTTTGGATCTTGGAAAAGTTAACCGTATCTAAGAAGCTAGTATAGCTCCTAGCATGAATTGGTTAGTCAGTTCCATGCTATTACAACCGAATTACTAATTATTAACTGTTAGAACGTTGCAGCCTTGTACCAAACAAATCTCAATACTCAATACTATGTACTACCAAAATGTACTTCCCTGTTTAGAGTAAACCGGTTTTAGATTTAAATTTCAATTATATATATAGCGATTTCTTATCTACTTTACTCGTAATAATGTTCGCCGGACAATGACCTCCCCGTAATAAATCACGGGGCTATTCAATCCTTTTTTTAGTTCTTGAAAAAGTTGCCCATATCTAATAAGCTAAATTAATTCCTTGCATGGGTTCGTTAGTCAGTTCCATACTACTACATCCGAATTATTAATTGGTTGTTGCGAATTATTTACTGTTAGAACGTTACAGGCTTGTACCAAACAAATCTCAATACTCAATACTTAATACTCAGTACTATAAAAAACTGGCGACTGTTCACTGATTACCGTTCACTGATTACAGACCCCATCTCAATACTCAATACTTAATACTTTGTACTATAAAGATGTACTTATTTTTTAGTTCTTGTCCTTCGCATAAGCTTGGCAATCCGATCCTTGTAATAGGCTTTCAGTTCTTCTACAAAATCCATTGGTTCCTGGTATTCTGTAAGCACCTTGTAGGTGTGCTTGTTTTTAGCGCGATGTAGCGCTTCTTGAATTCTAGCTAATTCCATTTTTAGGAAATCTAGTCCAGAACCTGTGACCTTCTCTGGTTGTGGGGTGGAAGGTAGTAAGGTGTTCCCGCTAAAAATATGCGCATGATATGCTTGTAGGGTGGCGAGATCGCCTTCTTCGTAAATCTGTATTAATTGGGTGGTTATCTCCGTAGCGAGTTCTACTTTATCTCTTTGTGTAGAAAATTTATCGGGATGAACAAATAACATTGCTTCGCGGTACAAACGCTTTTTTTGTTGCTGCTCCTCCTCATTAACTTTTACTGGGGTAGGTTTTTCTAAAGGTTGGAGCAGGGTGGTGGGGCGATAATTTTTTCCGCGTTGTTTCTGTTTCCTCCGTTGTTCTTTTTTTGCCTGTTTCTGTTGTTTATAAAGCAGCGAGAGCTCCTGCTCTAAAATGATTTGATCCTCTAATTTAGAGACAATTAATTTTTCAAAACCTAAAGTCCGCTCAATAACCTCTTGTAGCTCCCTTTCTAAGGCCTTTATTTCTTCTTGCAACTTTAGAATTTGAGATTGGGGAAGATGGGGGAGGTGTGGATTCATAATATTGAAATACAGCAAAACGCTTTATAGGTTTCAAAATTAATCATTTCTTTTTCTCCTTTTAGGTAACGAGCTATTAAATAAATCTAAGGTGAATTAGATTGTAAATGACCTAAATTGACGCCGATGTATACCGGAATGTATACTAGATAACGGAAAACACATAAGACGATGTGGCAATTTTGATTTAAATTAGCACTAAATTGCTAGAATAGAAAATAACATATTCTATTCGCAAACCGGAGTTTACCTGCGGGTAGGAAGGCGCAGCCCAGGTAGGGCCGTGTAAAAAACAATAAATATCTACATATGAAATGAGCATGACCGAAACCATGTTGCTA
>NZ_KE384288.1:4461-73714 GCF_000424985.1 Arenibacter latericius DSM 15913
ATCTACATATGAAACAATATCTTCTTATAGGCTTGGGATTACTGGCCTTAGCTTGTGAAACCCCTAAGGAAAAGGCAGACTTAATAGTACTTAATGCCAACGTATATACTGTAGACGATTCTTTTTCCAAAGCTTCTGCATTTGCCGTAAAGGATGGAAAGTTTGTAGGTGTAGGTACAACGGATGTTATTAAGGAGCAATATACTTCAGATAATATAATGGATGTTGGTGGGAAAACCATTGTCCCTGGCTTAATAGATGCCCATTGTCATTTTTATGGCTTGGGTCTTAATCAGCAAGTGGTAGATTTAACAGGTGCTACAAGCTTCAAGGAGATATTGGAGAGGGTAAAGGCTTTTCAGGAACAAAATCCCAAAGATTTCATTGTTGGTAGAGGTTGGGATCAGAATAATTGGGAGGTAAAAGAATTTCCTACTAAGGAAGAGTTGGATGAACTATTTCCCGATACCCCAGTATCATTACGAAGAATAGATGGTCATGCCCTAATTGCAAATCAGAAGGCGTTAGATATGGCTGGTATTACCAAGACCACTAAAGTAGATGGCGGAGAAGTGATTTTAAAAAACGGCGAACTTACCGGAGTACTGGTTGATGGGCCTATGGGGCTTATAGATGCTATTATTCCCGCTCCAGATAAGGAGACCAAAATTAGAGCCCTCAAGAAGGCGGAAGAATTATGCTTAGATTATGGCCTTACTACGGTAAACGATGCGGGTCTTGGTAGGTCTACGATAGCGCTTATAGATAGCTTGCAGCAGACAGGTGACTTATCTATTAGAGTGTATGCTATGGTAAGTGCCTCCCAAGAAAATTTAGATTACTATTTACCCAAAGGAATTATAAAGACCGATAAATTAAATGTGGGGTCTTTTAAGGTCTTTGGAGATGGCGCATTGGGCTCTAGAGGAGCTGCCATGAGGGAACCGTATTCAGATCAGCCCGGACATTATGGGGCTATGGTTACTTCCGTAGCTACTATTGAGGATATTGCAAGGCAAATTTCTGAGTCCGATTACCAGATGAATACCCATGCTATTGGAGATTCTGCTAATATTGCTGTGTTTAGAGCCTATAAAAATGTTCTAGAAGGAAAACCAGATCGTAGGTGGAAGATAGAGCACGCCCAGATAATATCCCCTGAGGATTTTGATTATTTTTCTGATGGAATTATACCTTCAGTACAGCCTACACACGCTACTAGTGATATGTATTGGGCAGGAGATAGGCTGGGAGAAGAGCGGTTGCAAGGCGCCTATGCTTATAAGACTATGTTGAACAAAGCAGGGACAATTGCATTGGGGACCGATTTTCCTGTGGAACAAGTGAATCCATTCCTTACCTTTTACTCCGCCGTAGCAAGAAAAGATGTGAATAATTATCCAGAGAATGGTTTTCAAATGAAGGATGCACTTAGCAGGGAAGAGACTTTAAAAGGGATGACGATATGGGCTGCCTATTCTAATTTTGAGGAAGCAGAAAAGGGAAGTATTTCGGTGGATAAATTTGCAGACTTTACTATATTGAGTGATGATATCATGACCGTTCCCCTAGAAGAGATCCCCAATATTAAAGCAGAAGCTACCTTTATAGATGGGAAGACAAAATAAGATGGTTAATCTCATTTATTCGGTACAGCGCTTTCTATATTTCTTAGAAACGGTTTCTAGTTTTTCGGATAAATCCTTAAGCCAGACCAATTGGTTATATATTAAGTGTGCCTCTTGTAGGTGAGATAACATATCTTTTTCAATAGTGATATTACCATTCTCTACTGCAGTTTCTCGTTCCCTTACTAAATTGTCATAGGAGAATTTTAAATTTTCTTTTGCGACGTCTATGTTTTCTGGGCGATTGCTAGGGAGTACATCAATTTGATCTATCTCCTTAGCGGCGTTTTTTAGCGTAGTCTCAATATAAGCAACCACTGTTCTAAAGTTAACCGATTCTGCTGTGGTTTTGTTATGCTGAATAAAGGTTCCTAAAGAAGCTAAGGTAGAGAGAATAGTATTATTTAAGGCTACCATTTCATAGATTAAATCTGCAGATTTTTGTTTGGATTTCGGGTCTTGAGACATACGCTGAAAAGCGGCATTTAAATTACTCACCGATAAAAAAGCTTCTTTTCTAGGGATTTTGTAACCTAATTCCGAAGTTTCTTTGGTGCGATATAAATGTCTAATGGCATCTAAATATTTAGCATTGGAGCGTATGCTTTCCGTAAGAAACTTATCTAAATTCATAGCCTCCCAACTGGGCCAGAAAAGATAATTAGCAATAACAGCAAGTACGGCTCCTAAAACAGTATCCAATACCCTGTATTGAATAATTTCTAAGGCATTTGGAACAATTAGGGAATAAACAAATATTACGTTGATGGTAATAAAAGCAGCTGCATATCGGTAGCTTTGTTGAATTAGGGAGAAAGCGATGGTTAAGGATAAGGCAGCTAGTACCCCATATACAATAGGATTTTGAGTTAAAAAGAGTATAACTATTGCAATAGCAGCTCCGGCCAGGGTTCCTATAATTCTATTGATAGATCTTTCTTTAGTAAGCCCGTAGTTAGGCCTCATGATTACAATAAGGGTTAGTAAGATCCAATAGGTATTTGTTATTCCAAAAGCAGTACCAAAAATATAGGCAATGGTAAGGGCAACAGTAAGACGGAGAGAATGTCTAAAAATTGGGGATTTTATACTAAGGTTTTCTAGGATAATATTAAACCCGTACTCTTGATCTGTAATAAACTGATGCGCATCCTTACTTTTTAGGGAGAGCTTAGAATCGTACCTAACATTTGCTAATGCCCGTCGTACAGTACGGATCTTTTGTAGTTGCAAGGTTTGGTAGTCGTGCAAGTTCTTTAGCATTACAGCACCTTCCCTAGCTTCTGGAAAACCAACTGCATCAATATAGGCTTTTATGGCTTCATTAGCCTCTGTAAGTGCCTTCACCATGGGTTCTTTGGAAGGAATGGCTTGTTTGGTGATGATACTATCTGATAATATTTTTAGCTGCTCGCTAAATACACTATTTACTTTTATAAATTTTTCGAGTTGAATTGTATGACCTTTAAAAAGTCGATCTACCTTATGGTAATCCAAACTATTGGCTAAAGCAAGCTCATAAATATCAATTAGGGATATAAAGATCATCAGGTGTTTCTCATCAAAATGAGACCTGTTTACTCTTTTCTCCTTGGTTAGGAGAAGCTCTCTTAGTACCTCGTGTTTTTCGCTAATTTCCGATTGTAGGCTAAAGAGCTTACGTGATAATTCATCTCTTTCCCCGGTTTTCGCTAATAATTCGCTTCTAACAGCTAGGTAGTCGCCCGTAAGGTTTAGAGTGTCCGATAGCAATTGGTCTTCATCCTTTTTTGGGATTATTCTATGAATTAATAGGGAAAAGCCTAAGTAAAAAAGACCACCAATTCCAATTAATAAAACATGAGTCCAAAGGGGAATAGTAGAGAGCCCGTGTGCAAGGCTTAAAATCATTGATAAAAGTCCTGAAAATGCTACTAGGGAGCCCCTAAATCCATATACAGCCAATAAGGAGATGAAAAAAGAAAAGACGAGAATTACGGTAAGTAGTAACCAGAAGTGTGGTTGGGCAAGGCTAACTATAAAGGTAACCCCCATGGTGAGGACTATACTTATTAGAATCCCTCGGACCTTCCTCCTTAAACTTCCTGGAATATCACTAGGGGCATTTAAAAACACCCCAATGGCCATCGGTATAGCGTATTCCGAATACCCCATCAGTCCAAGAGCAAGTAGCGGGATCAGTGCTGAAATAGTGAATTTACCAGCACGGAAAAAGTGTGCGCTTCTAAAATAAAGAGAAGCTAAACGTATCCAATCCTTAATCATAATACAAAAATACGTGCAATATTTTGGCTTTAAGGTTAGTTTGAGAACTAAGAAAGCCTAGGTGCAATTTTTTTGGGTTTTTCTAGGATTTAAAAAGGTATAAAAAATATAAAGACCGAAGCGTACACTTCGGTCTTTATATAGATTAAATTCTTTTTGGCAAGCCCTAAAAGGTGCTGCCGCTAACTTTTTAAAGTAAAGGTGAGACCCTTTAAGGCTCAATTAGCGAGTATTTTTATTAGAATACTATAGGGAGGCTTACTCTAGTATTTCCCCATCCTAAAACTAAATTAGTTCCTTTATCCATATCCTTATAGGCTATAGAAAAGGCATCCAAAGATTCCGATCCCTTGCTTACTTTAGCGGGTACTCTTAGAACATCTGCGCTTTCTTGGTAAGAATAGGCACCCCATTGATTTAGGTTTTTGTTTAAAATAATGGTCCATTCATTTGCACCAGGTATAGTAAATAAGGAATAGGTGCCTGCTGCTACTGCTTTCCCTCCAACGGTAGCATCTTTATAAAATGTTATTTCTGAAGCTTCGTTGGCTCCAGTGCGCCATACTTTTCCTGCAGGGGCCAATTCGGTAATAGACCTTCCTTTTAATTGAGGCCTACTATAAATTACCCTAACTAATTTTTCAGAGACTTTATAATCCGAAGGATAGGAAGCGATGTCAGCTGGACTTTTATCTAATCCGCTGAATTTTTGTGCTGTTGCATCTGTTGTAAAGCACATGGCAATGATCATAAGTGTAATTGTAAAAAGATTTTTCATTTTTAAAGTTTTAATGATTATCAAATTTAAGTAGTATTCCCTATTTATTGGTATAAATAGTCGCAATTTTTATACCAACTTACATTATGGAGCATTAGTTCTACTTAAACCCGACTTTAACTTTTTAATTACAACTAAAATGTAATATTAAGTTTCTATTTGTAACTAATATCACTATATATATTTTATAATTAAAACAATATAAAGACATTTGGTTTATAATTGATATAATAAATAAGTTATGTGTGGAATTGTTTGTGCTTTTGACGTGAAGGAAAGTACTGAGGTTTTAAGGCCTCAGCTATTGGAAATGTCTAAGAAAATTAGACACCGAGGACCAGATTGGAGTGGTATATTTTCTAATAATAAGGCTATAATGGCTCACGAGCGTTTAGCAATTGTAGATCCTGCTTCAGGAAAGCAGCCCTTGTTAAGTGAAGATGGGAAATTAGTTTTAGCAGCAAACGGTGAGATATATAATCATAGGGAGTTGCGTAGTCAATTGACGAGTTCCTATAATTTTCAGACAGAATCGGACTGTGAGGTAATCTTAGCCTTGTACAAAGAAAAGGGGATAAGCTTTCTAGACGAGATGAACGGAATTTTTGGTTTTGCCATTTATGATACGGAGAAGGACGAATATTTTATCGCTAGGGATCATATGGGAATCATTCCATTGTATATTGGATGGGATAGTAATGGTACCTTTTATGTAGCATCAGAATTAAAAGCCTTGGAAGGGACTTGTACTAAGATTGAGTTATTTCCTCCTGGTCACTATTTGCACAGTGCAGATGGCGAATTAAAACAATGGTATTCTAGAGATTGGAAAGACTATGATGAGGTAAAGGATAATGAAACAAGTATACAGAAGATAAGAGAGGCCTTGGAAGCTGCGGTGCACAGACAATTGATGTCAGACGTACCTTATGGAGTATTATTGTCTGGGGGGTTAGATTCTTCTATTACCTCGGCAATTGCAAAAAAATATGCTCAAAAGCGAGTAGAATCAGGTGATACTACAGAAGCTTGGTGGCCTCAGTTGCATTCCTTTTCTGTGGGATTGGAAGGGTCTCCAGATCTTGCTGCAGCTAAAAAAGTGGCAGATCATATTGGAACGGTACATCACGAGATAAAATTTACCATACAGGAAGGTTTAGATGCTTTAAAAGACGTGGTATATAAGTTAGAAACCTATGATGTAACTACTATTAGGGCTTCTACTCCTATGTACCTTATGGCTAGGGTGGTAAAGAGCATGGGAATTAAAATGGTGTTGTCTGGAGAAGGTGCCGATGAGCTCTTTGGTGGATACCTATACTTCCATAAAGCACCAAGTCCAAAAGACTTCCATGAGGAAACAGTGCGTAAATTAGAGAAGTTACATATGTACGATTGCCTTAGAGCAAACAAGTCGTTGGCGGCTTGGGGAATAGAGGGTAGGGTACCTTTCTTAGACAAGGAATTTATGGATGTGGCTATGAGGATTAACCCAAAGGATAAGATGATTAATGGGGAGCGAATGGAGAAATGGGTATTGCGAAAAGCTTTTGAAGATATGTTGCCAGAAAGTGTTGCTTGGAGGCAGAAAGAGCAGTTTTCTGATGGAGTGGGTTATAACTGGATAGATACCCTAAAAGACATGGTAGAAAACGAGGTATCGGATACGCAATTAGAAAATGCTAAATATAGGTTTCCATTACAAACCCCCACCTCAAAAGAGGAGTATTATTACCGTGCTGTTTTTGAGGAGCATTTCCCTTCAGATGCAGCTGCATTATGTGTTCCGCAAGAGGCCTCAGTGGCTTGTAGTACCAAAATTGCACTGGAATGGGATGAAGCTTTTAAAAACATGAACGACCCATCTGGAAGGGCAGTATCTAAAGTACATGCAGATGCTTATGTAAAATAATAAGGTTTATGGTTTTCTATAAGTTTAATTAGTAGTCGCTTTAGACAGCCATAAGAATTATGAATATATTTATGTTAAGTTAGTTTCTATGTTAATTAGAAACACCCACAAATGTCAATTTATTTGGTATGTGGGTGTTTTTTTTGTTTAAAAGTACGTAGTTGGTGTAACAATAAGTACAACTAAAAAGATTGCTTAAAGGGGAGTAATTGGAGTGAATTTATTAGTTGTTTCGATGCTGTTAATTTGATAAAAGGAATTACAAAACATCAATTAAGCAATTATTTGGGGGTATTTACTATGCTGAGGTATATCATGTCAATCAGCTACAATAAATCGCTTAGCGCAGCTGATAACCCCCTAATTTTAGTAAATATCCTTTACGGAAGGCTAAAAACCTAGGTTTTGCACATTTATTGTTGATAACTTGCCAAGTAATACCCGTAACAACCTTATAGTTTACGGGGTATTGATTATATTTGTAGGATTGCTAAAGTTATAATGAAATAAGTATAAATTTATGAGCGAAGAAGGAAAAAACGAAGAGCTTAAAAAGAATGATTATTCTGCAGATAGTATACAGGCTCTAGAGGGGATGGAACATGTACGTATGCGTCCGTCAATGTATATTGGGGATGTTGGTACTAGAGGGTTGCATCATTTGGTGTATGAGGTAGTGGATAACTCCATTGATGAAGCAATGGGTGGCCATTGTGATTCTATCGAAGTCATAATAAACGAAGATAATTCTATTACCACTACGGATAATGGTAGGGGTATTCCAGTAGATATTCATAAGAAAGAAGGGGTCTCCGCATTAGAGGTTGTAATGACCAAAATTGGAGCCGGTGGTAAGTTCGATAAAGATTCTTATAAAGTTTCTGGTGGACTTCACGGTGTTGGGGTATCCTGTGTGAACGCTTTGTCTAAGCACCTTAAAGCTACCGTACATAGAGACGGAGTTGTTTGGGAGCAAGAATATAGTCAAGGAAAAGCACTTTATCCTGTAAAAAGAGTTGGAGAGACCGATAAAAGAGGAACTATTGTATCCTTTACTCCTGATGATACTATTTTTACTCAGTCGATAGAATATAGCTACGAAACCTTATCTAATAGAATGCGAGAATTGGCATTCTTAAATAAAGGGCTAGCAATTACCCTTACCGATAAGAGACAAATAGATGAGAATGGTGAGTATTTAAGTGAGCGCTTTTTCTCTGAGGAAGGATTAAAAGAATTTATCAAATTCTTGGATGGAAATAGGGAGCCGTTAATTGGTACGGTAATCGCTATGGAAGGTGAGAAGAACGATATTCCTGTAGAAGTAGCTATGGTGTATAATACTTCTTATACAGAAAACCTTCACTCTTACGTAAACAATATTAATACCCATGAAGGAGGTACGCACCTTTCCGGTTTTAGAAGAGGTTTAACAACTACTCTTAAGAAATATGCGGATCAGTCCGGAATGTTAGATAAGTTGAAGTTTGAGGTGCAGGGGGACGACTTTAGAGAGGGGCTTACCGCTATTGTATCTGTAAAGGTACAGGAGCCTCAGTTTGAAGGTCAGACCAAAACCAAATTAGGTAACCGTGAGGTTTCTTCTGCAGTGAGTCAGGCAGTGTCAGAAATGCTGACCAACTACCTAGAAGAGCATCCAGATGATGCTAAGGTAATTGTTCAGAAAGTAATACTGGCTGCTCAAGCAAGACATGCTGCTACCAAAGCAAGGGAAATGGTGCAACGTAAAACGGTGATGAGTATAGGAGGACTTCCTGGAAAATTGTCGGATTGCTCGGAGCAAGACCCAACTTTATGCGAGGTATTCCTTGTGGAGGGAGATTCGGCGGGTGGTACTGCTAAACAAGGTAGAGATAGAAACTTCCAGGCAATTTTGCCATTAAGGGGTAAGATCCTTAACGTAGAGAAAGCTATGTCTCATAGGGTGTTCGAAAATGAGGAGATTAAAAACATCTATACCGCTTTAGGAGTTACTATCGGAACTGAAGAGGATAGTAAAGCACTTAACCTAGAAAAATTACGTTATCATAAGGTAGTAATCATGTGTGATGCGGATGTGGATGGTAGCCACATTGAAACCTTAATATTAACATTCTTCTTCCGTTATATGAGGGAGCTTATAGAAGGTGGTCACGTATATATTGCTACGCCACCACTTTATTTGGTTAAGAAAGGATCTAAAAAGCGCTATGCTTGGAGTGATAATGAAAGGGATGAGATTGCAGAAAGCTTTGGAGGTAGTGTTGGTATACAGCGATATAAAGGTCTTGGGGAGATGAATGCCGAGCAATTGTGGGATACCACAATGAATCCGGAACATAGGATCCTTAGACAAATAAATATTGATAACGCTACGGAATCAGATAGAGTTTTCTCTATGTTGATGGGGGATGACGTACCGCCTAGACGTGAGTTTATTGAGAAAAATGCTTCTTATGCTAAGATTGATGTATAAGTAAGACTGATTATAATTAAATCAAGCCCGCACAAATTGTGTGGGCTTTTTTTGTTTTATAAATCGGGTTTTGCTCTTAAAGAGAGATTTTTAAGTAATATGGTTGTTTTTTATTGGTGATTGCCGTTGCATTTAACGTTGAGGGAATTATTCGACTCATGGTACTTGCGCATACACCTACAAAATGTAAGATTTTACAACAATAATTAGATTTTGTATGATGAAATTTATTTATTTTGCTCGTTAATAATAACCACAACATATAATTATGAAATATATTATTGCTTCGGCTTGCCTATTCTTAGGTTTTGCAGGATTTTCTCAATCTAACGTTAATGAGATTTTTGCAGCGGGAATAGAGGATGCCGAGAAGTTTACCGATAACTATTTGGGGCCAGTCTCAGAGGGGGCGTTGTATAGTTTGGCAAATGGCTGGTACAATACTGCAGATGCTAAACCTTTGGGTGGATTTGAGATTTCTATAGTTGGGAATATGACCTCCTTTAAAGATGATAAGAAGACCTTTCTTTTGAACACTGCAGATTATGAAAACCTGCAATTCCAAGATGGTAGTACTTCTAAATTAGTGTCTACTGCTTTAGGGGATTTAGAAGGGATCGGAGTATTTGTAGAAGGAGAGTTTTTGGGGATTAGTTCTAGAGAAGAATTTGATTTACCTACCGGATTGGCTTCTGAAGGAATTAATTTTATTCCAAGTGGGTTTTTACAAGTTGGTGTAGGACTAGTTAAAGGACTTGAAGTGAAGGCTAGATTCTTACCTAAGATAGATAACGATGAGGTAAATATAGGCTTATACGGGGTTGGGTTACAACAAGAAATTACAAAGTTATTTTCTACAGAAAATGCATTGCCCGTAGCTATTTCTGCGGTAATAGGATATACTCATTTAGATGGAACTTATGATTTTACCAATACCAATGTAGTAGATGGTAAGGATCAGCGGATAGATGTGGGAATGGATGTGTGGAATTTCCAAGCAGTAGCAGCTACCAAATTAAAGATTATTAACTTCTACGGAGGCTTAGGATATGTTTCAGGAAAGTCTATTACAGATGTATTAGGTGAATATAATGTTCGTTCTGGACCCTTTCAGTCAGAAACCTATATAGACCCATTTAGTTTTACCAGAAAAGTAAGTGGAATGGCTGCTACTGTGGGAACCAAGTTAAAGCTAGGTTTTTTTAGACTAAATGCCGATTATACCTTTGCAGAATATAATAATTTAACGGTTGGTGTGAATTTCGGTTTTAGGTAAATCGCGTTGTAAAATATTTTGAAAATCCGGTCATGGGAAACTGTGGTCGGGTTTTTTTTGGAATAGTATTAACTATTAAGTAGTGAGATATTGGAATTGAGTTCTTCCCTCGGGCAAGCCCGAGAACACGAACTTTAGCTAACTTAAGTTTGGGTATCTTTTTAATAATATCCTATTTAAATAGCGAAGCAAAATTCCTTATCCTCAGAATAATGGGCCAAAGCTCCGAAATCAGGAGCGAAGGAACGTAGCGACGCGGAGTTTGGCCCATGGTTTTTCGACCTCGGTGTCGAAAAAATTCATAGGAGAAGGCGCCTTTTTCTTTGTTTCGTTTCTTTTGGGCGAGCAAAAGAAATGAAAGCAAGTAGGTTAGAGAAATTGATTAAAAGCACTTATTATTCAATTACAAAACTAACAACATAATGCATACCCAATATATGTTTAGTTAGATGATAGATGTTAGAAGTGAGTAGTGAGATGGGGCTTACTTGTCAAGGTGGAGCCTGCCTACCGAAGGTAGTGCCTGCCTACCGAGGGTAGGGCCTGTCTACCGAAGGTAGACGCAGTGGAGACCTCGTACAGAAATAGTACTGAGTATTAAGTACAAAGTATTTAGTATTTAGATTTGTTGGGTACAAACCTTTAACGCCTTAACAGTGAAAGATTAATTCTAGGTAAAATTAGAAATCTAATTTTAGTATTATATCTCTCCCTCGGGCAGGCCCGAGAACACGAATTTTAGCTAAGGTAAGATTGGGTGTCTTTTTAATAATATCCTAATTAAATAGCGTAGCATATAAAGCTCCTCGCTTTCGCTAGTACAAAGTATTAAGTAGTGAGTAGTTAGATTTGTTTGTTACATACCTTTAACATCCTAACTTGATTTATTACTCCATCACTTTTATGTAAAATCATTTGTAATGGTATTCCGGATTTATACTGAAATAGATTGTTGAATTAAAATTCTTGGTCTTCGCTACGGCTGGCTCCTCTAAACCAAGGTACACTGTACCTTAGTTTATCGGCCCTGTTCGTTTCTTTTATTCATACGCTTACTTATTGATATTAACGGAATTCATGAATGCATAGCATTTGGGCGAGCAAAAGAAACCGACGTAGGAGGTTCATGAATACCTTTAAAAAGGAAATAGAAAGCAATGAACTAAACCGACGAAGGAGCTTCATGAATTCCTATAAGAAACAAATAAAAACCAATGAACTAAATGAAAGCAAGTAGGTTAGAGAAATTGATTAAAAGCACTTATAATTCAAATACAAAACTAACTACATAATGCATACCCAATATATGTTTAGTTAGGTGATAGATGTTAGAATTGAGTAGTGAGATGGGGCTTACTTGCCAAGGTGGAGCCTGCCTACCGAAGGTAGTGCCTGTCTGCCGAAGGTAGACGCAGTGGAGACCTCGTACAGAAATAGTACTGAGTACGGAGTATTAAGTACAAAGTATTTAGTATTTAGATTTGTTGGTTACAAACCTTTAACGCCTTAACAGTGAAAGATTAATTCTAGGTAAAATTAGAAATCTAATTTTAGTATTATATCTCTCCATAGGGCAGGCCCGAGAAAAGGAACTTTAGATAATTAGCCGCAAATACGGTG
Source organism: Arenibacter latericius DSM 15913 (assembly GCF_000424985.1). Classification (GTDB taxonomy): domain Bacteria; phylum Bacteroidota; class Bacteroidia; order Flavobacteriales; family Flavobacteriaceae; genus Arenibacter; species Arenibacter latericius. The sequence goes on from NZ_KE384288.1 coordinate 16,417, forward strand.
ACTGAGCGTAGTCGAAGTTATAAAATAAATATAGATGTTTAAATAAAAACAACGGTAAATGTAATTATGAGTACAAATCGGAGGGATTTGTTATTGTAATTAAAGGTTAGTATTGAGATGTTAGAATTGAGTAGTGAGATGGGGCTTACTTGCCAAGGTGGAGCCTGCTTACCGAAGGTAGTGCCTGTCTGCCGAAGGTAGATGCAGTGGAGACCTAAAAATAAGGAGATAAAGATAACACATGCAATTTCGCTCTTAGGTTAATGAAGGCTAAGTTTAGAATAATATCCTATAGCAGCCAATGGTAAACCCAAAGATTTTTTCTGAAGGAAATAAATCATTATTTTAAGAAGTATTATAAAGAGAACCATGAAAACAACACCAGAACATAATGAGCGAATAGCGAAAATGACTTTCGCTTCTGTATATCCTCATTATATTACAAAAGTGGAAAAAAAGGGCAGAACCGTGGAAGAGTTGCATCAGGTAATAGAATGGCTTACGGGGTTCAATGTCAGTAAATTGCAAGAGTTGATTAACGAGAAAGTTACTTTTGAAACTTTTTTCCAAGAAGCGATAATAAATCCTAATGCAGATCTTATTAAAGGGGTTATATGCGGTTATAGAATAGAGGAAATTGAAAACCCACTAACAAAGCAAGTTAGGTATTTGGATAAGCTAGTAGATGAATTGGCAAAAGGAAGAAAAATGGAAAAGATTCTGCGTACTAGATAAAAGAGAGGAATATCCTTTTACTTATATCTAACAATTTTTATACAGGCTTTCTTAAGGTTATTTATGCTGATTATTTTTATAAGGGGGGCATAAAATTATGTAGGCGTTTTCACTGGAACTTAAAATTTAATTTAAAGAAATTCGCCCCTGATATAAGGTGAAAATACTCGATTTTATTTTCTAAGAACCTACCATTATTATTAGTATATTTAGAAATAGATTTCTGTTGACTTCTCAGCTGTAATTAGCTGTGCCCTATGCTCATCAGAAAACTAGAATAAGCTAGCAGAAGGTCTGTTAGTGGTTAAGAACAAGAACAAGAGTATTTAAAAGATTATATCATGGCAAAGAGTCAAGACGCAAAGAAGAACGTAAAAAAAGAACCCGCTAAAACTGCAAAAGAGAAAAAGGCGGAAAAAAGGGAAAAGAAAGCTAAAAAAGGATAATCCTAGCTTTATAAAAACCATGGTATTAACTCCATTACATAGGGTCATTAGGCCCATATTAGATAATGATGAAAGTTGTGCTTTGGTGAAAGTTTGTATCCCTCCTGTGTGAGATACGTACTGACTACAATTAATTCTGTTGACAAGAGAAAAGACTCCCGAAATTCGATATTTCGGGAGTTTTTGTTTTATAGCATCTTGGTTTTATTAATCCATATGGCGCTATCCATCATAGTGAAAGCGTTTTAATATTTTATCACTTTGTATTTTTTGTTCCTTGTTAGGGCTATGTTGTACGTTTTAAAGGAAGTCAATAAAACGTTGTTAGGTTTCTTATAATACTTTATATTGTTTTAATATAGCAATATGAAATATCGGCGTGCGATTTATTACTGTCCGCGTTGGAGGTTTCCTTATTCTAGTGGTTGTTGGGGTACATATGAAGAACAGTAAAATAAACAAGGCGTGATTTTACTAATTAAATTTTTCGGGATACTAATGCTCCTCTCGGGGATATCGTTGCTTGTTAAACCAGATATAATTTTCCTCTTTATAGAGAATAATATGGCGAATACCTCATTATATGTCACTGCCATAGTAGTGCGTTTAGTTTTTGGGGTTCTATTTTTATTGACGGCGAGCAAAGCGAAATATTCTGGTGTAATTAAGTTTTTCGGTTACTTGTTTGTAATAGCTGCTTTCGTATTAATTCTCATGGGGGAAGTAGGTTTTAAAGACTTTTTTACTCCTCTTATTTCTGATTTTAGACCTTTTGCTGCAATAGCTGGTCTGTTTGCTATTGTATTTGGAGGGTTCTTAATATTTGCTTTTTCAGGTGGTAAGGAGAAATCGTCTACATAAATTTAAGTCAGCCTATAGCTATTTATAATGCCATCACTGTAATTTTCATTTCTATGCCTTCTGATAACTAGATTTTAATCCTAGCTCCCATCTTTTAATAAGTAGTTAGTTGCTGTAGATTCCTAAAAATTTTAGCGCTCATTCTCCTTCTTTTGCTATATTGTACACATAATACCTTAAAATTGGTTAAGGGTGAATGGGACTGCTGGTTGACGGCATAAACATACGCTTAACCGATTTTTTGCATATATCCACTAAACCAACCAAACTATGAAAATTTTGAAAATCACCATTTTCCTATTCGCCTTACTCCTTTTAACCAGCTGTGAAATTGTTCAGGAAACCCATTTTAATGTCAATGGAAGTGGCACCTATAGCCTTGGTTTTGATATGTCCGAGATGATGAAAATGGGGCTGAGTTCTGAGGAGGATGCTGCTAGTCAACAAATTGACACCCTACTTGTTTTTGCCGATTATATAGAATTAAAAAAAGATAGTATTGCCAAATTAAGTCAGGAAGACCAAGATAAAATTAAAGAGCTAGAACCTTTTAGTTTGTCTATGAAATCGGACTCGGTGACCAATACCTTAGAGATGAAATTGAAATACGATTTTAAGGATCAGGAAGATTTGCTGGCATTTGGGGAAAAGCTAAAAGGGCAGAATTTTGATGAATTGGATATTTTTAGTGGCGCATTAGCTAAAGACATATCCACAGACAATGCAGATGGGGAAGAGGGAAAAGAGGAGAGCGGCTTTCCAGATTTTAATAAATCTTTTATCACCAATTTTAGTAGAGCGGGGTTTTCTGTACGCATAACCCAGGAAGCTATGGAAAAGCAGGAAAAAGAGAAAGATACTACTATTACAGCGGATAGTCCTATGGTAGATATGATACGGTTTAAAAATAGGTATATATTTCCTTACAAAGTAAAATCGGTTAGCAATAAGAATGCGCGAGTCTTATCTGATTTTAAAGGCATCGAAATCTCAGGAAATCTTTATGAGATCACTAATAACCCACAATTCTTTGATACGGAAGTGAGGTTTGAAGGGGAGTGATTGGCTCTTGCTGATTATTTAAAGCATAGTGTTTTTAAGTGTTAGATTACTCTTGAGTTTCACACTCATGTAAGATTTTTAGCTCGGTAAAGTGAGGATGCATTCTAATATTTTATTATCTTGTTTGGTTGAGGTTTTTAATGGCTGGTTAGATGTATTAAGTGACGCACCTTTGATGTAAGTAGAATGAATTTGATTTAGGTAATAAATAAGAATATACTTAAAGTCGCATAGGAAGCGATAAAAATTCAGATGATAAATATTCTTTTACGAGAGCATATAAGTTGTTCATTGATTTCGCTAGAGACCTAGAGAAGCTAAATCACTCGTAATATTTTCAAACTAATTAAATACAAAGCATTATAATAATGATTGAAGTAGTTTGTGCTATAATAATAAAAGATGATAAAATTCTTATCGCCCAACGAAGTGAAGAAATGAAATTGCCTTTAAAATGGGAGTTTCCTGGAGGTAAGTTAAATGAAGGAGAGGACGAAGAGCAAGCTATTGTGAGAGAAATTAAAGAAGAGTTAAATATTGAAATATTTCCTCTTAAAAGGATATCCTCTAATATCCACGATTATGGTTCATTTAAAATAAAATTAACTGCCTATTTATGTGATTTTATAGGAGGTGAAATTGTTCTTTTAGAGCATAAGGATTTCAAATTTGTCAAATATGAGGATCTAATAAATCATGATTTAGCGGAAGCTGATATTCCTTTTATAAAGGAGTTAAAAACAGTTGTGTAATGATTGAAGGTATTTACGAACAGTTAATAACTAAGCTTGTCGCTTCCAAACTTCAAAGCCTCGAAATAAATGAATATTACATTAAGGACTCTGCAATTGATAAAGAGGAAGCGGCACAAGTTTTATCGAAGCACCTGAATAGTACAATTGGATATGCGCTATCCTTAATTAAGGGTGAACACGCAATAGAAAATCAAATTAAAATTGCTAATAAGATTATTGGGGTATTAAAAGATGAAATAGATAATGACCTTATTGAAGATGATCTTATAAAAGCAGAAGGGCGAATTCTAAAAGCTGTTTTCGAAAAAACTGATGCACATTTTTCAGATTTAGAATTACATCTTAAAGAAATAACTCCATATACCAGGCTAACACATAGTGAATTATTTACAGGTGGCAATGTTGGATTGTCTTTAGAGAGCGAATTGAAAAAGGAGATTTTGTCTTCAAACAGAGTAGATTTACTTGTATCTTTTATTAAATGGAAAGGAATAATAATTCTTGAAAGAGAGCTGAGAGAATTTACAGAAAGAGGTGGACGTTTAAGGGTAATCACTACTACATATATGGGTGCTTCAGATTATAAAGCAATTCAATTATTATCTAATCTGCCAAATACTGAAGTTAAAATTTCATATAATACTGGTAACGAAAGATTGCATGCAAAAGCATATTTCTTTTATCGCAATTCAGGGTTTCACACTGGCTATATTGGTTCTTCTAATTTTTCACGAACTGCATTAACAGATGGTTTGGAATGGAATCTTAAAATTACAACCAAAGAAGTTGGACACATCATTGACAAATTTCAAAAAACCTTTGAAGCTTACTGGCAAAATAATGAATTTGAATTATTTGATGACAAGATACATTCTGAGAAATTGATTAAGTCTTTAAGGTCAGGAAAAATGCCGCAACATGGTGTTAGTAATATAGCCTTTTTCGACTTGAAGCCTTACCCTTACCAAAAGGAAATTTTGGAAACATTGGAAGTTGAGCGCACTGTTCATAATCGACATAAAAATCTTTTAGTAGCAGCTACTGGAACAGGAAAGACTGTTATTTCAGCATTTGACTATAAAAAGTTCAAACAAGAAAATAAATCAGCAAAACTTCTTTTTGTAGCACACAGAAAAGAGATTTTAACCCAGGCTGCTTCAACCTTTCGAGGAGTTTTAAAAGACAATAATTTTGGTGAATTATGGGTGGATGGTATGCAGCCAGATAAATTCGATTTTGTATTTGCATCCGTGCAAACCTTAAGAAATAGAATCGAAGAGCTTTCTTTAAGTTCTACATTTTATGATTTTATCATTATTGATGAAGTTCATCACATTGCTGCTTCAAGTTATCGTCCTATTCTGAATCATTTTAAACCAGAAATTCTTTTAGGGTTGACTGCTACTCCTGAGAGAATGGATAATGAAAATATTTTAGACGATTTCTGTGATAGAATTGCTGCTGAAATTCGATTACCCGAAGCCTTAAACAGAAAGCTTCTATGTCCATTTCAATACTTCGGAATTTCTGATAGTGTAGACTTGTCTAAAGTTAGTTGGGAAAATGGAAGATATGTACCAAGTGAATTAACAAAATTGTATTTAGCTAATGACAGACGTGTAGGTGAAGTGATTAGCAACGCAGATAAATATTTAAGAGATATTAATGATGTAAGAGCTCTAGGATTCTGTGTGACTATTGAGCATGCAAAGTATATGGCAGAAAAATTCACTTTAGCTAATTTAAAAGCTCATTATCTAACAAGTGAAAACTCAAGAGAAAGAGAGGATATAAGAATAAAGTTGCGAAATAAAGAAATTAACTATTTATTCGTTGTTGACATATTTAATGAAGGAGTTGATATTCCTGAAATCGACACTGTGCTTTTCTTAAGACCAACCGAAAGTTTAACAGTTTTTCTTCAGCAGCTGGGTAGAGGGCTTAGATTGTCTGACGGCAAAGAATGTTTAACGATATTAGACTTTGTTGCTAATGCAAGACCAGAGTATAATTTTGAAAATAAATTTAGAGCCTTAATTGGTAAAACCACTACACCCGTTCAAAAGGAAATTAAGGATAACTTCCCTCACTTACCATTAGGATGCTCAATTGTTCTTGAAAAAAAGGCGAAGAATAGTATTCTGGAGAATATAATTGCGGCAACTAATGTAAATAAAAGGCAGCTTATTCAAAAGATTCAGAATTTTGAACATCAAACAACTTTGCCTCTTTCGCTAGCTAATTTTATAACTTTTAATAATCTTAGTCTTCAGGCAATTTATAAAAGGGGAAGTTGGAGTAGGCTTCTTCAACTGGCTGGAAAATACAAAGATTTTGAAAGCCACAATGAGAAAGAAATTGTTTCTACTATATTAAGAAAATGGTTGTCGACCAATTCCACAAGTTACTTTCGGTTCTTATTAAAGCTGGCAAAAGAGAACTTTAAGCCTGATTTTAGATTGTTTAATGAAGAGGAAAAAGTAATGTTGTTGATGTTGCATTATGATGTTTGGAAAGGTTCTGAAGGTTTTAAATCGATAAATGAAAGTATAGAAGCAATTGGAAAGAATAAAGTGTTAGTTAAAGAAATTATTGAAGTTTTAGAGATTCTTCTTGATAAAATTAGCTTCAAAGAATTAGATATTGAACTACCATATAAGCAACCTTTAAAATTACATTCTAGGTATACTAGAGACCAAATTTTGGCAGCTTTCGGGCTTAGTACATTTAATAAGAAATCTACTAATAGAGAAGGTGTGGCTGAGAATAAAACACTTAATACCGAAGTCCTGTTTATTGACCTTATTAAATCTGAAGAAGACTTCTCACCTAGCACAATGTATAATGATTATGCAATTAGTGAGACGTTATTTCATTGGCAAAGTCAAAATAAAACAAGAGCTGACAAAGGGAAAGGTTTAACATATATTCATCATCAGAAACTCAATAAAAAAATTCTACTTTTTGTTCGTGAAAAAGCAAAAGACGAGTTTGGAAATACAATGGGTTACGTATTTATAGGTGAGGGTAACATTCAAAAACATTATGGTTCTAAACCAATAAGTATAAATTGGCATTTAAGCGAGCCTCTTCCTCAATATTTATGGAAAACATCTGCTAAAATGGCTGTTGGATAATTTTTCACCTATCTAAACCTCCACCCCTGTCCCATTTTTCACAACTTTCGGTAAATGTGTTTCAATTTATCGAAGGTATGCAGTAGCGGCGGTTACTTACTACCTTTGCAAATTGATAGGGTAGGGGGTTGTCCGTTTGGTGGCTTGAGATTGGCTTTTTTTTGTGATCGTATTAAATAACACTAAGCATTTCCCCTCCTAAGTAGCTAACAATAATTTTAAGGTATTAGTGAGTAAGGAAGTAGCGGAAAATGGAATTAGCCAAAAATTAAAAAGGAATTTGCGAATTAGTAGGTACGTTATCTACAAGGAAACTTTGGTGGATTTTAATGAGCAGTTCTGGTCTTTTATTGGAGCGTTTTTTGGCATTGGCCTCATAGCCCTGTTGCAATCTTCCTTCCTGCATAAAACAGATCATATATTTCTTATTGGCTCTTTTGGCGCCTCTAGCGTGCTTATTTTTGGTGCTATCCAAAGCCCCATGGCTCAACCGAGGAACCTCCTTGGCGGACATATCATATCTGCCATTATTGGGGTGACCATCTTTAAACTCTTTCCAGATATTATTTGGATTACGGCACCACTTGCCGTATCAACTTCCATTATTGTGATGCAGATGACCAAAACCTTGCATCCACCAGGGGGAGCTACTGCCTTAATCGCGGTTGTTGGTACGGCAGAATTAAAGATGCTGGGATTCTTTTATGTTCTTTCTCCTGTTCTGTCTGGTACCCTAATTCTGCTGATTGTTGCACTTATTTTTAATAATATGACCAAGCAGCGTTCCTATCCTACCAATCGTAAATTAACCCGAATTTTTAGGACATGGAAGAGTGATGCTTAGTTTGGGCACGTACTATTGGTAATCTAGATGAAAAAAACCATGGATATTCTTTAAGGGAGGTTGTATTTAGTTTCCTTGCTAAATGCATAATTTATATAATCGCCGCGTTAGGGATAAAAGTGAAAAGCCCGCAGCGAGGTTCTCGCGTGGACTTGCAGCGAATAGCCCGGCCCGGAGGGAAACGCCAAAATATACCACATAAAAAAACCAATACCCCCACTAGAAAGCTAATGGGAAATATTGGTTTTATGCGCAACAGGGGTTAGAGGGCTAAAACGTTGCCCTGTTGTGCGCCATAATATCTTATGAGTCCTATGGGTGGATGGCTAATAGGTTTGCTTTACTTTTATTAAATGCGGTCCCCTTGTCTTTCTCATCTACGGTGGTTGTTACCTCTTCCTCTGGCGCTGTAAGTGGCTCATGGTCTACGGTTATCCTAGTGAAACTGGCGGAAAATAGAATGCCAATAAGTGCTAAGAATACATACGTTTTTTTCATTTTGTTGGTTTTTCTTAAATACGACCTTTTATCTCTAACGCTAACTATTGGGAACTATTGTGTAATTCCGATGTATGTCGCTATATTATAGTGTTTTATAGATGTGTAACCTTAATAGGGAGCTGTTTTCAATCTAGGGTGTAGTATCAGTAGATATTCCGTTTTTAACCCTTTAAAACACTAAAATGGACCGTAGTACATATAATTTTATAGGGTTTAACCTTTCTACTTCATAGTTTTCTATATAAAATCTGTATTTTTGGAAGATTGAAAATTAATTTTAAAAAATAATCTTATAATGAAAGTAACCATAGTTGGGGCAGGTGCTGTTGGCGCTAGTTGCGCAGAGTACATTGCAATAAAGGATTTTGCATCGGAAGTAGTAATCTTAGATATTAAGGAAGGTTTTGCCGAAGGGAAAGCCATGGACCTTATGCAAACCGCATCTTTAAACGGTTTTGATACCAAAATTACAGGGGTTACTAATGATTATAGTAAAACTGCTGGTAGTGATGTTGCTGTTATTACTTCTGGAATTCCACGTAAGCCGGGGATGACTCGTGAAGAGCTTATTGGGATTAATGCAGGTATTGTTAAAAGCGTTGCCTCTAGCCTTATTGAGCATTCGCCTAACGTTATTATAATGGTAGTAAGTAACCCTATGGATACTATGACCTACCTTGTTCATAAAACTACTGATCTTCCTAAGAATAGAATTATTGGTATGGGTGGTGCCTTAGATAGCGCCCGTTTTAAATACAGATTGGCAGAAGCATTAGATGCTCCTATCTCTGATATAGACGGTATGGTTATAGGTGGCCACAGTGATACCGGAATGGTACCATTAACCGCCCATGCTACTAGAAACAGTATTAAAGTATCTGAATTTATCTCTGAGGAGCGCTTAAACCAAGTTGCTGAAGACACCAAAGTTGGTGGTGCTACTTTAACTAAATTGTTGGGAACTAGTGCTTGGTACGCACCAGGAGCTGCAGTTTCTGCTATGGTACAGGCAATTGCTTGCGACCAAAAGAAAATGTTCCCTTGTTCTACCTTTTTGGAAGGGGAGTACGGTTTAGAAGATATCTGTATAGGAGTACCTGTACTATTAGGTAAAAACGGTATAGAGAAAGTTGTAAACATAGAATTAACTGAAGCAGAAAAAGCTAAAATGCAAGAAAGTGCCGCTGGGGTAAGAAAGACTAACGACCTTTTAGACCTATAATACGGAGGCTGATAAAAATTCAGGGCATCCTTTCCATTGCTTTCCGATCATTATCGGAAGTGGGAGGATGCCCTTATTTTATAAATTATTCAAATATATTGTTAGTTCCTATGGGAAATAATATATTTGCACGCTATTTAGGAATACCATATCATAAATTATACAACCAATGCAGAATAAAGGACTGATAAAGCTTTTCGCTTTTTTGTTTGGGTTAGTTAGTATTTACCAACTATCCTACACTTTTATTACCAATAAAGTAGAAAAGGATGCCGCTGAATTTGCTACCAATCGAGTTTCGGAGTCCGAAGAGGATTATCTTGCTAAAAGAGAGGAGCTACAAGCACAGTATTTGGATTCTATAGGGGAAAATTCCATTTTGGGATATACCAGCTATAACGACGCCAAGAAAAAAGAATTAAATAAAGGTCTAGATTTAAAGGGCGGGATTAACGTTACCCTTCAGATTTCCGTTAAGGATATATTGAAAGGCCTTGCTAACAATACCAAGAATCCTGTTTTTAACAAGGCTTTGGCCGATGCTGATTTAGCATCTAGAAGTAGTGATGCTCCTTATGTAGAGCTGTTCTTTACTGCTTTTGATAAGATTAAAGGTGATACCAAATTAGCTTCTCCAGAAATCTTTGCTAATAAGAATTTAAGTGATGCCATTAATTTTCAGATGACCGATGATCAGGTTAAACCTATCATTAGAACTAAAATTGATGAATCTATTGTTTCTGCTTTTGAAGTATTGAGAGAGCGTATTGATGGTTTTGGGGTTACGCAACCAAACATTCAAAGAGAAGGAAATTCTGGCCGTATTTTGGTAGAACTTCCAGGTGCTAGAGATATTGCTAGAGCACAGGACCTTTTGTCTAGTACTGCACAATTAGAATTCTGGGAAACTTATAAGCCAAGCAATCCTAGCCTTGGTAATTTCTTGCAAGCTGCCAATGAGCGTTTGAAAACTTTGGTTAAGGTTGAAGAAAAATCAGATGTTGCTGCTAAGCCAGAATCTGAAATAGACTCTTTATTATCTGATATTACTCAAGAAGGAGACGACTTCTCTCCAGCGTCTAATCCTCTTTTTAGTCTATTGTTGCCTGCCAACCCTAATGGGAATGCTTTGGTTAGTGCTGCTATAAAAGATACTGCTAAAATTGGGGAGTACCTAAGAATGAAGGAAATCCGTAGATTAATTCCTACTGATATTCAATTTGTAAAATTCCTATGGGAGCGTCCTAGTGAAGGGGCTGAAGTAGTTGATCTTTACGCATTAAAATCTAACAGAGAAAATACACCGAGAATCAGTGGAGACGTAGTAACCGACGCTGCTGATGTTTTTGACCAGTTTAATAATCCTGCAGTATCCATGGCTATGAATACTAGAGGAGCAAAAGAATGGGAGAAATTAACTGGTGATGCTTTTAATAACCAAACTGGTATCGCTATTGTTCTAGATAATAAAGTGTATACCGCACCTGGTGTTTCTTCTGGTCCAATTTCTGGTGGTCGTTCAGAAATTACTGGAAACTTTACTATCAACGAGACTAAGGATATTGCAAACGTATTAAGAGCAGGTAAATTACCAGCTTCTGCTGAGATTGTACAGTCAGAGATTGTTGGGCCTTCATTAGGTCAGGAAGCGATTGATAGTGGTTTCTTCTCCTTTATGATTGCTATGGCAATTGTATTGATATGGATGGTTTTCTACTACGGTAAAGCCGGAATTTTTGCTGATGTTGCCTTGTTATTGAATATCTTATTGATCTTTGGAGTATTAGTAAGCTTAAACGCAGTACTAACACTTCCTGGAATTGCAGGTATCGTATTAACCATAGGTATGTCTGTGGATGCTAACGTACTTATATTCGAAAGAATTAAAGAAGAGTTGGCAAAAGGAAAAGGTAAAGGTTTAGCTATCGCAGATGGATTTGGAAACGCACTTTCCTCTATTTTGGATGCTAACATTACTACAGGTCTTACCGCACTTATTCTATTTATATTTGGTTCTGGTCCTATTAAAGGATTCGCAACTACCTTACTTATAGGTATTGTAACCTCTCTATTTACAGCTATCTTTATTACTAGATTGTTGGTAGACTGGTATTCTTCTGGAAAAGGAAGAGATTTAGATTTCTCTACTTCTATCACCAAGAACTTGTTTAGGAATATCAATATTAACTTCTTATCTAAAAGAAAGATATCTTACGCCTTCTCTGCAGTAATGATTGCAGTGGCTCTTATCTCTTTATTTACTCAGGGGTTACAACAAGGGGTAGATTTTGTAGGAGGTAGATCTTATACTGTAAGATTTGAAAAAGCGGTTAACCCTTCGGAAATTGCTTCAGAACTTAATGACGTATTTGGTAGTGGAACCAATGTAAAAACATTTGGAGATGCTAACCAGATTAAGATCACCACTGCTTATAAAGTAGAAGAAGAAGGATTAGAAGTGGATAGCGAAATTCAAGATAAATTATATACTACGCTTCAGAAGTATTTACCAGATGGTACCGCCTTTGATAACTTTATTATTGGAAGTGGTGAAAAGTCCATAGGGATATTACAATCTGTAAAAGTAGGACCTACCATTGCAGATGATATTAAGAAGAATGCTTTCTTAGCTATCTTAGGATCGTTAGCAGTAGTATTCCTTTATATCTTGTTCAGGTTCCGTAAGTGGCAGTTCTCGTTAGGAGCGGTTGCAGCGGTTGCGCATGATGTATTGGTTGTATTAGGTGTATTCTCCATCTTTGGTAAACTAATGCCTTTTAACATGGAGATAGACCAAGCCTTTATTGCTGCTATCCTTACCGTAATTGGTTACTCACTGAACGATACCGTGGTAGTGTTTGACCGTGTTAGGGAGATTGTAGGTGAGAGAGGATGGAAAGCTGGAGAGAATACAAACTTGGCACTTAACAGTACCTTGAGTAGAACGTTGAATACCTCTTTAACCACTTTAGTGGTGTTATTAGCTATTTTCATCTTTGGAGGAGAATCGTTAAGAGGATTTATGTTCGCTATGATTGTGGGTATCATAATAGGTACTTACTCTTCCTTGTTCATTGCAACACCAGTAATGTACGATTTGTTGACTAAGAAAGATAAGTCAGAAAAAGAAGCTTAATAATAAGCTGAATTTATTGAGATAAAAAATGGCCGCTAATTTAGCGGCCATTTTGTTTTATATAATCTTCCCTGTAGATCCGTTAGGACCCGGACTTAGTTCATAGCTGTATTGAGGTTGCAACCCTGGTTCTATTCTATGAGATACAAATACAATAGCCGTATTAGTTTCGTTGGCAATCTTATTTACTAATGAAATAAAAAGTTCAGCGCTCTCATCATCTAATCCGGCAGTAGGTTCGTCTAAGATTAACAAAGGTGGGTGTTTTATCATAGCTCTTGCGGTCATAATCATTCGCTGTTGACCTGTAGTAAGCTCGGCGAAATTTACATCTCGTAAATGCCATAGGTCTAAGATTAAAAGCCATTTCTTGGCCAATGCCTTCTGATTTTCTGTTGCCCGAAGGTAGAGTCCTATTGAGTCGTTTAAGCCTGAGATAACCATGTTAAAAGCGGTATGAAGGCCAGAGAAGTTCTCTGTCATGGTAGGTGAATAGTACCCAATATTTTTTTTGATATCCCAAACGCTCTCCCCACTTCCTTTTCGTCTTCCAAAGAGATAGAGTTCTTGATTATACCCCTTATGATTGTCTCCCGTGATCATGGAAAGTAGGGTGGACTTGCCACTTCCGTTGCTTCCCTTTAATTGCCAAAATTCTCCTGATTTTATGGTCCAATGGATATTATGCAATACTTTTTTGCCAGGGTATTCTACAGAAACACCTCTACACTCAATTAAAATAGGCTCATGATAGTCGGTGGGTTTGTAGGGGAGTGGAATCTGACCGCTAAATGGGGTGAAGTGATTGTATCCTTCTTCCGGTTTCTCCTTTTCTAGTGCTATTTCTTTAAGTTCCGACTTTTCAAGGATTAGGTGATTTGTGCAAAAGGGTAGGAGATCTAATTTTCTACTTAGGAGTTGTATAATGGTTGTGGTTTTTGCTACCTCTTGTAAGCTTTTGCTAAGATCTTGCTGTGACAGTACATCCAAATTATCGAATGGATTGTCTAGTATCAGGAAGTCCGGCTGCAATTGTAAAAGGTGGCGCAACAAAGCTTTCTTTTGTTCTCCGCTAGACATGGTGCTTAAGCGTTGTTTGGTATCTTTGGTAATAATCTTAATATCGTGCCTCTCCTCCTCATCTACTAATTTCTCTAGGGTGATTTTAGAGAACAAAGCCCCTTTTTTGTTAGTTAGTATGCTTAAGGCATCAGGGAATTTTCCCTTCATCAGATTGGTAATAAACTGTTCCTTCTTGGAATTGTTATCAGTGAATATGGCCCAATGGGTTTTAGGAGTCATAATTAATTTCATTTAATAATTAATCACACAAATAATAAGGTCAATATGCCTATAGGTTTACCACTGGCTTCTGCCTTAAATGAATACTGTTGTAAAGTTTGTATTCAGCGTAAACCCTAAAAATAGTACAATTAGGGTGTATGGTTTACCGTATATAGTAAAAGTAGGGTGGGGCCTCTTACTGCATTAAGTTATAATTGCAAAAGATAAAATAGGCGAGATTATGCTGGGGATAGGTTATAAAACAAAGTTAGCTCTTTACAATGCAGGTATGCACTTAAAAGAGCTAATCCTGTTATTAATCTCTATTAATTTTTCTGGTAAGAGATAACGTCCCCTACTTCTAACCCCCATTCATCAGATTTTCCTGCATTAACTTCTAATACAGATTTGGCAGGCACTAGGGAACTTAGGCCAGTTTCATCAAATGGTTTTGCGTTTTTTTGAATGCTAACAATCTTATTGTTCTCATCAATAAAAATAATGTCTAATGCAATCTCTGTATTCTTCATGTAGAACGAGCGCATTTCTAGATCATCAAATAGGAATAGCATAGCTTGTTTTGGCGCCATAGAGCTCCTATACATAAGACCCGTAGCAGTTTCGTATTCGCTTTCCGCAATCTCTATGTCTAGCTTTACCAAAACTGAATCGGTTTGCTGTTGTACAATCTCTAGTGTGCCATCTTTTTTAAATTCGATGGGTGCGGTGGTAATTACTGGCTTATCCTTTTCGCCTTCTTTACACGAAACCACTAATGTAAATATAGCAAGCAATGCTACTAAATAAACTTTTGTCTGTTTCATCTATATAATTATAATACTTAAAACTCTGATTTGGATAGCCTTTTCCTATATAAAATGATAAATCTGTTTGGCTTGCCTAACGTTTATTTTACGGAGGCCGATGTGGGTTTAAACATAAAATAGAAACCTATTAAGATAAACGGGATGCTTAACCATTGCCCTGTTGATAGTACCCCTAGGGATTCTTCAAATCCACCTTGACTCTTCTTAACGAATTCTACGAAGAATCTAACGGTCCATAAAAGGACTAGGAAGAGACCAAATAGAAATCCAGATTTATTCTTTTTATCCGTTTTCCAATAAAGGTAGTGTAGGATGGCAAATACAAAAATATAGCAGATGCCTTCATATAATTGTGCTGGGTGTCGGTATGGAATGGCTTCTAGGTATTCGGCAAACCTAGGGTCTTTTTCTATAAGATTATAAGCGGCGTTGACCGATTTTTCTTTGGTGATCGCCAAAGCATTTGCAGGGTGCAAATCGTCGGAATCTCTTAAAAACCGGGTAGCAAATATAAAAGACTTGTCTACCACTTTTCCGTTGATTTCGGAATTGAAAAAGTTACCTAATCTCACGCAAAAAGCACCTATAGATACCGGAATTACAATTCGGTCTAAGATCCATAGCATTTTAAATTCAGGGAACTTACGGGTATAAAGGTACATGCCTATAATAATCCCGATAGCGGCACCGTGACTTGCTAAACCGGTGAATCCGGTAAATTCATAACCGTTGATGATGCCAAATAAGGCACTTCCTTCAGATTCTCTAATAGGAAGCAAAATTTCTAATAGGTGATTAGAATAATAAGGCCAATCATAGAAAAAGACATGTCCCAAACGTGCACCTAGCATTGTAGCAAGAACCGTGTAGATAAAGAGGGAGTCTAATTGTTCTATAGATTTATTCTCCTTAACAAAGATTTTTTTCATGATATACCACCCTAATGCAAAGGCAATAATCCAAAGGAGGTTGTAATATTTTATTTGTATTACCCCAATTTTAAATAAAGTGTCGGCGGGGTTCCAAGTGAAGCCTAAAAAATACATTCGCAATATAATTTAAGGGACTAAGATAAGTAAATAGTAGGAAGTATCTACCTTGGATATTTAGTAATTAAATGTGGAAAGGCTAAAAATTAAGAAGGGGTGTTAAAACTACCCTGGTTGGAGTGTGTTGGGAGGAAAGGTAGTTGTGAGAAATGCTTAAGGTACAGGATCATACCCGCTTCTAGGTGCTTACTTCCTATAGGGAGGGTATCAATCGTTCGGATATGAAATCATCTAGTTCACTTATATATCAAAAGTAGACCATCAACTAATCTAAGAAGATTGTCGATTAGTTTTCCTGATCTGCAGAATAGGATTCAATCCCGATGCTTCGAGACCGAGATTCAGCTTTTTTATAAAAAGCGCGGAGTTTTGAAGCCGGTTTTTAGATTTGATCTAAAAAAATCATCAGGACCAATCGGAAAATGCAACGATTTGCATTTGTAGAGAGGGGCCAGTTGGCGCGTGGGCTATCGCTACAGCTGGCTCCTCAAATCAAAGGTACACAGTACCTTCGCTTTAATGCCCTGTTCGTTTTCTTTGGACAAGCAAAGAAAATGAAAAGTAGATAGGAAGTATAAATTGATTTGAAGCGCTTATAGCACCAATTATAAAACAAACATCTGTTATTTCATTTAAGCTTAGGTGTTTAAAAAAATCAGGAAATATGAATAAGAGGTTGAGAATCATTACTCTATTAAATTCTTGTTTTACGTTAACAGAGTTATAGGATAGCTTTACAGGTGCAAGTTGGAAGTTGAGGAGAATCTATTAGATAAAAATAGATCTTAAGGTACAGGATCATACCCGCTGCCGCCCCAAGGGGTACAGCTAAATATTCTTTTTATAGCTAACCAGCCGCCCTTAAATAATCCGTGTTTCTTTAATGCTTCCAAAGTGTATTGGGAGCAGGTAGGGGAGTAGCGACAAGTTGCTGGGGTAAGTGGTGAAATAAGAATCTGGTAAGCTCGCACCAAAAACACAAAGGGAGCAATAAGTATTTTCTTAATTTGTTCCATAGTGTTTTTGGTGTGAGTTTTCTATATTTATGACAGACTAAAAGTAGTTCCTTCTTTTCCGTCTTTTAGTTGAATGCCCATTTCTGCCAATTGATCTCTAATTTTATCAGAAGTGGCAAAATCTTTATTGGCACGTGCCTCATTCCTCATTTGGATTAAAAGGCCAACTACATCAGATAGTATATCGGAACCACTTTCTGTAGTGCTCTGGTGAGTTATGCCAAGGATGTCTACCACGAAACTGTGCATCGCATTGGTTAGGATTTCCTTATCAGATGCAGTAATGGTTTCGCTCCCTTCTTTAATCAGGTTTATATGCTTAACAGCCTCAAATAGATTGGCTATAAGGATAGGCGTGTTAAAATCGTCATTCATTGCATCGTAGCATTTCTGTACCCATGCAGGAACATCAAAGCTAGAGGTAGATGCTGTAGACACTTGCTTTAGGTTGCTGATGCTTTCCATTAACCTGTGGTAACCTCTTTCGGAAGCTAATAAAGCTTCATCGCTTAGGTCTAAAATACTAGTATAATGTGCTTGCATCATAAAAAAGCGAACTACCGCTGGAGCAAATGGCTTACTAAGGATGTCGTTCTCACCAGAGAATATCTCATTCGGAAGAATGTTATTTCCGGTGGACTTTGCCATTTTCCTTCCGTTTAAGGTAAGCATATTGGCATGTAGCCAATAATTTACTGGAGACTGATTGTTCCATGCTTCCGCCTGTGCAATCTCACATTCGTGGTGTGGGAATTTTAAATCCATTCCTCCACCGTGAATATCAAAAGTTTCGCCTAGATATTTAGTGCTCATAGCAGTACACTCTAGGTGCCAGCCAGGAAAACCGTCTCCCCATGGGGATGGCCAGCGCATAATATGCTGTGGCTCTGCTTTTTTCCATAAGGCAAAATCTTGTGGACTCTTTTTTTCATCCTGCCCACTAAGCTCCCTAGTATTGGCGATCATGTCCTCTAATTTTCTCCCACTTAGCTTCCCGTAATCGTTGGTCTTGTTGAATTTAGTAACATCAAAATATACAGAGCCATTAACAACATAGGCAAGGCCTTTGTCTAAAATAGCCTTAACAATTTCTATTTGCTCAACAATATGTCCGGTTGCCGTAGGTTCTATACTAGGAGGCAGAAAATTAAACTTGTTTAAAATATTATGGAAATCTAAGGTGTAGCGTTGTACTACCTCCATAGGCTCCAATTGTTCTAATCGCGCTTTTTTAGCAATCTTGTCCTCCCCATCTTCTGCGTCGTCCTCAAGATGGCCAGCGTCAGTAATATTCCTAACATAGCGCACCTTATACCCAAGATGTTTAAAGTACCTAAAAATCATATCAAAAGACATGAAAGTACGGCAGTTTCCTAAGTGTACATTGCTGTACACGGTAGGACCGCAGACATACATGCCTATATGACCTTCATTTATAGGTTTAAAAACTTCTTTTTTCCCCGAAAGGGAATTGTATATTTTTAATTCTTGAGTTTGGTACAACTGCATATTTAAACAGGAAGATTAAAACTTAGTATCAATATTTATATAATTCAAAAACTCTCTTCTTACCGCTTCCTCTTTGAATTTACCACCGTATTCTGCGGTAATGGTGCTGCTCTCGATGTCGCGAATTCCTCTAGAATTTACACATAAATGTTTGGCGTCCATTACACAAGCAACATCCTCGGTGCCCAGGGCTCTCTGAAGTTCCCTTACTACCTGAATGTTTAAGCGCTCCTGTACCTGCGGCCTTTTTGCGTAATAATCTACAATTCGGTTCATCTTAGATAGGCCTATAACACTACCATTGGAAATGTAGGCAATATGCGCCTTTCCAACAATAGGAAGTAGGTGATGTTCACAAGTAGAATATAAGGTGATGTTCTTCTCTACCAACATTTCCCCATATTTATATTTGTTGTCGAAGGTAGAAGGGTTGGGTTTGCGTTTTGGGTGTAACCCACCAAATATTTCGGATACAAACATTTTAGCAACCCTATTCGGGGTACCCTTTAAACTGTCGTCCTCCATATCCAAACCTAGGGTAAGCATAATATCACTTACGTTTTCCCTGATGCGAGCAATTTTTTCCTCGTCGCTAAGTGCAAAGGCATCTTTGCGTAAGGGAGTGTCTTCTGCAGCGGAAACATGATCGTCTCCAATGTCTTCAATATGCTTATCCAATGCGTTATCTATTTTCATTAAAATATAGCTTTTTAAGGGTGCAAAGATATGCATAATATGGCACTTTATACCATATTTGCCTAGTAATACACTATAAATTAGTGTTAACGAATGCGGATTGTAATCTTTTGTTTTTCCAGAATATTACCTCCTAAATATTAAAATACCGCTACAGTATAGTATAGGTAGCGGAATATTTGGAATTTTTTAATG
The DNA here is from genome assembly GCF_000424985.1 of Arenibacter latericius DSM 15913. Taxonomy (GTDB): domain Bacteria; phylum Bacteroidota; class Bacteroidia; order Flavobacteriales; family Flavobacteriaceae; genus Arenibacter; species Arenibacter latericius. The sequence goes on from NZ_KE384288.1 coordinate 35,692, forward strand.
GTTTTGTGGCCGGTCCTAGTAGAGTTTATACTTTGTTTTCAGTGCTACTCCATGTTGTAATAAATATGAAGTGTCGCCTATCTGAGAATGAAAAAAGACGGGAGTTGTCCCGTCTTTATTAAGTTGTAATAGATTGTGTTTTACAAGTTTAATGTGTATCCTAAACTAACAACCGTATTTTTATGGGTAATACCTGCTGGAGTAGGAAGGCCTGTGTCATACAAGGTTTTGTTTATATCTTGCGAAGCCTGACTAAAACCGAGGTCTAATCTGCTGCTTCCAAAACTATATCCTATCCCTGCTGAATAACCGTTAAGGTCGCCTATGGTAGTACCGCTAGCGTACGGACTCTGCTCAAATCGGTATCCTGCCCTTAAGCTAAGTGCAGCTAGGCGGTATTCGCCACCTAATCTAAAGGTTGAAACTCCTCCTAATTCATCACTTATAAAAGTGTTTTCGCTAGCAAAGCTAGGATCGGTCGTAGGTTTTAATTGTGCTTTAGACATATCTTGGTAGCTGTAATCGAAGCTAATAAGTCCTTGTGGTCCAAAAACTACTGCCAAGCTACCCGTTAATTTAGCGGGTGTTTGAATGTTGTATTTCTCAAATACGTTGATTACGTTAAAATTGATGTATGAAATGTCATTATCGGCTAAGTCCGAGTTTATTTTTTGTGAAGTCTCGTCAGTTAAACTATACCAGGTAGGGGACTGATAGCTACCTCCAACTCTAATGTGGTCATTTAATTTACCAATGGCACCAATGCTAAAAGAGAATCCGTTTCCATCGGTTCTAAGTAGATTGTCGAAATAAATATTTTTTAATTCTGAGTCCGAATCAAATCCACTCTCAGAAAGCTGAGTAAGTTTTTCATAGGAGATGTTATGGAAGTTTAAAGAGGCTCCCAAATAAAAGTTGTCTCCATATTGAGAAGCTAAATTGGCAGTGAATTTACTGTTTTGTCCAATAGTACTTTCCGAATATCTTTGGTTTACTGTGTTGTATTTGGCATTGGAGATATATGCTGTATTGTTGTCATTAGACTCATCCATAGGGTCTATTATTCCTCCAAAATACCCTAAAAAGGCTTGCTGATCTGCATACCCAAAACTAGAACCTATATCCAAATAGGCCTCTTCTAAATATTCGTCGTCCTGCAATAGTAAGTCTCCAAAGGGAATGCCATCAGCATAATTTAAAAAGTAATTGTCTATTCCTTGGTTGCTGTTTCCGGTGATATAGAGTTCATTGTCAAACTTCCTTGCTTGGTCGTAATTAAAAGCCAAGGAAATCTTTTTCCAAGCAGCATCATTATCCTTAAAAACAAAAACTCCACCTATCTGATTTAAATCAAAAGAATTTAAAGAAGCAGTGCTATTTGTTGAGAAATAAGAGGCGTCGTTATTATGGTGGTAATTAGAGCCAGTGATAGAAAATACTCCATAGTTAAATACTGCAGATCCAGCAGGATTTACATTAAGCGAGGAAAGATCTCCCCCTAGTGCTCCAAAAGCCCCGCTCATACCTTGGTATCGCGAAGTCCCTTGAAGAGATTCCCCACTGTATCGCAATACGTCGTTTATATTCTGGGCACTAGCAAAAGCACATGCCAAAAGTAGAATGAAAGTATAGTGTCTTCTCATCTTTTTAAATTTTGGATAACTTTAAATGAATTGCAAATTGAATTAGTTGCCACGGCTTCTTCCTCCAGATGATCGGTTAGAATAGCTACTGCTCCTTATGGTCCCAGAGGATGATCTAGACGGAGGACTAGAGCTTCTTATAGTAGGACTAGAAGAACGCTGGTTGCTTCTTGAGCTTCTGATGGTGCTGCTACTAGGTCTGCTAGTGGTGCTAGATCTTCTAGTGGTAGAAGTCCGCGGTGCGGTAGCGCTTCTACTGCTTCTATAAGTACTGTTGCTAGGTGCAGTTCTTTTGCTAGTCTGACTGCTACTACGTGCGCTACTATTGTAATTAGGTGTCGCACGAGTACTTCTGCTTGTCCTATAAGATCTATTTCTATCTAGTGCATCTACTCCAACTCTAGTTCTTGTATTGTTGCTGCTTCTGTAGCGACTTGTATTGTTATTGGTAGAAGTTCCTCTATTAACGGTACTTCTACTTCTAGTACTGCTATTATTAGAATTTAAGGTAGATCTAGTTCTTAAATTATTAGAACGAAGTGTGTTAGATCTATATGCTCCTCTTCTACTAGCATTGTAGGCATAATTTCTATTATAGTTGTAGCGGTTATATCCTAGTCTGTAGTAATTGTTGTAGTAATAAGGTCTGTAGGCATATCCCCATCCATTATAATATCCGTAACCGCCCCATCCCCAATTGTAATAGGCGTATCCTGGGTATCCGTAATGTCCCCATCTATAAGGGTTGTAATACCCACGGTAATATCCACTATAGAACCAAGGGCTTCCCCAACCATAACCATAATTAAATCCTGAATAACCCCAATTGTCATAGATGTTAATAGTTACATTGGATTGGTTGTCTCCCCATGCAGCATAGCCTCTATAATCATTATTGGTGTCGTAGTTATTAATGTTAGAATTTATTTCCATGTTATCATCCTCAACATTTCCGTAATACCCATCGATATCGGTAAATACTTCGCTGTCTAGAATTTCCCCGTATTCATTAGCTTTTTGACCGAAATATTCCCCGTAATTGTTTTGTTTATTTTGTTGGGCCTGAGCTTGCTGTCTATTTGCTTGCTCATGATTATAGGATCTTTCCGTGGTTTGTGTACTGTTGGTGTAAATACCATCGTTATCATAGTAAGATGCCGACTGGTAAGAACCACAGGAAACCGCGAATAACCCTAAAAAGATAAGAGGGCTCGCTATGTGAATTCTTCTATGAAGTAGGGAATGTATCATGGTTTAAAATTTAATTGTTCGACTTTGTAAAAATAGTTAGTTTTGCTGAACTATTTTATATTAATACAAGTCGCAAGTTTTGTGCCAAACTTACTAGCATGGGTAAAAAATTAACGAAAAGAGCAGAGGACTATTCCAAATGGTATAACGAGCTGGTGGTAAAGGCCGATTTAGCTGAGAACTCGGGAGTTAGGGGATGTATGGTTATTAAACCTTATGGCTATGCTATTTGGGAAAAAGTACAAGCCCAACTGGATAAAATGTTTAAGGAAACCGGACATGAGAATGCGTATTTCCCATTATTTATTCCAAAATCGTATTTAAGCAAAGAAGCCAGTCACGTAGAGGGCTTTGCCAAAGAATGTGCCGTTGTTACACATTATAGATTAAAAAATGCTGAGGATGGCAGTGGAATTATTGTGGATCCTGAAGCTAAATTAGAGGAAGAACTTATTGTAAGACCTACATCCGAAACCATTATTTGGGATACCTATAGAAGGTGGATACAGTCCTATAGGGATTTACCTCTTTTAATTAACCAATGGGCTAACGTAGTGCGTTGGGAAATGAGAACGCGACTTTTCCTTAGAACAGCAGAGTTTTTGTGGCAAGAAGGACATACCGCACACGCAACGGAAGATGAGGCTATTGCAGAAGCAGTGCAGATGATGAATGTCTATGCGGAATTTGCAGAGGAGTTTATGGGTGTTCCGGTGATAAAGGGTACTAAAACTGAAAGCGAGCGTTTTGCGGGAGCTTTAGATACCTATTGTATAGAAGCTTTAATGCAAGATGGGAAGGCCTTGCAAGCAGGAACATCTCACTTTTTAGGGCAGAACTTTGCCAAAGCTTTTGATGTAAAATTTGCTAATAAAGAAGGGAAGCAAGAATATGTATGGGCTACCTCATGGGGAGTTTCTACCAGATTAATGGGAGCTTTGATTATGACCCATAGTGATGATAATGGATTAGTGTTGCCTCCTAAGTTGGCGCCTATACAGGTGGTTATTGTACCTATATATAAAGGGGAGGAGCAATTAGATGCTATTTCAGAAAGAGTAGCGCCATTGGTAAAGGAATTACGATCTAAAGGGATTTCCGTTAAATTTGATAACAGGGATACACATAAACCTGGATTTAAATTTAATGAATATGAGCTTAAAGGTGTTCCAGTACGTTTAGCTATTGGGCAACGCGATATGGATAATAATACCTATGAGGTGGCTAGAAGGGATACCTTTGAAAAAGAAACTGTCGCTGCCGATAGTGTTATCGAAAAAATTGAATTTTTACTAGAAGATATACAGAAGAACATCTTTAAAAAGGCATTAGATTATAGAGAGTCTCATATTACTGAAGTAAATTCCTATGAGGAGTTTAAAGAGGTTCTAGAGAACAAGGGAGGGTTTATCTCTGCCCATTGGGATGGAACTACCGAGACAGAAGAGCTTGTAAAAGAGGAGACTAAAGCTACCATTCGTTGCATCCCTATTGATGCCAAAGAAGAGGAAGGGGTGTGTATGGTTACAGGGAAACCATCTGCAAAAAGAGTGCTTTTTGCTAAGGCCTATTAATTTTTTTAAAATTTTTTACTTTAGACTTGTGGTAATTAAAAATAGTTGTATTTTTGCATCCGCAATTAAGTAATAAATGGTCCGTTCGTCTAGGGGTTAGGACGCCAGGTTTTCATCCTGGTAGCAGGGGTTCGAATCCCCTACGGACTACAGAGGTTTTTTGAAATATTAATTTTGGATTGAGACAGTGCACTAGCAAGGTCAAAAACCAAATATTAAAATGGTCCGTTCGTCTAGGGGTTAGGACGCCAGGTTTTCATCCTGGTAGCAGGGGTTCGAATCCCCTACGGACTACATAGTAGTGATCGGGATAGGTCCCAATAAAAAATATAATTAAAAAGAAATGGCAAACCATAAGTCAGCATTAAAAAGAATTAGAAGAGACGAGGCAGTACGTTTACGTAACAGGTACCAGCATAGAACAACTCGTAATGCAGTAAGGAAATTGCGTGCAGAAGAGAATAAGGAAGCTGCAGAGACTTTATTGCCAAGTGTAGTAAGTATGATCGATAGATTGGTAAAGCGTAATATTATACATGCTAATAAAGGTGCAAACCTTAAGAGCAAGCTTTCCAAGCAGGTCGCTTCACTTTAAGCGTCTATCTTACAATATTAAAAACGTTCTTTCTTTTTAGAAGGAACGTTTTTTTTATGGACTATTTTGAGATTTTATACTAGTAAGATCTTCTTTTAGGTGTAATCCAGAATCTTCGACTCATTTTTAAGAGACCTATTATAAAGCATATATAAAGTATACAGATTAAAAATAAATGAATTCTTCTAAGGTGGATGTACTCATTAATTTGAAATAGATGGTTATAGAATCTAGAAATTTTAATGGGTAGATAGCCGGCATAGAAAATAAATAGTCCAATACTAATCCATTTTATCCCGCTAAACTTATAACCGTATATTCCGCCTAAGCGTTTACGTTCTAGGAAAAGTAGTATGGTGCAATACAAGATAAGTACGCTGCCTGCCAAATAACTGTAAACCTGAGGCTCTAGTATAAAGCTCTGGAAGAAAATATTCCCAATTGATACTATCAAAAAAATAACGCTGCCATACAAAACTTGACGTTTGTATTTTGGGTTTTTTAAGTAGCTCCAATACACGAAGTAGAAGAAGCTGAAAAAAATAATATTGTAGATGTTGTATATAATTACATTTCGCTCAGTGAAAGCGGAAAATATAGAGATATCATAAACGTCATAGTTTTTGGTAATATAGCCTAGGCTCTCTGTAAGTAAGGTGTACATTAATATTACCGGAAATAGGGTTAAAGGGGTGTTGTAGTATTTAGGGTACTTAACAAGTGCTATAAACACCGCTATTGCATAAAGGGGTCTGTATAAGTTTTCTAATATATTGTCTAAAAACTCCATCTATTTAGCGTGGATAAAAGTTTTACTTTATTTTGTTTATAGTTAATCCCTGTAAGGTGGTGGGGTCATGTCTGCTTCGTTTAAAATTAGACTTTTGTTATTTTGGAAGATTAGCGCTTTTGTAAAGTTTGGCACAAAAGAGGCTTTAGATTTTTGATGACCTGGCCTTTTGTTAAGCTTATTGGTGGTTGAGTTCCTAGGAGATAAGTTGTCACTAAGGTACATGGGGGTGTTGTTCCCATCATTATCCTCATAGATGTAAAAGGCATAGTCTTCATTCTTTTCATTCTTTGTTGTAGGAATCAAGAAAAATGAATTTTGTCTAGGGTGCTTAATTTTTCTGCCATCTTCAAAGGAATCGAGGTCAGGATAGTTGGAGAAATAAAAGCGTAAAGTTGAAATTTCTACATTAGCCTTTTTGGCTTCTTGTTCAATATAGCTCAAATAATTTTTTATCGTCTGGTAGTCATATGATCCAAATCGGGCTACATCAAATTTCTCTTCAGGATGCTGTTGGTTTTCATACCGCTCTATTAGACTCACCCTGCGGTCTTCATAAGCATCATACATCATCTTTGCTTGTTTAAGACTTACAATTTGTGCAGGTGCCTTTATAGGGGAAGCTTCTGGGTCTGGAGTTGGAGTTTTTTCATTTTCAGAAGTACAGGAGAGGGTGCCTAGAACTAGAGAGACTCCAATGGCAAAAATGCTTGCTGCTCTTTTTGGGTTTTTCATAAGATGAGACTTTTTGGTTGGTTGCTTTAATCTGTTGTTACCTATATAGTGGTGAGAGCTGGGGCATAGCATCTATTAAATTACTGATAATAATAGGGTTAAAAAAATAAAACTTATGAAAAATCTGCATTTATTTCAGTAAATCGATCTTTTTTGTGACTATATACTTATAGTGGATGCCGGAATAAAGTATGGGTTGATTCAGGGAAATGGATCTAAGGAACTTGTAAGTGGTTGTATTTAAGGTTTGTTTTTAACAAGGTCTAACGGTTTTATGGTGCTTTTAGGGGTGGTGGTTAGTTGTAGTTTATAAGGCTAATAAGCTCTTTGTTCCTACTTCTCGCTTTTATGTTGGTAGATGATTAAAGAGGCTAAAAGTAACTTGTTGTTTAGTGCTTTAAATGCGATTTGTCTTTATCGATTATATTCAGGTTTTTTAATGTAATTAAAAGATGGTATAAAGTAAAACTCCCATTTAGCAGATTAGCCAAATGGGAGTTTTTAATTGGGTTAGTTAAAAACGAAGTCTTACTGATTCATAGTCATTAAGAATTCTTCATTGTTTTTAGTTTGTCTAAACCTTTGCTCTATAAATTCCATTGCTTCTACTGGATTCATATCTGCTAAATACTTTCTCATGATCCACATTCTTTGGATGGTGTTTTCATCCAATAGAAGGTCGTCACGTCTTGTACTAGAAGAAGTAAGGTCAATGGCAGGGAATATTCTACGGTTAGATATTTTTCTATCTAATTGTAATTCCATGTTACCTGTTCCTTTAAATTCTTCAAAGATAACTTCATCCATTTTAGAGCCGGTTTCGGTAAGTGCAGTTGCGATAATCGTTAACGATCCGCCTCCTTCTATATTCCTAGCTGCTCCAAAGAATCTTTTAGGTTTGTGAAGTGCGTTAGCATCAACACCTCCACTTAATACTTTTCCGGATGCTGGTTGTACGGTATTGTAAGCTCTGGCAAGCCTAGTGATGGAATCTAATAAGATAACCACATCATGACCGCATTCTACAAGGCGTTTAGCCTTTTCTAAGACGATGTTCGCTACACGCACGTGTTCTGTGGCTTCCTTATCAAAAGTAGAAGCTACAACTTCTCCACGTACATTACGTTGCATATCCGTAACTTCCTCAGGTCTTTCATCTATTAATAGAATAATTTGATATACCTCTGGATGGTTTGCAGCAATACCATTGGCGATATCTTTTAATAACATGGTCTTACCAGTTTTAGGCTGGGAAACGATCATCCCTCTTTGTCCTTTTCCTATTGGTGAGAACAAGTCTATTATCCTAGTAGAAATAGTGCTTTGGCGCTCAGCCAAATTAAATTTTTCTTGAGGAAATAGAGGAGTCAAATGTTCAAAAGAAACCCTGTCTCTTACAATTTGAGGATCTATACCGTTAATCTTGTTAACCTTTATAAGAGGGAAATATTTTTCTCCTTCTTTAGGAGGTCTTACATTACCTAAAACGGTATCACCGGTTTTTAAACCAAATAATCTTATTTGAGATTGAGATACATAAATATCATCTGGTGAAGAAAGGTAGTTGTAATCCGATGATCTTAAGAACCCGTATCCATCTTGCATGATATCTAATACTCCTTCGCTTTCAATAATGCTATCGAATTCGTATTCTGGTTCTTTGTATTTATTTTTTAGATCCTTGTCAAAGTTGCTGTTGCCTTTGTCTGTAGAAGACTTTTGGTGATGAGAACTTTTTCTGTGCTGTGATTTGTTAGATTGTGAGCTGTTTTGAGGGGAGTTGTTTTTTTGGTGCTCCCTTTTGTTCGGTCCACTTGTGTTTTGTGGGCGTGGAGTTCTTTCTGCTCTAGGTTTTTCCTGCTTGTTCTCTTCGGGGGATGATTTCTTAGGAGTTGCCCGTTTTGTTTCTACAGTCTTAACATCCTCATCTTCTGTTTCCTTCTTAGTTGAAGCAGGGCTTTTTTTCTCAGCAGAGGTAGGTTTGTCGCTTTTAACTACTCTAGCACGTTTAGGTTTGGGGGCTTCCTTTTTTGTTTCCGCAGGGGTTGCGGCAATGGTTTCTTGAACTATTTTCGGATTTGAAGCCTGAACGTCTAAAATTTGGTATACCAAATCCAATTTTTTTAAGGATTTAAACTTGGCTACATTTAGGCCTTTGGCTATTTCCTGAAGCTCAGGAAGCTTTTTTGATTTTAATTCTGAAATTTCAAACATTAAGTTTTGAATAAATTATACGTATTTCGAAAATATGAAGTGTACTATATTAATTTGTGTACTAATTGGGGGCACGAAAGCCCCTGTTGGTAAGTGATTTGACTTATAACATGGCGAAATTACAAATAATTTTCAATATTTAGTCGATAAATTTTAAAAAGACGCTTATTTTTGTTTTTTATTTTACCATAAGAAGACATGATTCAAAGAATACAAACCGTTTATTTAATCGTTGTTATCCTTCTTGGGGCAGTTTTACCCTTTTTTGTGAATCTGTGGTCCGATGCGGCTGGAAACGAGATATATGCAGATAACGCAGTGTTTATTTCGATTGTTTTTTATGGTAGCGCAGTATTGGCATTAATGGCCATTTTAATGTATAAAAATAGGAAAAATCAATTTGTGATGAACAGGTTGAATATGATATTAAATCTTTTTTTACTAGGATTTTTCGTTTATCGATCGCTAAATTTATCCGGAGAAACTTCGGTTTCTGAGAAGGGTATTGGGATGCTGATTCCTGTATTTTCTATCGTTTTTTTAGTCCTGGCTAACAGGGCAATAAAAAAGGATGAAGATCTTGTAAAATCTGTGGATCGTTTACGTTAAACCTAACATCTTAGTAGTATTAGTGCGTTAAACCCGGGGTTGTTCCCGGGTTTTTTATTTTCTTTAAAAAGCTTTTTATATCATTTTATCCTCCCCTTTTGCCTAATTCAATAATTTCGAGGTCTTTTATCTCTTCTTTATCTATAACAAAACGCAACATGGTGCGCACTTGGTGAAAACCTTGTATTCCACAGGCGCCTGGATTCATATGTAATAGGTTAAGTTTTTTATCCCACATTACTTTTAAAATGTGTGAATGTCCGGAGATGAAAAGTTTCGGGGGATTCTTTTTTATTTCTTCTCGTATTCTTGTGTTGTATTTATTGGGATAACCGCCTATGTGGGTGATCCATACATCAACTCCCTCGCATTTAAATCTGTTATCTAAAGGAAATTCTAGCTGAATTCGGTTTTCATCAATATTGCCATAAACGCCCTTCAAGGGTTTTATTTTCTCAATAGTGTCCGTGACATCTAAACTGCCAATATCTCCCGCATGCCATACTTCATCTGCCTGTTTTACATATTTTAAAATTTGTTCATCTATGTGTCCGTGTGTATCGCTTAGTAATAATATTTTGGTCATTATGCTATTTTTATAATATTGAGATTGGCCTCTAGCTGCCTACTTAATCTTTAACTGGTTATCGGAATAGGGGTGGACGATGGATTATTGCGGAAATAAAATCTTCCTTTTGCTATCCTTTTTGGGATACTCTATAGGATCTTTTTTCTTTTATCTAGTCCAGAACAAGTATCTTTGCAAACCACAAAACTAAATCATTCTGTTGAGATATTTTATCCAATTTTCATATCACGGCAAAAGGTATCACGGCTCTCAAATTCAGCCTAATGCTATCACAGTACAGGAGGTTTTGCAAGATGCCTTATCCTTATTATTAAGAGATGCTATTCAGATTACCGCAGCTGGTAGAACCGATGCTGGGGTACATGCTAGGGTAATGTATGCGCATTTTGACTTTAAATCGGTAATAGAAAGTAAGTCTATGTGTTATAGATTGAATGCGTTTTTGCCAAGTGATTTGGCGGTTCAATCTATTTTTCATGTTCCTGATGAAGCACATGCCAGGTTTGATGCAGAAGAGCGTACTTATGAATATTGGGTAACTACCCAGAAAGACCCCTTTTTAAATGATGGGGCGTATTATGTGAAGTACCCATTAGATATTGCTCTTATGAATGAGGCGGCTACTAGGTTGATAGGGGAACGAGATTTTGAATGTTTTTCTAAATCTAATACGGATGTAAAAACCTATAGGTGTGATCTTCGTAGTGCAGTTTGGACTAAAGATAACGAGAAGTTGGTCTTTACCATTTCGGCAGACCGATTCTTGCGGAATATGGTCCGCGCCATTGTAGGAACATTAATCAATGTAGGGATGGGGAAAACATCATTGTCGGAGATATCCGCTATTTTAGATAGTAAAGATAGGAGTAGGGCAGGCGCATCCGTGCCCGCAAAAGGATTATATTTGACAGGAATAAAATATCCAGATAATATTATAAATAGCCATGGATAAAGATACTGGTAAAGCATTTGATTTTAGATTATTCAAGCGATTGTTACGGCACGTAAAGCCTTATATGCCTACTTTCGTTGGGGTTGCCTTAGCTGCTATTTTATTATCGGCATTTGCGGTGTTGTCCCCCATTTTACTTGGAGAAATTGTGGATAATGCTATTACTACTAAGGATAGTACTATGTTATTAAACCTTACCCTGGCTATGCTTGGTGTATTGTTGGGAGAGGTAATTTGTCAGCTGTTGTTTAATTACTACGCCAATTGGTTGGGAGAATCAGTGATTAAAGATATTCGAATTCGACTTTTTCAGCATTTGATGAGTTTTAAAATGAAGTATTATGATAATTCTTCCATTGGACTACTCGTCACTAGAGCTGTTACCGATATGCAACGAATAGGAGAAATTTTTAGTCAGGGTTTCTTTGTAATTGTTTCCGATCTATTGAAAATGCTGGTAGTAGCCTTGGTAATGCTCTATACCAATTGGAAGTTGGCCTTAATTGTTTTTGCAGTACTTCCTATATTGTTGTACGCTACTAGATTGTTTCAACAAGCAATGAAGGTGGCCTTTATTGAAGTTAGAGCACAAGTATCTAATTTAAATTCTTTTGTGCAAGAGCGTTTATCTGGGATGAAGATTGTACAGCTCTTTACTAGAGAAGAAATAGAAAAGGAGAAGTTTAGGGAGATTAATGAGAAGCATAAAAAGGCTTGGTTAAGAACAGTATGGTATAACTCTATCTTTTTTCCAATTGCAGAAATTGTTTCTTCTATTACCGTAGGATTGATCGTGTGGTATGGCGGACTTCAGAATGTGGCGAATATTGAGGAAGAGGAATATGGTACTATTTTTATGTTTATTCTTCTTTCTAGTATGCTTTTTCGTCCGCTTAGGCAAATAGCAGATAAGTTTAATACCCTGCAGATGGGGATGGTAGCAGCTAATAGGGTGTTTAAGATTTTGGATACCAATAGTAATATAGAGGATGTTGGTACTGTAGAAAAGGAGAATATTAAAGGAGATATTGAGTTTTCTAAGGTGCATTTTGGTTATTTAGAAGATGAAGAGGTTTTGCATGGTGTTTCATTTAATGTTAAAGCAGGAGAGACTATTGCCATTGTTGGAGCAACGGGTGCCGGGAAATCTACCATTATTAATTTGCTAAATCGTTTTTATGAAATTAACTCCGGTAACATAAAGGTTGATGGAATAGATATAAAAGACTATAAATTAAGTGCTCTACGGTCTAAAATTGCAGTGGTTTTGCAGGATGTATTTCTATTCGCCGATACCATAGCTAACAATATTTCCCTAAAGAATGATGACGTTACAGAGGAAGATTTAGAGGAGGCGGCTAAACAGATTGGGGTACATCAATTTATTATGAGCCTCCCAGGTGGTTATAATTTTAATATTAAGGAGCGTGGAGGTATGCTCTCTAGTGGTCAGCGGCAACTTATTGCCTTTTTAAGAGCCTATGTGAGTAATCCTAGTATTTTAGTCTTAGATGAAGCTACCTCCTCGGTAGATACCTATTCTGAACAATTAATACAACAGGCTACCGAAAAAATTACGGAAGGTAGAACGTCTATTATTATTGCTCATAGATTGGCAACAATAAAGAAAGCTGATAAAATTTTAGTAATGGACGCTGGTGAGATTGTAGAAATGGGTAGCCATAAGGAGTTGTTAGATAAAAAAGGCTACTATCAAAACCTATACGAAGCCCAATTCTTAACCGAGGAATTGCTATAGTTGATTGTTTCCCTATGGGAGGAAGGTAAAGTTGTTGGTTCCTAATAAAAAGATGAACTTAACCTCTAATACTCGTTATAAAAGATCTTCCTTTATAATGCTAGCTAATTCTTTGTAGTCATTATATAAGACGAATTCGCCATTCTTAATGTAGGATGTTAGTCCGGTTTCCTCACTAACGACCAATGCTAATGCGTCTGTTTTCTCGGTAATACCAACGGCTGCTCTATGTCGTAAGCCAAACCTTAGTGGAATGGTACGTTCATTGGATACGGGAAGAATTGCTCGGGTAGCCACAATATAATTGTCTTGAATTACCGTAGCGCCATCGTGTAAGGGGCTATTTTTAAAAAAGATACTTTCTATAATAGGCTGGGTAATCTCAATGTTCATTTTATCTCCAGTAGACTTTACAAAATCTAAAGAATTATTTCTTTCTATTACTAAAAGTGCACCCGTTTTAGTCTGGCTCATTTTCTCGCATGCGCTAATTATAGCGTCTACATTAGTTCCTATAGAGAGGCCGTCTTCTCGTGTAAAGTTAAAACGTTTAAAAAAATTGCGTTTAGAGGCAAGGTTGGTAGATCCTACCATTAGTAGAAACTTTCTTATTTCTTGTTGGAATACAATTATAAGCGCAATAAGTCCCACTTGCATAAATCCTCCTACCATGCTGCTAATCATGGTCATGCCTAATACTTCTGTTAATTTCCAAAACGCCCAAACAATAACAATCCCTATAAAAATATTAATCGCTACCGTTCTGCGTACTAGTTTGTAGACATAATACAGTAATATAGCCACCAGAAAGATGTCTAATATATCGGTAATGTTAAAATCTAAAAAGTTGAGAAAATCCAATTTAAGGGGTTTTTGTAAAGAGTAAAAATAGGAAATAAGCGAGAACCATAAATTAAATACCTGAAAAATGTTAAAATAACCTTTTTGCCTTTGCTAGGGGGTAGCAAGTGTGGTTAAATGAAATTTAATTTCTATTGGCATTAATGCTATTAAAAATGGTTATACATTCCATGGCTTCTTTTACATCATGTACTCTTAATAGGTTGCTTTTCTTAGAAAGGGCATACATATTAAGAGCAGTGCTGCCATTTAGAGCTTCTGCAGGGGTGGTATTAAGGAGTTTATAAATCATAGATTTCCTGCTTATCCCTGTTAAAATGGGGAGGTTAAAGTGTTGAAACAATTCCATCTTATGCATAATTTCATAATTCTGTTCTAATGTTTTGGCAAATCCAAATCCTGGGTCAATAATAACATCATTAATACCTGCTTGCCTTGCTAAGTGGATTTTTTCGGAAAAATAATACATGATTTCACCTAGAAGATCTTGATAATCGGTTAGTTGAGTCATGTTTCTAGGGTTCCCCTTAGTATGCATCATTATATAGGGCACTTGGTGTTCTGCCACCGTAGTCATCATTTCTGTATCTAATGTACCTGCCGATATATCATTTATTAGAGCGGCGCCTTCGTTTAGACATTCATTAGCAACCTTACTCCTAAAGGTGTCTATTGATAGTAAAATATTTGGGAAGGTTTGTTTTAGTAGCTTTACAATGGGAACGATGCGTTGGCACTCCTGTTCTGTGCTTATGTCTTGTGCTCCAGGTCTACTGCTATAGGCGCCTACATCTATAAAAGTAGCGCCGTCATTCAACATTTTCTCTACTTGAGCTAATATTTCACCCTCATTTTTATATTGACCTCCGTCGTAAAATGAATCGGGAGTAACATTAAGGATACCCATTACTTTAGGAGTACTGAGATCTACTAAATTTCCATTACAATTAATTGTCATGCTTTTATTGAGATAAAAGGGCTTAAAAGGTTGGGAAGTTAACTAAAAAACCGCGATTTTTGATTTCCTTAAAAATTTAGCCGAAATTTACACAAATTAGATTAAATACATGCGTAAAACCTCCGAGCAATACGATACCGTAGTGGAAATATGTAGGGCACTATTCCAGAAAAAGATGCACGATTACGGGAGTGCATGGCGTATATTAAGACTGCCTTCCCTTACCGATCAAATTTATATTAAAGCACAACGCATTAGGAGCTTGCAGGAGAACCAAGTGCGCAAAGTGGATGAGGATGAGCAATCAGAATTTATTGGGATAATAAATTATTCCGTTATGGCCTTAATCCAATTGCAAAAAGGAGTGGTAGATCAACCCGATCTTTCTACCGAGGAAGCTGTGGCTCTTTATGATGAGCATATTACCGTAGCCAAAACATTAATGGAGAATAAAAATCACGATTATGGTGAAGCGTGGCGTGATATGAGGGTGAGTTCCTTAACGGATCTAATTTTGCAAAAATTATTAAGAGTAAAGCAAATAGAAGACAATAAAGGAAAAACATTGGTGAGTGAGGGTATCGACGCTAATTATCAAGATATGATAAATTACGCAGTATTCGCTATGATACTTCTTGATTCCAATAACCAATAATATTAGATAAGCTGTTTAAAACTTAATATGAAATATTTAGTAGGATTTAGTCGTGTTGTTGTAGGATTGTTATTTATTATCAGTGGATTTATAAAACTGAATGATCCCGTTGGATTCTCCTTTAAATTGGAGGAGTATTTTAGCTCTGGGGTATTAAACCTTCCTATGTTAGAGCCTATAGCCTTAGAAATTTCTATTGCTGTAGTTATCCTAGAAGTGCTGCTGGGAGTGATGCTTCTAGTGGGGTTCCGAATTAAATTTACGATCTGGAGTCTGTTAGCCATGATTGTATTTTTTACTTTCCTAACTTTTTATTCGGCTTACTTTAATAAGGTGACAGATTGTGGTTGTTTTGGTGATGCTATTAAACTTACTCCTTGGGAGTCTTTTACTAAGGATGTAATATTATTGGTGCTGATCATAATTATGATTGTGGGGATTAAAACCATAAAACCAATCTTAGATAACGGAGCTAAAAGATTTATTGTTGGGATTACCTTGCTTGCTTCTGCTATCTTTGCCTATTATGTGCTTAACCATTTACCGGCAATAGATTTTAGACCCTATAAAATTGGTGCTAATATAGAAGAGGGGATGAGTATACCTGAAGGTGCACCCTCGCCAATTTTTGATTATGCTTGGAAGTTTAATGTAAATGGAGAAGAGGAAATTGTAGTGACCCAGGGAGACTATCCTAGCGTAGATGGAGAATTTATTGGTGTAGAAACTACGGAAGTACAGAAAGGGTATGAGCCTCCAATTCACGATTTTACTATAGAGCAGGAGGGGGAAGATTTTGCAGCTTCCTTGTTGCAAGAGCCAAAATTAGTAATGATCATAGCTTATGACTTAAGGAAAAGTAACCTCAATGTATTTGGCGATATTAAAAGTCTTTCGGAAAAGGCTATTAAAAATGGCTATAAAGTAATTGGAATGTCTGCTTCGGGACCGGAATATACAGAGGGTATTAAAAAGGATTATAAATTGGGGTTCGATTTTTATTTCACCGATGAAACTACATTGAAAACCATAGTTAGATCTAACCCTGGGGTCTTAGTCCTAGAAAAAGGTACAATTACAGAGAAGGTTCATTATAAGGATATAAAGAAACTTAAACTTGAATAGTTTGTGTACGGTTGTAACTAAGTACCAATAAATTAAATTGAACAAGAATATAATTATAATAATATGAGAAGTAAAATTGTAGCTGGAAATTGGAAAATGAATAAGAATTTGGCAGAAACTGAAACGTTGTTGACTCAACTTTCAGCAAAAATGCCAGAGACTAATGCTGAGGTAATGGTAGCACCCACATACGTGAATCTAACCGCTGCTAAAAGCGCTTTAAAATCATCTTCAATTCAAGTAATTGCGCAGAATATGCACTTTGCAGAAAGTGGTGCCTATACTGGTGAGATTTCTGGCGATATGTTATTAGGAATTGGGGTAGATACTGTAATTATTGGACATTCTGAAAGAAGAGCCTTTTTTGGAGAAACCGATGAAATTCTTGCAAAAAAGGTGAAAGCTGCCTTAGCTAAGAATATGAGAGTAATGTTCTGCTTTGGTGAAGAGTTGGCCGATAGAAAATCTGATAATCATTTTGCGGTTGTAGAAAATCAGTTGAAAAATGCATTGTTTGATTTAGATGCTTCTGATTGGAGTAAAATTATATTGGCTTATGAACCAGTATGGGCAATAGGAACTGGTGAGACTGCTTCTCCCGAGCAAGCACAAGAGATGCACGCTTTTATCAGAAAGGCTATTACCGAAGCTGTTAATGCGGAGGTAGCGAATAAGGTTTCCATTCTTTATGGAGGAAGTGTTAAACCAAATAATGCAGAAGAGATTTTCTCTAAACCAGATGTGGATGGAGGGTTAATAGGAGGTGCTTCTTTAGTAGCAGAAGATTTTGTAGCGATTATTAACGCAATATAATTACCTTATATAGGAAGATTCGTTCAGCTACAGATAAAGTTTATGAGCAGTGTAAGCACGCTATAAAATTTGCTTTAGCTGGACGAATATTACCTTTGTACACCCTAATTTTTGTCCTTTAGTTAATCCCAGATCTTTTCAATAATTCAAATTATTTAATCTACTACCATGTCTAATTCCGTTTATATAGAGTACAATTTTACGGTAACACCCGTACAACCCGCATCGGATATTTTGATTGCCGAATTAGGTGAGCGAGGTTTCGAAAGTTTTGTAGAGACCGATGACGGGGTGCAAGCTTATATTAATAAGGAAGATTGGAATTCAGAAATCCTAAAAGACTTACCTATTCTAGAAAATAGCTTGTTCGCTATTGAATACCATTATGTGGAAATAGAACAGGAAAACTGGAATGCTACTTGGGAACAGAATTTTAATCCAATTCAGGTTGAAGATCAATGTGTGGTTCGTGCTCCTTTTCATGAAAAGCCAAATGTAGCCTACGATATTGTTATTGAGCCTAAAATGAGTTTTGGAACTGGACATCACGAAACTACCTATATGATGATGCAACATATCTTAAAGCACGATTTTAAGGGTAAATCTGTTTTGGATATGGGAAGCGGAACCGGAGTGTTAGCAATATTAGCTGCTATGAAGGGAGCAGAAACTATAGATGCTATTGATATTGATAATTGGTGCTACCTAAATGCCATGGAAAATGTGGAGCGAAACAATTGTAGTCACATTAATGTTTATGAAGGTACAGCTGATTTGTTGGTAGATCAGAAATACGATATAATCATTGCTAATATTAATAGAAACATTCTTTTAGAGGATATTCCTGCCTATGTAAAATGTCTTACAAAAGGCGGTATTTTGTTCTTAAGTGGATTTTATGTAGAAGATATCCCTAAAATCACAGAAAAATGTGAGGAGGTTGGACTGAAATTCGAAAATAATTTGGAAAAGAACAAATGGGTTGCGGTAAAATATGTATTTTAGATAGTAATGAAAATTGATTCTATGAGTACCAAGGAAAAAGTCTCGGAGGAATTACTTTTAGAAGAAGAGACTGCTAATCAGAATGAGATTGTATTGTTTAATGATGATGTCAATACTTTTGATCATGTTATTGATACCCTAATGGATGTATGTGACCATACACCAGAACAAGCTGAACAATGTGCCCTAATTGTACATTTTAATGGGAAATGCACTGTTAAAACAGGAGCGTATAAAGATTTGGAGCCAAGGTGTACCTTGCTTTTACAAGCGGGATTAAGTGCTGAAATAATCTAGGCGATCTTAGATGCCGAAACTAGGGGTAAATTATTTGAAATAGGTGATTTTAATGAGGATAGAAGTTTAAACCTCATTTTGTGGTGTTATATAATATTGTCTTCTAAAATTTTGCTTTTCACCTCGTTTATATAAGATCTGCCAATGGTGTATCTTGTTCCATTAATCTCTATACTATTACCTTCAATAGTATCTATTTTGTCAATGGCAATAGTGTATGATCTGTGAATTCTTAAAAACTTATCTTGGGGAAGGTCTTCCGTAAAACTAGTGAGCGTGCTATGGATAATATGTTTATTTGTGTGTGTAATAATTCGGATGTAGTCCTTCAGGCTCTCAATTACTAAAATTTCATCTAAAAAGACCTTTTGTAATTTTTTCTTATCCACTTTTACGAAAATGCTAGGATTTTCTACTGTGGTAGGCGTGTCTGGTTTTTTAACTCCTTCTATAAGAGAGATGATTCTGTTTACCGATTTTAGGAATCGTGGAAAGGGGATGGGTTTTACTAAATAATCTATGGCTTGTAGCTCGTAACTCTCTAAGGCATAATGTTCATGAGCGGTAGTAATAACCACCATGGCATTGGAATTAATGATGCTTAATAGGTCTAAACCACTCATTACTGGCATATTAATATCCAGGAATACAATGTCTACCTCGTCTTTTTGAAAGAAAGAGGAGGCTTCAACGGCGTTTGTAAAGGTGGCTACTAGCTTTAGTTCCTTAATCTGTTCTACATAGTTCTTTATTACTTTTATGGCTAGTGGTTCGTCGTCAATTATCGCTACCTTATAACTCATTGTACCTTTAATTTAAGAATAACATTAAACGTTTGGTCTTTCTCATATATAGAAAGGTGGTAATCTTTTTGATCATACCCCAATTCTAATCGCTTTTTTACGTTGGCGAGACCAATTCCTCCTTCGTTAATCACAACGGGAGTGTGTTGATTGTCTTGAGGAATAGTATTAGTGGCTTTAAAATTTAAATAAGGGCCTTCGATGCTAATATCTATAAAAATGAGCATCTTGCCAATATTTTTATTTGCCCCGTGCTTAAAGCAGTTTTCTACCAAAGGTATCAAAAGCATCGGAGCTATAGTTTTATTCCTTAGATCTCCAGAAATATTTAGGTCAATAGATAGTGATTCATCAAAACGAATCCGTTCCAAATCCACATAGTTTTGGATGCATTCCAATTCTTTGCTTAGCTCCTGATGCTTCTTTTTGGTGCCATAAAGCAAATATCGCATTAGGTCAGACAGTTTTAAAATAATCTGGGGCGCCTTATCAGATTTTTCCAAGCTTAATGCATAGATATTGTTAAGTGTATTAAAGAAAAAATGTGGGGAGACCTGAGATTTTAAAAATTTTAATTCTGTGGTTAACTGTCTTTTTTCCAATTCATGGAGTTTATTGCTTTCATTGAGCCAATCTACGGTGACTTTTATTGCAGTGACAAAAGCAATTACATAGAGTTCCCCTAGCATAGAGGTAATGGCATAATTTAAAGTAAGCCCTTCTATATTTTCGGGACCTTCAGGCCATACATTGGTGCTTACTAAATAATAAGTAAGATTGTATTTTACCAAAAGCATAATAAACAGGGATGCCAATAAGACTAATGTATAAAGGATATATTTTTTGGTGAAAATCAATTTGGGCATTAAGTAATATACGTTAAAATAAGCCAAGGCCATGTGAATGGGGAATCCTAGTAGGTTGGTTTTAAGGGAGTATATAAAATCGTTATGTAGGCTAGTCCAGCGAAGGGTGTTAAAGGTAAAATACACTAACCAAAATACAATATGTTGCTTGTAAGTGATAGTGTAGTCATTAGACTTTTTATTATTGAGTAATTGATCTAAATGATCATTTAATGACATAGGTTATAGTCCTTGTATTATACGTTAAGCCTTAATGAGCAGTTATTGGTCTAATTTACTTTAAGATGGATTAAAAATTGTCAAATATTTCAAATCGATTCTAATATATCTTGTTAATTATCGCTATCGATAAGGTTTAGACCTGAAAATCCGCGAAATTTAGCAAAAATTAGGGAATTCAGCCTTTATTTATAAGAAGGAAAGGCCATATTTTTGTTGTTTTAGTAATAAGGGAAATAATAATTTATACAATGATGAATTTTGTGAAAAATACAGGTAGATGGGGAGTGTTGGTTGTATTTGCGTTCTCCGGGCTTTTTGCGACAAATGCTCAGAATGTACCCAGAAGTTATATTGCGCATAAGACTAATGAGCCAATGGTGATAGATGGCAAAATGGATGAGAAGGCATGGAAATTGGCGCCTTGGTCGGAGGATTATATTGATATAGAAGGGGAGGTTACTCCTACCTATAGAACGCGAATGAAAATGTTGTGGGATAAGGACTATCTGTATGTTTTGGCCGAAATGGAGGAGCCTCATGTTTGGGCTACCTTAAAGCAGCGTGACACCGTTATTTTTTATAACAATGATTTTGAAATTTTCATTGACGCTGAAGGGGATACTCATAATTATTATGAGTTTGAAATGAACGCCCATAATACTGTATGGGACCTTTTCCTTACCAAACCCTACCGTAATAATGGAAATAAGGTAATAGATAGTTGGGATATTCAGGGAGTTAAGTCGGCCGTAGATATTAGAGGAACTCTTAACGATTCTTCTGATACGGATGAAGGTTGGTCCGTGGAGATTGCGCTTCCTTGGAGTGTAATTACCGAGGCTTCTAAAGATGGAAAAATACCGGAGAATGACTTTTGGCGACTTAATTTTTCTAGAGTGAACTGGGATTTTGACTTAACCGATGGTCGCTATTCAAGAAAAAAAGATGATAATGGCAATTACCTGCCAGAATATAATTGGGTGTGGTCTCCGCAGTGGGTAATAAATATGCATGAACCTGAGTATTGGGGGTATGTTTATTTTTCATCTGAACCAGTAGGTGGTAAGGACGAGTTTACCATTCCTAAAGACGATTACATTAAGTGGCATTTGTATTCGTTGCACAGAGCAGTATTGCACAAGGATAAGGATGCTGAGAGGAGAATTGCACAACCTAAGAAGATTTTTGGAAGTGTTCTAAAACCTACTATAGAAAAACATAAATCAGGTTATAATATTTGGGTTAAGAGTCCATTTACTGGTAAGATTCTATTGGTTAAGGAAGATGGACAGTTTCAGAGTTTTGAAGATAAAAAGTAAAGTAATAAATATTAAATAAAAGTAGAATGAATAAGTGTGTGGGAGTTTGGCTGAGCTTAGTAATGCTTTTTGCTATTACTGGTTGTAGTGAAGAAGGAAAAACTGTTTTTAAGGAAAGTGATGTTAAAATTATTCCTCAACCGGAGAAAATAGAATTTAGAGAGGGGGCGTTCCGGTTTAATAAAGACACCAAGTTTGTGGTGCCTTCAGAATATGCCGAGGTGACAGATGTGCTTCTTGATAAATTTAATAAAGCAGCGGGGTGGAGCATGGAGGTTGTTAATACTGCACCAACTAATAACTATATAGAGTTGATACTGGACGAGAATCTGGAAGATGAGGCTCATAATGTTGTAATCGAAGATGAGAAAATTGAAATAACCGCAAATGGAACCTCGGGTTTTTTATATGGCTTGGAAACCCTAAGACAATTACTTCCTGTAGCTATAGAAAGTGTTGATGTTGTTGCCGATGCAAAATGGGATGTTCCTACCGTTAAAATTTCAGACAGTCCTCGTTTCAAATGGCGTGGATTTATGATGGATGTTTCTAGACATTTCTTCGATAAGGAATACATCTTGTCTACAATAGATCAATTAGCGCTATTAAAAATGAATACCCTTCACCTGCATTTAGTTGATGATCAGGGGTGGAGGATTGAAATCAAAAAATATCCAAAACTTACGGAAGTAGGTGGATTTAGGGTAGATCAAGAAGACAAGCATTGGGATGCTAGGCTAACTCCAGAATTGGGTGAAGAAGCTACCTATGGTGGATTTTATACCCAGGAGGAAATTAAAGAGATTGTGGCATACGCTACTAGTAGAGGAATTAATGTGGTGCCGGAAATAGAGATGCCTGCCCATGTTATGAGTGCTATTGCTGCCTACCCAGAATTATCTTGTTTTCAGAATCCTATTATGGTGCCTTCAGGAGGTGTTTGGCCAATAACAGAAATTTATTGCGCGGGTAAAGAGTCTACCTTCGAGTTTTTGGAAAATGTATTGGTAGAGGTAATGGAGTTGTTCCCCTCACAATATATTCATGTTGGGGGAGACGAAGCGACGAAAACCAATTGGGAAAAATGTCCAGATTGTAGTAGAAGGGTAAAAGAAGAAGGCTTGGCTAATGTAGAGGAACTACAAAGTTACTTTATAAAAAGAATGGAGCGTTTTATAAGCTCTAAAGGAAGAACCCTAATTGGATGGGATGAAATATTAGAAGGTGGACTTGCACCAGGAGCAACCGTAATGAGCTGGCGTGGATTTAAAGGAGGGTTAGAAGCCTCAGAAGCCGGGCATGATGTGGTAATGTCCCCAACGTCACATTCGTATTTTGATTATTACCAGGGTAACCAAGATGTGGAGCCTATGGCATGGGGAGGATATACTCCTTTGAGTAAGGTGTATGAGTTTGATCCCGTGGTAGAGGGAATGACAGCAGAGCAGGCAAATCACGTTTTAGGGGGTCAAGCAAATTTATGGACAGAATTTGTTCCTACCGTAGCCCAAGCACAATATATGACCTACCCTCGTTTGGCTGCTCTTGCTGAATCGGTTTGGACTACTAAGGAAAATAAAGATTGGGCCGACTTTTCTTCTAGGATAGACGCTTTGTTTAAAAGGTATGATGTTATGAAAGTCAATTATGCTAAAAGTGCCTACCAGGTTACTACGGATGTTTCAGTGGATCCTGAAAATGGCTCGCTTTCCATCACTCTTAAAAATGAATTTCCTAATGCGGATATCCGTTATTCTTTAGATGGAAATGATATTACTGCAAATTCTCAGCAGTATAAAAGTCCTATCGTAATAGATGAAACTACCGAAATAAAAGCACAAGTTTTTAAAGATGATGAGCCTGTAGGGGTGCAATTAGAGAAAATAATCAATTTTCATAAAGCAGCCGGAAAACCGGTAACCTACTTAAATAAATACCATGATAACTACCAAGGGGCAAAAGAAATTGGAATGGTGAATGTGGTACGTGGTTCTAAAAACTTTCACGACGGACAATGGCAAGGCTGGTTAGGTGATAATATGGAGTTGGTAATTGATATGGAAACGCCAACAGAAATCGAGGAAATCATAGTTGGGTCATTAGAAAATCAAGGATCCGGAATCTACTTTCCTATTGAAATAAATGTCTATCTGTCCGATGATGGTAAAACCTATAAAAAAGAAGGAACTTTAAAACGGGATTTTGCTGCAAACATTAAATCCGAACTAAAAGAATTTGTCATCGACCTTAATAAGCAAACCACTAGATTTATAAAGGTAGAGGCCATCAATTTGGGTACGCCTCCTACCGGTGGTGGATCATGGATGTTTATAGATGAAATTATCGTTCAGTAATTGAGTTTCGAAAAAAAATAAAATTTGGCTCAAAGCCATTTATTAAAAATCATATTTAAGTAATGCAGTATAAAATTCTTTTATGGGTTGTCTTATTTTCAACTCAACTATTTTCACAAGATCAGCCAGTTGATTACGTGAATCCATTTATAGGAACCTCTAATTATGGAACTACTAACCCCGGCCCTATAGCAATGAGAGGGATGGTAAGTGTATCTCCCTTTAATGTAGCAGGGCCACAAAACTTACCCTTAGAAAAAGATAGTAGGTGGTTATCTACTCCCTATGTGCATGAGAATACTTTCCTCACTGGATTTAGTCATGTTAATTTAAGTGGGGTAGGTTGCCCAGATCTCGGTGTTATTTTGGCCATGCCCACAACAGGAGATTTAGAGGTAGATCATTTAAAATATGGTTCTCCCTACTCTCAAGAAAAGGCTAAAGTTGGGTATTATTCAAGTAAAATGGATAAGTACGGGATAGGCGTGGAGGCAACCG
The DNA here is from genome assembly GCF_000424985.1 of Arenibacter latericius DSM 15913. Classification (GTDB taxonomy): domain Bacteria; phylum Bacteroidota; class Bacteroidia; order Flavobacteriales; family Flavobacteriaceae; genus Arenibacter; species Arenibacter latericius. The sequence goes on from NZ_KE384288.1 coordinate 60,179, forward strand.
CAACAACAAGAGTTGGAGTGAGTAAATACGCTTTTCCAGAAGGAGATGCTAACATACTAATAAACCTAGGACTAGGGCTTACCAATGAGCAGGGGGCTTCCGTAAAGGTAGTATCTCCTACGGAAATTGAAGGAGTACGGAGTGTAGGTTCTTTTTGTTATTACAAGCCAGAAGAAGCTTATCCTGTATATTTTGTTGCTCGTTTCTCTGAACCTGCTGCTGAATTTGGCGTATGGAAAAAACCTACTACTTATAAGGGGGCAGAAGCAGAATGGATGTGGTATAATGGAGAGTCCAGGATAATGAAGGGGTATACCAAAGAGGTGATGGGAGATAGTATAGGGGCGTATATGCGTTACAATTTTAAAGTCCCAACAGAAGTGGAGATGAAAATTGGAGTGTCTTATGTGAGTATCGAGAATGCACGGGAGAATTTAGAAAAAGAAACCAGTACTAGAACCTTTGATCAGATTTTAGAGGAGGCTCAATCTAAATGGAATAAACACTTATCTAAAATAGAGGTTGAAGGGGGTACAAAGGACGATAAAATAAACTTTTATACGGCTTTGTATCATACGTTGATACATCCTAATACGTTGAATGATTATAATGGGGAGTACCCCAAAATGAAAACTAGGGAAACCTTAAAAACCGAAGATACCCGGTATACGGTATTTTCGTTATGGGATACGTATCGTAACCTACATCAGTTAATGAGTTTAGTGTATCCAGATCAGCAATCGGATATGATAAAGAGTATGTTGCAAATTTATGATGAAAGTGGATGGTTGCCTAAGTGGGAGTTAAATGCTACGGAGACTACTACCATGGTGGGAGATCCTGCAGGTATTATAATTGCAGATACCTACCTAAAAGGGATAACGGATTTTGATGTGGAGAAGGCATATAGTGCAATGGTAAAAAGTGCAGATCAACTAGAAAACAATCCACTCCGACCTGGTTTAAAGGATTATTTGGAAAAAGGATATTTAACAACTAAAACCACAAATAGTGGGTCTGTTTCTACTACCCAAGAGTATAATATTTCTGATTATGCTATAGCGCAATTAGCTCAGGCCCTTGGAAAAAAGAAGGATTATAAACGCTTTTCAAAACGTTCTGTATCCTATAGGAACTTATTAGATAAAGAGATTAATCTATTGCGTCCCAAAAATGATGATGGTAGTTGGTTAACACCATATAGCCCTGAAACAGGTGCTAACTTTGAGATGAATTTAGGTTTTATAGAAGGGAATGCCTGGCAGTATACCTTTATGGTGACACATGACGTAAAAGGGTTAATGAAACTAATGGGAGGAGAAAAGCCTTTTGTTAATAGGTTGCAGGATGTTTTTGATAAAGGGCAGTTTGACATGGCTAATGAGCCAGACATAGCCTATCCTTATCTTTTTAATTATGTAAAGGGAGAAGAGAGGCGTACTCAAGAAACAGTTGCCGAATTACTAAATACCTATTTTAATAATAGTCCCGACGGGTTACCAGGGAATGATGATACTGGGACTATGTCTGCCTGGGCGGTATTTTCTATGATGGGGATTTATCCGGTGAGTCCAGCTAATACCAGTTACGCTATTACGGCCCCCAAATTTAATAAGGTAACCATACACCTAGATCCTAAATATTACGGTCAGGAGAAATTGGTGATTACTTCTAATGCTTCTTCTGAAAATAGGTTTATTAAGGATATTACGGTGAAGGGTGTGCCTCATTCGTCTTATTTTATTAATCATCAGGAATTAGTGAATGCTAGGAAAATAGAATTCCTATTAGAGGAAGAGGAGTTAGAAAGCAAATAAATAGGTTTGATTCTAAATAGTTAGTACCAAAGTATTAATAGATTAACTTTAACTAGGATAGCTGAACAATAACGTTTTTGTTCAGCTTTTTTTCTTTCCTTTTCTTTTTCTGTCCGTTAGGGGGAATTTGAGGGGTAAATATTTTTCAACCTATTCCATTTAGGCGGACGTCTTTTTTAATGGGCGAATTATATTGTAATCTGACGTTGAGGTGGTTGGCTATTTTTTAAGACTGAATCTTCTTGTGAATTATGTTACCTATACTCCAATTATGGTGCTATTAGTGACAGATTAAAAGATATAGAAATTCCTTTTTTTAATTACAATCTTGTTGTTAAGTTTGCTGTCGGTCGGCTATAAGAAAAATAACTGATTTGTATTGATAGTTTTTGTCTAATTGACGGTACATTTTTTGCTTTTGCGTTATTAAATTGTTAATTGCTTTTTGCGAAAACGATTGCGAAAAATTGTCCTTGAGCAAGTGGGCATTGTTGTTGGTCGAATTAGTTTTTTCCTTTGTCCGATTAATACAAGTTTTATAGTGTAATTAACAACTTATTAACTAATTTAAATTTCAGAAGTATGAGTAAGAAATTTCATTACTTTTTATTGCTTTTCGCATTTCTCTGTGTTCAGGGAATAATGGCGCAGGGCAATCCGGTAACAGGTATTGTTACCGATGATCTAGGTGCCCCTTTACCAGGGGTAAATGTGGTGCAAAAGGGTACTACTAATGGTACTTCCACCGATTTTGATGGAAATTTCAGTATCAATGTTCCTAGTACCGCTACATTAGTATTTTCTTCTTTAGGTTTTACAACTAAAGAAATTGCAGTTGGTGGACAATCAACAATAAACGTATCATTATCAGAAGATGCCGAGCAGTTAGGTGAAGTAGTTGTAACTGCTTTAGGTATTAAAAGGGAGAGAAAATCCTTAGGATACGCATTACAGGAAATTAAAGGTGGTGATATTGTTGAATCACGTGAGTCTAACGTTACTAATGCGCTTTCTGGTAAGGTAGCAGGTTTACAGGTAGTAAAAGGAAGTAACGGACCTGCAAGTTCATCTAAAATTGTTTTAAGAGGTAATAACTCTTTAACTGGAGATAACCAACCTTTAATTGTTGTTGATGGGGTTCCTATGGATAACTTTACAGGATCTAATAACAACGATTTTTGGAATCCTGCAGCTGATATGGGGAATGGTCTTGGTGACCTTAACCCAGATAACATTGAAAGCATGTCTGTGTTAAAAGGAGCATCTGCTGCTGCTTTATACGGTTCTAGAGCTGGTAACGGTGTTATTTTAATTACTACAAAAACAGGTAAAGCGCAAAAAGGATTAGGAATTACCTATTCTGTTACAACAGGTTTCGAAACTATTTTTATGTCTCCTGAATTGCAAAATGAATTTGGACAAGGTAATGATGGTATCCACGACCCTAGGTCAGGTTCTAGCTGGGGTCCTAAAATTGCTGGACAGTCTGTACAGAATTGGGATGGTGAGCAAACTAACTTAAGAGCTTACAATAATTTAGATAACTATATTAAAACTGGATTTAGTGTAAATCATAGTCTTGCTTTTCAGCAGCAAGTAAGTGAGGCAACTTCCTTATATACTTCAGCAACTTACTTTAGTGATGACAGTAAGATTCCAGGAGCTGAATTAGATAGGTTGAACTTACTAACTCGTGCGGTTTCTTATTTTGGAGAGAATAAGAATTGGTCTACAGATGTAAAGGTACAGTACATGAAAACTACTGCGCAAAATAGACCGGTAAGTGGTGTAAATAATTCTAACGTTTTTGGTACTATGTATTTGTTGCCAAGATCTTTAGATATTACCGAGCTGAAAAATAGTAGCGATGAATTTGGGAATATGATATGGTATCAGCCAGGTGGAAATGGAATTAACCCATATTGGGCATCTAATAACAACCTTAATACCGATTCTAGAGACCGATTTTTACTAAGTGGATCTATTAAGAACGAAATTACAGATTGGTTAACTGCTGAAGTTAGAGCAGGAGCTGACTTATATACTACTAATACCGAGTCTAAGCTTTACGCTGGAAGTCCACTTGGGACTACAGGGCGATACTCTATGGGTAAAGAAACTTTTGTAGAAAGTAACTATAGTGCCCTATTAACCGCATCGAAAGATAATCTATTTGGGAAATTTGGTGGAGCCGTTACTTTAGGAGGTAACTTAATGGCTCAAGAAAATAGTAGTCTAGGTGCTAATGCAGGAGAATTAGAAGTTCCAAACCTATTTTCTTTAAATAACGGAAAAGATAAGGCTAATGTTAGTCAGGGGTTCAGTAAGAAAAAAATAAACTCTCTTTATGGAACCATGCAGTTAAACTATGATGGATATTTCTTTATAGATGTAACGGGCCGTAATGATTGGTCTTCTACTTTAAGTAAAGAGAATAGATCATTCTTTTACCCTTCTATTAGTACGTCTCTCGTAATTTCTGATATGATTCAGAATAATGGAGGTAATGTTCCAGAATGGCTTACCTATGTTAAGGTAAGAGCTTCTCATGCTCAGGTAGGTAACGACCTTTCTCCATATCAGTTATATAACACTTATAACGTCAATAAAGATCCAAACGGAAATACTGTTGCTGGTAGTGGTGGAACCTTGTTTAACCCAGATGTGAAAAGTGAGTTAATTAAGTCTAATGAATTAGGGTTTGAAGCTCGTTTTTTCCAAAACAGACTTAGTTTCGATTTTGCTTACTACAAATCTAACGCTACTCGCCAGTTAATTAACTTGCCATTAAACCCTTTAAGTGGATATAACTCAGTTAAGGCTAATGCAGGTGATATTCAAAATGAAGGGATAGAATTAATGGTAAATGCTAGGTTATTTGATAATCCAAATGGATTTAACTGGGATATGTCTTTAAACTATTCTAAGAACGAAAACACTGTAGTTGAATTAACAGATGAGGTTTCTCAATACGGCTTAGGCGGTTTTGATAACGTTTCCATACTTGCAGTTGCTGGAGAAATGTATGGAGAAATATACGGTACAAAATATCGTAGAGTAGAGGATACCTCTAGTCCTGATTACAATAAAATTGTTGTGGATGGAGCAGGTATTCCTTTAGCAGCTGATGGTAGGTTTAAATTGGGTAACCAACAGCCTGATGCACTAATTGGTTGGACTAACAACTTTAGATACAAAAACTTTGGTTTAAGCTTTTTAGTAGATGCGAGACTTGGTGGAGAAATATTCTCTGGAACTAACCTTGCTATAGGTAGAAGTGGAACCGGGGCTGCTACTGTAGTAAACGGTGAAAGAGCTGATATCGTTTTTGATGGAGTTGTTGAAGATGGAAATGGTGGTTACGTTGCTAATACTACACCTGTTTCTCCTCAAGATTATTGGACCACTGTTAGTGATAGATCGGGTAACTTAGGGATTACTGAAGCTAATATTTTTGATGCAACCAATATTCGTTTAAGAAATGTACAGTTAGATTACAACTTACCGTCCAAATGGTTAGATAGTATGTCTGTACAAAATGCAAAAATTGGAGTATCCGTAAATAACGTTTGGATGATTCATAGTAAATTAAATGGAGTGGATCCAGAATCAGTTTACGCTACCAGTTCTAACGCAGTAGGATTCGAGAATTTAACCTCTCCTACCTCTAGATCGGTATTTTTGAACTTAGCAATTAGTTTCTAAAAAATATAAAAAATGACAAAAATGAAGAATGTAACTATAAAACTTGGATTGCTATGCGCAATGGCAGTCTCAGTTATTTCCTGCTCGGACTTTGAGGAAATAAACCAAAGTCCTACCGCTGCAACAGCAGAGCAGGTACAAGTAGAATACTTTATTAATAATTCCATTGTTGGTGCACAGCAGAATCCTCACGTTGCTGAAAGAGCATTTGTATTATACTGGAAGGCAGCAGGAAGGCAAGATATGACCAACACATTGCCAGTAGGTTCTTATAATGACGGTTGGTCCGGTGATTATTACAACTCTATCTCAAGTTGGTTGAAACATACCTATACCGCTATTCAGGTTGCCGATGAGCAAATTGAAGCAGGCACTGTAAAGGAGTATACAAATAACTTAAAGCAGGTTGCTAGAATTTGGAGAGCCTATTTAATGAGCGAAATGTCTGATAACTTTGGACCAATGCCTATAAATGGTTTTCAAGGGGTGAACCCAGATTTTAACAGTGTAGAAGAAGTGTATTCTTATATGTTAGATGAACTTAAAGATGCTGTTGCCGAATTGGATACGGATATTTCAGTTCCAGATAACGTGAGTAAATTAGATCCTGCTTACGGGTATAATTTTGCTAAATGGCAAAAGTATGCTAACTCAATGAGAATGCGTTTGGCTATGCGTATATCTGAAGCGAATCCATCTAAAGCGCAAAGCGAGTTTGAAGACGCAGCGGCAGGTAGCGTGTTTATCGCTACTAACGATGATAACTTTAAAGTAGCTGAGAAAGGCGGTTGGGACGATTTAACAGGTGTAATGACTAGAGAGTGGAATCACCAGTGGTTGTCTTCTACTATGAATAACTTAATGATTGGTTTGGGAGGGGTCTCTTCTGCTGACCAATTACCAGCGGATTTACACTCACATATTAAGCCAGCAGGTTATATGGGGCTTAAATTTGACGATCATTTTACTACCTTAACTAATGATCCATCTGCAGGATTTTGGTTTGATGGTTTACATGAAACAATCGATCCAAGAGCATATGAGGCATTTATAATTCCTGGGTATTTTGATAATCCAGAGATGAATAGGTATCCTTCTTGGGACTCAAACTTCACTTCAATTACAGAGAGAAGCTTAATTATTGGAGATAAAGATACTGATGACAACGGTGAGACAGATGATATAGATATTGAAGCTGCCTTTACTTGGAATGCTTTTGCATTAGGTAGCTGGGGAGATAAAGGAGGAAAGAATGAGCTTAGAGGCTGGGGTGGTGCACAACCTCGCTTAGCTAATAAGTTTAGAAACGGAACCTCAGAGCGTATTTTCTTTGGTGCTTGGGAAACTCAATTCTTACTTGCAGAAGCTGCTGTAAGAGGTTGGAGCACTCCAGTATCTGGACAAGTTGCTTATGAGGCTGGAATCGCAGAAAGCTTTGCGTATTGGAATGTTTCTCAGCACTTAGGTGCGTACATAGCTTCTCAAGACTACAATAGAGCTGGTACTTCTGTAAATTGGAATCATACTGTTGAGCCTGGTTCAGAGACTATGACCTATGTTGATGGATATACTGGAGCTCCTGGTGTAACTACCTTTGATTATCCTGATAATACCATTTATCAAGGAGGTAGTGTTAAGAATGACTTGTTGACTAAGATTATTACCCAGAAATTCATAGCACAAACACCTTGGTTGCCATTGGAGACTTGGAATGATCATAGAAGATTAGGTCTTCCATTCTTTGATAACCCAGCTATAGAAAATGCATTACCAAATTTATCTGCTATAACTGAGGCAAACTACATGACTAATAGTGTGAATTTCTTTCCTCAGCGTTTGAAATATCCTTCTAGTCTGGAAAACAACGTTCCTGATGGTTACCAGCAGGCTGTGAGCCACTTAGGTGGTCCAGACGATGTGTTTACCCCGCTGTGGTGGGCAAAGCAAAACTAATAATTGAACACTTTTAATAAAAAGGCCGTCCGAAAGGATGGCCTTTTTTTATATTCCCAAGTACACTCAGCTAAATCTAATCTATTGCTGATATAGCTTCATTACTATTGGCTACCTTCCTTGTGGTAATTATATATTGTCGTCTACTTCAAACCCTTTGCGTGGAATTTGACATATAATAAGATCTTCCATATTTTATATGCTCCTAAACTAAATTACCTGCTGTTATAAATTGCCAGATTGTATTGCAACATTCCAATCTTATTTCGAATAATTAACCCTTAATCAACCTCTGATTTTTATTAATAAAGTGTTAATAAAAAAAAGGTATTTTATCGATGTTTTTTGTAGTTGAGCATAGATATTAGGGTATTAACTCGTGGTGCCACGTGAAATGATTAATTTATTAAGAATAAATTAACAGTTGAATAGAGTGAATAGCTCGGGTTAACTACTTAAATACAAATTAGTATGAACAAAAGACTTCATTATTCCTTAATGTTTTTCGCATTTCTTCTAATTCAGGTGATCGTGGCGCAAAACATTCCTGTTACTGGTATGGTAACTGATGATTTAGGTGTTCCCCTCCCAGGGGTAAATGTGGTAGAAAAAGGTACCACAAATGGTACCTCCACTGATTTTGATGGAAACTATTCCATTGATGTGCCTGGTGGTGCAACTTTAGTATTCTCATCTTTAGGGTTTACAACTAAAGAGATAGTAGTAGACGGAAAATCTGTAATTAATATAACGCTATCTGAAGATGCCGAGCAATTGGGCGAAGTAGTGGTTACGGCCTTGGGTATTAGAAGAGAGACCAAAGCTCTTGGATACGCTATGACGGAAGTTCAAGGAGAAGAATTGGCAAGAATCAATGTCGTTAACCCTGTTCAATCTTTACAAGGTAAAGCTCCTGGAGTTAGTATTGGTTCTTCAGATGGGGGATTGTTTGGTAATTCCAAAATTCAAATACGTGGTGTGTCAACATTAAATTCCAGCAATAACCAACCTATTTTTGTCATAGACGGTGTTATTTTGGAAAATGGTACATCTGGTGCAAGTGCGGATTGGAGCAGTTCGTCTAATGATTATGGAAATATGCTTAAAAACCTTAATCCAGATGATTATAAAACTATTTCCATACTTAAAGGAGCGGCGGCTACAGCTCTATATGGTTCTAGAGGTATAAACGGGGTGGTATTAATTACTACCAAGGATGGATCTGGAACCAAAGGTATTGGGGTTTCTGTGCGGCAATCAGTGGGCTTTGATATTGCATATAAAGGACCTGACTTACAGAATGAGTACGGACCTGGTACTTTGGCAGGTTATGTAAATTATGGAGAGCAAGATGGTGATAACAATTATTATAATTGGGATACACAACAGTTTTATTATAATGCTAATGGTGTTCCATCTCTACGCAACCATGCAGGGGGTGGTCTTGGTTATGGGCCTAAATTTGATGGTAGGCTTATAGAGGATTATGACGGAACAATGATTCCATATGTAGCCCAAAAAAATAATATGTTAGATGCTTATAGTACGGGTGTTAATACCAATACTTCAGTGTCATTAAGCGGAGGTAATGAAAAAGGAAATTTCTACCTTTCTGACTCATATAATGATAGAACAGGTACCTTGCCGAATAACTCTTTTAAAAGAAATTCACTGCTTTTCAGGGGGGCTTATAATTTGGCTCCTTGGTTGCGAGCAAGTGCCTCGGTATCTTTCACAAATTCAACTTCACATAACCCTCGGAATGATATTTCCCAAGGATTTTTTGATGGTACTTTTGAAAGGACTTATAATACAACAAAATATAAGCAAAACAAATATTGGCAAGCATCCCATGGAGGTGTTCCCAATGCAAATTATGGAGATGATTTTACTGATGTCCCCAATAGAGGTCTGTGGTTTGCTTATGAAAATAACAATAACTACAATAAAGAAACAGTTGTAAGGCCTATTGTTACCCTAGCAGCTGATGTAACCGACTGGTTAACGATTACGGCGGAAGGAAATATGAATCACTTCACCACGGAGTTTGAAGCAAAAAACTTGGGTGGTGGTTTCGCCAATGAAGGTGGATCTTACGAATTAAGACATAACAAAGATGTTAGCAAAACGGGTAAATTAACTTTTAATTTCAATAAGGATATTAGTCCAGATCTATCGGCAGGCTTATTGCTTGGAGGTGAAATTTGGTCACATGAGCAGTCGTACACAAGTGGTTGGACCGATGGTGGGCTAATTGTTCCTGGTAGATTTTACTTGGGTAATTCTATTAGGACACAAAAGGGTTCTGGAGGTGTTTCGGACACTAAACAACTTAATTCTGCATATTTCTTAGCTAACTTATCCTATAAAGAACAATTATATTTAGATATTACCGGTCGTAATGACTGGTCTTCAGCCTTAGTTTATACAGATGGCACAGGAAATAATTCTTACTTCTACCCTTCCGTATCCGGTTCTTGGATTTTTAGTGAGGCAACTGGGAAATCAGATTGGTTTACCTTTGGAAAATTACGAGCCTCTTGGGCTCAGGTAGGTTCGGATACCAGTCCATATACTATTAACAGAGGGTATGGTCAGGGCAGTATAGATAACGGTGGTAATTTTATCTATACTAATTCAGTGAACACTACGTTGGTGGATAGAAGTATTAAACCCGAACTAAAAGATTCTTATGAGATTGGTGCTGATGTCCGATTTTTTAATAATAGACTAGGTATAGATATTGCCTATTATGATGAAACGATTTCCGAACAAATAGGGAATGTACCCCTTCCTAGTGAGTCGGGTTATAACAATCTTCTTACAAATATTGGCACTTTAACTAATACAGGTCTTGAATTATCCGTAACAGGAACACCAATTAAATCAAACAATTTTAGTTGGTATACTACTTTTAATTACTGGAACAATACCACTAAAATTGATAAGGTACATCCAGACTTTGGAGAATATAAGAGATTAGGAGGAGATATTTCATATGGTAACTTTCGGGTGGGATCTGTAGCTTTTGAAGGAGGTGAATATGGTGTGTTGTATTCCGATAGTGCTCCTAAAAAATTTGAGTCATCTGATCCCAATCATCCTAACAATGGAAAGAACCAGTTAATTTGGGTAGATTCTAGAAGAGGTGCCTATTTTGAAAGAAGTGGAGAACCGGAAGAAGTGGGTAAAGTGCAGCCAGATTTTGAGGGGTCTTGGAGCAATGAGTTTAATATTGGGAACTTTAATATGTCCATATTATTGGATGCAAGATATGGAGGACATATGGCATCTTACTCTAGTAGATATGGAACCGCTTATGGATATACTGAAAGATCCCTGCGAGGTAGGGACCCTGAACATGGTGGTATAACTTGGACTTCTGGCTATAATGATATTCAAGGGACTCAATTTAGTGATGGTATTATTCCCGATGGAGTATTTGCCGAAGGACAAACTGTCACTGCTCCAAATGGCTCAACAGTAGACGTCGGTGGTATGACGTATCAAGAAGCATTTGATGCAGGCCATGTGGAACCAACCCATGCAAGTTATTATAACTATCGATTAAACTCTTGGGGGAATGGTGTTGTTAATGATGACTGGTTTGCAGAGGTGAAATATATTGCTCTTAGAAATATATCTCTTGGGTATAATTTACCAAAAATGGCAGCAAGTAAGATGGGTGCAAGGAATGTTTATTTAGGGATAAATGCCAGAAACGTAGCCTATTTATACAACTCTTTACCCAACAATATCAATCCAGAAAGTTTTAGGGGAACAACTAGTTCGGATTCGTTCCGAGAACGTTCATTTCCCTTATATGGCAAGTTACACCTTTTCTATTGCTATTGACTTTTAATAATAAATAACTATAAAAATGAAAGAATCATATAAAATTATTTTAATTCTCTTGGCAGTGATTTTCACTGGATGTGATAAAGATGAATTTGCCGAGTTAAACAGTGATCCATCTACCCTATCTGAACCGGATCTAAGGTATTCTACTGCTCAGGTTATCAATAATATGTACACCAACGATTATACAAATTGGTTCTATACAAATTTTGATTACGTATATCCATGGAGTCAGATCACAGGAACTGGGGTTGGTAATCCAGAGACTTTTGTGGAAATGGCAGCTCAAGGAGGGTCTCAAAATGTTTATGGGATAATTCCAAATGCCAAGGATATTAGGGCAAAAATAGACGCATTACCCGAAGATGAAAAATCTACAATGCGTGCAATAGTAGGCATTACTTATGCCGCGCAAGTGGCAACTGCACTTACCCAAACAGATTTTACAGGATCAATGGTGTATACCGAAGCTGGCTTGGCGCCATACACTTCACCACCCCTAATTACTCCTATTTACGACCAACAAGCACTTTTATTTGATACTTGGCTAAATGAATTAGATGGTGCTATAGATAATTTAACCGCAGCTGATCAATTTAACCTCGGATCACAAGATATTATTTATAATGGTGACTATGGCAAATGGGCAAAATTCTGCAATCTGTTAAAGCTAAGGATTGCTGCAAGATTAATAAATGCGGATAGAAGCAAGGCATTAAGTATTGCCCAAGAAGTGACTAATTCATCCGCTGGGTTTATGAATGCGTTGGAGGAAGATTTTATTTATAAAAGAGGAATTAATTACCGAGGAACAGGTAATGGTACTCAACCTGGTACAGGTGGATTAAATCTAGTTGAGTTCCTAAGGGATAACAAGGATCCGAGAGTACGATTTATATTTGATAAAAATGACTTTAACGCAGAAGTGGTACAAGCCTTTATTGATGCCGGAAAACCACTTCCGAGTTACGTAGAGCAATACGTTGTATTTGATGGAAGTGGCAATTTTGAAAGTTGGTCTGGTCCAGGAGAACCATGGGTAAGATATCATGGAGCTCCAGTTTCTCCAGATAAGCAGCAAGACGGAGCCTTTGATGATTATTTTAAGCAGGCATCAAGGAATAGAATTAGCTTAAATGGAGTTGAAAAGAACTATACTTCAACCTCTTCTTTCGCTGAAAAAAATACACGTACTGGATTCGATTTTACCTACCCCACAAAACCTGGTGGCCGGTTAATTCAGAAAATTGGCAACCATCCACCACTTGAAGTGATTTTAGGATCTTCAGCAGAAACAAATCTATATCTGGCGGAGTTTAAATTATTAGGTGCTAATATTCCAGGAAGTGCCCAAGATTATTTTAATCGCGGTGTAGAATTATCGATTCAGCGGATGGATATTCTAGCTAAAAATTCAGATACCTTCTATTACGAAAGCGATCCTGTTTACCAAGATGAATCTATGGCGGAAATGGCATCTACTAAATTAAAGGCTAATGAAATTTCAGAATTACTGTCTTTGCCAGATTATGATCTTTCTACTGATGGATTAGAAAAAGTATATATTCAACAATATGTAAATTTTGCAATCACTCCCAATGATACCTATACTACGGTAAGGCGGTCAGGTGTTCCAATGAAAGGAAGCTCAATTTTGGCATGGGAGCCAATACTTTCAGCAGGAACTCCACTAACTATTCCAAGACGTTTTGAAATTGGTGCTCCTACAGAAGACAATGTTAATTTTGCGAATGTAAAGAAAGCAATCGAAGATCAAGGATTTACCACTGGAACTAATGATCCAAACATTTTAAATACAGAAAGACTTTGGTTCGATATTAATAATCCAAATTACGGAGAAGGACCAAAAAATTAACCCGGATAATTCATGGGTATATAGTAAAATTGGGTGTAAAGTGTTATATTTAAAGAGCTTACAGGCATCTTTACTAACACTAAAATCACCCAATTTTGAGTACTAAAAATACAGTTTTCTACCGAGGTAAAAAATCAATTTCCGTAGATTTTTCTGCAGAAGAAATAAGTTCTGATGGTTCTCTGGTTTTACTGGAGAAAATAGAGCGGGAACACAAGTTAATCAGGTATTTCAGTCAATTTATTCCAGATAGTCGCAATCCCATCTTAGTCACCCATACGATAGAGAAACTTTTAAAGCAACGCGTATTTATGCTGATGCAGGGAT
>NZ_KE384289.1:0-12813 GCF_000424985.1 Arenibacter latericius DSM 15913
AGCCCTTCCTAAATATAGTCGATACTTAGTACTATGGCATCTGCTGACTTCTGATAGCAACTGTTGTCCGTGTTTCATACTTTGTTTCCACACGTCTACCAGACCTCCCGTGGTAAGGTAATTCACTTTCACTCCATATCCCCGCCATATTTACATCCCGCTGTCCGTGTAATCTTTGGACTTCGACTTGTTGTGTAGTCTCATCCCAACGGTTATGCCTGATATGATTCGTGTTCCTCGGGGCAGAGTTTTGCTTCCAACTTCCTTCAGATTCCTTCTCGCGATGGACACCCTTGTCTTCAGCTAATGGTTGGCGATTACAAACCCCCATAGTGAACTTTCATCACCTAGTTAATTACCATGCACGGCACACACAAACAGTAACACAGGCATTTTGCCTGTGTTGTTTTTTTGTATTACAATCAATATGATTTTTATTAAAGAAGTTAATTATTATAGCCTCTCTAATTAGCATCAGTCCCTACACGAGCGTGACCCTCGCTCTAGCGAACGTTTGCCTTCCTATATTCACAACCTACACTCCTACTCTACCAATACAACAAGAACCTCCTATAAAAGGAAAATTAACCCAACCAGCCTTCTCTATCCAAGCTTCTATATTGGATGGCTTCTCCAATATGAGTACCGGTTATTTCGGGTACGTTCTCAAGGTCTGCAATAGTTCTGGCTACTTTTAGAATCCTGTCATATGCACGGGCAGAAAGGTTTAAACGTTCCATAGCATTTTTTAGTAATTCTTTAGAAGCGTCATCCATTTTACAATGTTTCCTGATTTGCTTGGTATTCATTTGCGCATTGTAATGTACGGTGTCCGTCTCGGCAAAACGGAGGGTTTGAATCTCTCTAGCCGCCGTCACCCGCTTTCTTATGGCCACACTACTCTCCCCTTTCCTATCCTCCGATAGTTTTTCGAATGGCACTGGCGTGACTTCTATATGAATATCTATTCTGTCTAATAGCGGACCTGAAATCTTGCTCAGGTACCGCTGCATTTCTGCGGGGGAAGAAGTAACGGGAGCATCGGGGTCGTTAAAATAACCACCAGGACTTGGATTCATACTTGCTACCAGCATAAAACTACTGGGGTAAGTCACGCTAAATCGTGCCCTAGAAATGGTTACCTCACGATCTTCCAAAGGTTGACGCATTACTTCTAGTACCCCCCGTTTAAATTCTGGCAATTCATCCAAAAACAACACCCCGTTATGAGAAAGGGATATCTCCCCTGGTTGAGGATACGCTCCGCCTCCAACGAGCGCTACATCGCTTATTGTATGGTGCGGACTACGGAAAGGTCTTTGGTTCATAAGCCCCATATTCTTTATCTTCCCTACCACACTATGAATTTTAGTGGTTTCTAAGGCTTCTTGCATCGTCATGGGCGGTAATATAGAAGGCAACCGTTTAGCTAACATGGTCTTCCCCGCTCCTGGCGGACCTATCAGGATTATGTTATGTCCGCCAGCAGCAGCAATTTCCATGCAACGTTTAATGCTTTCCTGTCCTTTAACATCCGAAAAATCGTGTTCTGGGAAATCCAAAGTTTTATAGAATTCGGTCTTAGTATCTATAATCGTCTGTTCTAAGGGCGTGCCTTTATCAAAAAAGGATATCACTTCCATAACGTTATCTATCCCATATACTTCCAAACCTTCTACAATTGCCGCTTCGCGTGCATTTTCTTTAGGAAGTATAAATCCTTTAAACCCTTCCTCTTTTGCCTTAATAGCGATGGGTAGCGCCCCTTTTATTGGCTGTAAGCTTCCATCTAAGGACAGCTCACCCATAATTATGAAGTTCTCTATGGAATCTGATTTTATCTGTCCAGAGGCAGTTAAAATCCCTAATGCTAATGTTAGGTCGTAGGCCGAACCTTCTTTCCTAAGATCTGCCGGCGCCATATTGATAGTTATCTTTTTACCAGGTATCCGGTAGTCATTATTAAGTAGCGCCGCAGCAATACGATAGTTACTTTCCTTAATTGCATTGTCTGGTAAACCTACCAAATGATAGCCTACACCCTTGGCGATATTTACCTCAACAGTAATTGTAGTGGCCTCTACGCCAAAGACCGCACTCCCATAAACCTTTGTAAGCATCCCGTTCTATTTTACTTAAATGTAAGTAATTAAAACTTTTTATGGGGAGAATATGGGGCAAAAAAGACCAAAATTCTATAATGACGGGTTATAAAATGTAGAAAAACAGGATTAATAATAAGTGATAATGAGACAAAGAAATCAATCTTCCTTAAATCTCCGATATTAATTGTTACTGTTTAGGCTTTAAGATAAGAAGCGATTTTTTAGTACGAATGAACTCTTCTTTATTCATCATCATTTTCCTGAACTCGCCATTATTAAACATTTTAGTTTGGTCCTTATAATGTTTGCTAAATGGATTCCCCGATTGTCCAGTCGGTAAAATACTGGTGCTGTTTTCCACATCGGAAAAATCGATAACCCGCCTTGTAGAAGGGCCTGACGTTACTGGGTATTTACCTGTTTCATTATATCTAAAAGCCATATTATTAATAACTTCTCTAGTGGCACCTATGGGAAAGGGACCTACGTTTAAAAAACTTCTAAGGGCTTTAACCTTCCCAATTGGATGTTCGTGCTCCAGGGTATGTACTTTTCCCCAAGTCCAACTTTTCTTATTAGGTCCAAAATCGGCTTCCAGCGACTTTAACGCCATTTTAAAAGCTTGGTTTACTCTATTAGTTTTATTTTCTACAGTATCCGTAGTGTGAATATCATCAAACCAAATTGAATTCTCTTTTTTTGCCATAGGGGCTATCATCCTCTTATGCAAATGGGTGCTTAGCAGTTGTTGGAACATTTCTGGTCCCAACTCGTCTTCAAAGGTATTTTTCAAAAGAGCATAGATCCACCTGTGGTATATTGTAGGAGCTATGCTATCTATCTCATTCTCCCCTTTCCATGCACTTATTTTATCCAATGCCATAATCTCGGATTTATCTAGCTGGGATACATCCATCAATTTTGCAAGATCGGTAACTATTTCGGCATTCACATCAGATACACCATCCAACAGCATAGCTTCTACATCGTCCCTTGTCCAATCATCCTTGGGCTCCAATAGCTTTACAATCCGCTTTGCCCTATTCTCTGGTAGGTAATAGCCAGGATATTGCATCCCTGCTATGGAATCTGGCTGATTGTTGGCCGAATACACATAGTTCCAAGGTGGATTAATAGCCATTGGGTTTTCTAAAAAATCTAAATATTCTAGAGGTTCGTCTTTTCCGGAACTACCATCTAATATAAATTTGGTATGTGTACTATCTGGCATTTTATAGAGCTGTGCTGATGCAAACCAGGCAATATTTCCCGCTGCATCCCCATACATTAAATTAAGACCTGGAGCGTGAATTTTGGGAAGTGCCTCTTGGAATTCGGATAAATTCTGGGCATGGGTAATCCCATACAGTGCTTCCATCACTTTATTCTCCATTTTGGTATATATCCAAGACATTGCAATGGGTTGCTCACCAGTTACCTCGTCTATGATACCGTTTAAAATAGGGCCATGTGCCGACTTTTTATAGGAAAAGGAGATATCTTGTCCATCCTTTACCTTTATGGTCTTATTAACCTCTTCAAATTTTTCCCATCCGTTAAGAGTTTTGTATGTTGTAGGGTCCGATGGATTTTCTTCCTCGTAATAGAAGTCAATATCATCATTCTCGAACATGGTTATTCCATAGGCTAATTTTCTATCGTGCCCTAGCAATGGGAATGGAATTCCTGCCATATGGTAACCATATTTTTCGTAATTAGGAGTACTTATATGGGCCTCGTACCATACAGAAGGCTGTGCAAACCCAATATGGGGATCATTGGCCAAAATTACTTTACCGTTTTTTGTTTTTTGTGAACCAATTACCCAACTATTACTTCCTTCAAACAGAGGAAGTGGAAGCTTATTTAGCACCTTATGTACCACAGCTGCCATCTGATTGCTTAGCGTATCCTTAGAGCTAGGCTGATAGTTTTTAATAAGGGTGGTACTAGAATCTACATCTATTTCTAAATCTCTTAAATATTCTGGTCCAAGCTTATTCTTAATATTGGTTAGAAGGGGATCTGTCTTATGTGCCATAGCAAAGCTGAATGCCATATAGCCCATTGTATTATGAATGTCCTTAATCGTAAAAGGTCTTTTTTCTATTCCCGTGAGATAGAATTCAACGGGGGTTGGCCCTTCCTCCTGAAATTGGTTCACCCCATCTAAATAAGCTTGGGCGAGTTTAACCATAGGTGAATTATGGTCTAATTGGTCTACTGTTTTTTGAGAGGCGTCATCGATCCCTAAGGATAAGAAAAACTTATCTGTATCTACTAATTCTTCCCCAAACATCTGGGAGAGTTTCCCTTCTGCAATTCTTCGCAACAATTCCATTTGCCAGAGTCGGTCTTGAGCATGAACATACCCAAGGCTCCTATAGGCATCTTCCTCCTCTTCCGCATAGATATGTGGAATACCATAATCGTCATAATAAACTTCTACCTTATCCTTTAAATTGGAAAGTTCTTGTTCCCCGGAGTATTTAGGAGAAAATGAAAATATAACAACAACGCCAATTAGCGCCAATATAATCAGGATGCCAAAAACACCCCACAAAACTTTTTTAATTGTCCTCACTAAAGCAAATTAATGCCTAAAGGTAAATTAATAATAACGATAAAAAAAGCACTCCTAGGAGTGCTTTTAAGCATTTTTAAACTCTTCGATAATCCGCAAAAATTATAGATGTAATACTGTAATTCTTCAGATAAAATGGAGGATAATCCGACGAATTACAAAGGCATATGGGAAGAAAATCCAGATTGGAAAATCCCACAATAATAATTTAACTTATTTCAACATCGTTAAGTTTTGAAAATTGGAAACCCCTTTTTTAAGCCATTCCTTATAGGTATCCCTGTCTGTATATTGTATGGCCGAATTTAATACTTCCAAGTCTGGGGAAAGTAAAACATAATATGGTTGTGAAGCCGCATTAAAATTCAGGGTTTGAAATGTCCCCCATTTTTCTCCAACGGTAGATATATTCTTCACCCGACCAGACTTGTACTTAAAATCAAATTGCTCTTCGCTTGGAAGTTCCTTTCGGTCATCTATATATAAGGAAATTAGCACATAATCTTCTTTTAATATGGGGTATATATCGGATTCGCTCCATACGTGTTCCTCCATTTTCCGACAGTTTACGCAAGCCCAACCTGTGAAGTCCAATAGAATAGGCTTATTCACCTTTTTGGCATGGGCAACCCCTTCATCAAAGTCTTTAAAGCAATCTATCCCTAACGGGCAGTCGCTTTCCTGGGTTACTACGCTATAGAAATGTGGTGGTGGGAAACCACTCAATAATTTTAAATTAGTGATATTAGATAGCCCTAGAATAAGGTATATGGAAAAGGCAGCGGATACTAGTCCCGTTATCTTTCTTCCTTTGGATAATTTTTGCTTAGGACCATCATGTGGGAATCTTAGGATTCCGAATAGATATAGAGTTAGTAATACAAATAATACAATCCAGACTCCTAAAAAGATTTCTCTTTTAAAGATCCCCCAGTTGCCCACTAAATCTGCGTTGGACAAGAATTTGAAAGCAAGTGCCAACTCTAAAAATCCAAGGGTCACTTTAACTGTAGTCATCCATCCTCCAGATTTTGGCATTGAATTCAACCATGCAGGGAAAAGGGCGAACAACCCAAATGGCAAGGCTAGGGCAAATCCAAATCCAACCATACCTATGGTAAGATTTGTAGCTACATCACCATCGGCAAGAGCGGTACTTCCCAATAAGCCTCCTAAAATAGGTCCCGTACAGGAAAAAGAAACAATGGCTAGGGTTACTGCCATAAAAAATATACCTATTCCTCCGCCCACTTTACTAGAAGCCGAGTCCATTTTATTGGCCCATGAGCTGGGGAGAGTCAGTTCGTAATATCCAAAAAAGGAAAAAGCAAAGAATACAAATATGACAAAGAAGGCTATGTTTAGCCAAATATTGGTCGCTATAGTGTTCAGTATCTGTGAATCTACCGAATCAAATAAGTGAAAAGGTAGGCTTAACAAAAAGTAAATTAAAACAATAAAAAAGCCATATAACAAAGCATTCCCAACGCCACGTGATTTATTTTCGGACTGCTTTGTAAAAAAAGAAACCGTAAGGGGAATCATAGGAAAGACACAGGGTGTCAATAAGGCTATAAAACCACCAAGGAAGCCTAAACCAAAGATGACCCACATGCCAGTCTTTTCGTCCACGTGGTCTCTATCCCCTTCAACTAAGAGGTCCTTATTTTTAAGGTCTACTATAAGTGCTTTACCTAATTCCTTACTACGTTCATCTACCTCTTTTTCTATTATTACTGCCTCTTCTCCGGTGAGGGAAATATGAAACACCTCATCCTTCGGGATACAAACCTCGTTACAAATCTGATAAAAGAGTCCCACTTCTACCTGGGTAACCTCTGGATTTAAAAGTTTTATTTTTTGGGTAAAAATTGCCTCATTCCTAAAAAAGGTTTCATCTACCTCAAAAATTTCGGAATATTCGGTTATCGTAGCACTTTCTTTGGCTTCCCCAATTAACTCGTAGTCTTCTCCCTCTTTAACAAACGTAAATTCACTTGGTAAGGAACCGTTTTCATCTGTATACTGAGAGAAGATATACCACCCTTCATATATGTCGGCCTTTATGATTAAATTATATTCCGTATCAGAAATCTTCTCCGCCGTATAGCTCCATGCGGTGGGGTTATCGTTTGATTGGGCTTGCCCCAAGAACAATCCGAAGATAAATACAAGTACTCCTATTAATTTCCTCATTACAATAAACTAATCTTTACAATATTCTTTGTTAATTCTG
This sequence comes from Arenibacter latericius DSM 15913, assembly GCF_000424985.1. GTDB lineage: Bacteria > Bacteroidota > Bacteroidia > Flavobacteriales > Flavobacteriaceae > Arenibacter > Arenibacter latericius. Next base: position 6,926 of record NZ_KE384289.1, read on the forward strand.
TAATTTTAAAGCGATCATCGGCACGTTTTCCTACTACCCAAACCACTTTATTTCCGGAACACAGCAACCACTGGTTTTCTTTAGAAAAATTGTCAAACTTTTCGTCCTTGAAATATTTAGACAGTTTTTTCTTGCCCTTCATTCCGAGCGGGTAAAAATAGTCCCCTTTTTCCCTTTTTCGGAGGATTAAGGGATACTTTAACGTTTCTTTGTCTAGATATAGTACTTTTTGGGAAAATTTTTCAATTTGATCTACCTCTTCTATTTTCATTGGAATGGGGACACTTATTTCCGAAACACCTTCCATAATTTTATAAAGGTTATCGTTTTTAAATGTCTTTTCCTGTAATAACAAAAACTCCCTGTCCTTTAACAGACGATGGGAAGGCGATTGTACTTCCTTCCCACTATTGGTTGTAAGAAGCCCATAGATATCTTCCCATTGAGTAAATCCGTATTCCTTAAAAAAATGAAATAAGTAGCTCTTAGTGGGCTGTAAGTTTAAAAGTGAAGCTGTTGCCACTTTTATCTGACCATCTACAACTGTAAAGAGCTTTTCCTTAAGCTCTTTTAGGTAAACCTGATTAATCTTTAGTGTATCTATTAAATGCTCCTGGGTCTTTAAAAAATTATCCAAGAAGGTGGGGTGTAATTCCTTAAGTTGAGGTACGATGGTATGGCGAATATTATTTCTCAAATATTTAGTATCCTCATTACTTGCATCCTCCCTCCATTTCAACTTTTGATCTTGAGCATAAGAAAGCACCTCATCTCTAGAAAATTTAAGAAGAGGTCTGGAGATAGAATCAGTTTTTGACGGAATTCCGGTTAAGCCTTCAATTCCTGTACCTCTAGACAGGTTAATAAGGAAGGTTTCTAAATTATCATCGGCATGATGCGCGGTGACCAAGGTTTTTATATTCCGTTCCTGCATTAATTCCTTAAACCAGGCATACCGCAATTCCCTAGCTGCTATCTGTATAGAAAGTTTGTGATCACTTGCATATTCCTTTGTATTGAAATGGGTTACATGTAGAGTTTTACCTAATGAAATAGCCAATTGTCTAACAAAGTTCTCATCTTTATCACTTTCGGCATCTCGCAAATGAAAATTACAATGTGCTAACTCAAAGTCCAACTTACATGATGCACATAAATGGGCCAAAACTACACTATCTACCCCTCCACTTATTGCCAACACAAAAACCTCCCTTGCAAGATTAGGGAAATTTTCTTCTATGTGATTTTTAAATTGGTATAACACGGCACTAATTTAAGGAAGATAAATGGATTGATCCCTTCTGAAAATGTTGATATCTACATCTATTTATCTGCTTAATCACCAGAATGTCTAACAATTGTTTTCATTTTAAACCAATCGGATATTTTTTGCAGTACCTCTTTCCTGCAAAGGTCCTTATGCAATTCGTGATATCCCCCTTCAAATAATTCTAAAGTGGTCACGGAAGCGTTATTATGAAAATCCTGAGTGCCTCTATAATCTATTATTTTGTCTCCGGTCCCATGGAGAAGCAAGGTTTTTGTTTTTAATTTGGAAGAATTATCAATTGCCCATTGGCCAGCCGCTATCATTGGAAAGGCAAACATGGGACTTACCTTATCATGACCTAAGGGATCTTGTTTATAATGCTCCACCTCTTCGGGAATTCTGGATATACCTTCAGGATCTAATCCTGAGGACATCGTTATATGAGGAAAAATTCCCATAATAGCCTTCCCAAGAATCATTTTCCATTTAGGGGGTTGGAACGCTAATTTTAAATAGGGACTGGAAGCTACTATACCTTTAAGGGGTGATTTTGATCTTAACCCATAATTAAGCACTAAATTCCCTCCCATACTATGGCCGTATAAAAATACTGGAGTACCGGGAACAACAGACTTGCCTTTAGCTATCACCATATCTAGCAACCCCATTAGATCTCCATAGCTAGGACAATCTCCTCTTTTACCTTCAGTTTGACCATGCCCAAAATTGTCGTACCCTATTACTGCCATATTTACTTTTAAAAGCGCTGGTACTACATCTGTAAAATAGCGCCCAGAATGTTCCCCAAAACCATGTACTAAAACTACAAGACCCTTAATAACAGCTGGTGCTACATACCAGCAATATATAGGAGTGTCTTTATATTTTAATGGAAGAGTTATTGTTTCCATAGCTAAATTTATATTTATGTATTCTAAAACTACTTGTTATTCGGATAAAAAGACCCTAAAAATTTTACTACCTCAATTTGTTATGAACATCTTCCAAAACCTGATGCATAGCCTTGGCCTTTAATAGGCATTCTTCATATTCCCTTTCTGGGGAGGCTTTTGCGGTTATAGCACTCCCTACAGAAAAAGAGGCATAGGATTTTGATTTATTGTAAAGGATACTCCTGATCACTACATTGAGGTCAAAATCGCCTTCGGGAGTAAAGTACCCCACACTTCCTGAGTAAAGGCCTCTTTTAGTGGCTTCCAAGGCATCAATTATTTTCATGGCAGAAACTTTAGGCGCCCCCGTCATACTTCCCATAGGAAATGTTTCTTTAATAATATCTACTGGATTCTTATTGTCTGATACCTCAGCAACAACAGTAGAAATCATCTGATGCACTTGATCAAAAGAATAAACCTTACAGAGTTCCTCCACTTTCACAGTTCCTTTTAAAGCACTCTTAGACAAATCATTACGCACGAGATCTACTATCATAATATTCTCTGCCCGTTCTTTTGGATCTGCTGCTAAGTTAATTGCCAATTCCGAATCTTCGTGCGAGTCCTTTGACCTTTTTGAGGTACCTTTTATTGGTTGTGATATCACCTTAGCCCCCTCTTTCTTAAGATAGCGTTCTGGAGAGGCAGACATTAGATAATTGTCATTTAATTTTAAAAAAGTAGCAAATGGGGCATGTGAAATAGCATTTAATCGTAAGTAGGTCGCTAAAGGATTTATCTGAATGTTATCTGCATAAAATTCTAGGCAAAAGTTAGCCTCATAGATATCGCCTCTATGAATATGCTCTAACATGGTGTTTACTTTGGAATAATATTCCTCCTTATGGATCCTTTGCTTTATCTGTACTTCCGATTCAGCAAATAAGTTATAAGCATAAGGCCCTTCTGGACGAGTTAGCGCTTCAAAATCAGCTTCAATCTCATCGTCAACCATATTGAGATAATTAAAGCTTACCAAGTTCCCTTCTATATAAATAATCTTTTTGGGCTGAAAAAAGAACAAGTCAGGAAAACTCAAACCATCAAAATTAGAAGACGTTAATACCTCTACATCATTTTTAAGGTCATAGGACAAATAGCCAAAAATATAATCCTTAGTATTGGCCTGATAGATTTTTAAATCTTCAAAAGCATTTTCGGTATCTGTAACAATAGAAGTTAATGCATCCACAGCAAGGACACCATCGAAAGAAGTGTATTTTTCATTGTGTCCATTACTATCACGCCATACCACCTCATTAAATTGCTGAGCCCATTGCAGCAAGTTTTTTTTAAATCCTTTAATATCCGAAACCGTAAACGATAACTTTTTTCGCAAAAGATTTTAAATTTTAGAAAGGAAGCTTTGCAACGCTGTATTATGTGCTTCCTTTAGTTCCAAATCTGTGATTCCTTCCTTTTCTGAAAAGGTATGTTTAAATGAGGGCAAAGAAAAAGTAGATACTATTTCTCCCCCAAATCTCGACAATAATTTATTGGCTATTTCTTGAGATCCAATTGCACCTCCTCTACCCCTAGAAGAAGACATCAATAAAATTTTTGTGTCCTTTAAAAATTCCCTATCTACTCTAGACAACCAATCGATAAGATTTTTAAAATAAGCAGATACATTGCCATTATGTTCATTTACGGAGAGAATAAGGCCTTTAGACTCTCTTATTTCTTCTATCAACTTCTTTAAAATTGGAGCATATCCCTCTTCTCTTTCCAGGTCATCACTGTAAATAGGCAGCACTATTTCTGTCATATTTAATAGGCGAACTTCCTTATTGGTTACAAGGGATGCGGTATGTTTTACCAATTGAAAATTGATGGATCGACTTGAGTTACTCCCTGCGAATGCTAATAATTTTGACATCTATTAATCTATATAATATATTACTGCAACGAAAATACCGCAAAATAGATTGACTTGCGAGATATTTATCTAATTTTGCACCCCGAAACATCCAAAGCAACTGTTTTACAAGTATATAGGATACATATAAATTATAAATGGGGAATACCAACCTGAGACTTTATTTTATTGATGCAATAAGAGCCTGGGCCATCTTAATGATGCTGCAAGGACATTTTGTAGATGGTTTGTTGGACAACGCTTTTAGAGACAACACCAATATATTTTATTCTATTTGGAAGTATTTTAGAGGGGTAACTGCTCCAGTTTTCTTTACGGTATCTGGATTTATATTCACTTACCTGCTTATTAAAGGAGATAAAATTGGATTTAATAACCCAAGGGTAAAAAAGGGTATTAAAAGAGGGCTTCAATTGTTGGTAATTGGATACCTACTTAGATTAAACTTTTTCGGTCTCTTAAAAGGACAAATCTATAGCTCCTTTTACGTTGTGGATGTATTACACTGTATAGGACTATCTATTTTAGGAATCATTGGTATATATCTACTGACGGCTAATAGAAATAAGTTTTTATTTCCCAGCATTTTACTAATCATTACCCTGGTTCTCTTTGTAATGGAACCATATTACAAACAATATTCCCATCATTATTTACCCAACTTATTAGCCAACTACCTTACTAAGGCTAACGGTTCTGTATTTACTATTATGCCATGGTTTGGGTATGCCAGCATAGGGGCTTTTCTTTCTGTTTGGTTCAACCGATTTAAAAGCAGCACTTATTTATATCCAGTAGCTATTTTAAGCTTTTCGGCCATAGGGGCTTTACTAATATTATATTCTTCTAGTTTCTTTTTAACACTATCTAACCTAACGGGATTAGCCTTATTTACTAAGGTTTATTTAAACAACTACCTGTTTATTAGACTAGGTGATGTATTTCTAGTGTTTGCAGTTTTTATGGTATTTAGAAGGTTCTTTACCAATAGCACTTTGTTAAAAATAGGCCAAAGCACGCTTTCTATTTATGTATTCCATTTTATTATTCTTTATGGAAGTTTTACAGGATTAGGCCTATACTACTTTTTAAATCACTCCCTTTCTCCTTATATAGTTATTCCTGGGGCTTTAGCTTTTATCATTGTCACTACCTTGTTAGCCTTAAAATATGAGAACAATAAAGTGCAGATAAAAATGCATTTGGCAACTGGGATTAAGATAATTCTAGATAAAGCAGCCTCATTAATAGGAGTGGAAAGTTTACCTAGTACTAAGTCAATTTGGTTAAAATCCAAGCTAGGCTTACAGCGCTTATTTAGACTGGTAAAGAATTAACCCCTTAATACTCTTTTCCATAAAGGTTTGTCCTATTTTCGCGCAAAAATATAAACATGAGCGAACCTGTAAAAAAATTCTCTCCTGTGGCAATAGCTATGGAGAAAGACAAAAGATATTCTTGGTGTACTTGCGGTCACAGTATCAATCAGCCTTTGTGTGATGGATCCCATAGGGCGGCAAAAGCCACTCCTCCATTAGCATTTGTAGCTACAGAGGATAAAACCGCTAATTTCTGCACTTGCAAACTAACAAAAAACCCTCCTTTTTGTGATGGTTCACATAAAGGGATTTAGTAGTGAGTACAAAGTATTAAGTACAAAGTATTAAGTAGTGAGTTCTTCCCTCGGGCAGGCCCGAGAACACGAACTTTAGCTAACTTAAGTTTGGGTATCTTTTTAATAATATCCTATTTAAATAGCGAAGCAAAATTCCTTATCCTCAGA
>NZ_KE384289.1:13088-73393 GCF_000424985.1 Arenibacter latericius DSM 15913
ATTCAATTACAAAACTAACAACATAATGCATACCCAATATATGTTTAGTTAAATGATAGATTGAAATACTTTAATTACATAATACTCTAGACATAAAAAAAGTCCTGTTGGCACATGTCAGCAGGACTTTATGGTTATAGATCAGATTTATGGATATAAAATGGGGTCGCGCTTTTCTTAAAATAAAATTTTTGGGCGTTCCCCTATAGGGACGCTCTTTACGCTATACCTGCCTCACAACCGGCAGGTCTTTTTTGGCTATCGGCCTATATCGGTAATTTTGCTTTATTGAGGCATTATTCAAAATACCCCAAGGTTTACAAAACCTTGCAGGATTAGGAGCTACAAACCCATAATTCCAAAAAAGTATGCCGCTACAATAGCTAACACAAATTAATCTGACGATTTAGTAATGTGCTAATTTGAAAATGAAATAATAACCCCCAAAAAAACATGGAGCGGCTAAATGTGAAATCGGTTTAAATACTGAACTATTTTTCGTTTAGGTACCTGATATAATAGGTTGTCCACTTGAACTTTTAACTTTGCTTACAAAAATAGGCCTGTTGGAATTCCAACAGGCCTATTTGATTATATATAATTAATATTACCCCTTATTATATATGCAATGCACGATCTTCGGTCGCCGCCAAGGCAGCTTCCTTCACTGCTTCTGCATAGGTTGGGTGAGCATGACTCATTCTTGAGATATCTTCCGCAGATGCTCTAAATTCCATTGCTGTAACGGCTTCTGCAATCAAATCTGCCACACGAGCTCCAATCATATGGACGCCTAAAACTTCATCGGTCTCCTTATCAGCTAAAATCTTAACAAATCCGTCTAGATCCATACTAGCACGAGAACGTCCTAAAGCTCTCATTGGAAACTGACCAGTCTTATAATCTACTCCTTCTTCTTTTAACTGCTCTTCGGTTTTTCCTACTGCAGCAACTTCTGGCCATGTATAAACCACACCAGGAATAAGGTTGTAATCGATATGTGGCTTTTGTCCTGCCAAAATCTCAGCTACCAAGCTACCTTCTTCCTCGGCCTTATGAGCCAACATAGCACCCCTTACTACATCTCCAATAGCGTATATATTGGAAACATTAGTCTGTAAATGATCATTAACCGCAACAGTACCGTTTTTTTCCATCTTTACCCCAGCAGCTTCTAAATTTAAGCCATCAGTATATGGCCTTCTTCCTACAGCTACCAAACAGTAATCTCCTTTAAGCTCAACTTCGGCGCCTTTCTTATCATCAGCTTTAATAATTACTTCATTACCTTTGGTCTCAACAGATTTTACTTTATGAGACAGAAGGAACTTAACTTTCTGTTTCTTTAATACTTTGGTTAATTCTTTGGATAGACCAGCATCCATACCTGGGATAATACGATCCATGAATTCTACCACTGTTACCTCTGCCCCCAGACGCTTATAAACCTGACCCAATTCCAAACCGATAACACCACCTCCGATGATGATCATATGTTTTGGAATCTCTTTAAGCTTTAAAGCTTCGGTAGAGGTAATTACTCGCTTCTTATCTAGTTTAATAAATGGAAGTGTTGATGGTTTAGAACCTGTAGCGATAATTACATTCTTCGCTTCAATAGTTTCTGTTTCCCCATCTGCTTTAGCAATATTGATATGAGTGGCATCCTTAAAGCTCCCCACCCCTTCATAGACAGTAATCTTATTCTTGTCCATCAAGAATTTAACCCCAGCACAAGTTTGGTCTACTACAGCCTGTTTACGGAAAATCATTTTTTCCAAGTTTACCTTTATTTCTCCTGGAACTTCAATACCATGCGTTTCAAAATGCTTCACTGCGTCCTCATAATGGTGTGAAGAATCTAACAAGGCTTTAGAAGGTATACACCCAACATTAAGGCAGGTTCCCCCTAAGGTGGAATACTTTTCTATAATTGCGGTTTTCATTCCTAATTGGGCACATCTAATTGCAGCGATATATCCTCCAGGACCTGAGCCAATAATGGCTACATCGTATTGGGTCATATTAATATTGTATTGAAAAGATTAGATTTAACTTAATTAAAACAAAAATACAAATGTTTTTGGTTGTACAACAAGGCAACTTTATGAAAATAATAGTTCTTGTGTTTTTAGCGAACCCTAAAGAGAAATCTCCGTACTATTCTTCACTTCTTCAATAACAAAGGCGCTTTGGGTGCTTCCAATATGGTTAAGAGCGGTGAGCTTAGTCACCATAAAGTCGCGATATTCTTCCATATTCCCCACATAGATTTTTAGAATATAATCGTAATCACCACTTATATGCAGACATTCTACCACTTCCTTTAATTTTAAAACTTCCCGTTCAAACTGTGCTATATGCTCCTTGGTATGCTGTGTTAATTTCACATGACACAGCACTACAAAAGATTTATTAACCTTTTTCTTATCTACCAAAGCAACGTACCTGGTAATAACCCCCGTTTTTTCCAATCGCTTGATTCGTTCATAGGCGGCGGTTACCGATAATCCTAAAATAAGAGCATATTCTTTGGTAGTGCGCTTGCTATCTTCTTGAAGCAATCCTAATAATTTAAAATCGGTATCATCTAATTTCATTCTGATAAATTTTCGGTATTACGAGCCAGATGGATTATTTTGGGAAATAAAATCTATTAATTTTAAGATATGTAGTTTTATATTCCAAATATACTCTTAGTTATTGATTTTACATCTATTTATATATAGATTTATAGTAAAATAAATAAAATTATCATGAAATATAAAGGCGCTGATCAACTACAGGATTTACAATACTTTGGAGAATTTGGAGGAGTAAACCCCTCTATCTCAGATTCCTCTACCTATACTTTTTTATCTGCCAAGACCATGTTTGATACTTTTGAAGGGAACACCGAGGGCTGCTATTTGTACAGCAGACACTCTTCCCCCTCTAATTTGTATTTAGGAGAAGCTTTGGCAGCACTAGAAGGTACCGAAACTGCTAATGTAACTGGTAGTGGTATGGGCGCCATCACTTCCGTAATCTTACAATTATGTGATGCTGGCGACCATATTGTAAGCAGTAGAACCATCTATGGCGGCACCTATGCCTTTATGAAGAATTTTCTGAAAAAATTTGATATTAGAATCTCATTTGTAGACACTACCAATATAGAGTCCGTTACTGAGGCTATAACCTCTAAAACAAAATTGCTCTACTGCGAGTCGGTTAGCAATCCTCTTTTAGAGGTAACAGACATTGCACAAATGTCAGACATTGCTAAAATGAACGGCATCCCATTAGTGGTAGATAACACCTTTTCTCCTTTATCTATTAGTCCTGCTAAATTAGGCGCCGATATAGTAATCCATAGTCTTACCAAGTTTATTAATGGCACTAGTGATTGTGTAGCGGGAGCCATTTGTGGCACCACGGAATTCTGTCTCAGCCTAAAGGATGTTAATTCTGGTGCAGGGATGCTATTAGGGAGTACGCTAGATAGTTTACGAGCAGCATCTATATTAAAAAATATGCGGACACTGCACATTAGAATGCAGAAACACAGTGAAAACGCACTGTTTTTAGCACAAAACTTTGAGAAGGACGGATTAAAAGTTGTGTATCCAGGATTAAGCTCACACAAAGACCATAGCATAATGACAAAGCAATTTAATCCGGAGTATGGCTATGGTGGGTTGTTAACTATTGATGTAGGCTCTATTGATAAAGCAAATGCCCTTATGGAACTAATGCAAGAAAAAAATCTTGGATATTTGGCAGTGAGCTTGGGCTTCTACAAAACCTTATTTAGTGCACCTGGTTCTTCCACTTCTTCTGAAATTCCTATTGAAGAACAATTAGAAATGGGACTATCGAATGGGTTAATCCGTTTCTCAATAGGTTTAGACAGTAATATTGAACTCACCTATAACACTATGAAAAGCTGTCTCCAAGAATTAAGAATAATGTAAAGGCCTTTAAGACCAGCTATAAATAGAAGCTTTAAATCACTTAACAACTCAAGTAATATAACATCGGCATTCACCACATCCACTAATTAAAAAGGAAGCTTCCAAAAATTACAAGCTAAGCTAAAATCGTTACTATTTTATTTAGGTTTGCAGAACAAGGGGCAAAATCGTAATATTACGAGGTAACAAAGACTTTTTTAAATGCAAAACAATAGCACCAGCCCTAGCGGGCCTGATAATGAACATATTGTAGAAAATAAAGAGTTAAACCTTTGGGAAGCATTAATTCCCGTAATTGCATTGATAGGAATGTTGGCCTACAATGTTTTTGTTTTTGGAGACGATGCCCTTAGTGGCTCCAATCAGTTCATTCTCCTTATGGGTGGTGCTGTTGCTGCAGTGGTAGGCATTTTTAATAAGGTCTCTTATGAGAAAATGTTTTCTGAGGTAGCCGAAAACGTGAAGTCGACTACTGGCGCCCTATTGATTCTACTAATGGTAGGAGCGCTTTCTGGAACTTGGCTAATCAGTGGAATTATCCCTACCATGATATATTATGGTTTACTGATACTAAATCCCACTATTTTTCTAGCGGCTTGCGTTATCATCTGTGCAGTAATCTCCGTGGCTACAGGAAGCTCTTGGACCACATCTGCAACAGTAGGTATTGCCCTAATTGGAATAGGAACCACCCTAGGAATTCCCTTGGGAATGACAGGGGGAGCCATCTTATCTGGCGCCTATTTTGGAGATAAAATGTCTCCTTTAAGCGACACCACCAACTTAGCTCCTGCCATGGCCGGGACCGATCTCTTTAGTCACATTAGGTATATGACCCTAACCACCGTCCCTACCATTAGCGTAACTATATTGGTTTTTATAATTTTAGGCTTAACTATAGATACTAGTGGTATAGCAGATACTCAGGGAATAATGAATTCAATAGAAAAATCCTTCAACATTAATGGTTGGTTGTTTTTGGTACCTATTGTTGTAATAGCCCTTATCTTAAAAAAAGCGCCTCCTCTTTTGGCCCTACTAATTGGAACCTTGTTAGGCGCAGTCTTTGCATTAATTTTTCAACCTGAAATTGTAATGGGACTTAGCGGAGCATCTACCCTAACATTAGAATCTGGTTATAAGGGAGTAATGAATGCGATAACAGTACAGACCAATATTGCCTCTGAAAACGCTATCCTTAGTGATCTCTTCTCCTCCAAAGGAATGGCAGGAATGTTGGGAACTATTTGGTTAATACTATGTGCTATGGTGTTCGGGGGAATCATGGATGGAATTGGAGCCTTATCTAGAATCAGTAGTGCCTTGTTGAGTATTGCGAAATCTACCTTTAGTCTCTTTGCTAGTACTGTTGCCAGTTGCTTAGCATTAAATCTTACCGCTTCTGACCAGTACTTGGCAATAGTGGTACCTGGTAAAATGTTTTCTAAAGCATATAAAGACAAGGGACTAGCTCCAGAAAACTTGAGTAGAACTTTAGAAGACTCTGGAACCGTGACTTCGGTACTTATTCCTTGGAATACTTGTGGCGCTTATCACTCAGGGGTCTTAGGTGTAGGAGTGGCCGACTATTTTGTATACGCTATTTTCAATTGGCTTAGCCCGTTCATGACCTTGATCTTTGCCGCTTTTAATATCAAGATAAAGCAACTCGCTACAAACGTTGTTGGAGCAGGCAAAAACTAATTAAGTCTACAATCCATTAGGTAGACTACTTCTGTCTACCTACCTAAACGGAAGGCAAGCCTACCTAAACGGAAGGCAGGCCTACCTAAACGGAGGGCAGTTTCGCCTTATCAGAAGTTGTAAGCTTTTAATTTCGATTGGCAAGTAAACTTACCAATATGCACATTTTACACTTTTTAAGCATCCCGCAATAAAACTCAGCCTAAAAGAGCAATACTCCTTAAATTACAGAAACCTCAATTTTAAAGGGGAATTATAAGGATTCAATAAATTATTAGTATCAAAATCAACAAATATTCATCACCCCCTTCCTACTACAGTCTGTCATCTATTAAAGCTATAACCTTATAAATTTTTTAAATTACAATCCCTTCGTATCACCTGATATAAGCTGTAATTTTACATCAGAAATCAATAATAAAAATAATAAATATGACTTTTGTAGGTAAAAAATTTCCAAATCTTAGCGTAAACGCAATGAATGAAATGGGCGATACTTTTAAGATTAACGTTTTAGAGGAAGCGCAAAAAAACAATAAAAAAGTAATCTTGTTTTGGTACCCAAAGGATTTCACCTTTGTATGTCCAACTGAATTACTAGCTTTCCAATCAGCTTTAGGCGAGTTCGATAAAAGAAACACTATAGTAATTGGTGCTTCTTGTGACACTGCTGAAGTTCATTTTGCTTGGTTAAACACTTCTAAGGACAATGGTGGTATTGAAGGAGTTACTTACCCAATTCTTGCAGACAGCAACAGAAACCTTGCATCTACTTTAGGTATCTTAGATATTACTAATGAGCAGTACAACGACGAAACTGGAGTTGTAACTGTAGAAGGTGATAATGTTACTTACCGTGCCACTTACTTAATTGATGAAGAAGGTACTGTATTCCATGAAGGTATTAACCACATGCCACTAGGAAGAAACGTAAATGAGTACCTACGTTTAATTGACGCCTATACTCACGTTCAGGAAAAAGGAGAAGTTTGTCCTGCAAACTGGGAAGAAGGTAAAGATGCTATGACTGCCGATAGAAAAGGAGTAGCAAGCTACCTTGCTAACCACGCCAACTAAGAACAAGCAATAAATTTTGTGGAGTCCATTCTTAGTAATGGACTCCTATTCTTTAGTATGAATTTAAAAATTTAGAGTTATGATATTAGAATTGGAAAATGATAATCTTCAAGAGATTATAAAAGATAATAAAAAGGTTGTTGTACAGTACTCTGCCACGTGGTGTGGTAACTGTAGAATTATGAAACCTAAGTTTAAGAAAGAAGCTTCCGAGAACGAGGATATTACCTTTGTACTAGCGGATGCAGAAAAGTTTCCTGAGTCTAGAAAATTAGCAAAGGTAGATAACTTACCTACTTTCGCAATCTTTGAAAATGGAGAGATTAAAAATCAGGTGCAGACCAATAAGTATGACGTTTTAAAAGAATTGATCAGTGAAATTACCAGTAATTAAGCACCTTACACAGTTTATCGCCGATAACGACGAAGACTATGTATTGGAAACCATAGAAACTTTAGAATCTATTACGGAAGTCTCTTCCTTAAAAGAGGAGGAAATGGATGTTATTGGTGAAATACTATCAAATTTATATGGAGCGTTGGAAGTCAACAAGTCCATTAAAGAAGGGAAATCCCAAAAAGACGCCCTTAATGAATTTATGCAAAGGGTAATGGGATCTATAGATAATTAAAAGGTACTAAGGCAATTTTTGTCTGTAAACTTTATAAAAGCCGTCTGTAAAAGAAAAAATTCTTTTACAGACGGCTTTTTACTTAAAACAGAGGACATTTACTACCTAAGTCACTTACTGCAACTTTTTCTCTCTTATTACTTACATATCCGCTATATATTTTTTATTTTCACAGCAAATTAAAAATATAAACCATGGCTACTGTAACACTTAAGGGAAACCCTATAAATACAATTGGATCACTACCTTCCGTAGGGAGTGACGCACCTTCATTTTCATTAACTAAAGGAGATCTTTCCTCCGCCAATTTATCGGACTACAAAGGAAAAAAGGTAGTATTAAATATATTTCCTAGTATAGACACAGGTACTTGCGCACAATCTGTACGTCAATTTAATAAGGAAGCTGCTGAATTAGAGAATACTGTTGTTTTATGTATTTCCAAGGATCTTCCTTTTGCACAAGCTCGTTTTTGTGGTGCTGAAGGAATAGAAAATGTTGAGATGCTATCTGATTTTAAAGATGGAAATTTTGGCAAAGCGTACAAAGTTGCTTTTACCGATGGTCCACTTGCTCCCCTATTATCTAGATCTGTAGTAGTTTTAGACGAGGCAGGAAAGGTAGTCTATAATGAGCAAGTGAAAGAAACTGTAGATGAGCCTAATTACAAGGCAGCCCTAGAAGCCTTAATGAATGCCTAAAGAAAGTTTTATCATTAATCGCATCCGTAGCGTAGGTTTTGCTGCTAAGGGTGCAATCTTACTTATAAAGACCGAAGCCAGTATAAAGGTTCAGGTCTTTATAAGTTTGATAATGACCTTTGCCGGTTTTTATTTTGAAATCTCTAACACAGAATGGTGCCTGCAAATATTAGCTATTGCACTAGTTCTAGGAATGGAAGGGATGAATACAGCAATTGAAAAAGTAGCCGATTTTATACAACCCAATTTTGATCCTAAAATTGGTCTAATTAAAGATGTCTCTGCCGGGGCTGTTATGTTTGTATCCGTTGCCGCCTGTATAATAGGTGTTATAATCTACGGACCAAAAATATTTTAATTTCATTTTTTTTACGATTCCAATAATATATTCAAGCTAACGGAGTTGTTTGGTATACAGCATAAAACGTGTTTAACCAAAGAAAGATATCTTCCGGAAAAACTGGAATGTTAAAAAGTTGGAATGTGTATATCAGTAAATTTGTAATTTAGCCCCCAGAATAATAGATTTAATGGCAAAGAAGTCAAATAAAACAAGGTCTAAGACCCCTACAAAAAAACGTTTAACAATAAAGTTATCTAAACAGAATAAAGTAATTCTGGGCGGGTTATTAATGTTGTTGGGTATAGCCCTGTTTTTCTCTTTCCTCTCTTTCTACTTCACATGGCAAGATGACCAAAGCGTATTGAGCGAATTTGCCAATAGGAATGAACAAGCTAAAAATTTATTAAATAAGTTTGGCGCCAATGTAGGGCACCTTTTTATTTATAAAGGATTTGGAGTAGCCTCCGTCATTTTCACCTACTTAATTTTTCTTTCTGGATTACACTTATTTTTCAGTATCACCAAGAAAGACCTATTTAGAAAATGGATCTGGGGATTAGTCTTTATTATATGGTTTTCCATTGCATTTGGCTTTTTTGCAAATACCAAGCCACTTTTAGGCGGAATGGTAGGTTATGAGATGAACGACTTCCTTCAAGATTATGGAGGAAAGGTTGGAGTTTTCTTAATGCTACTTTTTGGGTTGATAGTTATTTTAGTGAGACTCTTTCAGTTTTCTCCAGAAACCGCCGTTAGTTACCTTAACAAGAAAGGAAAATCTTTAGCTTCCGAGTTAAAAACAGATCCTAACACCAAAAAACAAGCTTCTACCACCCCCGAAATCACAGAGGATGAGGAAGAAACTATTACTTCTATAGAAGAAGAGACCCCTGTTATAGTAGATGCATACACCCATAAAAAGGATATCCCACCATTACCAAAAGAAGATGAGGACGATTCTTTCCAGGTCAATGTGGGTACTGAAGAAGAGACCATATCCATGGAAGTGGAGGAAATAAATGAAGAAACCGAAGAGATAGATAATATTGCCAATAAATTGGTGGATGATTTTGGAGAGTTTGATCCAACTCTTGAACTAGGGAATTACAAATTTCCATCTCTAGACCTTTTAGATCCCCATGGTGTTTCAGGCGGAATTACCATCAACCAAGAGGAATTAGAGGAGAACAAGAATAAGATTGTAGAGACCTTAAAAAACTATAAGATAGGCATTGCCCAGATTAAAGCTACTATAGGACCTACAGTAACCCTTTACGAAATTGTACCAGACGCGGGAGTACGTATATCAAAAATTAAAAACTTAGAAGACGATATTGCGCTTTCTCTTGCAGCTTTGGGAATACGTATTATTGCCCCTATACCAGGGAAGGGAACCATTGGGATTGAGGTACCCAATAAAAATGCTACTATTGTTTCTATGCGCTCCGTTATTGCCTCTAGCAAGTTTCAGAAGGCAGAAATGCAGCTTCCTATTGCCTTTGGTAAAACCATTAGCAACGAAACTTTTGTAGTAGACCTAGCTAAAATGCCCCACCTTTTAATGGCAGGAGCAACAGGACAGGGTAAATCGGTTGGACTTAACGCAGTACTTACCTCACTACTTTATAAGAAGCACCCTGCCGAAGTAAAGTTTGTACTTATAGATCCTAAAAAGGTAGAACTTACTTTATTTAATAAAATAGAACGTCATTATCTAGCCAAGCTACCAGATTCTGATGAAGCTATTATAACAGACAATGCCAAGGTAATTAACACCTTAAATTCGCTTTGTATAGAAATGGACAATAGGTATGAGCTATTAAAAGTAGCTATGGTCCGAAATATTAAGGAGTACAATGTGAAATTTAAAGCCCGTAAACTGAACCCCAACGACGGGCATATGTTTTTACCTTATATAGTTTTGGTTATAGATGAGTTTGCAGATTTAATCATGACAGCCGGCAAGGAAGTAGAAACTCCAATTGCCAGATTGGCACAATTGGCAAGGGCAGTCGGGATTCACCTTATTATTGCTACTCAAAGGCCATCTGTTAACGTTATTACCGGGATAATAAAAGCAAACTTCCCCGCTAGGATAGCTTTTAGAGTTACCTCTAAAATAGATTCTAGAACCATCTTGGATGCCCAAGGTGCAGATCAATTAATTGGTCGTGGAGATATGTTATTCACCCAAGGAAATGAGGTGACTAGAATTCAGTGTGCTTTTGTTGATACTCCTGAGGTAGCTAAGATTACCGACTTCATTGGGGCTCAAAGAGCATATCCTGATGCACATTTGTTACCAGAATATGTAGGAAACGATGAGTCTGGCACAAGTATTGATTATAACGTATCCGAAAGAGATTCTAAGTTTAGAGA
Organism: Arenibacter latericius DSM 15913; assembly: GCF_000424985.1. Classification (GTDB taxonomy): domain Bacteria; phylum Bacteroidota; class Bacteroidia; order Flavobacteriales; family Flavobacteriaceae; genus Arenibacter; species Arenibacter latericius. Next base: position 23,881 of record NZ_KE384289.1, read on the forward strand.
AGCAGCAGAAGTTATTGTAATTGCACAACAAGGTTCCGCTTCTTTAATACAGCGAAAGCTAAAATTGGGATATAACCGTGCAGGTAGAATAATAGATCAATTAGAAGCAGCTGGAATCGTTGGACAATTTGAAGGTAGTAAAGCCAGACAAGTACTTGTACCAGATATAGCTGCCTTAGATCAACTTTTGGCTAATGAAGCTCAATAAAGAGCATTAACAGATAATAAAATAAAATATAGAAGAAAATGAAAAGAATACTTTTCTTAGCACTAGTAACATTAACCACTACCATGGCTATGGGCCAAGACTCTAATAAGGCCAAAAACTTGTTAGACGAAGTCTATAATAAGGTTAAGAGTTATGATAATATTTTTGTAGATTTTAAATATTCATTAAAGAACGAAGAAGCTAATATAAATACGGATACTCGTGGCGATGTAACTATGCAAGGTGACAAATACGTATTCAACTATATGGGAGCTAAGCAATTATACGACGGAAAAAAGGTATACACCGTAGTTCCAGAGAATGAAGAAGTTACCATAGAGGAAAAGATAGACGATGATAATACCATCACCCCTTCTAAAATGCTTACCTTTTATAAGCAAGGACACACCTATGATTGGGATATATTACAGAATATTCAGGGAAGAAAAATTCAGTATGTTAAATTAACCCCCATAAATAGTGACTCCGAAACTAAATCGATCCTTCTAGGTATTGATGTAGAGACAAAACACATATACAAGTTGATTGAAACCGGGAAAAATGGTACAAAAACTACTATAACTGTTAATTCTTTTAAAATAGACCAACCGCTTTCCAAAACCTTATTTACTTTTGATGAAAAGAAGTACAAGGAAGATGGGTACTACATTATAAGAAATTAAGCCCTTGAGAATACTAGACCGATATATATTATCGAGATTCCTCTTTAATTTTTTTAGTTCGTTTGTAATATTGATGTTCATCTTTATTTTTCAAACGATATGGTTATTTATTGACGATTTTGCCGGTAAAGGATTAGACATCTTTATTATCGGCAAATTTTTGTTTTACCTAATGCCCAACCTTATGGAACGGGTAATCCCATTAACGGTATTACTATCGTCTATTCTAACCTTTGGGACTTTTGCTGAGAACTATGAGTTTGCCGCAATGAAAGCCTCAGGGATTTCCCTACAGCGATCTATGCGAAGTTTAATAATATTTGTTATTTTCTTAGGTGGCGTAACCTTCTACTTTGCCAACAACATCATCCCTATTTCGGAACAAAAGATTTATAACCTAAGAAGAAATATTGCTAAGGTTAAACCAGCAGCGATAATTACTGAAGGAATTTTTAGTGACCTTGAAGGCACGGATATGAACATGAAGGTAGATCGGAAATATGGAGAAAAAGACCGATTTTTAGATAATGTTGTCATTCATGAAAAATCTAAGTCGGGCGTAAACACTACGGTTATTAAAGCAGAGTCTGGGGAACTTATAAGCAGTGAGGAATCAGACATTCTACAGTTAGTTCTTAAAGACGGACATTATTACCAGGAAATGGCTACTAGAAACAGTAATCAGAAGTTGAAAAGTCCGTTCGCAAAGGCCGATTTTAAAAAATATACAATCAATAAAGATCTATCCGAATTAGATGATGTAGACCTTAATGAAGAAAGAGATGTTAGTACGGATAAAATGAAGAACATCTCCCGTTTATCAAAGGATATAGATTCTTTAAGAGAAGACAACCTAATGGTGGTTACAGCTTTCTCCAAGAACATTGTTAACAGAATGGGCGCCTTTATAACGCTTAACAAACCAGACTCACTAAGCGCCTTAAGTATCGCTAACAAAAGAAGAGAACGAGACTCCCTTGGCACCGTAGTCTCTACAGACACCATACTCTCTCTTTATCCGGAGTATCAAAAAATGCAAGTGTTATCCACTGCAAAGACTGCTACCGCTAATATTATAACCACTATACAGGGAAAGAAAAAAGAATTACAGATTAAATACAAGATCTACCGCCTTCATATCTTGTCTTTACATAAAAAGTATGCTTTGGCACTTTCTTGTATTATTCTCTTTTTTGTGGGTGCACCCCTAGGCGCTATTATTCGAAAAGGCGGACTAGGTCTCCCCATGGTAATCGCCATTATATTATTCCTTACCTATTACTTTATTGGTGTATTTGCAGGAAATTACGCCAAAGAAGGAAACATCCACCCTATTATTGGGGCATGGTTATCTACCTTTATAATGTTACCTTTAGGTGTTTTTTTAACCAGAAGGGCAACTGCCGATAAAGGCTTAGTTTCCATAGGAAGTATAAAAGATTATTTTAAGGAATTAATTAAAAAAAATAGTAAAACTGCTACACATGACAACTAAAATGGAAGATACCATTACGTTAAATACCATAGAGGAGGCCATTGAGGATATTAGGCAAGGGAAGGTAATTATTGTTGTGGACGATGAGAACAGGGAGAATGAGGGCGATTTTATAGCAGCTGCTGAACTAGCCACTCCAGAGATGATTAATTTTATGGCTACTCATGGGAAAGGGCTTATTTGCGCACCCTTAACAGAGAAACGATGTAAGGAGTTAGGATTACATATGATGGTCTCTAACAATACAGACCCAATGGAAACTGCATTTACTGTTTCGGTAGATTTGCGGGGTAGCGGAGTTACCACAGGTATTTCGGCCTCAGACCGCGCCAAAACGGTACTTGCTATGACCAACGAGAATTTAAAGCCTCACGATTTGGCTAGACCAGGTCATATTTTCCCATTGGTCGCCAAAGATGGCGGGGTTTTAAGAAGAACAGGACATACAGAAGCAGCAATAGATTTCGCACGCTTAGCCGGATTACAGCCAGCGGGAGTGATTGTGGAGATTATGAACGATGATGGCACCATGGCTCGCTTACCACAGTTGTGCAAAGTAGCTAAGAAGTTTGATCTAAAGATAGTTTCTATTGAAGATCTTATAGCTTACCGCATGGAACACGATAGTTTGATCCAAAAAAAGGAGGATTTTGACATTGTGACTAGATTTGGAAAATTTAGGTTAAGAGCCTATCAACAAACAACTAATAACCAAATACATATAGCATTAACAAAGGGCACCTGGAAAAAGGATGAAAAAGTACTTACCCGCATCAACTCTACCTTAATAAACAATGATATTCTTGGAACTTTAACCAATAATCCGGACAAGAAGTTAGAGGATATGTTCAATGCCATCAATAACGAAGGCCGAGGAGCTATTGTTTTTATAAATCAAGAGTCCGAATCCCTAAATTTATTGGGCAGGTTAGGGGAATTAAAAGAACTACAGAAAAAAGGCGTTTTTAAAGCCCCTAAGGTAGATATGGATGCCAAGGACTTTGGCGTAGGAGCACAAATCCTTCATGATATTGATATTGCTAAGATTAGACTTTTAACCAATTCTACGCAAATAAAGCGTGTAGGTATCGTTGGCTATGGTCTTGAGATTGTAGATTATGTAACCTATTAAAAATGCTCACTTTTATAATAGGAACACCAATTAGCCAATAGGTTTAAGAGTGACACTTTAAAGGGAATTTTGAATAGCGTTCTACTTCTACCACTGTAAACCATATACTATTCAACTTATTAAATAAAAAAACCACTATTAGATCAAAAGCATTTAATAGTGGTTTTTACTTTTTATAAGAAAGAACTATACTTTTTACTTAGGCACTAGGTACTAAAAGCTTTTAACTTTTTTCTAGGCTAGAGCACTTTTTATGGCCGTTATCATTTTTTCTGCACGTTCATTTACCTCTTCCTCTGTCCAACTTAATTTTATCAGGCAAGAAATGGTTCGCCCCACCCATTGGTCCGACTTAGAGAAGTCCGAGTTCCTATAATCAGGCATTCCATTTCTAATTTGGTCAGATAACGGGCTAAGGCTCTTTAAATCCTTTAAATGATCCCATTTTCTATAGTAATGCCAATTATTATCATACCAATAAAAACTAGCATCCACACCATTTTTAGATAGTGCTGCAATAGCTTTTCGCGCTAATTTTTCTGTAGGCAAAAAGAAATTAAGAAAGGAATAGTTTTCCACCCCTCCCTCGGGAACTCTTCTAAAAGTTACCTCTGGTAGCGTTTCTAGGGCAGAGCGCAAGATGGTATAATTCTTTTTCTGAGTTTCCAGAAAGCTATCTAACCGGTTTATCTGTGCCAGTCCCACTGCGGCGTGCAATTCTGAAATTCTATAATTATAACCTAGAAATGGATGACTTTCCGCTCCCCTATCGTTCCCTATATGATCATGACCATGATCTGAAAACTGATGCGCCGTTTCATAAAACGTCTTATTATTTGTAATGAGTGCTCCTCCTTCGCCACAGGTAATGGTTTTTACATAATCAAAGGAAAAACATCCTAAGTCTCCGTAACTCCCCAAGGGCTTACCCTCATAGCTGCCCCCTATTGCCTGGCAAGCATCCTCTAGCATAATAAGCTCATGTTGATCACAAATCGCCTTTAAAGCGCCTAAATCTGCCATAGAACCGCACATATGAACAGGCATCACCACTTTAGTTCTTTTAGTAATTGCTTTTTTTACTGCTTTAGGGTCTAAGGTAAGGGTATCGTCTACATCTACTAAAATTGGAGTAGCGCCCACGGACAAAACCGCTTCAAAACTGGCCACAAAAGTAAATGTAGGTAGAATTACTTCATCCCCTGCTCCTACCTTAGCACAAGCCAGCGCGACGGTTAGAGCTGCGGTACCGCTACTTACCAGATGAGCATGATTCACCTGCATTCTATCCTCCAGTGCTTTTTCGAGTTCTTTAGCCTTCCAATGTCCGTTCCTCATCCCATCAAAACCGTATCGCATCAGTACTCCTGAATCTAACACCTCATTAACTTGTGCTCTTTCCTTTTCACCAAAAAGTTCAAAACCTGGCATAGCTATATTTTTTAAAAAATTACATTAAAGTTTAATAAATAAAAGTAATTAGGATATATGGATAATACTATCCTTTAGATTTTTACGAACCTTTTTAAAGGTAGCGAACATATCATCCTTAGCCCTATACCCTACGGGAAGAATTAAAACTGAAGTCAATTTATCTTTTTCAAGACCCAATAACTTGTCATAAGCCGAGGGATCAAAACCCTCCATAGGACAAGAATCAATACCTTCCATGGCACAGACGGTTAGCAAAGTCCCTAAGGCAAGATAAGCCTGATTCGTCGCCCAAACTCGAACTTCCTCTCTCTCTTTTTTAGAAAATTCATCTACCAGGGCTCCCTGAAAGGGTTCTAGGATTTCATCTGCAGTATTGCGTATTTGTTTTACCCTATTAAAATAATTGTGAATAAATTCTTTATCGATCTTTTTCTCGATACAAATGATGAAAAGATGCGAAGCCTGCCCTACCTGTTGTTGACCATAGCTGTGATCTACCAATTTATTTTGTAATTCCTTATTCTGAATAATTACAAGCTTAATAGGCTGAAGTCCAAAAGAAGTTGCCGTAAGGTTAAAAGCATTCTCTAGGATTTCCACTTTTTCTGCGCTCAACAACTGATTGGAATCAAACTTTTTTACCGCATATCGCCATTCTAATTTCTTAATAGTATCCAAATCGCTTTTCTTTAAATTCTAACAATACATTTTATAGATATAAGATATTGCCAAAAGTATATCCTGCCTATAATATTTTGTTCATTCTTAAACTGCCACTTAATAAGTTGTTTTCCTAGATTTAGTAGGAATGTCAAAGTTAAGTTTATTTCCCAATTCAACTAAGCAATAGGCTTGAAATGTAATGGTAGTATACGACATCTCATTTCACTTAACCCCTCTATTTCAACTAAATAGAAAATAATTGAAAAATATTTTAAATAAAATTGCAAAAAACTTTCCATAAATTGAAAAAGGTTTTTATATTTGCACCCGCTAAGGAGAAATGGCAGAGTGGTCGAATGCGGCGGTCTTGAAAACCGTTGAGGGTCACACCTCCGGGGGTTCGAATCCCTCTTTCTCCGCTGACAAGCCCCGTAAACCCAATGTTTACGGGGCTTTGTTTTTATGGGTGTTGAATTAGGTGTTGTTTATAGCTTATTTAAAATCGAGAATCCATAGGATCATGACCAATTGTTGTGTTTATGCAAACAATGGATCAAGTCCTAAATCTGGGTTTTTACCATTTTAGGAATATAATTTAATCAAGCGATATAAGAAGTATTCCGTATTCCTGACTCCCCTAAATTGTGATCTAAAAGCCTTTACTTTGGCATTAAAGGATTCTGCTGAAGCATTTGTACTTCTGTTTAAAAAATAGTTGAGTACAGAGCGGTAATTTAAAGTAATGCTATTGGCTACCGTTTGGAAGCTCTTTCATAAAAAAAGTTATTAAGGTTATCCAACGGGAATGCAACGATGGGGATATAACCATATGGAGATTTTAAAAATTGTGGTGCGTAGGGATATCCCATTTTTTAAAATACTACAAAGGCCGCTTGATCAAATTGCGGCATAAGCATAAAAAATGATTTTTTTTTGGTTAGCACTGCTTGCCCTACATTGGAATTTGATGTTCTAAGACCCAGTTTTACATTGTGGTTCTTACAAAAATAGTCCCTGAAAGAGAACATCTTCCAGGGACTAAAATTAAGATAAGCCCATTTTGTTGATTATACCCGGTCCTTCTTAATACACATTGACTTCTTCGGTATATACGGAAGCTCCATCCCCTACCGTTATAATATAACTACCGCTAAAGGCTTTTTCGAAATTAAAGGATTTTGAGACATCTAGGGTATTGTCCATCGTTTCTGAGAATAGCAAACGATCCATTGCGTCGTGCACCTCAATACTAACAGGATTTAGGTCCAAATTCAAGAGATTTAAATAGATCCTACCATCCTTCTTCCGGAATGCCGGTTTAAATTTAGTATAGTTGGAAACCAAGGAAAGCTTGGTTTTTTCAATGGCAATCACAAACTCTTCAACCCGCAGGTGGTTTTCAACCGTCAAGACATATATACCGAAGGCCAATTTATTGAGATCCAGTCTTTTGTCACGTATCTCATTTTTTTTGACCCATTTGGAGTATATGACATGGTTATCCATATCAATCAACCGTACCTGATAATCCGTCTTTGGGTTATCTAGTTCAATGGCTATCTTTTTCCTTGCCTCTTCCATTGTAATCTTTGGCTCCGCGCCCATAGCACCATTAGTGGAGAACAAGAGGGCGAGGATTGCTGAAAATTTGAATGCTCTTTTCATAATTTTTCATTTTAAGATTAGTAAATAATTATGATACAAACATAGACCCGAAGAGAAGGGTACACTACTACACATTTTTCCTATTTATGTTTCTAATTAACCTTAAAGGAAATCAAATAGGCTTATTATTGTTAATTTAGCATAGATATGGGGTAAATTGGTAGTGATTTACCAGAGTAGGTCTTTTTAATTTTATAACAACAATAAATGTGGTCATGATTATACATAAGCCTAAATTGGAATCAATATCCCCTAATTTTGGGAATTCGTTTACCTATCAAAAATTCGTCGAGAAACATAGGACCAGAAATGTCGTTTGGCACTACCACCCTGAAATAGAACTGGTATACGTAAACGGGGGGACCGGCAAACGCCAAGTAGGCAGCAACTTGTCATGTTATACCTGGGGAACCTTGATCCTAGTAGGCAGTAACCTGCCCCATTGCTCTTTTACGGATCAACTAACCGGCAACAAGTGCGAGACGGTTATACATATGAAAGCCGATTTTTTGGGAAGTGAATTTTTTGATATTCCAGAAACGGCCAAAATAAAAAAGCTACTTCAGGTTGCCCAACTCGGCATCGTGTTTTCAGGGGATACCAAGACCTCGGTAGGTGCCCTAATGGAAGAAATGGAACATCAGACCGATTTTGAGCGGTTAGTATCTATACTAATTGTTTTAAATGAATTGGGGAATACTGATGAATTCAGGATTCTTAATGCCGATGGATTTGCCCTTTTATCCGATGTAAAGGACAACGATAGGATCAATCTGGTCTTCAATCACGTAAAGACCAATTTTAAGGAGGAAATTCCTTTGAAGGAGGTCGCCCATCTGGCTAGCATGACAATCCCATCATTTTGCCGCTATTTTAAAAAGATTACCAACAAAACCTTCACTCAATTCGTCAATGAGTATCGGTTGGTGCATGCCTCAAAATTGCTTGCCGAACAACCCATCAGTATCACGGAGGTTTGTTTTGAAAGTGGATTCAACAATTTTTCCCATTTCAATAAACAGTTCAAAGCATTCACGGGGAAGAATCCGTCAGATTATCGAAAACAACTCAAAACTGTTCTGGAGTAATATTGTTTGAGACCTAAATAAATATAGGTTTTAAAAATAAACTTGCAAAACAATGACCAGGTACCATAAAACGGCCTATGAATGAAACATTAAAACAAAACATAGTTCCAATAATTAATTTTTAGAGAAACAATGTAACAATTCTCCAAAGTATCTAGATCCAAGTTCCATTTAGAATTTAAAAAAAAGCTCCACGTCGGTTATTTCCTGGGGCGTTTAAAAATATATTTAAGTTACGAGAGCTGGCTTTATTACTGAACAAAATCTATCATGACAAATAGTTCACTTAAGAATCTGTTTAATTACCTGCGGTGATATTTTAAGTGCCGTTAAAAACCATACACATTTACGATTACAAATACTTTTTAAATTTATTATTTAGTGTTGGTAAACTTTTAAATATTAATCGTAATATTGCAATTAAACAATTATGTAAAATAATCAATAGATATAAAATATGTACACAGACCGGCAAAAAGAGATCGCTTTATTCGCAAAAGTCTTTGGGCATCCAGCACGAGTGGCCATTCTACAACAGCTCTTTGAAATAGACGCTTGTTATTGCGGGGACCTATCGGAAGAAATTGGTCTTGCCCAACCTACCATTTCCCAACACTTAAAGGAATTAAAAACATTGGGACTAATTAAAGGAACTGTAGAAGGAACAAAAGTCTGCTATTGTATAGACAGTGAAAACTGGGCAAAAATGAAAAAAGTGATGCACCAATTTTTAAATCAAGACATTCCTAAAGCGGATTGTTGCTAATTTTTTTCACTCAATACATCGTTAAATCGCAATAAACAAATATATAAAATGACGTTATTAGAAATTAAAAACAAATTGAACCAATTGGATAAAATAGCGTTCCAATTGCCAAATGGAAAATTAGTGCCCAACTACTTTCACGTAACAGAAGTTGGAAAAATTAATAAGCATTTCATTGATTGTGGCGGCACAGTAAGAAATGAAGAAGTGGTCAATTTCCAACTTTGGAATGCAAACGACTACGACCACAGGTTACATCCAGAAAAATTATTGAATATCATAGAGCTTTCCGAACGGGTTTTAGAGATTGATGATCTGAAAATCGAAGTGGAATATCAAGGTGATACTATTAGGAAATTCGGACTTGATTTTGACGGTAATCACTTCTTGTTGACCAATAAACAGACCGATTGTTTAGCGAAAGATAATTGCGGCATTCCCGTAGAGAAACCAAAAACAACATTATCGGAAATAAATAGTGGTTCTTCTTGCACACCAGGAGGTGGCTGCTGCTAATATTATAAATTAAGAAAATGAAAACAACAGAACCAACTCTATTTTTGGAAATAGAACAAGCTATTAAGAAATTAAATCCTCAGACCATTTCCGAGGAACGCAAAGCAGTATTACAACCCCTTATCAATTTTATTCAGTCAAAAGTTTCAAACCAACAAGAAATCAGAATCAACTTTATCTGTACGCACAATTCCCGAAGAAGTCATTTATCACAGGTTTGGGCACAAACTTTAGCCTATCATTTCAATATCAAAAATGTATTCTGTTATTCAGGTGGTACAGAAAGTACCGCACTTTTTCCAATGGTTGTAGAAACTTTGCAAAATTCAGGTTTTCAGGTAGCAACTATTTCAAACAACGAGAACCCAATTTACAGCATTAAATTTTCAGGCAACGAACATCCAATAATAGGATTTTCAAAAAAGTTGGATGACGACTTCAATCCAACATCTGGATTTGCAGCCATTATGACTTGCGATTCAGCAAATGAAGCATGTCCATTTGTTCCTGGTGCAGAGAAACGCATTCCTATAACTTTTGAAGACCCAAAAGCATTTGACAACACACCGCATCAAGCAGAAAAATACAAGGAGCGAAGTCTGCAAATTGCAACCGAAATATTCTATGTTTTCTCTCAAATAAATTCATGAAAATGGCAACAAAAAAATTAAGTTTTCTCAATAGTTATTTAACCCTTTGGATATTTATTGCTATGCTCTTGGGCGTAGGTATTGGCTATTTATCCCCATCTTTTCCCAATCTTATCAACTCGTTTAGTAGCGGAACTACGAACATACCTATAGCGATAGGATTGATATTAATGATGTATCCACCTTTGGCCAAAGTGGATTATTCCTTGCTGCCTAAGGTTTTTAGCAACACAAGGATCCTTAGCATCTCACTTATCTTAAATTGGATTATAGGTCCCGTTTTAATGTTTGCATTGGCAATTACATTTTTACGTGATTATCCAGAATATATGGTAGGCGTTATTTTAATCGGTTTGGCCAGATGTATCGCAATGGTTCTGGTCTGGAACGACCTAGCGGAGGGAGATAGCGAATATGGTGCTGGTTTGGTAGCCTTAAACAGTGTCTTTCAAGTTTTTGCATATAGTTTCTATGCTTGGATCTTTATTACCGTGCTACCGCCTTATTTTGGATTTGAGGGGGCAATTGTGGACATCTCTATTGGAACGGTCGCAGAAAGCGTAGCAATCTATCTAGGGTTGCCCTTTTTAATGGGAATCTTAAGTCGGGTAATTTTGGTAAGGATAAAAGGAGAGGAATGGTACAAACAAATATTTATTCCTGCCATTTCCCCAATGACCTTAATTGCACTTTTATTTACGATTGTGATTATGTTTTCCTTAAAAGGGGAATTAATTGTTGAAATTCCAATGGATGTATTTATCGTTGCCGTTCCCCTTATTATTTATTTTAGTCTAATGTTCATCATTAGTTTTTTCGTTACCAAGGCTTTGGGGGCTTCATATGAAGAAAACGCAGCTGTTTCATTTACAGCGGCAGGTAATAACTTTGAATTGGCAATTGCAGTTGCCATAGCGGTTTTCGGACTTAATTCGGGGCAGGCCTTTGCAGGGGTTATTGGACCATTGGTTGAAGTACCCGTTTTAATCTTTTTAGTTAGGGTTTCTTTTTGGTTGAAGAAAAAATATTACCGAAAGGCCATCGTTTAGCCCATACACACCTATTTAGTGTGACATTTTTGAATTCTATTCATTCCATAGTCGATGCAAGGGCAATATTGGCTACCGATATTTCACGCGCAACCAAAACTAGGCACAATACAGTCAAAAGGCTCTAAAACAAGGCTCTATGAAACTGGCATTAAATTTTTATTACTCACTGATTGAAAGTCACTAATAACAAGTTGAAATTAAGAATCGAAAACAAAAATAATGTAGCATAAAAAACAGCACCAAATTTATTTGGAAATACAAGTTTTCAGTTAAGTCGATGTCTATTAGTTTGTAATTAAAACAAAATGGAAGTCCAGTTTAAATTCTGTAATATTGTAACTGAATTAATTATTGATTAAACCTTTTTAGGATAGTAAGGTCAAACCAGTAAGTCGGCAATTCTAGAGTTACCATCCATATGAAAATGCTTATAAATTATATTTCTTTTTTTAAAAAGGAACATTCATTGTCGAAAAAAGAGCGTTTAAAAAACCTTAAGATCCTTATTAATTCTGCAGAAAATCAACATTTAGCATTCCTTTCAGCTACACCTTTGAATTTGAAACAACCTATAGCCGCTGCAGCCACTGAAAAGGAATTTCTTAAATCTGTTGCTAGTTTTATGAATTCAGAAGGAGGAAATCTGCTATTAGGCGTTAATAAAGACAGTACTATTTTAGGGTTGGAAAATGATGGGGTGCCTTTTAAAAAAAAGGATAGGAAAAGATTTTCTGAATATATTAGTCAACTAATCTCTGACAAACTCGGCCCTCAATTCTGTACTTTAACCAGATATCATTTTTATAAAATAGACAAGAAATTCATTTGTCAAATAGAAATAGGTAAGAGTTATATTCCCGTCTATGTTCCTATCAACAACACCTACCATATGTACATATGGGAGAAAGATAAAATCCGTAACCTAAACCTTCATGAAATGTTGGAATATGTTGAGTCCAGATATTAATATAATGGTCTAACTGAAAATTAATCAATGCCATTAAAGGCTAGATAGTTATCCCTAATCAATTCTTAACTGATATGTAAAAAAAGGTCAGAATTTAATTAACAGTCCAACCCCTTTTGTTATTAACTTACACAATTTGAGGGTATTATTCACTTAAGAGCTATCTAATTTATTCACATAATATCGTATAAATTATAACTATAAACGAGAAGATACATTTTACGATGCAGGATAATAGGTTTTTCCTGAAAATATGGTTTTCTCAAAATAAAGGTTATAGAATTTATGTAATTATCTTATTATCTAGCCCCAGGTTTTAACTCACTGGGTAAATACCCCATAGTTTTTTTAAATGCTTTTGTAAAGTGCTGTGGATTAGAGTACCCCACTTCATATGACGCTTGGGCAATAGAAAAATGTTTCTTCAGTATTAAAGTTTTTGCAGTTTCCATTCTCAACTTAGTGATATATTTAAAAATAGTTGTTTTATGGACTGTTCTAAAATTACTTTTTAGCTTAGTGGTATTATACCCCACCACTTCAGAAAGCTCCTTTATGGTTAATCGTTTATTTAAATTTTGCTCAATATATTCAACTACTTTCTGAATACTCCTATAATCAGATTTAGGTATTTCTAAACTATTACTCTCTGAGTTTTTATGTTTGGTACTCATTAGCATATCTATCAACAACCATCTTGTCTTACACTCTAAATAACTGATTTTCACGCTATCTTCATAGGGACAATTGATAATTCCCGCAAGAGATTTTTTTAATTTATCAGAAATAAATCTATTAGCTTCATTAGGGTTATTTATCCTATTATCAGAGATGTGCGCAAAAAAGTCACTTCTCGGAATGTAACCTTTACCTAGTAAACTTTCCAGAAAGTCCTTAGTAAAAAGTACTTCTAAAGCACAGAAACTTGATCCACATATTTTTTGTTTACCAGTATTAGAAACCCATTCGAAGGGAAGATAGGTCCCCGAAGTTAACCTAAACACTGTATTGTCATTAGGATCCTGATACTCAAGAGCACCTTCTAAAAGAAAATATAAACCGAAACAATGTTTACAATTTTCTACTTCCAGAATAAGGTCATTGGATAAAGTAAGTCTTCTAATAATAACTGTTAGTCCCTCTAGCTCAATCCCCTCTTGTATCACTTCTGCATTCCCGATGGTACCAGAAGATTCAAAATATGTCACATTACCATGAACAGCTTCTAATTCACTCTTATTACTAATAGGATAACATATTGATTTTGAAAAACCTACACTCATGACTTCCTTTTACGTTGTTTAAACTTCCCTTTTCGGTACTACTTTCTATAAAGCTAACTTAGATTTGCAAATCTATCTATTTAGAATTAATCTCAATAAGAATAATAAGTTTATAATGAAAAAATTACTCTCAGCCTCTTTATTGAGCATTGTCTTCTCTACGCAAGGTCAAGAAACACAAGGAACAATATGGGGCGTAGTAAGTGATGAAGTCGGGAGCCCCTTACCTTATGCTAATGTTTTAGTACACGACGAAAAGTTAGGTGTACTTACAGACGATAATGGTGAATATCTAATTAGTAATCTACCAGAAGGAAAGCACGTTATTGAGGTTTCATATATAGGATATACTAAAAGCTCACAGTCCATTGAAGTTAAGGGAAATCAAAACAATATTAACGTCAATTTCAATTTAAAGCCACAAGTAGAGCAACTGAATGAAGTAACAGTTAGTGGTATGACTAAGGAGACCGAAATTGAAACTAAAGGCTTTGCCGTTAATGCTATAAAAACAAAGGAAGCTGGTCTAAGGAACATCCAAACAAACGAATTGTTAAATACGACTGTAGGCGTTAAAATTCGACAAAATGGAGGTTTAGGTTCGGAGGTAAAATATAGTTTAAATGGATTATCTGGAAATTCTGTGCGAATATTTATAGACGGTATTCCTATCTCTACTTATGGAAATTCTTTTAATCTAAATAGCATTCCACCTTCAATGATTAAGAATATTGAAGTTTATAAAGGAGTAGTACCTGGTCATTTAGCAGACGATGCTTTAGGTGGCGCTATTAATATTACACTTCTTGATAATGCTAAGTCGAATATCAATGGTTCGGTTTCTTATGGGTCCTTTAATACTTTTCAGACTAGTGTTAATGGTCTGTATCGTTTTGATAAATCTGGTTTTACCGTAAAGGCATCTTTATTCCATAATTATTCTGATAATGATTATAAAATATCAGGAAGAAGTGTTGTAGTTACCGGCTTAGGAGGAGTGCAAACACCAATAACGGCAAGAAGATTCAACGATGCTTACAGGTCTACTGGAGGAATGGCTCAAATTGGCTATACCGATGTAAAATGGGCAGATCGATTTTTTGTTGGGGTTACTGGTTCAAATGATTATAAAGAAGTTCAACATGGCGCATTTGTAACGATAACACCATACAAGGATAGGTTCTTAGAATCAGACGCGCTGTTAGCAAGCTTAAACTATAAAAAGAAAGATCTTTTTATAAAAGGGCTAGATGTTAATGTAAATGGTTTGCTTGGCAAAAGAAACCGCTCCGTCAATGATACCGTTCCTTGGGCATATAATTGGAACGGAGAACGGGCAATAGATTTTAGAGGAAATATATATCAATATACCTGGCGTTCACAACAAGAAGGAGGCCCAACTCTAGCTAAAATTAAAAGAAAAGTTGCTTCCATTAGAACTGGGGTTTCGTATGATTTTAATGGCAATCATAAGGTATTATTAAACCATGTATATAGTGGCATAGATAGAGAAGATAGTGATTCTTTAAGGTCGGTTCTAGAAAATAAATTCTTAGGAACTAGAGATCTGCACAAGAACATATTTTCTTTGACCTATGAATTAACAGGTTTTGGAGATAAATTAAAAGCCAGTTTGTTTGGAAAACATTACCAACAAAAAACGATTAGTATAGACCCTGCTATTGCCACAGACAACAATGGAAACAAGCAGGTCATTGATGAAGTTGTAAGCAGTAATAAAAATTATGATGGCTTTGGATTGGCTGCATCCTATTCTCTCAGTTCAAATTTCACCTTGCTTACTTCAGCAGAAAAAGCAATTAGATTACCAAACGAAACAGAAGTGTTTGGTAATGACGGAGACAATGTTGTTGCCAATGCAAGTATTAACCCAGAAAGCAGTAACAATTATAATTTTGGGTTCAGATTAGGTGCAATTAGAATTAAAAAGCATGACTTTACCATTTCTTCTAATGTTTTCACCAGAAACATCAAAGATAGAATTGGATTGCCTATTGAAACCTCATTAAATATTGACGATGAATTAATCGTTTATGTTAATCAAGGAAGTGGTACATCCAAGGGAATTGACGCACAATTAAATTATTCGTACAACAACAACTTTAGCCTCAATTTTAATGTATCACGGTTCGATTTAAAAATCGTGAATAAAGGTATCGAAGTAGATGTTCCGAATACCCCATTTTTCACCATGAACGGAGGTTTACGGTATTCCTTTAAAGATTTATTTCAAAAGAAATCTCACCTAAATCTCTTTTACAATATCTATTTCACAGATGAATTTTCATTCTTAACATCACAGGGAACAAATACTGTTGGCAACGATTTTTTTGAAGTTCCTCAACAATTGGCACAAGATATTGGGCTTAGTTACACCTTTCCTAATAACAATTTGGTGGTGAGCTTTGATATAAAAAATGTGTTTGATGAATCCGTATATGATAATCTTTCTGTTCAAAAACCAGGAAGGGCTTTTTACTTAAAACTTAATTACGCAATAAATAAATTTTAATCTTTTAAACTAAATATTACTGAAAATGAAACGAACATTTCTAAACATTAAAACCTTTAGTGCAGTATTGCTTACCGCTAGTCTAATGACTGCATGTAGCAGCGATGATACGGATATTACTCCAAATCCGGATACAGAGAAACCGGATACAGAAGAAGCAAGATGGATCACAATTGCTGGAGCTAAGATGGGAGATAATCCAGGAGACGGTAACGGAGGTACTTTAATTTATGCTGTACGTAGTGATGAAGCTAAAGACCCAACAGTTTCTATAGCACCATTTCAGAATGGTTTTATAGTTCCATCTAATAGAACAGCAAGATTACAGTCGTCTGAAGATGGAAACACTATTTTTAATATAAGTTACGCAGGAGATACTGGCGGCAACTATACAAAGTATACCGTAGAAGGCGGACAAACCTTTACTCCAACAGGATCTGAGGTAAGTATTGCGCCTTATGTAGGTACTGCTCCAAGATGGATAAAATTGTTTGATGGTGACCAAACGGGGGCCGCTGTTTATGTAAATACAGAAAATCAATTTGATGAAAATGATAATTATACCCGCACTGAAGCTACAATTGGTATAGTAACTTTAGACTTAGTGAATTCTTCTATTAAAGAGTTCCAAGAACACAGTGTTGCATTAAGCCCTGAGGAAGAAGCTAACGGTTACTATATATCTAGAATAGATATGCCCACTTTAAATGCTGCTGGAGATAAATTATACATTGGTGCACGTTTAAGTAAGGTAGATCCTGCAACCGCTGAAAGTGATAGTGACTATGAAATTTTAGGTTCTAAAACTATCGTATTGGATTACCCATCATTATTAAATCCAACTGTAATCACTTCTACTGTAGGCCACGGAAATACAAACGGATATAGAAGTATAAATGCTTTCCTGTATGAAGGAAGTGTTTATCAAGCCAACCAAAATGACCCTGAAGGATCCCACATTTTAAAGATTGATGCTGATAATGAATATGATGATTCTTACGTGTTCAATCTAGATGACGCTTTAGGAGTAGAGGGAGCATATATTTTAGCTTGGAGACCTGCAGCAAACGGTAAAGCGGTATTAGCTTATCGTCATGATGGATCTGAACAAGGTATAGCAGGGGCTCAAGGATTTTTTGCATTAGTAGATTTAAACGCAAAAACAGCTACAAAGATTAACAACATTCCTTATGACCCAGATTTTTATTTGTTTCAGTACCAAGGATTTGTAGTAGACGGAACCGAGATATACCTTACTCAAGGACCTGTAGGCAAAAACGGGAATATATATGTTGTAGAAACTGAAACTGGTGAAGTAACTAAAGGCGCCCAATTAGTTAACGTAGACGGAAGTCACTTTATAGGCGCATTTTAGTCTAATTAAATATCTAAAAAATATAATTCTTCTATAGCGGGAACCTATCATTTTCAATCTAAAAATAGATTTATCAAAATGGAGGTTCCACTATAGAAGTTAAACTGTCAAAATGAATACACGAACAATACAATCCATCATAATTGGTATTTTTGTCTTACTAGCAACTTCGACTACCAAAGCACAAAGAAATTCGGAACAATCCAAAAACCCTTTCTTAAATCGGGATTATTGGGAAACAAAACCAAGTATTTCTGAAATTGAATCAACCATAAAAAAAGGTCACTCCATTACTGAAGCAAATAGTGGTGGTTTTGATGCTACTACTTTTGCCATTTTTGCAAATAATCCTGTGAGTACAATAGCGTATTTAGTTGCAAATGGCAACGATGTAAATAAACGTACACACGATTCAAGAACCTATGTTTTTTGGGCAGCATCTAGTGGCAATTTAGATATAATTAAATTTTTAATCAATATAGGTGCAAGACTAGATATAGTAGATTCCCATGGTTATGGTCCAATTTCATTCACTGCAGCAACAGGGCAACAAAATACTGATATCTATGACTACTTTATAGCTAATGGTGCAGATTTAAAGAACGAAAAAGACCATCAAGGTAAGAATGTTCTATTAGTTGCCATTGGAAGAGCTAAAGATTTTAAAATAGTTGATTACCTTATTAAAAAAGGTTTATCTATCAATAGTGTAGATAATTTTGGGAATGGAATTTTCCACTATGCTGCTCAAGGTGGCAACATTAACATTCTTAAACAACTTAAAGAGCGGGGAGTTTCAATTGAAAAAAACAATATCACTGATGAAAATGCTATCTTCTTTGCCAGCAAAGGCCGCGAAGCGTCAATAAATCTTTTCAAGTATTTAGAAAGTTTAGGGATTAATGCCAATGTAACTACCACAAAGGGAGAAAACCCACTTCATAATTTAGCCAAGACTACAGCCGATTTAAATGTTTATGAATATTTTGTAGAAAAGGGCGTAAACCCGAACGCAATTGACGAGGAAGGAAAAACACCTCTTTTAAATTCAGCGGAGCGAAACAAGCTTGAAGCTGTCCGGTATTTTGCTGAAAAATCAAACGATATTGATCATAAAGATAAAGAAGGACAAACGGCATTGGCAGTTGCCATCCAAAACAACAGTGCTGATGTGGTGGATTACCTCATTTCTAAAGGAGCAGACATCAATACAACAAGTGAAAACGGGAATAATTTAGCGTATTACCTCTTTAGTAACCGTGGAAAACCTCGTGATTTTGAAGCTAAATTAAGTGCCCTAGTCAAGAACGGCTTTGATTTTAAAACAGTTCAAGGCGATGGTAGTACAATTTGGCATTTGGCTGTTGCTAAAAACAATCTTGATCTTTTAAAAAAAATAAGTGTTTTTGGTGCTGACATTAACACAAAGGATAACAGTGGAAATACACCCTTGCACTATGCTGCTATGAAAACTGAAGATGCATCTATCTTAAAATTTTTACTGGCTAAGGGAGCTGATAGCAATTCTACTACAGAATTCGGTGAAACTGCTTATGATCTTGCCAGTGAAAACGAACTTTTGGTCAAAAACAAAATAAATATCGAATTTTTAAACTAGGGTAAAATGTATAAAAATAGTTTTAGAACAATAAGTATGTTGTTAATAGCATTCATATTTATAGGTATGTCCTCTTTTGATAAAGAATCAGAGTTAATTTATAAATGCATGATTCAAATGACAAACTATACTGGTGAAAAGGCTTATGTAGCGGTATCACTAATAAATCCAGAAGGCAATTATGAAAAAACCATGTATATACAGGGGGATGATAAAGAATGGTTTCCTGACTTAAAAAATTGGTGGAGATTTACCAACAGTAGCAATGAAAATTTAGATGCAATTTCCGGGGCTACTATTGGGAATGGGGAGAGAAACATTATTTCCTTAAGTTTTAAGCCCTCACAAATTGATACCGGTTATAAAGTGCGCTTTGAGTCTGCTGTAGAAAATCAAGAATATTATTCAATAGATGCTGAGGTAGATTTAAATACCGCTACGTTAAGGAACAAGGTAGAGGGAAAAGGGTATATACGGTATATAAGAATGGTGCCTAACAAATAATTATTATGATCATATCGGTTTGGAGGTATAGCCATTTGCTTTTTGCCATTGTATCCTCAGTATTTCTTTTGGTAGCATCGGTTACTGGAATTGTTTTAGCAGTAGAGCCAATTTCAAAAAAAATGCATTCCTATCATGTTTCCGAGGCCGATACGCTTTCATTGGCCAAAACCTTACAGAATCTGAATGCAAAACACAAAGAAATACTAGGTATTAGTCGAGACCGCAACGGTTTTGTAAGTGTTAGCGTAATTGATGAAGGGATAAAAAATGAGTTTTATATTGACCCAACAACTGGTGATAAATTAGGAAATATAATTGAAAAACATCCTGTTTTTCAATTTGCTACAAATTTACACCGTTCTCTTTTTCTTAAATCAACTGGCCGATTTCTAATCGGACTCGCCTCGTTTTTACTTATCCTTATTTCAATTTCTGGCATAGTACTTATTGCCAAGAGACAAGGCGGATACAAACAATTTTTCGCACCAGTGGTACGTGAGAATTTTTCGCAGTTTCATCATGTTGTCTATGCCAGATTCACACTAATCCCACTGTTAGTTTTATCCATTACAGGGGTTTATCTTTCACTACTCCGTTTTGATATATTACCTGAGCCCCAAACTTCATTGGTGGTAGATTTTGATGCTATTCAAGAAGATCCCATTAAAGAATACACCGCGTTTGCATTCTTTCAAAACACACCCTTAAAAGATCTTCGCGAATTGGAATATCCATTTTCTGAATTTGTGGAAGATTATTATATCATTCGCCTTAAAAACAAAGAGTTGTACCTGAATCAAGTAACAGGAGAAGTACTTGCGGAAGAGAATATCCACCCTATCCAAATTATTTCATCTTGGGCAACTGTCATGCACACTGGAGAAGGAAGTATCTTATGGTCAATAGTGCTTGGCCTAGGTAGCTTGGCAATTCCCTTTCTAACTATCACAGGGTTTATTGTATACTTTAAACGACCCAAAACGAAAATTAGAAATAAACTTTCGAAAAATGAAAGTAATTATGTAATTCTTGTTGGGACTGAAGGAGGTACAACCCTGCAATATGCGAAAGAACTGCATGATAAATTATTAGCTAATGGATTGAAAAGCCATTTAGCGCTAATGAATGAATATTCTTATTATAAAAAGATGGAGCATCTAATTATAATAACAGCAACTTATGGGCAAGGTGAAGCGCCAGCAACAGCAAATAAGTTTATAGAACTGCTTCAAAAAAAACAACAAAAACAAGCTTTTAACTTTAGTGTGGTTGGTTTCGGGTCTACCGCTTATCCAAACTATTGTCATTTTGCTTACGAGTCGCATAAAGCTTTACTTGCAATGAATAATAGTACCACAAGGCAAGACGTGTTTACCGTTAATGACCAATCTTTTGAAGCTTTCAATGATTGGTGTCATAAATGGTCGGAATCCATTGGGATTAGAATTAAAGTTGAAAAACCAAAGTTGAATACGAATACTATTCCTCCCTCAACTTTTAAGGTTATTGACAAGCAAGAAAATAAAAAGGATAACACCTTTTTATTAAGCTTTAAAAATTTGAACGGTACAAAGTCTCAATCAGGAGATTTGTTGTCTGTAATCCCCACTAAAGGGAATCAAGAACGCCTGTATTCAATTGGTAAATTAGATAAAGAGACCTTGGTTGTCAGTATACGTAGACATGAAAAAGGGCTATGTTCAAATTTCTTGTATCAACTTGAACAAGGAGATAAACTCTCTGCGAGTGTAATAAACAACAAAAGTTTTCATTTTCCTGAAAAGGCTAAAAAATGCATTTTGATTGCTACAGGAACAGGTATTGGTCCATTTTTAGGAATGATAAATGAAAATATTAAGAAGAGGGAGATTCACTTGTATTGGGGAGCGAGAACTTCTGACTCATATAGTTTGTATAAAAACTATATTGAAAACGCAATAAAAGAAGATAGATTGACCTGCTTTAAACCAGCTTTTTCACGTAATCAGACGGAGAAATTATATGTTCAACATTTGATAAAATACGACCAAGAACTGTTCGTTGAAGTTTTAAAAAATAAAGGCTGTATCATGATCTGTGGATCTATTGCCATGCAAAAAGCAATACTAAAAGAACTAAAAAGCCTCTGTGAAGAATATCTAGGAAAAGACCTTAGCCATTATCAAAATAGAAATCAGATAAAGATGGATTGCTATTAACACCAAACAAATATGTGCAAATCATTGAAGGAAGCCAATCTCTAGGAAACGAACATGTTAATGAGGATTTAAATACCTATTAAAGATTTTTTCGCATAAGGTGGATTAATAATCTTAACTTATATCATTGTTATTAAAATACTTCTATTTATTAAAAACTATGCGGTAGTTTTAAAAACAATGGGATTTTGATGTTAATAAAATCTATGTGATTTATCCCTTGTTAAGTTTCATCATACTTATAATATGTGTATTTCCTTTTCTGAATAGAGTAGCCATTTCCTTTTGTTAAATATACTCATGTCTTTAGTTAGGTATTAGGTTTTGAATATAGATTCATTTTGCTAAGAGCGCCTCATATAATTAAAACAATTACAAAATAAATAATGGAAAGAAATACCATTTGGATTATCGATGATGATTTGGTATCACAATCTCCCATGCAATATAAGATCGAACAATCAAAACAAAATTACGATGTCGTAATTTTTGATACTGTAGAAAGGGCCTTAGCTACGATAAAAGAAGGTGTCAAAACCCAAAAAAACATTCCAAGCATAATACTATTAGATCTTGTTTCTCCTGGCTTAGATGGGTGGTATTTTCTAACAGAATTAGAACGCCTTAAAAGGCATATTAATGATGTAGATATTTATATAGTTTCCGAATTTTCTAATACAATGGACCGTAAGCTTGCTAGGGAATATTCTCTGGTTATGGATTGTTTTGTAAAACCGTTAAACATAGGTAACGTGGACAAGATTTTTAAAAGGCACCAAAAAAAGTAAGATGAATTAATTAACTTAAAGTGCCCGAAATATTATATGTCGAATAGTATTAAATTAATAGTAATTTCTTATTAACAGGAACTATTTAGCTTGTAAAAAACCATTGAATTTTTATAAAACCGTTGTACTTTTATCTTCCATTAAAATAAACCACCATACCATGGTAATAATAAACAGATTAATAACATTAATAGTAATTGCAGTTGTAATATTATTATCGGGTTGTTCATCTAATGAAGACCCAACCAATAAGTTACTAGCAAATGGTAAAACAAGTTTATTTGAAAAGGTAACTGAACCTGAATCAACTAAAACAAATACTAGTTCGGATGAAACTCTTAATTTATCTTCGGATTCATATGGATTTTCTGGAGGAGGTGCAACTGCTGGAACTAGTGCATGGGGAGGTGGAGATCCAAATGGACAATTTGAACCAGGAATATTGACTGCAGGAGAATGGAACGACCTTAACAATTGGGATTTTTGGAACAACTTATTAAGCAATCAGGATTATTATGATGATGTAAATAAATGGAACCTCAAAAAAATAAAAAGGTATAGTTTTGTAGTAGCAGATAAAAATGAATCTTTAGTTGCCAATGCCCAAATCACCCTCTTATCTGATGATGTTGAAATATGGAAAACCAGAACAGATAATAAGGGAAAGGCCACTTTATGGTCAGATTTAGAGCTTAATGGACTTACCGCTCGTATTAAGTTTGATAATACCCAAGTTGTTGTTACAGATGTATTAGATTATGATAAGGGTATTAACATGGTACACCTTGATAAAACTATAGAAAACAAAAAAAGTATTGATATCTATTTTGCAGTTGATGCAACTGGCTCTATGGGGGATGAAATCCATTATTTAAAAGCTGAATTAAATAATGTAATTGAGCGGATAAAGCAAAACAATTCCATTTTAGAAATGCGTTTTGGATCGGTGTTTTATAGGGATGAGGGGGATGAATATGTAACTAATGATATAAGCTTCACAACTGATCAAGCAAAGCTGACTAATTTTATCTCAAACCAATCAGCTGCAGGTGGAGGAGATTATCCAGAAGCTGTACATTCTGCTTTAGAAGTTGCGATTATACAAAACACCTGGAACGATAATGCATCCACCCGCATCTTATTTCTATTACTAGATGCACCTCCACATTACACCCAAGAGGTTATTTCAAGTTTGGAAATAAGTTTAACAATTGCTGCAGAAAAAGGTATTAAAATAGTACCAATTACTGCGTCAGGAATTAATAAGTCTACCGAATATTTAATGCGTTCATTTGCTATGTTAACTAATGGGACTTATGTTTTTATAACCGATGATAGCGGTGTTGGTAATGATCATTTAGAACCTACTATTGGAGAATTTGAAGTTGAAAAATTGAATGACTTACTGGTAAGGCTGGTAGGTGAATATGTTCCCTAAAATTGAGACAGTAAGAACATTCTATAAAATGGCTAAATAAATAAGTCTAAATTTCTTTAATTTATTTGGCATGATACAACTCAGAGTATAATATTTAACTGAGTATACTGTATTACATTTCAGATTAAGAGTCGTATACTACGTTTAAGAATTATTATATCATGGAATATCAAATCCACCTACCCCCTCCCCTTTCTCTCTCAATATTAAACAAGACACTTATAATCAACCTAATAATGTCTTTATTATTATAATCCAATATTGCTTTCGAACCCTTGGGAGTTTTTCTTTCGAACCTAAGGAGTAAATCACATTCACCTTATTTAATATTTGTCAATCATGTTTTTTTGATTATGATCTAATCAATTTTATACAAACATTTAAAATTTAGAAAATATAGAACTTGACCAGAAACAAAAACTACCTACACTACTCATAATAAACTCTTTAAGTGTACTTTCCGCAAACAAGAGCGTAATTCGGTGAGCAAAAAACAATATTTCGAGCGCAACAACCTGTTTATCAGTGCATTACAAACAAGATTGCACTTCCTCTTTCTTGGGATAAGTCCAATTTCCGAGTATTTGGATATTCATGCATATAGTTGAGTTAGTATAAAGTGGATGAATTCTATATTCCTTACACACCAGAACTGTGCCCTAAAAGCTTTTATTTTTGCGTTGAATGATTCTGTAGATGCGTTTGTGATTCAATTTATAAAATAGTTCAGTATCGACCTATAATTCAGCGATATCGTATTTGCAATAGTATTGAAAGCTCTGAAGCCTGTGTTTTCTACCTCTTTGTACCAATGTGCCAACTTTGTATATGCTATTTGCATAGAAGTAGCTGTATTGAATATGTTCCTGAGTCCTTGCTCAAGATCGAAGGCGACTTTTATATCTGGATATTCGGCGAATAATATTTTGCTTCTGTTGGATTGGTGTTGCGTCCAATTATTTGGAGATTTATAAAGCAGATACCTGCTTCAGGCCAAGAGCTGCTTTCTTGTATCTCCATTGCTAAATTCTGTTGGAATGAATGTCCCGTTCTTTGCCCTTGGCTGCTTTATGTGTTGATTTTCTTGATCTATGGCGTCCCACCTATGTTTGATCCGGATATCCTGAAGAGCTTCTAGTGCGAGCTTTTGGACATGAAATCGGTCGGTCACCTGTCTTGCCTTAGGAAAGCAGGCCTTAACGATCTGTTTTATGGAGTGTGCCATATCCAAGGTAATTTCTTGGACCTTGTTCCTGATAGAAACAGGAAGTCTAAGCAATCGATCAATAATAGGTTCAGCCTTGGTGCCTTTAAATATTCCCACCAAAGCCCCCTTTTTGCCCTTTGCCTGTTTATTGGTGATAATTGTGTAAAGTTCACCACGGGACAAGGCTGTTTCGTCTATTGAAAGATAAGGACCAATATTCTGAGGGTACACTAGCCAATCATTGGCGTGGTCCTTATGTTTCCATTGATTGAATTGGCTAAGGCAATCCTTATTCTAGCGCTGAAGTCTCTTCCCAGGCACTCCAAAAAGAGAACCGAGTTGTTGACTACTCAGAGCTGTTCTATCCGTTGATCTCTTTTAAAAAAGCAGCGAACTCTTTTGACATGCGGGTTCCCTGTGCGATAAAATCATTCCAATCTCGACTTGTTTTGATCCATTTTCTATCTATTAGAACATCCCAGCGCCTACGTTTGAGGCTCAAGCTAACCAAGTTATCACGGATTGGATAATCATCGATCACCCTAGGTTCCATAAACCACTGGCCTTGTAGGTATGATCTCTATAAAGTGCTGGTATCTGCTTTTTTTCCTCTAAAAACACAGTCAACCGATTGAAATACAAAGGGTTCTTAATAGGCTTTTGTTCAAATCCAACAATATCAAAAAAGTCAAGTATTCCCTCAGGTAAAAATAAGCTCAATAGTGTTAAATCGGTTCCTTTGTCCATCTCGTAAATTTAGGGTGCAAAGAAATAAATTATTCACTTTAGACCCAACTTTTGATCTTGGTCCCAAACGGACCAAGATCAAAAGTTGGGTGTGACTTAAACTAACGGAAAGGACCAATAATTAAAACCTTTCCTTTTTGACATGTCAATACTTTTTTCCATTGATGAAATGCTCAGCATTCATGAATTCCTTTAAAAAGTAATAGATAAGGAGATGAATAAAAAAGTATTCAAAAAAATCTAGGCTTATTTCTCCTTTCTTGAAATCTACGGACTTTCTACTGCCACAGCGTCCAGGCCGCCTTCCTAACGGCAGGGAAACTTTCCAACGACTAAGGTGAACATGGGCTGCCGGACGCCTACCTCCGGTAGGTAAACCTTCCTTCGGCCAACGTAGAAACTCCTTGATTTGCTACTAAAAGAGAAAGTAGGCCGAAAACCTTTGCAAGAAGCTTCTTGTATTGTATTCCTTATCCACAGAATAAGTTGAAAAAGCTCCGAGATTCAGCTTTTTTATTTCCGAAAAAGCGCGGAGTTTTGAAACTGGTTTTTAGATTCGATCTAAAAAATTCATTAGGACCGATCGGAAAATGCAACGATTTGCATTTGTAGTGAGGGGCCAGTTGGCGCGTGGGCCATCGCTACAGCTGGCTCCTCAAATCAAAGGTACACAGTACCTTCGCTTTAATGCCCTGTTCGTTTTCTTTGGACAAGCAAAGAAAATGAAAGAATATATTTGAGTAAAACTCAGTTAATCGTATATATAAAACTTTATTAATTTGAATTAATATTTAAGGTTCATTGTTTGCATAAACACAACAATTGGTCATGCCCCCCGCAAACGCCATGATACACTTAACAAATGCAGCGCGATTCCCTAAATAAAATAACGATTAAAAAGGTAGGGATAATGAATTTAGCTCCTTAGTGATAAAAAATAACGAATGACTTTTTCTATCTCCTAGGAATGTAAGGGTTTATTATATACTAGTTAAAAACAGAGTATTATTCCAACAGTCGAGAAATTAGTCTGTTCATTTGAAAACTTCTTAATCGAGTGGAAACAAAAGAAAGCTTTTGGATAGCGAAAGTTATAAGGTTCTTTTGCAATGCTACACTAGCATTGTCCACCAAGCGCGAAGGAGATACATCCATCTTAGCCCTATTTAAATGAAGCCTTATATTTTCTGAGTCAATTTCCCTTTTTAGCTTTAAAATTCGAAGCTGTTCATCAATATCTGAGAAGGAACTATATTGCTTTTTCATTGTATTTTTTAAATAGTGTTTAAATCATCTACATAATAACCACTTATAATATTATATAGAAATACAAGGCAATTCTTCGCTAGCATAACTCGCTAGCATAACATAGAATGCCTTTTAATAATAAGTTCAATATACAGATTGTTTAAGGTTTTTCCAAGATAATAAAAGACACTAGGCGCAGAAAAAATAAAATAGATACAATAATGACACACCCTCCAAATTTATTAACTCTAAACACTTTTAAATCTAACTCCAGTAAAACCCTTAATTACAGGCGATTACACATAAAAAAGGATCTAACATTGGTATTTACCTCTGTTAGATCCTTTTCTATTTGTTATAAAATCATAAAAACCCCTAGGCTTTTAAGCCTTCTGCTTTTTAAGTTCTTCCAATTTGGTCTCTAAAGTTGCTATAATATCATCTGCTTTATAGCTCATATTTGAAATAGCTTTATCCAAATTACGCTCAAACCTATCTCTTTTCTTAGTTGCCGTTTTGGTCAATTCTTTCTGCGCTTTTGAAAGTCGGTCCGTGATATCATGACTTGTTTTTTCAACATTACGCTTAATTTTCTTACGTGTTTTTTTACCCTCTTCAGGGGCATATAAAACGCCGACTCCAAAACCTATAGCCGCACCTGTTAACAATGCTAGTAATACGTTTCCACTATTTTTATCCATAATTTTAGTTTTAAATTTATTATTCAACTAAGTTAACTTTATTAGGCCTTTAAAAATAACTGAAAAGATCCTTTTTTTACCTATATCAACCTAAAGTTCAATCCTCTACCATACAAGGTCATTAAAAATGGGGAATATTAAAAAAGCTACTTAGTATCGATATAATGCATTTACCCTTGAATTAGGATTAGGCATTTCCTCCTTTTCCATTAAATAAACCGTTCCTCCATTCAAAAAGGTTTTTACTGCAGCTTTGTTTAATAGTGATATACTCTGTTCTGTGGGTTCTTCATGGACTTCCACATGTTTTTTCTCAGAATTATAAGTACCCCAAATATCTTCTCTATTTTCTACAAAAAGTGTCTCTACTTTCCCGTCTATTGCTTTTTGCAGTACTTCTACCATTCCCGAGGAGGTCCTACCTGTACCTTGATGCTCTTTATACAACGCTAGCTTCTCCTTACGCTCACGATCGAAAATAGGTGCTACTTTTTCCCATGCCATTTCTTGCAAGTGGAACTTGTCTACTTTAGATGCCTTCTGATCAATAAAATCATCTAAAAGGTGTTTATAGGTGTTCTCTTGTTTATAAATGGGGAACATAACTTCTTGGGCAACTACTATCATAGGTGCTGTTTCTTCCCGTAATAGCGGTGAAATACCTTTGTCAATAGCTCTGAAAAATCGCGCTATATCGTCCTTACGCCCATGATCGGATTCTGCATGCCCGTGATAAAACGCTCTCCCCTGTGAATCTGCCCCACTTCTGAACTGAAGACTATTAGGTTCTCGCTCATGCCCTACTTTATCTTCCACTGTAGATGGAACCAAGTCATCAATAACCACATCAGTAATAGTATGTTGAGTCATTTCGTAAAGCTTAACATATTGTTGCTCTAATCCCAAAACATAGAAAGTGCCATCCCCAGTAAACATGGGCATTAATGGTTTTAAGTAAAAATCATTCTGTACATAATTAAACTCTTCAAAATATACCGGAAGGGTATATTTTCTAAAGAAGTCCTTGCTTCGGAAAATAGCGAGTCCATCCGATTGGTGTCTCCAGAAATCACCATCCTCCAAAAGGGCTTCTATGGGCGCAAGTAGCGTATCTATATCTCTTGGACCTAGTTTATTCTTTTCTAACTTTTTCCTAACATCTTTTACCTGGTTCTTTAACCTAAGTACGTCCGTTCCCTCCAAGACCTTTTCTCCTCCGCGATGTGTAGGGATAAAAATAGAGATACAGGTTTCTTTATGAATTTCATCCAATTCTTTAATTTCATTTCTTGTGATTAAAGGCATATTTTACAGTTTTAAAAATTATTTTTTCTTTTATTTTCTCAAACCAAGAAGATAATGGGAATATTCTTGTATTGAAATGATATATATCAGTGTCATGGCATTTGACTACCAAACTTGACTCCTATAAAAATTTAGTGTGTTATATTTGTTAGAAATATTTGAGTTTGCAGTAGTATAAAATTATAAACTGTAGGTACCGTTTATTAACTAATTATCTTGTGTTGGCCGACTGCCTTTTAAATCGTAAAAAAATCTATTGCACCATAAAAGGTTATAGACTTTTAAGGCTCGAAAAAGACTGGACAGAAATAGCCATGATTAAAGTGTGTAAAGCCTAGTAATGTATTTATCAATAGAGCATTACAATGTTACGAGAAGGAAAGAATTCCTGTAATGTAAACAATAATATATAAAAACTAATTCTTAGAACACTTCACAATATGAAAACAGAATATATCGACATCCCATTAGTTAAAAATGAAGCAAAAAAACGTTTCGAAATTGAAGTTGACGGACACTATGCTTTTATCAATTATGGTGATTTTGGCAATCAAATTGCTTTAGTGCATACAGAAACCGACCCAGAATTAGCAGGGAAGGGTGCTGCAAGCGCAGTAGTAGAGAAAACATTACATTATTTAAAGGAGAATAATATCGAATTACTTCCTTTCTGCCCTTATGTATTTGCATATATAAAGAGACACCCAGAATGGAAGCAAATAGTTAGTCCCAAATTTAATGGATATGACAAGTTATAGGGCTTACGCATAGCGATAGGTGATCATCTCCTTTAACAGCTTAATTTACCAAATAGCTCGAATTATCCCGTCTTTTAAATGGAGTTAACGGGCATAATCACTACTCAGTCTTTTACTTTATAAGCTGAGAATTATTTATTAATAAACCGATAAACTCTTGGTTCCAACTCTGTAAGATCGTCTATGATATGCGTATTTGGAAGTAAGTTTGATTCGTGAACCGACTTACGGGTAATGCTATTTGTTACTGCGAACACGTTCATCTCAGCATTTAAGGCTGCCTTAATTCCATTGACCGAATCTTCAATCACTAGGCATTCATCGGATGCAACCTGCATCATTTTTTTTGCCTTGTTGTAAATCTCTGGATCAGGTTTGCCTTTCTCCACATCGTCACGCGTAAAGATAGCATCTAACTTCTCCTCAATCCCCATTATGTTAAGTATCTTGCTAGCTTCAGTGAGATGTGACATGGTTGCCAGAACCAATTTATACTTATCCTGATGTAGTTTGTGGAGTAGCCCCAGATTAAATGGACAAAAATGCTCCTTCAATAGACTTTCATTTTCAAGAATGCTACGATATTGAGATAACCTTTTGTCGAGCACCCATTGCTGCATAGCTTTTAGATCTCCATCCCCAAAATTTTTCTTTAGTTCAGCGTTATATTCTTTAACAATACCAGCTACTACTTCCATTCTAGAGAGGCCTACATAGTCTTTAAAACTCTCCATCACTTGTTGTATGGACACTTCTTCGTTGGTAAGCAAATGTATTGCCTCTGCATAAGACCTCGCCTTAAGTACTTCGGTTTGGATAAGGGTTCCGTCTAAATCGAAAATAATTACTTTAATCATAATGAATTAATAATTTTATCTGTTAAGTATATAGATATGTTTAAACTTCTATATCAAAAGGCTTCATTCGCTAGCTGTGTTTCTAGAGGTAGTCATAAAGATCTACGGGACTCTCCTTTAGGGAGAGATAAATATAATCGAAATCCAATGAAATTTAATGAGATCTTGTCCTATATTAATAATTTCTACGATTACTAGCATCATCTTATAAAAGGAATAATAAGCCAATTTTTAAACTGGCACCTCCGTGGGTTTTAAATAGAAGCCCTTTTCCACCAAGAATTTTAAACCTTTTCTTATGCTAACAGCTGAAGCTCCTAAAACCCTGCACAAACCTAAAACTTCTACATGTTTTTCTGGGATTAACCTATCGAGTATAGTCTGATGTCTTTTCTTAAAATAAAACAAAGAAATCAAACGAAACTAAGCTCGAAAAAAATGAGGTATTAAGATCATAAATGGATTTACAATTTAACTAAAATCCTGATTTAAACATTCAATTAATGTAATTTTAAATTTCGATTAGTTTCGTTTTTCGTGGATTTTAATATATTTGCTTAGTTAACGAAATAAAAGAAAGCACATGGATAGTGTAATGTTTAAAAGAAGTACAATTACGAAACAATTAGAAACAAGTAATGATTGGGACGTAATTGTAATTGGAGGAGGAGCAACAGGATTGGGCATCGCTCTCGATAGTGTTACCAGAGGATATAGAACTCTATTGTTAGAACAAGTAGATTTTGCAAAAGGAACATCTAGTAGAAGTACGAAGCTTGTTCATGGAGGGGTACGTTATTTGGGACAGGGTCATATAGATTTGGTAAAGGAAGCCTTATACGAAAGGGGACTACTTTTGAAGAATGCTCCTCATTTAGCTAAAAACCAAACCTTTATCATTCCAAATTATAGCTGGTGGAATGCATTTTTTTATACTACCGGTCTTAAAGTTTATGATTTTTTGTCTGGAAAACTTAGTCTAGGAAAATCTACATTTATTTCTAAATCCAAAGTTTTAAAAAGAATACAAACCGTCAATTCGATAAAATTAAAAGGAGGCGTTAGTTACCAAGACGGTCAGTTTGATGATGCTCGTTTAGCCATAAACGTTGCCCAGACTTGTATAGAGAGAGGAGCTACTATACTGAATCATTTTAAAGTTAATGAATTACTGAAAAATGACAATGGAACAATAAATGGTGTCGTTGCTACAGATACCGAAACTAACAGAACTTACAACTTAAAAGGAAAAGCGATAATAAATGCTACTGGTGTTTTTGCTGACGATATCCTAAAAATGGATAAATCCACAGGTAAAGATATGATACGCCCTAGCCAAGGAGTCCATTTGGTATTAAACAATAACTTTCTACCTGGCACCGATGCTATTATGATTCCAAAGACCGATGATGGTAGAGTTTTGTTTCTTGTGCCATGGCATGATAAGGTTATTGTAGGAACAACCGACACCTTATTGGATGAGCACAGCCTTGAACCAAAAGCTTTGGAGGAAGAGGTTGACTTTATTCTTTCTAATGTTAATGCCTATCTATCTAAAAAAGTGAATCGAAAAGATGTGCTTAGCATATTTGCAGGGCTAAGGCCTTTGGCTGCACCACAGGATGAATCAGAAAAAACAAAGGAGATATCAAGAAGCCATAAAATTGTGACTTCGGACTCCGGATTAATATCAGTTATAGGTGGTAAGTGGACCACTTTTAGAAAGATGGCCCAAGATACATTGGATAAGGCAATAAAAGCGAAAATGTTACCTGAAAGGAAATGCATTACTCAAGACTTAAAAATACATGGAGCAAAAGAAACCCATGACTGGAGCAACCATTTATATGTATATGGTAGTGATCAAGAAGGTATTCAAAAATTAATACAGGAAGACCCAAAACTGGGTAATAAAATTCACACTAATGCTTCATACGTGCAAGCAGAAGTTATATGGGCTGCAAGATATGAAATGGCAAGAACCGTAGAAGACGTCTTGGCAAGGAGAGTAAGAATGCTATTCTTAGACGCACGTGCTGCAATTGAATCCGCACCTATTGTTGCCGAACTATTAGCGCAAGAACTTAATAAAAATAAAAATTGGGAGCAAGAGCAAATACAACAATTCACAAGGATTGCTAGTCATTACGTACTAGGTAAGACAGATATTCCGCAAAGAATGACAGCAATACAATAAAAATCAATCGACTCTTTTATTTAACATTAATCAGAAAAGGGTAAACTCTTTTCACTAACTCACCATATAAAATGGACAAATATATTCTTGCTCTTGATCAGGGTACAACAAGTTCACGCGCGATACTTTTTGATAAAAAAGGTAACATCATCTCTGTTGCTCAAAAAGAATTTACCCAATACTTTCCTAAACCAGGGTGGGTAGAACATGATCCTATGGAGATTTGGTCAACACAAGCAGGGATCGCAGCAGAAGCGACTGTGAAAAAAGGATTAAATGGTACTAATATCGCTGCCATAGGAATTACCAATCAAAGAGAGACTGTTATAGTATGGGATCGTAAAACAGGAATTCCGGTTTACAATGCCATCGTTTGGCAAGATAAAAGAACTTCGGCTTACTGTGACGAACTAACAGCCAACGGAAAAACAGATCTAATTCGTTCAAAAACTGGTCTTGTTATAGATTCTTATTTCTCTGCCACTAAAGTAAAGTGGATTTTAGATAATGTAGAAGGAGCAAGAGAAAAAGCAGAAGCTGGTGATCTTATACTAGGAACCACAGACACTTGGTTAATTTGGAACTTTACCAAAGGAGAAAAACACGTCACCGATGTTACTAATGCCTCTAGGACATTAATGTATAACATCAATACGATGGCATGGGACGATGAACTTTTAGAACTATTTACTATTCCAAAAAGTATGTTACCAGAAGTAAAGCAGTCTAGTGAAGTATATGGTCATACTAAAACTACTGTTTTTGCAACACCTATACCAATTGCCGGAATTGCAGGAGATCAGCAAGCGGCCTTATTTGGTAGTATGTGTATAAGAAAAGGGATGGTAAAAAACACCTATGGGACTGGATGTTTTATGCTTATGAATATTGGAGATAAACCCAAATTGTCTCAAAACAATCTTTTAACTACAGTGGCGTGGCAAATAGACGGAAAAACTCAGTACGCACTAGAAGGAAGCATATTTGTAGGAGGCGCTGTAGTGCAATGGTTGCGAGACAGTCTTAAACTTATAAAAACTTCAGCAGAAGTAGAAAAACTGGCCAATGAGGTACCGAGCTCCGAAGGTGTAGTTTTTGTACCAGCTTTTGCCGGTCTTGGCGCACCACACTGGAATCAATATGCACAAGGAACTATTTTTGGATTAACAAGAGGTTCTACAGATGCTCATATTGCACGAGCGGCATTAGAATCAATTGCATATCAAACAATGGATATTCTTAAGGCCATGGAAGCAGACACCGGAATCGCTATCAAAGAGTTACGTGTTGACGGTGGCGCTACAGTAAACGATATGTTAATGCAGTTTCAAGCCGATGTCCTGAACACCATAACTGTTAGGCCAAAAGTTGTTGAAACTACTGCCATGGGAGCAGCTTATCTAGCCGGCCTTGCTGTTGGATATTGGAAAAACATAGAAGAGATTCAAGAAATTTGGCAAGCGGATGTGCACTTTAAACCTACTCAGGATAGAACCGAAACGGATGAGGGGATTAAACGCTGGTATAAAGCAATTGACGCGTTAGAACATTGGACTAAATAACTACAACCTACTTAAAACTTTAAATCATGACACCATTTATAGCAGAAATTATAGGAACAATGTTCCTAATTACACTCGGGGGCGGAGTTGTCGCCAATGTAGTATTAAATCAAACAAAGGGGAGCAATAGCGGTTGGATTGTAATTACCACCGGTTGGGCATTAGCAGTTTACGCAGGTGTAGTAATAGCAGGACCTTACAGTGGAGCACATCTTAATCCCGCAGTTACCATTGGGTTAGCTGTTGCGGGTAAATTTCCTTGGGAATCAGTACCCATATACCTACTAGGAGAATTTTTAGGAGCTATGCTAGGAGCCTTTATCGTTTGGCTAGTCTACAGCAACCACTTTGAAAAAACCGAAGATGAAAGTCTAAAAAGAGCGGTTTTCTGTACCGATCCTGCAATCAGAAGCCCTCTAAACAATTTGGTTAGTGAAATTGTCGGCACATTTTTTCTTGTGTTCGCTATCTTTTTCTTCACTGATGTTAGTTTTCAGCAGAACGAGACAGAAACAATCATAGGTATGGGGTCCATAGGAGCAATTCCTGTAACGTTCATAGTTTGGGCCATTGGTCTTTCTTTAGGCGGAACAACGGGTTATGCTATTAATCCAGAAAGGGATTTAGGGCCAAGAATAATGCATGCGATTTTACCCATAAAAGGTAGTAGCGACTGGGGGTACGCTTGGATCCCTGTTGTAGGACCTATTATTGGAGGTGTGATCGCAGCAGTTTTATATGGAATAGTCCTATAACCAACATACTATTAAACCCAATTAAATTTAATAAATGAAAAAGACCATACACCTACTTTTGGCAGCATTCATATCAATACAAATGGTTTAAGCACAGAAATCAGAAATTAAGGATAGCCCTACAGATTTTACCGTAGATTTAAAATAAAATCATTTATGGAGAGGTTTAATAATCTCAGACAACCCTATGTTGCGTGTGCCAACTATAGTAACTTTAAATAAATCTGGTAGTTTAACAACAGGTTTTTGGAGAGGAATTTCTTTTTTCAAATGAAAGTGACGGATCTCATTATAAAGAAATAAACTATTATGTTCAATATGCTAATAAAGGATTCTCTATTGGGCTTTGGGATTTATTCAACACTAGAGGAGTTGACAGGCCTGATGTTTGGGATTACAACAAAGAAACTTCAGTACACTTAATCAACCTAAGAACATCTTATCACTTTGGAAAAAGCTTTCCGTTAACTTTAGAGCTAGATTTGATTTTATTTGGAAGTGGGGATTCTCAATATTCCGATGACTTGGATTTTGAGCAGCGGTATTCTACGTATCTTCAAGTATCTTATCCTTTGGTAAAAGACTCAAAAGTCAATTTAAATGGATTTGTAGGTACTGGATTTTCATTGAATGGAGATACGCATTTATATGGAGATGAAAATTTTGCTCTGGTTAATATTGGGCTTACACCCTCGAAAACCTTTAAATTAGGGGGTTATAACTTACCCGTTTCAGCAACAACATTATCGAATCCGTTCTTAAAGTTTGCCAGGGTACAATTAGCAGCTAGGCTGTTTTAATGATTTTCAACAAAACAAACTGACTGATAAGGCATTCTTTCTTAGTCTGTTTTGTTGTTGGCAATTGACAATAAGTAGCCTCTATTGGGGAATTCAAAAGTCATATAGGAAATATTTCATAAAAAGCACCTTGTGATTACAGTGGATGCTCATAAATAATATATGGTATATTATCTGCAAAAAGAAATTGACAGATATTCCCGGTAATCTAGCTCTTAGACATTATTGAAAGAAATGTGCAAGTTTGGAATGGATAGGTTTTGAGATAAAATAACTTAAAAAAGAAAGGGCTTCCAATCTCTTGAAAGCCCCGTGTTTATTGGTCGGGATGACAGCATCCATACAACCTATTCAAATAATTGATTACCAGCACTTTACACGTTTTTATTTAATGTAAAATCCCGCTATTGACATGTTAATCAAATGTGTAACTAAATGAAAGTAAATATCACTCGTTTTTACTTCTTCCAAGATACAAAAATATTTAATTCACAGAGAATAATCTTTAATCTATTAAAGCTTTACATTCCCAAAAATCTCATGACAAAACGTATTAAAATTAGTAGAAGACTAAGATTTAGAGGGGTATTTAATCGATTCTCTTAGTATTTTTCACATCGCACGGTTTGCTACTATAAAACTGATATAATCACTCCGAGATAGCCCCGTATTCAATATATGTCCACGGTTTTATCTCTTAAATTCATTATAAATTCTGAAGGAGATAATTGAGTTACATTTTTAAAACTGGCTGAAAATTTACTATGTGAAGAAAAACCACATTCTTCTGCTAAATAACTGATTTTATAATTTAAGTAATCGGGGTTAGTTTTTAATCTATTAACAATATAATTAATTCGTAACTCGTTTATATAATGATTATAGTCCGTATTTTTATGTCTTTTTAATATCTGCCGTAAATATTTTGAATTACTATTTAAAAAACCAACGAGTGTAGAAAACGACATATTTTTATCTAAAAATTGGTTGGAATTCTCAAATTCTTTTAATTTTTGTAAAATATTACTCTCGGTTTCTTGGGACATATAATTTTTCTCCTCATCTCTTTTAGTTTTAGATGCAGAATTGTGAGATGTATTATTATCCGGCAACCTTTGAAGATGACTTAAGTCCCTCTTTCTTTTATAGATATATGTACCAAAAATGATAATAAGTATCAAAAAACTAATGCCAAAAAAAAGCACATGTTTATTTGTCCATTTTATAGGTTTATCTTTTTCTTGAAGTCTCCGTATTAGCTTATTAGCAATATCTATTTGACTTTGTCTTGCAATGTTTATTAGTTTCTCTCTTTTTTCAGTAAACAATATAAAATTGTCATTATCACTTATAATCTTGTAATAGTCCCTTAAAGCCTTATAGACCTCGACTTTTAGATTATAAAAGTTCGAAGCTTCTGCAACATCTAATGCTTTTAGATAATAAGTATGAGCATTTTCAAATTCATCCTGATACTGATAAGTTGCTCCTAAACCATTATAAATAAACCCTTTTAATGGACTGTTTGGATTTTGAGAGATATGAAGATGTTGCAATGCCTGGTCAAAATTAATAAATGCGGAATCTGATTTCTTCAGTAATAAATAGTTTTTCCCAAGTAACTCGTGAGTTGTTGCTAAATGAAAGTTAGGATCATATTTCTTGTTTAGGTTATTGAAAAGTTCAATTCCTTGTTTTAAATAAATTATTGCATTTGTATGATCTCCTACTTCCATGGCATAGTATGCCAATTCTTGCTGCAGATTTCCCTGAAATCTCAAAGCGTCATTTTTGTTTTTTATTTTTTCACTTGCCTCTATTGCTTTATTTAATGCTTTTTTTCCAGAGGAGGTTATCCCATTCTCCCTAAACAAAGTAGAAAGCAATCCATTAAATCGTGCTATATATATGTAATTCTCACTTGAACTAAATAATCCATCTGCTTGTTCAATAAGCTTTATAGCTTCACTTGTTAAGCCATTTTGTCGTAAAATTGATGCTTTTAACATTAGAGCCTTAGCCTGCTCAGTTTGATTGGCTGAAATTTCAAATAAATAATCAGTCTCTACTAAAGCTTTAACTGGTCTGGTTGATACTAAATTGCGTGATATATTATTATAGATACTATCAAATTCAGGGTTCTGTGAAAAAGATGTAAACCAGGTTAATATTAAAAATAAAGAAGTCCATTTCATTGTAAATAAAATCCCGAGCTTATATATTAAATAATAATTTATAGAAATACATCTAAAAAATCAGTAAATATAAGGTTTAATAGACGTTTCAAGCTTTGATTTTCCTTAATACTTTAGGGATTGAAATGATAATATTAATCAAATAAACTTTTAAAGTTATCTTTAATCAAATACGCAATAACCTTAGCCTAAGAAAGCAGGTAAATAAAAGGGATTCAAATTTTGAGGTTGGGGCGGTATACTATTACATTTTAACAAAATTATCCTGAATAGAGCTAGAAAACTAGGTAAAACTAGCAATGACGCATTAAAAATCTGTTTGTCAATGATTTACATGTTTATTAAGCTAAACTTTGCAACCATTTAAGTCCTCATATTTTAAAAATTGATTCTAGTAACAATTATGATATTTAATACATATCCAATCTTGACAGTATATAGAACTTATATACTAACATGGCTCCCGTTACAATCCATCTAGTAATTTCTATTTACTAATAAAAGTAAGATTTTAGGATAATACAGTAGTTTAAAGAAATTTAGAATTATTAGTTTAAAACTTTTAAGTAGATAAAAAAATAAAAACGTTCCTTAAGTCCAATATAAATACCCCTCTCGTAACTTCTACAGCCTTGTGAATATTTACAAAACCTATGCATACATTAAAACAACGATTAATGGACAACACTCGGAGAGTAAGATTATAATACTATATATCCATAATAATCTCTTGGATATAACTACTGATTTGGTATTTGAACTAATTTATTTACAACTAAAAGTCCGTCAAAACCACCATTAAATTAACTCCAAATACAAGTAATATATTTCTTTTAAAAATCATTGAACTCACAAAAATGTTGAGAAAATAGAAGATACTAATTGTAACCATGTTCACCTATATCCTTATCTAAATAATATGTCCTATTATTTTCCCTGCTCTCTACCATATGCTCCAATCTTTTATCTCTTTCTAACTGGAACAACTCTTCATAATCCTTACTGTAGTGTGAGTCAGGAACTACATTTAAATCAAATACTAATTCTATTTTATCGGTATGGGCTAAGTTTCCATAAATGGCAATATGATGCTGAACATAACCTATATTTTTATTACTATTGTAGGTCAATAATAAGCGTCCTTCCCCGCCTGGAGGTATTGTTTTAATGGATGATTTTTTAGCAGCAATACATCCACAAGAAGTTATTATATCGGAAAGAATAAATGGAGAATTCCCAGTGTTCTTTACAACATAGACCACATTTAATTCCTGACCTTGCAAGATTGGATAATAATGTCTGTTGTTATCTATTATTTTTAGCGTAGTTTCTTTGTCTTTCACTTCACAACCTAAAATAGTGAATAGTGTAATCAATAATGCAACTAAATTTTTCATAGTATTTAATTTATCTGAATTTCGTCTAAACCGATATTATATCTACCAAAGGGTTTTTCAATTCTTACCGTTAGTGTTTCAGTTCCGAAAAGATTTATATCTATCTCCAATTCTGCTATTCCATTAAGGATATCAATATCTTTTTCTGTAAAAGTTTTAATTAATTTACCATCAGAGTAAAATTCAAGTATTTTTGGGAGATGAAACCTATGTTTTTTTAAGACAAGAAAGCGTAGTTTAATAGTTTTCGCATTTTGAATATTTTGAGTTTTAATGCTAAATTGTGTAGAATCCTTGCTACTAATATACCAACCTTGATGGTAATCCATTTTAAATCCAGGAAGGCCGTCATTTAATAGATAGGTTTCATTATAATCACTTTCTAGTTTAAAATTTGATTCAATCGTTGTTCCCTTCAATAAATTTTTATACCCTTTCCCAGACAGTAAACTTTGCCAAGTGTCCAAATAGCATTTTAAATCACCATCAACCTCCCTATAGCTATTCAAGTCCGTATACTTATCATAATCTTTAAGCATTAAGATCCATTCTTTATATCCTTGCCTTGTTGATGTTTCTATACTGTTTTTTAGATTGTACTCTAATTTACTTTCTTGTTTGGTATAGGCTATTTGAAGCCTAGTAAATGACAATGCAGTTATTAGCTTTTTAAGCTTAACCTTTTCAATTCCTTGTGTTTTTAAGATGGATTCCTTCAGTTTGTTATAAAAATCAATAAAATGATCAGAATCAATGTATGTGTTTAAAATATCTCTCATTCCTCCATACATAGGGTAAGCTTTGTTGGAAGACTGAAAATTATCTTCAATTTCCAAATAATACTTAGCCAATAATTGATGATTTTTAGGATAATTCCTTTGGAGGTACCTTCTAATTAACTTTTCAATATTAACCTCAACATCCATTAACAAGGCAGCTGAAATATAGGTTTTTAAGTCGTCAAATGAAGAATAGTCATAACCACTTGCATTGAGAAAAATTCCTTTTACTTTATATTTTTTAAAAAAGCGTAATTGCTTTTGCAATCCAAAAAGTACAGGAACAGGCGTTAGATAATCATCAAAATTTGACGCATAGTCCCATAAATAAATAGCTGGTGATTTTTCTTTCCATACTTTCAACTGACTTATAAACGTTTTAATAGAAGGCTGATCCTCTTTAAGATTAATGCCTCTTGGTAAGTCTGCAGTACTAATAAAAACTCCAATATTAGAGCCTAGGTTGTATGTTGGAGGCTCAATTGTCGTCCGATATGCAGATGTAAAAAAATAATGTAGAGGTAATAATTTCCCTAGTTTATTAATAAAATTTGTAACCGCTGGTGTTGCATTAGTCGTGGTATTACCCAATTTAATACAGTTATTGCAAGTACAAACTAAATCGTTGTCTTGTGGCATTATCATAAAGCGGTAGCTAACAGATGTACCATCGCCAAATTGATTGATAATATAATCATATGTAGAGTTAACCAATAATTCAGAGGAAAAGCAAAATTGTTCTCTCGAAACTCGGTCTCCATCAACTCGAGAATAAATATCATTCCCGACCTCTTTATTTACAACTTTTCCAAGATTGTGTCCCCACAGACCCCAATCTGTATCAACATTGTTCGTACCAATTATAGATGAATAGCCCTTTTCAAGGTTAGGTAAGAAGTGTGGTTCACGATAAGAAAAATCAAAATCCTTACAATGTGTTTCAAAATTAATTATACTAGGTGGAAGATCACTTGCTTGAAATCGATTATCCACCTCAGCAATGGCATCTATTAATTGATAGATTATCCAAACAGCTGTCTTATCATTTTTAAATCGTAAAACTGTTCTATTCGGGTAGTCCTCAATACAATAATCATGCTCTAAATCGGCTACAAGATGAAATTGAATAATTCTAGTTCCTTCAGGGATTTTATTCAAAGGTTGGTTTTTTAAAAATTGTACTGTAGATTTATCTTGGCTACGTTTCAAAAGATGACTATAAGCATAAGCAGCCCAATTATCACTTCTATTATTTTCTATTGCATTTAGGACGTAAGCCTTAGCCTTTATATTTGAATTGGCCCAGGCAAAACTCCCTACCCACATAAATAAGAAAGCAACGCCTCTATAAATACTAAAATGCCACATTGATATTGAAATAAAGATTATAAAGGTTTTTGTATTGATTTTCTGAATTCCCTTCTCCTCCTTTGTAATTGTACCAAGTTCCTAAAATACCACCATAAAGGTTTTTATATAGGTTCCACTGATATCCGGCTCCTAGCATCGTGTTCAATACCGAAAAACCACTATGCATCTGATAGTCAACCAATTCAATTTCAGGTGATGAACCTAAACTCCCAACAACGGTAAAATAGTTTTTGGGAGAATAAAAAAAGTAGCGGGCATCTAATGAAAAGTTATATAGCCAACTCTTGTCTAGAATTAAGCCGTTCAATCGCATATTCAAGCGAATTTCATCCCATTCTTTACTAATTCCTCCAACTATGTTATACAAGTCCTTGTTGGAAACAATCCCCTCAGGTATATCTTCGGAAAGTTTTCGATATCCCACTCCTATTTCGTACTGAACTCCATTTAAAAATTTAAGATATTTGTATAAGGATGCATTTATTGTGATCTCTGGAAAAAATTGGTTGGATAAAGCAACATTCAATAATGTAGATGATTCCTCATTCCAATCATGTAGCCATTCGCTTTGTACCTGAACACCCTTACCAGAAAGTTTACCTGCATAATTCACTCTTCCAATGTAAGTGTCTCTTTTGTCCAAACGACTATACTCTATTGTAGATAGGGTGTTCATAGAAAATTGATCTCCATGGTTACTACCTAATAAGTTTAGACTTAATTGATTCTTGTAAGTTTTATATTTTAAATAGTTTTGTCGCCTTATAAAGGCCTCGGACTCCATGATAGAAGGTTCGTAATAGGACTGGTAATAATATGCCGAATCATATTTTTTTACTTTCTCATACGCTAGCCCTTTTATATGTTTTAGTGATTTATTGCTTGGGGAATAACTTAATGCTGTATCGATTTTACCTATTGATATCTCACTCAAATTATTTTTAATTAATTCTAGGGTGTACTTTTCGGTCAACTGAGTAAAAGCATTTATAAGGTCTTGGTTATAGCGATTAGCTTTGAGCTCTAATAATAAGTTTTTATAAATTTCTCCATACTTTTCAACATCAGCATATACAGCATCTATTTCTGCTAATTTTATCTTGAAAAATACATCTTTTGGAAAACGATTGTCTCCTCTTTTTGCGTATTTGTACAAAGCATCATCATCTCCTGTCAAATGAGCAAATCTAATGGCGTAATGGTAAGCAGATTGAGAATCAGGATCTACCTCCAACCATTTCTTTACAAAACGAAAAGCTTCATTATAACGAAAATCATGGTTAAGGCTATTTATAATTTGTATCACCATATCTGCATAACCAATTAGATTTTTACTCTTATTATCTCCCTCTGAAAAGTTAATAGCTTGTTCGTAAGCAGAGGTTGCATCTTGATATTTCTTTTGCTGAAAATAAAGCTCAGCTCTTTTAATTAATAAATCTTTATTGCCCGGTTCTATAACGTCCAATTCATTTAATGCCTTTAAAGCTTCTTTATAATTTCCTTGAGCTAGCGAGGCATTAAAAATTGATGTCTTTGCTATTCGTTTAAGCTCTAAGTCGCTATGCATGCTAACTTGTTCCCATGCTTTTATAGCTTCAGTATAGCGTTCATTTAACATTTTATCTTTTCCCTCTTGAAGCATATTATTCACATATGCTTCTTTGATATCGGAATCCATTGGGTATAGAAAAAAAAGC
Organism: Arenibacter latericius DSM 15913; assembly: GCF_000424985.1. GTDB lineage: Bacteria > Bacteroidota > Bacteroidia > Flavobacteriales > Flavobacteriaceae > Arenibacter > Arenibacter latericius. The sequence continues at coordinate 67,519 of NZ_KE384289.1, forward strand.
TCTTTTGTCAGTGAAGCTACTTTAGAATCATTACCCATTAGGTTATAAATAGCTAGTTCTTTAACAGAAAGCTCTTTGGAAGCTCCTACTGCTTGCCGATGTTTATTCAATAAATTCAAGGCCTCTTGATACTGTTGCTTTCCTAATGCATCATTAAATATATAAGAGAAAGCTTCCTTATCCCCTAAGTTTTTCAAAAATACTTTACCATACAATACGGCAGGTTCGCTTTCCTTGGCATTTCTAGCAGCTTCCTTTAGGTAATAATTATACTGATCATAGATTGCATTTTGTTGTAGAAAGTTTAGCAATTCACTATATCGATTCTGATCCGCTAAGATTCCTGCTTTTTTATATATTAACATTGTACTTTTCGGAAATTGATTTAAACCACGTTCTACATAAGTCAATGCAATGTATGGATCCCCCGCCTTAAGATGGTCATTGACCACATTTATATAGTAATCCTCTCTTTGAGTGTCTTCCTTTAAAAGCTTTTTACTCAACGCAATTGCTTCGTCTAATTCCCCTTCTATCCGACTATGATGTGCCTCTAATTCCAAACCGTACAAGTAGTCCTTTTTTAACTCCTTATCATTGGGGTATATCTGATTTAAACGTTTTCTAAGTCTTTTAGCCTCAATATGGTTGTTTTGCAACTCGTAAAGCTCTATTTTTTTACTCCAAAGATCACGCCAGTAGGGCCTAATTTCTAAAATCTCATTTACATAACAGATAGCACTGGAATACCGTTTAGAATCGACCTCGACATTAACTAAAATCTGTTTAGCATCAATATTATTTGGATTAACTACCAAGGCTCGATTTAATTGATAACGAGCTTCATCGAGCTGACCTTTATGATAGTTATATTTTCCCAAAAGCATTATTAGATCACTATCGGTAGGATGTATTTTCAAGCCCTCCTGAATCGTATTCTTCCCAGCTTCCCAATTACCACTTTCAAAATATCTCTTTACCTTACCTACATAGTCTAAATTATAATCTAAGGCTGATTTTTCTTGAGCTAAAAGGGCACTATTAATGCATAGTGTGATAAGGATAAGTAACCCACTAATAATTTTACTTTTCATTTTTAATAAGTTGTTCTATGGAAAATAGATAGTTATGCTTTTGGAGAGGTTGTGCCAATAATTTCGTTTGCACTTGTTTTTGAATAACCTTGACGAGTCATTTTTCCCCAGGTAAATTCCTTTAAGAAAAGAAATTCCAAATACCCTTTTAAGCTAAATACAACTATTAATGGATGGTAAAATAGTGCTTCGAGGGAGGAAAATAATATTAGCCAAAGATAGTCCGTGTAACTTCTATATACCTTTTTTACAGATAAGTCATAAGAAATAGTAATAAGTGAAATAGTAACCCCTATGAGGTATACAAATAGAAGCATTAACCAAAATGTAGAAAAATTAACCTGATTGGTTAACATCAAATAAACAAGGAATAAAAACCCAGTAAATTCAATAATAGGAGCCAAAAGTTCAAAAATGAGTGCATAAGGCATTACTATCCATCCAGTTCTTCCATATTTTAGATTAAATAAAAACTTTCTATGTACCACAAATATTTGCAACAATCCTCTTCCCCATCTTTTTCGCTGTCGCGCTAATATTTTAAGGTTAGGTGGTCCTTCAGTCCAGCATAAAGAGTCGGGTATTTGAACAATGCGATATTTCCTTTCATTCTCCCTTTCATTAGCTATCATCCTTAAGGTCATGTCCATATCTTCCGCGTGCGATTGAGGATCAAAGCCTCCCGCCTTTATTACCGTAGAAGTCCGAAAAAGGCCAAACCCTCCAGAAACATTGGGGATACAATTTATTATAGACCAACCTAGCTTTGCAACGAGATAAGATCGTAGATATTCAGTTTCTTGAAACAACGGGAAATATGACCGAGGTGGAGTTACACTGGAAAACTCACCTTCGTTTACTTCGCATCCATTTACCATACGCATAGTAGCACCTACTGCTATCACAGGTATTTTTGAATCTAATACTGGAAGAATTATCTTAGTTAGTGTGTCTCTTGCTAATATACAATCTACATCTGTATTAATAAAATAATCGTATTTGGCAACATTTAATCCAGCATTCATAGCATCAGCTTTAGTACCACCGTTTACTTTATCAACTATAATTAACCGTTTATATTTATTAAGGTTAGATTTAAAAACTCTTCTCACCGGTTTAGATCTAAGTTTCTCGATATAAGGAAACTGAATTTCTCGTAATTGAAAATTATTAATAAGAAGTTCGAGTGTTCTATCCGTACTTCCATCATTCACTATTATAACTTCAAAATTCGGGTAATCTAAGCTGAGTAGAGAGTTAACATTATCTATAATAATTACCTCCTCATTGAAGGCAGGAGCTACAACTGAAATCCCTGGAGCTATTTCGGGATTATTCTTCAATTTATCTTCTTCCCTTGTAGTATATTTTATTTTGCTTCTAGAAATATTTATATAACCAAGAATAGCAAGTATCACATACACAACCGATATTAATGTTGCATAAAAATATATGAGATATTGATAGTAATATGTAATGTATTCCATATTTAAATTGTGAACTTTTATTTATAGTTCAAAAATTTCAGAAGTGTTCTTCTCGATATAAGAAATTGCGATTTTTTCAAAATCCGTGGAAACACTATTCTCTATTTTGGAATAGACACTTCCATCATGATCTATTAAGCGGATATTAAGTAATATTTTAATTAATGTTTCCTTATTATAAGTTTGATAATAAATACTTTCTAAAAAACTTAATGCTTGTTCACCTCCTAACTTACCTAGTGCATCGATAATTTTATCTTTAACCTCTTGAGGGTTATAATTGAAGCTTTCTATGAACACTGGGACAGCAATATCATAATCCAATAATCCTAAAGTGTCTGCAATTTGTGCTTTAATGGAATAATCTACATTTTGTAAGTACAAATCCAATAATTGTGGAGCACAATCTATTTGTTGAAAAAAGCCAATTTCTTTAATCAAAAAAATCTTAAATTCAATTTTCTGCGCCATGTTAACCCATTGCATTAGAGGCGGTAAGGGCTTTTCCTGATTCTTTTTCTTTAAGGCTGAATGAATTCTTAACTCGTCTAAAGCATTAAAGTCTCTATCAAAATCATCTTCCAGATATTTAAAGGCATCAGTTGAATCAACTTCTAAATATATACTTTTAGCAAACTTTCGAATATCTTTGTTTTCTGTTTGAGTTCGAAGGGAAATCACTCCTCCAGTAATATTATCTTTAATCCCATGTAGCATCCTTAGAGCAATACTATTAGTATTTATATCATTGGTAGACAATTGATCCTCCCAAAATTCTGGCAAGGACAATGCCGATAATATCTCTTTATAATTATGAGTATTTAATTTCATCTTTCTTTATTAGATCCAACAAAACGTTGGTAATTTGTACTTTTTCCCAAGACTTTAATCCTTTTTCCCCTATTCCAAGATTAATATTGATTTGATCGGCTTTTACATTATTTTTATCATAGAGGATATCTTTTATCCGAGACTCGTATTTCCGTCTTATTTTTTCCTTGCGTTGATACTCATTTCTCTGTTTATAAGCAATAAAAAATATTCTAACTAAAGAAAGTAGGTATAGAACAATCAATATCACAATTAGAATTAAGGTTGTTTTGACAATAAACGGGAGTGCGTCAAAGTGGGACTCCAAATAATACCGGTAAAAATTTAAATTACTCATAAATGTGATTTTCTTTTTGGACCGCAAGAATGAACTGTAAAAAACTTGCGATAGGAACAATTAATTGAAACATTTTAATCATAAATCTGAATTTTTCTCTCTTTGTTTCGCAACCATTTAATTAGGACATAAAATGCAAAAAGAACAATTAACAGGATTATTTAAAATGGATAGGGTTAATCTATCAGTTGTAATTTTCGGCAAATTTAATTGATAGAAACTGGTGAAAATTTTAACCTACACCTATTTTCCGTAAAATAGACAGGACCCAACAAGCTGATTACAAATGAATTACAACAATAACAAGAATTAACGCTAAAATTCCTACAAATAAAAAGTTACTTTTGAAGGTTGAAGCAAATGGAGTTTTGAGTGGGCAAGGTGAAAGACTTCCCCAGATGAGATTTGATCTTTATATACTTTAAGTTAAAACTGACTTTTTTTCAGCTGACTTATTTTTTAAATTGGCTATAAATTGTGAAGGAGATACGTGAGTAACATTCTTAAAACTAGCTGAAAATTTACTATGCGAAGAAAATCCACATTCTTCTGCTAAATAACTAATCTTATAATTTAAGTACTCAGGATTGGTCTTTAATCTATTAACTATATAATTAATTCGCAACTGATTTATGTACTGATTATAATCTGTATTTTTATTGTTTTTAAGAACTTGTCTTAAGTATTTTGAATTACTATTTAAAATCCCAACTAGTGTTGAAAACGACATATTTTTATCTAAAAAAGAGTTTCCTTCTTCAAATTTTTTTAGTTTTTCTAGTAATTCATTTTCCGTTTTCTTTGAAAGATTTAAATCTGTAGAGGTATTAATTTGAGATTTTTTGTTTTCTATTTCAGTATTTAGTTTTAATTCCAATCGACTTACTTTTATTCGATTAAATTTTACAGATATCAATATAGAGGTTAAAACCAATAATACTATAAATAGAATTGTATAAAAAGAATTATGAAGAAAAGGCTCCTCATCCTTTTTCTGAATAAAGTTCTGAAGAGGAATACTTAAAGATTTATTCTTGGCTACCCTTAAGCTATCATTAAGATTAATATATTTTGTTAAATATTCGGTTGATTTATCTACTGCGCCCATTCTTTGATAGAGGTACCCAATCTTTTTCAATATATCAACTCTTAAGCTAACCCTCTTTAAATCGCTAGCAATTGAAAGCACCTCTTTATAATTTTTTAACGCAGTATCTAGTTCTTCTTTTATTAAATAATGATATGCATAACCTTCAATAATAGTCGCGCGATTTAAATCATACATATAATTGGAGGTAAAATAGGGTTTAGGGCTAATTTTAAGATCATTTATGCGTTGAAGACCTGAAGTTAGATAAGAATTTGATAATTCAAAGTTCTTTTCTTTATCTAAAACAAGCGTATCCATCCCACGAACCACGTCTTGCAAGGCAGATTAACTCTTCTAAGGTCTTCCCTCTGTAGTATGTTTACGCTTTTTTAAGTTTTTTATAATTCTGTGGATAAAGGTCCCGGATGTCCTTATGGTTGATGGTCATGATATTCTCCAAGGTATACTTTATCCATTCATATGGATTTACCTCGTGTTTTTTGCAGGTAGCAAAAAAGGAATAGATGCCCGCGGCCCTTTGTGCGGCATCATGGGAGCCTGCGAACAGGTAGTTTTTTCTTCCCAGGGCTAAGGGACGGATAGCATTCTCCACTAAATTGTTGTCGATCTCCAGGATGCCGTCATAAAGATAGGCGCTGAGCTGGTCCCAACGGTCCATGGTATATCGGAAAGCTTTTCCAATGGGACTCTTGGGAAGGATCAGTTGCTGCTTCATCTGCTGGAACAGCCATTTTCCAAATTCATTGATCACCGGTAGGGACTCCTCCAGTCTTAGGGCTTTTCGCTCCTTGGGATTTAGTTCCCTTTGCCTGGCACTGGCTTCTATCGCATAGAGTTTTTGGATAAAGGTCAAGGCTTTTTCCGCACGCTCTTTGTCATTGTCCTTCGCTTTATCGAATTCCCTTCTTGCATGGGCCCAGCAGTTTAGGTGGGTAACACCTTCTCGTTTTCCTATTTTATCATAGGCCACGTAGCCATCGGTCTGAAGATAGCCCTTGAAATCTGCCAATACATG
>NZ_AUKX01000028.1 GCF_000424985.1 Arenibacter latericius DSM 15913
GGTCCGGTTGGACCGAAAGGAGATCAGGGAAATCCAGGTATTCAAGGCCCAGCAGGTCCAAAGGGTGATCAAGGAGACCCAGGAATTCAAGGTCCAGCAGGTAATGATGGAGCCCAAGGCCCTCAAGGTATTCAGGGTGAAAAAGGAGATAAGGGTGATCAGGGAGATCCAGGTCCCGCTGGTCCCCAAGGTCCAGCAGGAGATCCAGCCACAGATGATCAGACATTATCAACGAATGGGAATCCAGGTGATATAAGTATTTCAGGAGGTAACAATATTAGCCTAAACGTCAATGATGCCGATAGTGACTCAACCAATGAACTTCAAGACCTAAATCTAGCAGGTAATATATTAACGCTGACTAATCCGGCAAATGTAGGGAATCAAGTAGATTTAAGTGGTTATATGGACAACACAGATAACCAGAACATAGAAAGCCTTGGATTGTCTGGTACTACCTTAACAGTGGGTATCGAAAACGGAACCTCACAGACGGTTGACCTATCTAGCTTAATTGGTACGGATAATCAGACCGCCAGTGAAGTTAACATCAGCGACGCTGCAGGTAATTTCACCGCTACGGAAGTAGAGGGAGCCTTGGCCGAATTGGCCGCTAGTAGCACAGATGATCAATACGATGATGAAGTACCATTAAGAACGCCTATTGATGTTAATGAGGCTGGTAAAGATGCTATAACACTAGAAACAACGGTAGAAGAGGTAATCCAAGCAATAGCTCCAATCACCTCTAAAGCGGCAAGGATATTCTATCCCCCATCTATTGCAATTGATGCTTCAACAACTGGGACAGGTAGAACTTTAAATTTATATACAGAATATACGGACCAGTATTCGACACCTATGGTAGTAAGTGGGAGTGGAGCAAGTAAAGCTCCTACCGCCATCCCTACCTATGCAAATACAGAACTGTATTACTATATTACTTACTATGATAATACTGTATTTGCTAATGTCCAAATAAGTGATGTTGGGGTAATGACCTATGATGTAATTGCAACGCCAGCGGATTACAATTCCATAATTAACGTAGTTTTTGTTGTAAAATAATTTAAAAGCCTAATAACCAATTACAACCAACAATTTGAGACCGTACAATCCATATAGATCCTTATTTATCACGCTGGTATTTGCTTTGCTGAATATTACCGTAATTAGTGCGCAATTCTTGTTGCAAGCTCCTAACAGTAGTGATGAGCATAACTATAAATGGTATGAGGCATCGGATAGAAATACCGTATTAGGAACCGAATTTTTTTATGAGGTAACTCAGCCTGGAATCTATTTTGCTACCTATGATGGCACCCTTTGTGGGTCCAACGCCAGTGGTTATTTTATTGTAACCGATTGTTCTAGTCCAGATAACGAGGTTACCTTGGATGTTTCCAATAGGGTAAGTCCAACTGCAAATTTAAGCTGGTCGCCACCAATTAGCGGAGACCAGTTTATGGCAACAGTGACCGCTACCCAAGATGTTACCAAGTATACCGCTACGGTCAATAAGGCTGGAAATAACTTTATCCTTCCCAATTTTACCGTGGTTTGTATTCAACAAGCTGCTATCCTTGAGGATGATTTTGTTACGCTAGATGAAGATACCTCTGTAATAGTACCTATATATGATAACGATAGTAATATCCCCACAGAAGGGCTCTTAACCGCACCCAATCCGTTTAATGGTACTGTATTCATAGACGATAACGGTACGCCTAACGACCCATCGGATGATATTATGACCTTTACTCCAAACCCTAATTTTAATGGAAATACTTCTTTTACCTATACCGTCTGTAACGTTAAGGGCGATTGTAGTACCGCTACCGTTTATGTGGAAGTAGTACCAATAGTGGATGCCTTTGACGATACCGTAGATATAGTGGAAAATGAAGTTGTGGAAATTGATATTTTGGCGAATGATAATGATATTCCAATCATAGGCACTTTGGAGACCTCTAGTGCGACTAATGGAACTGTGGTGATTAACGATAACGGAACACCCAACGACCTCTCCGATGATACCGTAACCTATACCCCCGATGCTAATTATGAGGGGACAGATAATTTTACTTATACACTTTGTGATGATCTTGGGAATTGTAGCACTGCGAGTGTTACCGTTTTGGTAAATACCGATGGCACACCGGATCCAGATCCAGACACGGATGAAGAACCGGATGATTGGGGTAAAGATGTGGAAGTGTTTAATGTAATTACTCCGAATAACGACGGAATTCATGATGTATTAACGATAAAGAATATCGGAAGTTTCCCTAACAATACTATCAAAATATACAACCGTTGGGGAGTACTAGTTTATGCTACCAGAAGTTATAACAACAACACCAATAATTTTGACGGAACATCCCAAGGCAGGGTTACTGTTCAAGAAGATAATAAGCTGCCGACAGGTACTTATTTCTATATGTTAAACTTCACCAATGCGGATCAAAGTAAGAGCAAGACCCTAACGGGATACATTTATATAAATCGATAAAAGAATGTCGTATTCAGTAAAACTATTTTTATCTAAGCAATTATCCTTTCTGGGCCTGTTTCTACTATTGTTTACGGGGTCAGAGGTCATGGCACAGCAAGATGCTCAATACACCCAATATATGTATAACACCGTTAGTGTTAACCCCGCATATACCGGATCTAGGGGACACATAAGTATTGCGGCACTTCATAGGTCGCAGTGGGTGGGTTTAGATGGTGCACCCACTACCCAGACTTTAAATATGCACTCCCCAATCGGTTACAGAGGGGTAGGTTTGGGATTCTCAATTGTAAATGATAAGATAGGTCCCACTTCAGAAACCTATTTTGATGGTGATTTTTCTTATACCGTTCATACCTCTAGAGAGGGTAGATTAAGCTTTGGCCTTAAAGCCAGTGCTCATCTTTTAGATATACGTTTTTCAGAATTAAATCAGGATTATACTAATTCTAATGGGCCAGATCCTACTTTACAAAACGATATAGATAATAAATTCTCCCCTAACATTGGAGCAGGAGTGTATTATCGCACCGATAAATTTTATGTAGGGCTCTCTGTTCCTAGATTTCTACAAACTACTCATTTTGATGGAGCAGTACTTTCAACTGCAAAAGAAAGAATGAACTTTTATTTAATAACAGGCTATGTTTTTGATATAAATGCCTATTTAAAGTTTAAGCCTACGCTCTTAACTAAAATGGTGTCGGGAGCCCCTTTACAGGTCGATGTTTCTGCCAATTTCATGTTAAAAGAGAAATTTATTTTAGGAGCAGCTTACCGTTGGGATGCTGCAGTAAGTGCAATGGCAGGATTCCAAGTTTCAAGTGAGCTTTTAATTGGTCTTGGATATGACAGAGAGACTACAGAATTGGGGCAAGCTATGTTTAATGATGGTTCTTTTGAGATTATACTGCGATACGATTTTATAAGTCATATTACCAATCTAAAATCCCCTCGCTTTTTCTAATACCCGAAGCTGTTTTTTCGGACTCTCTTCCTTTCTTAATCTAGCTTTTTTAAGAAAGCATTAACCCTTATAATGGGGGAAAGCCTTATTTTTACGGTATGGAAGAAGAAAAAGTAATTTTAGTTAATGAGTCGGATGAGCCAATTGGGACCATGCCTAAAATGGAAGCTCATGAGAAAGCTTTGTTACACAGGGCTTTTTCGGTTTTTATTATGAACGATAAAGGGGAGACCATGATTCAACAAAGGGCGGCCCATAAATATCACTCGCCTTTAATCTGGGCTAATACTTGCTGTAGTCATCAAAGGGTAGGGGAGTCCAATACAGAAGCTGGAAAAAGAAGGCTGATGGAAGAAATGGGGTTCCAGGTGCCTTTAAAGGAACTATTTTCCTTTATCTACAAAGCTCCTTTTGACAACGGACTTACAGAACACGAGTATGATCATGTTATGATCGGTAAATACAACGGTGAGCCCAATATTAATCCCGAGGAAGTGGCCGATTGGAAATGGATGAAACCAGAGGATATAAAAGCTGATATCGCTGCAAATCCTGATAAATACTCAGCCTGGTTTAAAATTATTTTCGATAAATTTTACAATCATATTACAAAAGAGATGAGTGTCTTATGAGAGTAAAAGTTAGCAGGAAGGCGCATTTTAATGCGGCGCATAGACTATATAGACCGGATTGGAGTGATGAAAAGAATAATGAGGTCTTTGGCTTATGCAATAACCCTAACTTCCATGGTCATAACTATGAATTAGTAGTTAGTGTTACTGGTGAAATAGACCAAGAAACAGGCTTTGTAATGGATATGAAGGTGCTTAAAGACCTAATAAAAGTTAAGGTGGAAGATGTATTAGACCATAAGAACCTTAACGTGGAAGTCGATTGGTTTAAGACGAATAATCCAACCGCTGAGAATATAGCGGTTTTTATTTGGAATAAACTAAGGGCATTTATAAAATCTGATCTCGATCTAGAAGTCACCTTATTCGAAACGCCTAGAAACTTTGTAACCTTTTCTGGATAAATTAAAATTTTCGGAGCTTTGTAAGTTTCCTTGCCCTACAAGGAAAAGTTTAGGCAAATGCATCTACTTTTAAAAAAAAATAATCTAAATCTTAAAACATAAAGGAATATGAGCCTATACCCGTTGAAGTTTAAACCTATCCTTAAAGAAAGACTCTGGGGAGGAACAAAGCTAAAACAAGTACTGGGAAAGGAAATTTCTAGTGATATTACTGGTGAAAGTTGGGAGCTATCCGGGGTAAATGGAGATGTTTCTATAGTAGCAAATGGCGAATTAAAGGGGGGCTCCTTGCAAGAACTCATAGAAAAGTATCCTGAGGACCTATTAGGGAAAGGCGTTTTAGAGCGATTTGGAAGAGAATTTCCTGTCCTCATTAAATTCATTGATGCCAAACAAGACCTATCCATTCAATTGCATCCTAATGATGAGTTGGCTAAAAAGAGGCATAATTCTTTTGGAAAGACTGAAATGTGGTACGTAATGGATGCAGATAAAGATGCAGAGCTTATCGTAGGATTTAACAAGACCGTAACTAAAGAGGAATACGCAAAAAGTATTGAGGATAACACCTTGTTAGATTTATTAAACTATGAAAAGGTATCTGAAGGCGATACATTTTTTATCAATACCGGAAAAATACACGCTATTGGTGCAGGTGTACTCTTGGCAGAGATTCAACAAACTTCTGATATAACCTATAGGGTTTTCGATTTTAATAGGAAAGATAAGGATGGGAAATATAGGGAATTACATACAGACCTGGCATTGGATGCTATAGACTATGAGAAAAAGGACGACTTTAAAATTGCATATAGTCAAGATAAGGATAAGGTAAACGCAATGGTTACTTGCCCTTATTTTACCACTAATTTTTTAGATCTAACACAACCATTGGAAGTAGATGTTACCAATAGAAATTCTTTTACAATTTATCTTTGCGTAGAGGGAGCGGCAAGTATTACTAACGAATTTGGACAGGTTGATTTGCAAAAAGGGCAAACAATATTAGTTCCCGCAGTATCAAAGACTATACATATTAATACAACGAAAGCAAAACTTTTAGAGGTTACTATCTGAAATTGATTACTTTTGCATAAAATATATTACCAATGGCAAGTATAAGAGATTTAAAAAAAGACATCAATTACGTTTTAGGAGATATCATTGAAGCGGTTTATTTGGTTGACGCTTCTGACAATGGACAAGTTTCTAAAGAAGGTGAAGCTGTTATAGACAGTTCAATTGCTACTTTTGATAACCTGATTGAAAAAGTAAACAATAAGGAGGTTGAGAACAGAGCAGCACACCTTAAGGAAGTAAGAAAGGAATTGGAAACCAAAGCTGCGGCTTTAGTAGGAGAGCTTAATAAGTTAGGCTAACCAAAAAGACATTTCATTAATAAAAAAGCATCCATTTAAGGATGCTTTTTTTGTTTGGTCTAATAACACTTTATTAAAAAAACTCACGATACCCTTTGCTTTAAAATTTCCATTTTTTCAAAGGACAGATAAGCTTAGATATCTCTAGAAGTCTTATTTTTCTTGATTGGATTTTTGATCAGAGATGAATTGTTTAAGTTCTTTTCCATACTTAGAATTAGCTACTTCAGGGCTAAGGGTATTATTGATGGAATCTAAGTACTTAATATTGGCGTCCGATACTTCTTTTAGAGCAATATAAGGTGCAATATAAGAGTCGGTGTTATTCATGGCAAAGTTAAGAGCAAACAAGTAGCCTCGCTTTACATTCTTATCGCTAAGTTCTTGTAGAGAGTCCATTAGAGCTTGATTATTTTGAGCCTTAGGATCTAAACTAGTCTTTATATACTGCAGGTTTTGGGTGTTAAACCTAGACATTACTTTTTGGTACTCTGTTAGTTTGTCATGACTTTCAGATCCTTTGATAATAGGATTTAAATCAAACGTATTCCAAGCAGTATTAATAGTTATCTCACCTGGCTCACCAAAAAACATTATTCGATCGTTAATATCGTTATTGTCTTTTTTGTCTAAATAGAGGTAAAAGATTTCCGGACTTTCTATTTCGGTGGCAAAAGAAAAATTACCATCTCCTTTAACAATTAAAGAATCGATATTAATTAAACTGGTGTCTACAATATGCTGGAGGTAAAGCGTTCCCTTTTTTAATCCTTTTACCTTTCCGGAAACGGTCATGGTATTTTCGTTAGTTCCTGCACAAGAGGCAATAAAAGCAGCAATTAGCCCTGTGATAAATATTTTTTTCATCTGTTTAAATTTTATTGTTTTTTATCGGTCAGATGTAATTTGCCATTAAAAATTTCGGTTGGTGTCAACTTAATTGTTATGGCTCATTTCATAAGTAGATGTTTATTTTTTTTGTTGGTCTTAGGTGAACTTGCCATATGGCAGCTCGGTTCGCATAACCTAATTCATAATTAAGACCATGCTCATTTCATAGTTTTTTAACGGTGCGCAAATATCATTAAAGTTTGTGGAATTTTAAACTTTTGATGCAACTTCCATAAGAATAGTACAAAGAATTGCACCTCCAGTTCCCACCACATATCCAAAAACGGCTAATAGTACCCCTACAGAGGTAAGGGAAGGGTGAAATTCTGCTGCTACGATTGGGGCGGATGCTGCCCCACCTACGTTGGCCTGACTCCCCACAGCTAGGAAGAAATAAGGGGCTTTTATTAGTTTTGCCACTAGGATAAGTAGCCCAGCGTGAATGGCAATCCATATAAATCCTATCAGAATAAGTCCTGGGTTTTCTAATACCTTACTAAGGTCCATTTTCATACCAATGGTAGCAACCAAGATATAAATGAATACGCTACCAATTTTACTCGCTCCCGCACCTTCATAATTCTTAGCTTTGGTAAAGGATAATATAATTCCTATAATGGTAGCAATAACCACCATCCAGAAAAAGTTAGATCCTAAAAAGGATAAGAAACTTCCCTTATCACTTACGCTTTCAAAGGAACTTAGATAAGCACTTAAATAGTCTCCAAAGAAATGGGATAGTCCAACGGCAGTAAATGCAAAAAAGAGCATCATCATATAATCATTTAGCGTGGGGACTCTTGTAATTCGCTCAGAAAATTCGGAAACCGTTATCTTTAATTTTTCAATAGCTGAGGTATCGGCCTTAAGCCATTTATCTATTCGTTTGGTCTTCCCAACACCTAGGAGGATAATAGCCATCCATACATTAGCAACCACGATATCTACTAGGACCATACCGCCATATTTTTCTGGGTTATATTGGTATATTTCTAACATTGCAGCCTGATTGGCTCCACCGCCTATCCAACTACCTGCAATAGTAGATAAGCCTCTCCATACGGCATCAAAATCGTTTCCACCCACAGTCTCCGGTGAAAAAATGGAGACTATTAAGATTGCTATTGGACCACCAATAATAATACCGACAGATCCCGTTAAAAACATAATTAAAGCTTTAGAACCTAAGTTAGCTATAGCTTTCATATCTATACTCAAAGTCATTAAAACCAGGGCCGCTGGCAGTAAGTACCTACTGGCCATATAATAAAGATTGGAGGTTTCATCTGAAACTAGTCCGCTACTTGCTAAAATAGAGGGTAAGAGATAGCACATTAAAACAGCAGGAACAATATTGTAGAATTTACTCCAAAATCCTGTTTTTATAGAAGAGGTATAAAAAATGAACCCGAGACAAAGGGTAAGGAGTCCAAAAACAATGGTATCGTTAGTAATAAATGGTTCGGTCATAATATAATTAGTTCAATTTGGAATAAAATTAGTTAAATATACAAGTGTTGTTTTATATAATGGGCTACTCCATCTTCGGTATTCTTAAGGGTTATTGCTTGGGAAATCTCTTTTACTTCTTCCCTAGCATTTCCTACTGCAACCCCATGGCCGGCATGTTGAAGCATTTCTATATCATTGTAATTATCACCAAAGGCAATTACATCTTCTAGATTTTCTCCAGGATGTAATAATAAAGATATGGCAGTGAGCTTGGATACCGATTTTGGAGCTACTTCAATCAACGTATCGTTAGAACGATATAGATTTAAGGTATTAGAAAATGTCTTGGACAAGATAGGAAAGATAGTATCCATATTTTCCTTTTTGCCCATCATCATAATTTTGTGTCCGCCTAACTTTCTAGTATACCAATCTTTTAAAGTTAATTGGGTATCGCGAAATTGGGGGAGTGCCTTTGTATATTTTATTTCTTTCTGTACTCTTTCTGAGTCGGACTCCACATACCATTCATCTCCGGAATAAAGTCCTAGTTTTATATCTAATTTGTTTGCTTCCTTATATATACCTTCAATTAGGTCTAATTCTATAAAAGTAGAACTCAATTCTTTTTTCCCATTAAGGACCAAGGCCCCATTGTAGCAAATAATGGGCTGATCTTCAATTCCAAGACTTTTTTGGATATAGATCATGGATTTCGGCATTCTAGCAGAAACTAGAACAACTCGCATATGGTTCCTTATTCTTTTTATTTCATTGATGGTATATTCGGATACGTTGTCCTTATAGGTTAAAAGGGTGCCATCTAAATCGGAGCATAAAATCTTATAGGTCATTAAAGCGTATTCTATTGGATTGAAGTCCAAGGATTAGTTGGTGCCAAATATAAACTTATGCTGAAATATATGGAACTGATTTTATGTTAGATCCATATTTTCGTGACATAGTTTACTATATTGCCTTATTCATCCTTGCGTTTTGGCTCTCTTTTAGCCTCTTTAAGTCCCTTCATCAATATCCATTCTATTTGCCCATTAACACTACGAAACTCATCCGAAGCCCATTTTTCAATAGCCTTCAGCATGTCTTCGTTTAGTCTCAGGGCAAAAGCTTTCTTTTTACTCATTTTAACTTTATCTATTTTATCCGAATTCTAGAACTACTTGCTAGATAGTTGTGTTTTTTATTTTAGGCAACAGATTTTTTTCGATCGCCCATCAATAATTTCTTTTCAGACCTTTTAACTATCAAAAATTAATTATGCTTAGTGATTTAAGGTGCCAGAGTTTACTACAGGTGAAACATCCTTGTCCGAACATAGTACTACCATAAGATTACTAACCATGGCTGCTCTTCTTTCATCATCTAGATCAACAATATCCTTTTTACTAAGATGGTCCAAAGCCATTTCTACCATACTTACCGCACCCTCAACAATTTTATGCCTAGCCGCTACAATTGCTGTTGCTTGCTGTCTTTTAAGCATAGCATTGGCAATTTCTTGGGCATAGGCCAAATATCCAATCCTTGCTTCCAAAACTTCTATTCCAGCCATAGATAATCGCTCCTGAACTTCTTTTTCCAAGGCATCGCTTACCTCGTTAACACTAGAACGTAAGGTAATATCTTCATCTACACCCTCATCAGCAAAATTATCGTAAGGATACATGCTCGCTAGTTTGCGTACCGCAGCATCGGTCTGTACGCGTACAAAATTGGTGTAATCATCTACATCAAAAGCTGCTTTATAGGTGTTGGTAACCCTCCATACCAGAATGGTGCTGATCATTATGGGGTTTCCAAGCTTGTCGTTAACCTTTAATCGTTCACTATCAAAGTTGCTTGCCCTTAACGAAATTTTCTTTTTAGTATAAAATGGATTTACCCAAAATAAACCATTGGTTTTAATGGTGCCCATATATTTTCCAAATAAAAGAAGTACCCTAGAGCCATTTGGATTTACTAATACAAAACCGGGAAGAGTTAATAAAATAATTATTCCTAAAGGAAAGGCGTATACCATCATTCCATTAACGACAAGGATTATAGCGCCAATTATCATTAAGACTAGTAATCCTAGCATTAGATATCCGTTTGCAGGGGTAATGTTTTTTTCTTGTGTCATGGCTTAGTTATTTAATATGATATTATAATGATATCATAAATATATTAAAATATATCTAATGTCATGTCCTTTAATCAAGAACATTTTTAAGAAGAGGTCTAACATAGACTTATTCTTAGCAAAAGAAATCTAGAAGTAGTAGGTCTTAGCTATTAATAATTAGTAGGCACAACTATTCAAGTCTTTAATTTTAGGAATTAAACTTCTTGACTTTTTTCTTATTTGGATTTTTAAACAGTCGTTTAAAGAAGCCGTCTCTTTTTACCGGATCGCAATCTAATTTCCTTAACGCGGATGAGCTTGGGGACTTAAATCTAGCTTTTGTGACGTAATCAAAGGACTTGTCTACATTTAATTTTTGTGTCCATAGAGCAAAAATGGGTAATGCCGCATTTGCACCCTGGCCTAGGCTGGTACTTTTAAAGCCAATTTCGTGATTGTCTAATCCTACCCATGTAATGTTTAGTAACTTGGGGGTTAGAGCTACAAACCACGCATCTTTATTGTTTTGGGTGGTGCCAGTTTTACCTGCAATTTCATTTTTTAGGCCATAGGTAGACCTTAAGCGTGCCGCCGTGCCACTATTAACTGTAGCCTTCATCATTTGTATCATAATCTGGCCATTTTCATCAGAAAAAGCGGGCTCTTTAGAAATCTCTGGTTTAAAAGTGACAAGGGTAGAATCCTTTTCATTATTAATATGGTGAATGAGAAAGGGGGTAACTGACCTTCCATTGTTGAGGTAGCTAGAAAAGGCTCCTGCTAATTCATTTATTTTTATCTCTGCGGTACCCAAAGCCAAAGAAGGAGTTTGAGGCAGGTTGGTGGATATTCCCATTTTTTTTGCCTGTGATAATACGGCTGGGATACCAGTTTGTTCTAATACTTTTACTGCTACAGTATTCACCGAGTTGCTTAAGGCTTCTTCCATAGAATAATTAAGGTAAGCCTCGTCCTTATTTCCGGAGTTGCTAGGTGACCATCCCTCCATATTCTCGTATTCTACTTCCTGTGCAGAGAAATAGGTGCAAGGGTCTATTCCGTTTTCTAGGGCAGCAGTATAAACAATAGGTTTAAAGGCAGATCCAACTTGTCTTTTACTCTGTGAAATATGATCGTATTTAAAATTTTTAAAATTAATTCCCCCTATCCATGTTTTTACCGCCCCATTAGTTGGGTCTACGGAAAGGGATCCGGTATTTAAAAATTTAGCGTAATGTAATATGCTGTCTATGGAGCTAGCCAGTAAAGTGGTGTCTCCTTCCCAATCTGTTAAGGTAATTTGTTTTTTTACTCCCAAGGAGTCCATGATTTGTGATTCGCTTAACCCCGTTTTTTTTAATTTTTTATATACATCAGAACGTTGTATAATTTTTGAAATTAATTGTTTGTTGGTCTTCCATGGTGCCTTTTGCCCATAACTCTTTTCAAAGCTATTTTGAAGTTTTTGCATATGTTCTTGCATGGCTTCTTCGGCTAAGAGTTGCATTTTATAGTCTAAGGTGGTATATATTTTTAATCCCGAGGTATAAATATTGTATTCCTGTCCCTTTGCATTCTGTTCCTCTGTCCATTTTAAAAGGTGTTTTCTTACCTCTTCTCTAAAATAAGGAGCTATCCCATCATTGTGATCGTAATCCCGGTAATCTAATTTTAACGGGGTTAGCACAAGGCTGTCTACAGCCTTGGCATCTAAATACTCATTCTTCTCCATAGCGCGGAGTACTAGATTTCGTCTTTGTACACTGTTCTCTGGGAATACACGTGGATTATATCCGTAGGTGGCCTTTAACATCCCTACTAAGACAGCACTTTCTTCTACTTTTAGGTCCTTTGCCCTCTTGTTAAAAAACTTCAAGGCTGCACTTTCTATACCAAAGGTATTATCGCCAAAGGAAACGGTGTTTAAGTACAACATTATAATCTCATCTTTAGAGTAGCGTTTCTCTAGCCTCTTAGCAATAATCATTTCCTTAAACTTAGTGGCCACTAGTTGTAGCATTCCCGATCTTTCACGTGGATAAAGGTTTTTTGCCAACTGTTGTGTTATGGTGCTGCCCCCTCCAGAAGATTTGTCTTGCATGAGAATGGTTTTGATGGCTACCCTTCCAAGACTTGCATAATCTATTCCCGAATGTTCATAGAATCTTTCATCTTCAATGGCAATTAAAGCATCTATTAACTCTGGAGAAAGGTCTTCGTAAGCTATCGGTTGTCGGTCATACAAATAATACTTCCCAATCAATACGCTGTCGGCAGAGTATACTTCGGAAGCTCTATCATAATGGAAGTTAGAGAGGGCTTTCTTAGACGGGAGTTTTCCCCAAGCGCCTAAATATATACTTAATAGGAAGATGAAAAATAAACAACCTAATAAGCAAACCGCAATTGCAGCATATCTAAGCATCGGATTTTTTATCATTTTCAACATAAAGGATATCTTTTATGGGTGCAATATCAAATTTAATTATTTATAAGAGGTGTTTCTTAACAATACCTTTTAACGCTATCTGAAAAATTTCTCAACATCAATGCGCCATAGTCCGTATTGTAGATTTCTATTTAACTCCTATATAATAGTATCTATCATAAGTTGACTAGGCTAAAAAGTACTTCAAATAATTGGTTGAGTAAGGAGTAATAAAAAATCAAAATTTATACAAATTATTAGTTTTTGAAGTATTAGAACTATTTTTGACTTTAATAAGGAGAATAATACCCTGAATCAGTTGTAAACCGACGCATAAATAACGATTACGTCTACTATAAATCTAATCTTAACATGAAAAAAATTATCCTATCTTGTTTAATTATGGTGCAAATGTCCTTTGCCAATGATATGGAATGGTCTAAAACAGGGCATAGAACTATCGGCGAAGTTGCACAGCAACATTTAAGTGGAAAAACAAAAAGAGCCATAACAAAACTATTAGACGGACAGAGTTTGGCTTTGGTGTCTAACCATGCCGATGAAATAAAATCGGATCGTAGTTATTCTAAATTTGGCCCATGGCACTATGTAAATTATCCATTAGATAAAAAGTATACAGAGGTAGAGCCTAGTGATGCTGGCGATATAGTGATGGGAATCGAGAAAAGCATTGCTATTATAAAAGATGAAAATAGTACAAGGGAAGACAAGGCGTTTTACCTTAAAATGTTAGTGCATTTAATTGGGGATTTGCACCAACCCATGCATGTAGGTAGATTAGAAGACAAAGGAGGGAATGATATTCAGCTACGATGGTTTGGTAGAGGTACTAATTTGCATAGGGTTTGGGATTCTAATATGATTGAGGATTTTGGTATGAGCTATTCCGAGCTAGCTGACAATTTGCCGAAACTTTCCAAAAGTGAGATAAAGGTCATTCAGCAGGGCGATGTTTATGATTGGGTTGAAGAATCTCATGAGTTAGCTGCTATTATATATGATTCAGTTGAAACTGGAGAACAGCTGAGGTATGGCTATAATTATAAGTACTGGTCAATTGTTGAGCAGCAATTACAAAAAGGCGGACTTCGTTTGGCGAAAGTACTGAACGATTTATTCTAAAAGTTAATAAGTTATGTTGAATCTAGTTTAACCTAGCATTATAAAAGATTCTTTAAAAAAGATAAACGGGGCTAATGAGTATTGGAAGAAATTTAGAATCCCTTCCAATAATCGATATTTAATGGAATTGGTCCCTGCTAAAGATCTATATACAACACCGGTACGTTATTATAATTGAGAATTGGCGTTAGGATATTGATATTTCAGATGCTTGTTATGTTAAGGGTAGTGCCATTCAATAGTTTTAAAGGCATAAAAAAAATCGGTTTTTAAACCGATTTTTTTATTTAATTATTCTGAACGTTAGATTAATCCTTTCCTCAATCGGTTTAGCTGTCTTAGGGATTTGATGTAGCCAATTGTGTTGGGTTTCTCCCCTCATAAGCAGTAAACTGCCGTGCTGTAAAAGTATTTTATGTTTTAAATTTTTGTTGGTTTTATGCTTTAAATGAAAATAGCGTTCTTGTCCTAAAGTAATAGATGCGATTATAGGGTTAGTTCCCAACTCCTTCTCATTATCTGCATGCCAACCATTACTATCGCTCCCGTCTCTATACAAATTGATTAAGCAGCTAGTGAATTCTTCATTCGTTTTGCTGCTGAGGAGATTTTTAATCTCTAAAAGTTCTGGGGTAAAGCTATGGGGGAGCATGGTTATACCAGAGTATTTGTAGGGTTTTCCATTATTCCCATACAAGGCGGTGAGTCGTGGCTGAGGATATGTTTTCCCAAATAAGGTGATGCTATCTTGTTGCCAAGGGGTGTTTTTCTTTATGGTATTAAAAAAGAAATTGGCCTTTGTACTAGCTATAAAATTAGGATAATAGATAATATCGCTATCAGGGAGCTGAAGGTTTATTGGGTTAGGAGATAAGGCATCGCTCATTTAAAATCTGATTAATTGTTAAACGGTAGACATTAAGAGATATAGTTAGCGTTTGCAGTTAAAACCACTATTTATAAATATTTTTGTAGTCGTACCCGTTTGTATTCTGGTAAAGCAAAATTATTAACTGCTTTCTCTAAAAGTACAGGGTCTTTGTGTTTAGAAAGGATAATAGTAAAGCATTCTTTTACAGTTAAGGTGTTTTCCGATTGCTCAACTAGTTCTATAGCATCTCCTTTTCTTAGGTTGCCTTCTTCTAGTACTCTTACATAAGTGCCGGGCTGTCCGTATTCTAAATATTTTTCTATAATATCAGGGTCTTTAAATCGCACTTTCAATTTATAGCAGGGTTCTCTGGGGGTGGAGATTTGTACTAAAGCTGTTCCTATCCTATAGATGTCTCCAATCCTAGTAGTTGAATCGTTCATACCTTGGGTGGTCAGATTTTCTCCAAACATGCCCCAATCCCAATTGAGGTGTGGGTAGATTGTCTTCCAATAATTATAGTGTTCGGAAGCGAATAAGAAACAAGCTTTATGAATGCCTCCATGATGTTTACGATCAACGACTATATCTTTTTCTACATCGGTTTCCCCAAGAAACAAAGGGTGATTGGTGGGATATTTAAAAATTCCTGTTTGCTCTTCTTTTCCGTTCCATAGGAAAGTAGTTGCGGTACCAATGTTTGTGCTTATAACTTTCATTTTCTATCTATACTTAAATATCTCCCAAGTAACTATAGGCCCAATAAATTAAAACAAATTGTAATGGAATTCTAAGAATTAATATCCACCTAGGAATTCCAGCTGCTTCTTTTTCTCCTTTTAGCATGTAAAAATGTACCAAGAGAAAGGTAAGTAACATTCCTATAATACCATAGAGAGAAATATCTTTTGTGACAGAGAACCATAAACCTAGCCCCAAAAATATTTCTGCAAAACCGCTTAAAGTGACCAAAAGTTTGGGTTTAGGTAGGTATCTAGGCATTATTCTTAAATACACGTTTGGTTTTATAAAATGCATTATTCCTGCAAGTATATAAACAAGGGACATGAGGTAAAGATGCCAGGGGTATGTCATTTTAATATTTATTAGGGTGAATTAGATGTAGCTAGGAGGTACAAGATAGGAGGAAATCGTTTAATTTGAGCAATTAAAAAAAGCCGTATCAAAATAAATTGATACGGCTTCCTATTTTAATTTTCAATACACAATACTTTGTACTCGGTTCTATGCTCTGTACTCCATACTGTGTTTTTAGAACTTATTTCACCATTTCGTAGCTACGCTTAATGAAATTAGTAAGCTCTTCTCCTTTTAGTAATCCTTTGGATAAACGTGCCAAATCTAAGGATTGATTAATAAGACGTTCTTTCTTTTTAGCAGTTTTTGTGCTAAGAATTTCAGAAACCAATTCGTGATTAGTGTTTACCACTAGGTTGTACATTTCTGGCATATTTCCCATAGCGAACATTCCGCCACCACCGGTTTGCTGCATCTCTTTCATCCTTCTCATAAACTCTGGTTCAGTGATGATAAATGGAGAGGCGCTACTATCCATTGCTTCCATCTGAATGGTATAGCTTTTATTGTTGATGATTTTTTCGATGTCTGTTTTTAAGGCTTCTTTTTCCTCATCAGAAAGTTTAGAGATTTGCGTATCCTCTTTCTTGATTAGGTTGTCCACATGATCGGCATCTACCCTAGCGAAGGAAATGTTTTCTTTGCTAGTTTCTAGTTTCTGCATTAAATGCGGAACAATAGGTGAATCTAATAATAATACTTCATACCCTTTTGCCTTAGCAGCCTCTATATAACTGTGCTGCTCTTCTTTGTCCGAAGCGTAAAGAATCACCAACTTATCATCCTTATCGGTCTGATTCGCTTTTATCTTCTCCTGAAGTTCTTCAAAAGTATAGTAAGTGCCATCTATAGTTGGGTATAGAGCAAATTTATCTGCCTTTTCAAAAAACTTCTCTTCAGAAAGCATTCCGTACTCGATAACGATTTTTATATCGTTCCATTTAGCCTCAAAATCTTCTCTACTATTCTTAAATAAGGATGATAGCTTATCAGCAACCTTACGGGTAATGTAAGATGATATCTTTTTTACCGCTCCATCTGCCTGAAGATAAGATCTAGAAACGTTTAGTGGGATGTCTGGAGAATCTATTACCCCGCGAAGCATAGTAAGGAATTCTGGAACTATTCCCTCTACGTTATCCGTGACAAATACTTGATTTTGGTATAACTGTATCCTGTCTTTCTGGGTGTTTAAATCATTGGTTAATTTTGGGAAATATAAAATCCCCGTTAAATTAAAAGGATAGTCAACGTTTAAGTGAATGTGGAATAATGGCTCCTCAAACTGCATAGGGTATAGTTCCCTATAAAATCCAGTATAATCCTCCTCTTTAAGCTCTGTAGGTTGCTTGGTCCAAGCAGGGTTAGGATTGTTAATAATGTTATCTACCTCTTGGGTTGGTGCTGGATCTTCTT
Source organism: Arenibacter latericius DSM 15913 (assembly GCF_000424985.1). Taxonomy (GTDB): domain Bacteria; phylum Bacteroidota; class Bacteroidia; order Flavobacteriales; family Flavobacteriaceae; genus Arenibacter; species Arenibacter latericius. The sequence continues at coordinate 17,322 of NZ_AUKX01000028.1, forward strand.
CTTTAGCGCCTTCCGGTTTAGGTAGGGTTTCTGTTCTTGTCCCAAACTTAATTGGGATAGGCATAAATTTATTATACTTTCTCAGCAATTCCTCAATTCTGCTTTCTTCCAAGAATTCGGTGGAATCTTCAGCAATATGAAGTATAATTTCTGTACCTCTAGTATCTTTTTCAGCTTCTTCTAAGGTAAAGCTTGGCGAACCATCACATGTCCAATGTGCAGCAGGTGCGTCAGTATAGCTTTTGGTGATGATTTCAACTTTTTCTGCTACCATAAAAGCAGAGTAGAATCCTAGTCCAAAATGACCGATAATACCCGAATCTTTTGCAGAATCTTTGTATTTGTCTAAAAATTCCTCAGCTCCAGAAAATGCAATGTCATTAATGTACTTTTCAACCTCTTCTTTGGTCATACCCACACCTTGGTCAATAATGTGGATTTTTTTACCTTCTTTATCAACCTTTACCTCAATAACAGGATTGCCGTAGTCAACGGTGGTCTCTCCTATGGAGGTTAAGTGCTTTAATTTTAAGGTTGCATCAGTAGCATTGGAAACCAGCTCCCTTAGGAAAATCTCGTGGTCGCTGTATAAGAATTTTTTTATAAGAGGAAATATGTTCTCTACGGAAACATTAATCTTGCCTGTGGCCATACTTCTATAATTTTTATGTTTTACGGAATATCAAAGTCAAAAAAAGTACCATGTTTTAAAATAGTGACAAACTGACACGATGAGGGTTTAACGGCGTTTGCTTTGTGTCACTTATGCAGGTGTATAACTTTCAAAAGGAGTGAAATACTAAAAACGAAGAGATTGTGAGATTTTTTAAAAGATTATGGGGAATCTTAATTTTTTTCTCATACTTTAGATTTAATAATTAACAATTAGGCAGAAGCCTAATACCTTAAAAGCAAAACAGATGTTCAACTCAAAAATAATTGGACTTGGTTTTTATGTGCCTGAGAATGTAGTCACTAATGACGATTTGTCCAAGGTGATGGATACCAATGATGAATGGATTCAAGAGCGTACTGGTATCAAAGAAAGAAGACATGTAATTAAAGGTGATGGGGATACCACCACTACTATGGGGGTAAAAGCGGCAAAAATAGCTATTGAACGTGCGGGAATAGATAAGGATGATATTGATTTTATTGTGTTCGCTACTTTAAGTCCAGACTATTATTTTCCTGGACCCGGTGTATTGGTCCAGCGAGATTTAGGAATTAAAACCGTAGGAGCGTTAGATGTGAGAAACCAGTGCTCTGGTTTTGTCTATGCTTTATCTGTGGCAGATCAATATATAAAAACGGGAATGTATAAAAATGTTCTAGTTATTGGTTCAGAATTGCACTCCCATGGTTTAGATATGACGACTAGGGGAAGGGGTGTTTCTGTGATATTTGGTGATGGTGCAGGCGCTGCGATATTAAGTAGGGAAGAGGATACAACAAAAGGTATACTGTCTACTCATTTGCATTCCGAAGGACAACATGCAGAAGAGTTGTCTTTAATTGCACCTGGTATGGGAAAACGTTGGGTAAACGATATTTTGGCAGATAATGATCCCAATGATGAATCTTACTTTCCCTATATGAATGGTCAATTTGTATTTAAAAATGCTGTAGTCCGTTTTAGTGAGGTAATCGTAGAAGGCTTAAAAGCCAATAATTTGGAGGCCAAGGATATTAATATGCTGGTTCCTCATCAGGCTAATTTAAGAATCTCTCAGTTCATTCAGAAAAAGTTTGGTCTGCAAGATGATCAGGTATATAATAATATTATGAACTATGGAAATACTACGGCGGCTTCTATTCCTATTGCACTTACAGAGGCTTGGGAACAGGATAAGATAAAATCTGGAGACCTAGTAGTACTTGCTGCTTTTGGTAGTGGTTTTACATGGGGAAGTGTCATTATTAGATGGTAGTTTAATAATATTAGTTGTAATAAACGCGAAACCCGGAACAGAAGCTCCGGGTTTCTTCATTGATAAACTATACTAAACACTAACCATTAACTATAAAAATACAGTCATATCAATGATTGGTCTTTTTATATGCCTAAAGGAAGGGATTTTTAGTCTTATTTTACGCTGTTTAACATTATTTAACGCGGGTTTTAACATTGTAATCGCTTAATAGTCTTTGTGTTACTTCTAATGTTTTGGTGCAGGCCTGTTTAGTCGCATTTCTCCTTTATTAACTAATAAGTTTAGTAACCCTAACCATAGCTTAATTCGCTATAATGGAAGGTTTAGTATATAGCAAAAAGAACAGCGGTCTCTTAGGTGCTTTATGTACAGGTTAGAATATTAGAACACTTATGATTACCTATGTGTTCTGTTTAGATAGGCACAGAAATTGGGGTGAACTGTTAGCCGCTTTTCTGTTGTATATTTTGTGCGCTTGCCGCAGTGACACTAACTTCTGTTACCAAATTAGGCGATACTTGGTTTATCTTTTATTCTAATAAACCATAGCCCGATGAATGTTATAATTCCGTTAATAGGTAATAATTCATACCCTACTTGATAGCCGCCAATAACCTCTGGTGGAATATTTGCAATTACTATTATTAGCAGTACAGAAATCACTGAAACCACAGCAGCATATTTATCCTTTATCTGATATTTGGTGATAATCCCAAAGGAAAATAGTCCTAATAGAGGGCCATAGGTATATGTCGCAACCGTTAGGAGTCCGTCTATAACGTTCTTGTCTAATATATGTTTAAAAATCACGATGACTATGATGAGCAGTATACTCATTCCTATATGTGTTCTTTTTCGGATAGATTTTTGTTTGGCTTCTGGTTTTTTGCTGATATTTAAGAAATCCACACAGAAAGAGGTAGTAAGGGCTGTAAGTGCGCTATCTGCACTACTATACGCCGCAGCGATTAGTCCAAGCATAAAAGTGGTGGCTACTGCAATACCTAGTCCGCTGTTAATAGCTATTTCTGGAAACAATAAATCGGGCTTAGGAACCCCATCCATCAAGGGGATACCAATATTAAATTTGTTGGCATATATAAATAAAAGTGCTCCTAATAATAAAAAGGCAAAATTCACAACAATGAGCACCAAGCTAAAGGAAACTACATTTTTTTGAGCATCCTTGAGATTTTTGCAGGTGAGGTTCTTTTGCATCATGTCCTGATCTAACCCGGTCATGCAAATAGCAATAAACATCCCGCCAAGAAAGGATTTTACAAAATGGACCTTATTAAAAAAATCGTCAGTAAAAAGTATTTTATTGTATTTTTTTAACTCATCGGAAGCCAAGAATTCCGTAAAACTCCATCCTAGTTCTTGGTTGATTTGGTAAATAGACAATCCAACAGCAGTTAACATAAATAATGTCTGTAAGGTGTCTGTCCAAACAATAGTTTTTATTCCTCCTTTAAAAGTGTATATCCATATTAGAAGTATAGACAAGGTAACGGTAACTTCAAAGGGGACGTTCCAAGCATCAAAAACAAATTGTTGTAAAACAATGGCTACTAAGAAAAGTCTAAAAGAGGCGCCTAATACTCGAGATATAAAGAAGAAAAATGCGCCTGTCTTATAACTAACCGTTCCAAACCGTCCCTCTAGGTATTCGTAAATGGAGGTTACATTTAATCTGTAATATATAGGTAATAGTACGTAGGCAATTACTAGGTAGCCTGCTAAGTACCCAAAGACAACTTGCATATAGCTAAATTCTGATCCTTCTACCCACCCCGGTACAGAAATAAAAGTGACCCCTGAAAGTGAGGCCCCAATCATACCAAAAGCTACTAAAAACCAAGGTGATTGTTTCCCAGCTTTGAAAAAATCTATGTTGGAATCATTTTTTCCTGTGAAATAGGAAATTAATAGGAGTAATAGGAAGTAACAGCCTATCAGTGCTAATATTAGGGTAGGATTCATATTCATTAATTAAGTGGCCAAAGTACAAAAAACAAATAAATTTTTAATCAATAGATCCAATGCGGTGAAATAAGTGATGGTTTGCCTAATTCATTTTTTTCTTTTCCTATAATGGCCCTTATTAAATACTTTAAAATTGTAATTTTGTAGTTATGGAATTTTCATCTAAACTATTGGAGAACGCAGTCTATGAAGTGTCTCAGCTACCAGGAATTGGTAAACGTACGGCATTGAGATTGGTGCTTCACCTGTTAAAACAACCCAATGAGCAGACCACAAGGTTGACCAGCGCTTTGGTTAATTTGAAAAGCAATATTAAATTTTGTAGAAACTGTCATAACATTTCAGATGTAGTGCTTTGTGAAATATGTGCCAATCCCAAAAGGGATCAGACTACGGTTTGTGTAGTAGAGGACATTCGTGATGTAATGGCGATTGAAAATACAGGGCAGTTTAAGGGACTCTACCATGTGTTGGGTGGAAAAATATCACCAATGGAAGGGGTGGGGCCACAAGATTTAACCATTGCTTCATTGATAAAGAAAGTAAAGCAAGGAGAAGTAAAGGAGCTTATTTTTGCCTTAAGCTCTACTATGGAGGGAGATACTACTAACTTTTATATCTTTAAGCAGTTGGAAGGAACCGATGTAAAAACCTCTACTATTGCTAGAGGGATTGCGATAGGGGACGAATTGGAATATGCAGATGAGGTAACCTTGGGAAGGAGTATTTTAAATAGAATTCCATTTGAAAACTCTCTAAAGGCCTAATTTAAAAACAAGAGGTAATTAAAAGGGAATATTATGGCCCTTATTTTATTATTTTTGTAAAATATTAATCATTATAAGTCTATTAAATACGAATATGTCAAAGTTTGAACTAAAATTACCGCAGATGGGTGAGAGTGTAGCGGAAGCTACTCTTACCTCTTGGCTTAAGGAAGTTGGGGAAGTTATTGAAATGGATGAAGCCGTTTTTGAAATTGCGACCGATAAGGTAGATTCAGAAGTTCCTAGTGAGGTAGACGGTGTTCTGGTGGAGAAATTATTCGAGATAGATGATGTAGTAAAAGTGGGGCAGACCGTAGCAATCATAGAAATAAATGGGACTGGGGAGCAAACTACCAAAGCTGTCCAATCAGAGGCTGCTGCTAATGTTCCAGAAGCTCAAGTAGAAGCAGTAGAGAAAACGATAGAAATAGCAAAGCAAGAAGCTTCGCCAACGGTAATGGATTTTAAAGGGTCAGACCGATTTTATTCACCGCTTGTTAAAAATATAGCCAAAGAGGAAGGAATTTCTGTTGCAGAGCTAGACACTATTCCAGGTACAGGTAGTGAAGGAAGAGTAACTAAAAATGATATTCTAGAATATGTTGCCAATCGAAAATCAGGAAATGTGCAGCCTTCTAAGGAAGCGCTAGGGGATAGTGAGAATTTTGCAGCTGTTAGTAGGAGAGAAGAGCAACAAGTGGCCTCGGTAAAATCACCAGAAGTTAAGACTAATGTTGCTGCAGTGCAACCTGCTAATGGTGATGAGCATATTCCTTTATCTCGTATGGGTAAATTGATTGCTAATCATATGACGGCTAGCTTAGAAAAATCTGCTCACGTGCAAAGTTTTGTGGAAGTAGATGTTACTAATCTGGTGAATTGGCGAAATAAGGTGAAGAATAGTTTTGAAAAAAGAGAAGGGGAGAAGTTAACATTTACCCCAATCTTTATGGAGGCGGTTGCCTTTGCCTTAAAAAAATACCCTATGATGAATATCTCCTTGGAAGGAGACACAATAATTAAAAAGAAAAATATAAATATAGGTATGGCCGCAGCCTTACCTGATGGGAATTTGATTGTTCCGGTAATAAAAAATGCAGATCAATTAAATTTGGTTGGCATGGCAAAGGCAGTAAATGATTTAGCTAAACGAGCAAGGGCTAATGCGCTAAAACCAGATGAGATAAAAGAAGGTACCTATACGGTAACCAATGTGGGAACCTTTGGTAGTGTTTTTGGGACGCCCATTATAAATCAGCCACAGGTGGGGATTCTTGCTTTAGGTGCTATTAGGAAAATGCCTGCGGTGGTGGAGACCCAAGAGGGCGATTTTATAGCTATTAGAAGTAAAATGTATCTCTCACATAGTTATGATCACCGAGTTGTAAATGGTGCCTTGGGTGGTATGTTTGTTAAAACAGTAGCAGATTACCTAGAATCTTGGAATGTAAATAGGGAGGTTTAATCTCTTAGGCTTACATAGTAATATATTTTACAGTGCTTTGTAGATAATCACAATAATCGCGTTGTACCAACCAAGCGCCTGTTTGTGCTATTTCAGTATTTATAATGCCAGGAAAGAAAGTTGTTCCTCATAAAATCCTCGGTCTATATTTTAGACCGTACCTTTATAATTAATTATTATTGCAAAAACTACTTATAACATGCAACTAAAGCTTACAAGGCCAATATGTTTTTTTGACTTAGAGACAACGGGAACCAATGTGGCAAAAGATAGAATCGTTGAAATAGCCATTTTAAAAGTGTATCCCAATGGGAATAAGGAAAGTAAAACATGGTTGGTAAACCCAGAAATGCATATTCCAGAGGAGGTTGTGGCCATTCATGGTATTTCTGATGAAAAGGTGGCACAAGAGCCTACTTTTAAACAACTTTCCAATGAAATTTATCAAATGATTAAGGACTGTGATCTTGGTGGTTATAACTCCGATCGTTTTGATATCCCATTGCTGGCAGAGGAAATGTTGAGAGCAGGAGTAGATTTTGATATGAAAAGTACAGTTTCTGTAGATGTACAGACCATTTTTCATAAAATGGAGAAACGTACCTTGGAAGCAGCTTATAAGTTTTATTGCGATAAGGACCTTAAAAATGCACACAGTGCAGAAGCAGATACTTTGGCAACCTATGAAGTGCTTTTGTCGCAATTGGAACGCTACCCCGAATTGGAAAATAATATTAAAAAGCTGTCCGAATTTACAACGAGAAAACAATCAGTGGATTTTGCTGGATTTATAGGGTTGAATAAAGAAGGAGAAGAAGTGTTTTCTTTTGGGAAACACAAAGGCAAAAAAGTTCATGATGTGCTAGAAAAGGAACCAGGCTATTTTGGATGGATACTCAATGCCGATTTTCCACTTTACACCAAAAAAGTATTAACTCAGATAAAGTTGAGTAAGCTAAATAATAAGTTAAGCTAATATATTGATGCCTGTGTTAGATGGTAGCTGTAGATTTCCTATTTCTTCGGTTTTAAAAGACTTAGACTCATTAATGGGTCTTAAAAAGTAGGAGTCTTAACAGCTATTTATTTAAGTTTGATTTTTGTGTTTACTAAACCTTAATGAATCTATAACTTTTATGAAGATTATTTGTATTGGTCGCAATTATGTTGATCATATAGCGGAATTGAATAACGAGAAGCCTAGTGAGCCGGTGGTGTTTATAAAGCCAGATTCTGCGGTTTTGCCAAAAGAACAGGATTTTTATATTCCAGAATTTTCCCAGGATGTTCATTATGAAGTGGAGGTGTTGGTGAAGATTAAAAAAGTGGGAAAACATATAGATGTCAACTTTGCCAAGAATTATTATGACGAAATTGGGTTGGGTATAGATTTTACTGCTAGGGATCTGCAGGCTCAATTAAAAGAAAAAGGGCTACCATGGGAAAAGGCAAAAGGTTTTGACGGTGCTGCAGTAGTAGGCGCTTGGTTGCCTAAATCTCACTTTAAAGATTTAAATAACATTAATTTCCAACTTAAAAAGAATAATGAGGTGGTGCAGGATGGGAATACTGGTCTTATGATTTGGAAGATAGATGAGCTAATTTCCTATGTCTCTCGATATTTTATGTTAAAAAAAGGCGATATTATCTTTACAGGAACTCCGGCAGGAGTAGGAAAAGTTAAAGCAGAAGACTATCTTGTGGGTACACTTGAAAATACGGAGTTATTCTCTTTAAATATTAAATAAATGATTTATAATCTAGATAAAATAAATGAAATGGCAGAAGGGGATGAGGAGTTCGTCCGATCTGTTATTGCTGTATTTTTAGAAGAGGTTCCTCAAGACTTAAATGAGTTGGAGAAGGTATTAGAGCTAAAAGACTATACAAGGGTTTATAAGTTGGCGCACAAAATTAAACCAAATGTAGACTTAATGGGTATGGAACAGTCTCATGCAATGGCTTTAGAAATTGAAACGCTTGGTAGAAATATGGAGAATGTTTCGGAAATAGATCGATTAGTGCCCTTGCTAAAGAAAGATGTTAATCAGGTGATTACGGAACTTAAAAACGATTTTAATCTTTAATGTTTGCGGAGATAATTACCATAGGAGATGAAATCTTAATTGGGCAGATTATTGATACCAATTCTGCTTTTATTGCCCAGGAATTAAATAAAATTGGGGTTTCTGTATATCAGATTAGTTCGGTGCAGGATAATAGAGAGCATATTTTAGAAGCTCTAAGGGAAGCTGAATCGAGATCCGATGTTATAATTGTTACCGGTGGTCTTGGTCCTACAAAAGATGATATTACTAAGCATACCTTATGTGAGTATTTTGGTGATACCTTAATAGAAGATAAAGGAGTGCTTTCTCATGTAGAGCAAATATTTAAAAAGTATATAACTACCCCTATATCTGATTTAAACAGGAAACAGGCCTGGGTGCTTAGCACAGCAGAAGTGCTGCATAATGAGTATGGTACTGCGCCTGGTATGTGGATCCCTAAAAATGGAAAAGTAATAGTCTCGTTACCGGGAGTTCCCTTTGAGATGAAGAACCTAATTACGAGTAGTGTAATTCCAAAGATTATAGCAGAGTTTAAGCGTCCGTTTATCATACATAAGACTATTATCACGTATGGGATTGGAGAAAGTCCTATTGCAGAGATTCTAGAGCCTGTGGAGGAGGGGCTCCCCGATGAGGTAGGGCTTGCTTATCTTCCAAGTTTAGGGTCGGTTAGGTTAAGGCTTACGGGAAAAGGTCCAGACAAAGAGCGCTTGCATCAATTAATAGAAATAGAGGCGGATAAGATAAAAATCTTATTGAAAGATTATATATTTGGTGAAGATGGAGGAGAACCCCTAGAGGTCATTATAGCCAATTTGCTAACGCGATTGAAAATGACCTTGGGTACAGCGGAGAGTTTTACTGGGGGGAGGATAGCGGAAAAAATAACTAGCATTCCTGGTGCTTCGGCTTATTTTAAAGGAAGTGTGGTGTGTTATGCTACCCAAACTAAAATAGAAGTGCTTAAGGTGCCCCAGGGATTAGTAGAGCAATACTCAGTGGTAAGTCCCCAAGTGGCAGAGGCTATGGCCGTTAACTTAAGGGCTTTGTTGAAAACCGATTTTGCAATTGCTACTACTGGTAATGCGGGACCAACAAAAGGGGACTCAGATGCGGAAGTAGGAACGGTGTATATCGCCATTGCTACACCAAAGCATGTGCTCGTAGAAAAATTCCTTATGGGGAGTCAAAGAGATAGGGTAGTGCAAAAGTCTGTAAATAAGGCATTTGAGTTGTTGCAAAAAGAAATTTCAAAATTGTGACAAAGAATTTTGTGCGTACCATATAAATAGCTTAAATTTGCAGCCTGTTTATAACAAAATTAAAAGTAGCGAGATGTCAAAAGTTTGTGATGTTACTGGAAAGAGAGCCATGTTTGGAAATAATGTGTCCTTCTCGATAAATAAAACCAGAAGAAGATTTGATGTAAATCTTTCCAAAAAACGTTTCTATATTCCGGAAGAAGACCGTTGGGTAACCTTAAAGGTGTCCGCTAAGGCTTTAAAGAGTATTAACAAAAAGGGAATTTCCGTTGTTTTGAAAGAAGCAAAAGGGAAAGGGTTGATTAAATAATCCTGAAATACTAAGATAAAATGGCAAAGAAAGGTAATAGAATCCAGGTTATTTTGGAATGTACTGAGCATAAGGAGTCTGGCATGCCAGGAACTTCTAGGTACATTACAACTAAAAGTAAAAAGAATACTCCAGATAGGATGGAAATAAAAAAATACAATCCTATTCTTAAGAGAGTGACAGTTCATAAAGAAATAAAATAATACGTCATGGCAAAGAAATCAGTAGCAACTTTACAAACTAGTTCAAAGAGGTTAACCAAGGCTATTAAAATGGTAAAGTCACCAAAATCAGGGGCTTACGTTTTTGTAGAGTCGGTTATGCAACCAGAATTGGTTAACGACTGGTTGAATAAGAAATAGTAATCCTTTTTAATGGATTATATAAGCTACTTTCATTAGAGAGTAGCTTTTTTATTTTCATATCTTTGGGCAAAAGGAATACGCCACGATTATGAGTTTATTTAAGAAATTATTTTCGAAACCCAAGAAAGAATCTCTAGACAAAGGTTTAGAGAAAACGAAGTCTACCTTTTTATCTAAACTAGGTAAGGCTGTAGTAGGGAAGTCTAAGGTAGATGATGATGTATTAGATAGTCTTGAGGAAATTTTGGTATCCTCCGATGTAGGAGTAGATACTACCTTGAGGATAATAGATCGTATAGAAGCTAGGGTGTCTAAAGATAAATATGTAGGTACCAGTGAGCTCAACCGTATCTTAAGAGAAGAGATTGCTGGTTTATTGTCTGAAACCAATTTTGGCAATGAGGTAGAATATTCTGTTCCTAAGGATAAGAAGCCTTATGTTATTATGGTGGTAGGAGTAAATGGCGTAGGAAAAACTACTACTATAGGGAAATTAGCCTACCAGTTTAAAAAACAAGGGTTAAAAGTAGTTTTGGGAGCGGCAGATACCTTTAGGGCTGCTGCAATAGAACAGCTCGAAATATGGGCCGAAAGAGTAGATGTTCCTATTGTAAAACAGAGTATGGGTAGTGATCCTGCTTCAGTTGCTTTCGATACGCTTAGTTCTGCAGTTCGTCAAGATGCGGATGTGGTGATTATTGATACCGCTGGTAGGTTACACAATAAGGTGAACCTGATGAATGAGCTTTCTAAGGTTAAAAGGGTAATGCAGAAAGTTGTTCCCGATACCCCTCATGAAGTGCTTTTGGTGTTGGATGGCTCTACCGGTCAGAATGCATTTGAACAAGCTAAGCAATTTACTAAAGCCACAGAGGTGACTTCACTAGCGGTTACTAAATTAGATGGTACAGCTAAAGGTGGTGTGGTGATTGGTATTTCCGATCAGTTTAAAATTCCTGTGAAATATATTGGTGTTGGGGAAGGGATTGAAGATTTGCAAGTTTTTAATAAAATAGAATTTGTAGACTCCTTTTTTAGTGAAAATTAATTTATTTAGTAGGAATTTAATCTCAAGCATAAGGACCTGTTTCTATTTGTTGTAGAGATTAAAAGTTATCGTGGTTGGTGTAAATTAGTTTAATTCCTTAGTGCAGTTTATGTGCTAGGTAAGATTTGAGTGGTTTATCTCCAACTTTTATTTGCACTAAGAATTTTCAGTCTGTTACCTTATGGGATTGATTAATGGTAATAGAGGTATCCCCTTTTTTAATTTTAGTGGTAGCTTAAACTACCCGCTATAGCGTTCTGTGGTCTCCATACTTTTTAGAACCAAGAGCGTTTTGTTTTAGAAACGTTAAATATTAAGTATAAACTAACTGCAATCTTTTTGCATATTGTACTTTTGCACTTCATTAAGAAATTATGCGCACAAAATCACTTAAAAAGAATAAAATCAACGTAGTTACCTTGGGGTGCTCTAAGAACGTTTACGACTCAGAAGTATTGATGGGTCAATTGAAGGCTAATAATAAAGAGGTGGTTCATGAAGAGGAAGGTAATGTAGTTGTGATTAATACCTGCGGGTTTATCTCAAATGCAAAAGAAGAGAGTGTAAATACCATTTTGGAGTACGTTCAAATGAAAGAGGAAGGTGCCGTAGACAAAGTATTTGTTACCGGCTGTTTAAGTGAACGTTATAAGCCAGATCTTCAGAAAGAAATACCGAACGTTGATGAGTATTTTGGAACAAGTGAGTTGCCCAATTTGCTTAAAGCGTTGGGAGCAGATTATAAGCACGAGCTAATTGGAGAGCGATTAACTACTACGCCTAAAAACTATGCTTACCTTAAAATTGCAGAAGGATGTGATAGACCATGCTCATTTTGTGCTATCCCTCTTATGCGAGGTAAACATAAGAGTACTCCAATAGAAGAGTTGGTGACAGAAGCTAATAAATTGGCAGCTAATGGGGTTAAAGAATTAATTCTTATTGCTCAAGATCTTACTTATTACGGTTTGGATCTATATAAGAAACGTAATTTGGCCCAGTTACTAGAGGAATTAGTGAAAGTAGAGGGGATTGAGTGGATTAGGTTGCATTATGCCTTCCCTACCGGGTTCCCAATGGATGTGTTAGATGTAATGAAGCGTGAGCCAAAAATATGTAGCTACCTAGATATTCCTTTGCAGCATATTTCAGACTCCATTTTAAAGAGTATGCGTAGGGGAACTACCCAAGAGAAAACAACCAAATTGTTGAAGGATTTTAGGGCAGCGGTTCCAGGGATGACTATTAGGACTACATTAATCGTTGGGTACCCAGGAGAGACTGAGGAAGATTTTAATACGTTAAAAGAATGGGTCAAGGAAATGCGTTTTGAAAGATTAGGGTGCTTCACCTATAGTCACGAGGAGAATACCCATGCATTTAATTTGGTAGATGATGTTCCAGAAGAAGTAAAGCAACAGCGAGCCTCTGAAATTATGGAAATTCAATCTCAAATCTCTTGGGAGTTAAATCAAGAGAAGGTGGGACAAACATTACGCTGTATTATTGATAGGAAAGAGGGGGAATTCTTTGTTGGTCGCTCTGAATTCGATTCCCCAGATGTAGATAATGAAGTTTTAGTAGATGCTTCTAAGCACTACCTAAAAGTGGGCGAATTTGTAAATCTCTCTATTTTTGAGGCGGCAGATTTCGACCTATACGGAGAGCCGGTTTAGATGAGAATTTAGTACTAATTACAGAGTACAGTGTATTGAGAGTTGTGTGCTTTTTAATATTTCCGAGTATTTAAGCCGTTTTCGTATACTCCGTATATTTTCTTTCATAGCTTTCCACGTTTTGGTGGTCAACCTATATCAGAGACGTGCACTTTTCCGAAATCTAAAAGAAAGAATTGAATATCCCCGTGATTTATCACGGGGATTAATAGCGATTCAGATAAACGGCTTTAGTAAAAATTTGAAGGCTTTATTTGCAGTGTAATCAACAGCAAAGGTTGTTAACTCCTCTATAGGATGAGAATTCTCAGTCTATTTATAATGAGAATTATCGCTAAATGAATAGTCCTCAATGATATTCAATTTTGGCCACCCCTACCTAACTCCAAGTAAGCACAATCTCTAATTATGAAGTAGTTGTTCCTATCTGTGGATGGGAATTGATGGTTTTAGCCGCCTTCCTAGGTAAGCGTAAATAATTAGGAATAAAATTCAGTGTTTGGGGAATAGTATTCTATATAACGTAGAGAGAAATCGCTGTCTTTAATGATGAAATAATATCTAAAACGGGTCAACTCTAATCAGGGGAGAACAGGAATGAGATCTTTTTACGGAGCCTTTATCTTCTTTGCAGTTCTAGCTCATAAATTTCCCTGCCTAATTGTGCTAAAAATGGTAGTCCGATGGTTTTATATTCATATTTATCATCGTTAAAAACGCGGTTTTGGTTGACTGGGATTGTGCCTGCAAGCATAAATTCTATGTTGTTCTCTGTATCTACGATATAGGCGCAATCCGTTAAGGTTCCGTAAGCACTGCCTACTTTGTTGTATATTTTTAAATTATCAGGAATTTTATTTCGATTATCCCCAAACATTAAAAATTTACCATATCCGTCATAGTATTCGTTTGTGTCGTATCCCAATTCTCTTGGAAGTGTGCTCATTGCCTTAAGTAGAAACTCTCTACTTTTGTCGCCTAAGTTAAATTGGGCCTCTTTTTTGTAAAGTTCTGGAAAAACAATTCGTTTTAAAACCTGAAGCTGTGCATTGAGTGGGAAGTGATTTCTTAAGTTAAAATCGAATGGTTGTTGGATAAGATTATCATCCTCATAATAGGCATTCCCCTTAATTATTCCGTTAAGAGCTAGTGGTGTGGGGGGTGTGTTAATAGTAGGAGTTATAGGAGTAGTAGTGGTGTCGTTCAAATAGACGATTAGTGGGGTGGTAGTTACTTCAAAGGCATTAGGTGTAGAGAGTCGATGAGATATGCGCACGGGAGAAACCTGCTTTTCCTTTAGCTTTTCATTGATGTAATCCTGACCTAGAAATTCAAATAAACGGTTGTTTGCCTCATTATCACTTACCGAGAAAATCTTAAGAATGTCGTGGGCAAAAGTGGTTTCAATAGAGTCGCCTTCTATATAAAATCGACTGTAATAATCTACTCCTGCTGTTTGTTGCAATTTTTCTAAAGTCAGTGCCGCGGTAATCAGTTTCACCGTACTCGCAGGGTAAAAATAATTGCTATCGTTGGTATGGTAGAAATAGTCGGTTAGGGTTACACTATCTTTTTTTCTTTTTATCTGAGTGTAGATTAGCTGTAGCTCGTAATTGTTTACGCTATCCATTACCCTTTTAATTTTAGGGTTAGTAGATGATAGCGCAATATCCAATAGGTTTTTTGGCTTCACCGGCTCAGAGCATCCGCTAATTAATAAGGTAAGAAGCGTTATTAATAGCACAGGTTTTAAAGGCACGACTTAATATTTAGTATTATTCACTTGAAGTGTAAACCTCTCCTCTATGGGGTTTAAGGGCGTCTCTCATTGCAATCATTTTAGATTCCTTTACTACTAGAAATGCTATGGAGTGCATTTCATTGATGTCTTGGCTGCCAGTAATACAGTTTTCTAACTGCTCCGATTCACAATATTCGTTTAGGTGAAGCTTATGGTGTAACGCAGTTTTATGCGCTGCTTCGCCTCTAAAATCCCAAATAAGTTTAATTTCTCTTTCTTTCATTTTGTAAAATTAATGAAAAAACAAAAAGGAGGAGGCTGTAGAGCCGCGGTTAAGCTAATTATAGTGTAACTTTCTTAATATCATGGTGGCTATATGTTTGCTATCTTTGCTGTAAAGGTTATGTTAAACGCTGTAGATTTATTATAAAAAAAATGAGAACTTGCATAACGATGTGTTATTGTTAAATTTGCTTCATGCATTTACATGAATTAAAACTTAAAAGGGTGCCGGGATTTATATTGTGGGCCGTTTTGTTATGCGCCTTTATTTCCTGTGATTCACTTTTTAAGAGAGAATCAAATCGTGTAGCAGTTGCTAGGGTTGGTGAGGCTTATCTTTATAAAGAGGATCTTGCTGGTTTAAAATTTGGGAATTTGTCTAAGGAAGACAGTATTTCGATTATTAATAATTATATTAATAATTGGGCTTATAAGCAATTACTGCTTTCAAAGGCTAAAATTAATTTGCCTGAAGAAAAAGTAAGAATCTTTGAGGAATTGGTGTCAGATTACCGCACCGATTTGTATACTGGAGCGTATAAGGAGGCATTAGTGCTTAAATCTCAAGATACTACTATTAGTGAGAGACAACTCTCAGAGTTTTATGATCGAGAGAAAGAAAACTTTAGGTTAAAAGAACGGATTGTGCAGCTGAGGTTTGTAGAGTTGCCTGTAAAATACTTAGATAAAGGGCTTGTAGTTAGTAAGTTAAAAAGCTTTGAAGAGGCAGATCGTACCTATCTCGATTCTATTAGTATCCAATTTAAGAAAATGAATTTTAACGATTCAATATGGGTGCCAGTTAGTAGGGTAATGGAGGAAATAAGGCCCTTAACTCCTGATAATCAAGCTAGGTACTTAAAAAAATCACAATTTTTTGAAATGCAGGACTCTTTAGGGGTATATTTGACAAAGATTAATGATATCCTGGAAATCAATGATATTGCTCCGCTTTCATATGTTAAGCCAACTATAAAACAGCTGCTTTTAAATAGAAGAAAGCTGAATTATATGAAAACATTAGAAATGGATATTTTAGATGAAGCTATTAAAGACAAAGAATTTGAAGTATATGAATAAGGTATTTAAACGAAGTTTTTCCCTATCTATTTTATTATTTGCGGGAGCACTTAGTGCTCAGGTTACTGAAAAGTTGCCTGATACACAGGTAGAGCCTAATGCAATTAATATTGAGGAATCCTCTATTTCTAAGAATGATACGGTGAATAATTTCACTAAAATTAAACTAGATGGTATTGCTGCGGTAGTTGGAGACTATGTAATATTGGAGTCTGATATTGAAAAAACCTTAATTGATTTAAAAAATCAGGGAGCTTCAACTGCAGATGTTACGCGATGCGGACTTTTGGGGAAATTGATGGAAGATAGATTGTATGCTCATCAGGCCGTTCAAGATAGTATTTTGGTTTCCGATGATGAGGTAAATGCTACCGGTGATCATCAATTGCAGCAATTAGTGGGGCAAATCGGATCCATGGAAAAAGTGCTTAGTTATTATAACAAAGAAGATGAGGCTAGTTTTCGTGAAGACCTTTATAAGATTAATAAACTGAGAATGCTTTCCGAAAAAATGCAGAACAAGATTGTTTCGGAAATAGAAATTACGCCAGAGGAAGTAAGGCAGTTTTTCAATAAAATTCCAGAAGACGAGAGACCCATATTTGGAGCAGAATTAGAAATAGCGCAAATTGTAAAAGAACCGAAAGCGTCCGCAGAGGAAAAACAAAAGGTGATTGATCAATTAAATGAAATTAGAGCAGATATTATAGAAAACGGTGCTAGCTTTAACGTAAAGGCTATTTTATATTCCCAAGATCCAGGATCAAAATCCAAGGGAGGCTTTTATAGTATGACTAGAGAAACCCCGTTTATTAAGGAATTTAAAGATGTGGCTTTTAGCTTAAGAGAAGGAGAGATTTCCGAACCTTTTGAAACAGATTTTGGATTTCATATTATTTTAGTCGAAAAAATAAGAGGTAGGGAATTAGATTTACGTCACATTCTAATTAGCCCAGAGATTTCTCAAGCGGAATTAGATAAGGCCAAAAAGGAATTAGATAGTATTCGTCAGGGTGTAATGGATGGTAAATTTACCTTTGCAGAAGCAGCTTTAAATTTCTCTGATGAGAAAGAAACAAAATATGATGGCGGATTGTTGAGAAACCCATCTGATTTTAGTTCTAGGTTTGAACTTACAAAAATGGAACCTTCTCTTTACAACCAGGTGAGAAATATAAAAGACAATGAGATTTCACATCCTATTTTGGAAAACGACCCTAGGGGAGGTGGACCAAAATATAAGATCATGAAAATCACCAACCGCTTTGACGAGCATGTGGCGAATTTTTCACAAGACTATATTAAAATCCAGGAATTGGCGTTAAGAGAAAAACAATTTAAGGCCATAAAAAAATGGATGGAAGAACATATTGAGGATACCTACATAAGTGTCAACGCAGTAAATAGGAGCTGTAACTTTGCCAATAATTGGATAAAGGAATAAAGGCATGTCAGATGTAGCGGCAATTGAGAGATTAGTAGCAAAAAACCATGCGCTTAAAAAGGAAGTAGCTAAGGTCATCATAGGGCAGGAAGAGGTAATAGATCAATTATTGCTTTCTATCTACACTGGAGGGCATTCTCTATTGATTGGAGTACCTGGTTTGGCTAAAACCTTAATGGTAAATACTCTTTCCTTGGCGTTGGGACTCAATTTTAAACGAATTCAGTTTACACCAGACCTTATGCCAAGTGATATTTTGGGAAGTGAGGTGTTAGATCAAAACCGGAACTTTAAATTTATTAAAGGTCCCGTGTTTGCCAATATTATTCTTGCCGACGAAATTAATCGTACTCCCCCAAAAACTCAAGCGGCCCTTTTGGAGGCTATGCAAGAAAGAGCAGTGACCATAGCAGGAAATTCCTATAAGCTAGATTTGCCATACTTTGTGCTAGCTACACAAAACCCTATTGAGCAAGAAGGAACCTATCCTTTGCCAGAAGCTCAGTTAGACCGTTTTATGTTTGCTATAGAATTAAAATATCCTTCTGTAGAAGAAGAAATACGAGTGGTAAAAGAAACTACTTCAGATGTTGAACATAAGATAGATCCGCTATTTACTGCAGCAGAAATCTTGGAAATACAGCATTTGGTAAGAAGAATCCCTGTGCCTGATATGGTGGTAGAATACGCAGTTAAATTAGTAAATAGTACTCGGCCAAATACAGAGGGAGCATCAGAATATGTAAAACAGTACATAGATTGGGGAGCAGGTCCTAGAGCTTCTCAAAATTTAATCTTGGCGGCCAAGGCTCATGCAGCGGTAAACGGAAAATTCTCTCCAGATATAGAAGATGTTAAAGCTGTGGCAATGGGGATTTTAAGACATAGGATCATTAAAAACTATAAGGCCGAAGCAGAGGGGATATCGGAAACCGATATTATCCAAAAACTATGGTAGTTTCTTTAAGAATTAGTAGGTTTAGTCCGTATAAATAGACCCTAATAATTACAATTTGGATAGGTTTGTCACATTCTTTTTTACAATTGTGTAAAATTGAACTATTCTTTGTTTAAAAGTTTTATAAACCTATTGTATTTTATTAATTTTGAAAAATTACGTTAACTCATAATATTATTTATAATGGCATTTGATATTGATATGATTAAGAAGGTGTATGCTAACATGGCTGAGCGTGTAGATAAAGCTCGTGAGGTTGTTGGCAAGCCTTTGACGCTTTCGGAAAAAATTCTATACGCCCACTTATGGGATGGAAATCCAACCGTAGCATTCAAAAGAGGTAAGGACTATGTAGATTTTGCTCCGGATAGGGTTGCATTGCAAGATGCTACCGCTCAGATGGCATTGTTGCAGTTTATGCAAGCAGGAAAAGCTAAAGTAGCTGTTCCTACTACAACTCACTGTGACCATTTGATTCAGGCAAAACAAGGAGCTGCGCCAGATTTATTACGTGCTAATGAAGTTAGTCACGAGGTGTTTGATTTTCTAGAGTCTGTTTCCAATAAATACGGATTAGGATTCTGGAGACCGGGAGCAGGAATTATCCATCAAGTGGTATTGGAAAACTATGCCTTCCCAGGAGGAATGATGATTGGTACTGATTCACATACAGTAAATGCAGGTGGATTGGGAATGGTTGCTATTGGAGTAGGAGGTGCCGATGCGGTTGACGTTATGGCTGGAATGCCATGGGAACTTCGCTTCCCTAAGCTTATTGGTGTTAAATTGACTGGTGAGCTTAATGGTTGGACAGCTTCTAAGGATGTAATTTTAAAAGTAGCCGAGATTCTTACCGTTAAAGGAGGTACTGGAGCTATTGTAGAATACTTTGGTCCTGGTGCAAAAAATCTTTCTTGTACAGGAAAAGGAACCATTTGTAATATGGGCGCTGAAATTGGAGCTACTACATCAACCTTCGGGTATGATGATTCTATGGAGCGTTTCTTGCGTGCCACAGATAGAGAAGAAGTAGCAGACGAAGCAAACAAAATTAGAGAATACCTAACCGGAGATGATGAAGTATATGAGAATCCGGAGCAGTATTTTGATCAAGTAATCGAGATTGATCTTACAGCCTTAAGGCCACTGTTGAACGGACCTTTTACGCCAGACTTGGCTACTCCAGTAGGTGAGTTGGGAGATAAAGCTCGTGAAAACGATTGGCCATTGAAAGTAGAATGGGGATTAATAGGGTCTTGTACTAACTCTTCTTATGAAGATTTAACACGTGCGGCTTCTATTGCTCAACAAGCTATCGATAAAAAATTAAAGCCTAAGAGTGATTTTGGAATTAACCCAGGATCAGAGCAAATACGTTACACTGCATCCCGTGATGGACTTTTGCAAACTTTTGAGAAAATAGGTGCTACCATCTTTACTAATGCGTGCGGACCTTGTATTGGTCAGTGGGATCGTAGTGATATGTTAGGGGATCAAAAGAACACTATTGTACACTCTTTTAACAGGAACTTCTCTAAACGTGCAGATGGGAACCCTAATACCCATGCATTTGTAGGTTCTCCAGAAATGGTTGCTGCAATAGCTATTGCAGGGCGATTAGATTTTGATCCGATGAACGATACCTTGATTAATGAGGACGGAGAAGAAGTGAAATTAGATGTACCAAGAGGGATTGAGTTACCTCCTTTAGGTTTTGAGGTGGATGATAATGGATACTTAGCACCAAAAGAGGACGGAAGCTCTGTAGATGTAATTGTTTCTCCAGACAGTGAAAGACTTCAATTACTAGAGCCATTTGAGCCAATAAAGCCATCTGAATTGCAAGGGGTTAAACTTCTTATAAAAGTTGAAGGGAAGTGTACAACGGATCATATTTCTATGGCCGGACCTTGGTTAAGATACCGTGGACACTTAGATAATATAGCGAACAATACCTTAATAGGTGCGGTGAACCACTTTAATGGGAAAACCAACTTTGTTAAGAATCAATTGACAGGGGAGTATGCTGGAGTGCCAGATGCTCAGCGTGCTTATAAAGCTGCTGGTGTAAAAACTATAGTAGTTGGTGACCATAATTATGGAGAAGGTTCTTCAAGGGAGCATGCTGCAATGCAACCTAGACACTTGGGTGTAGCTGTAGTTTTGGTAAAATCTTTTGCACGTATCCACGAAACTAACCTTAAGAAACAAGGTATGTTAGGGCTTACTTTTGCAAATGAAGCAGACTATGATCTTATTCAGGAAGATGATACCTTTAACTTTGTAGATATCAATGAGTTTGCTCCAGATAAGCAGCTTACTATGGAAATAGTACATGCAGATGGAACTAAGGATACTATTAAGTTGAACCATACCTATAACCAGGCTCAAATCGAGTGGTTTAAGGAAGGTTCTGCCCTTAATGTAATAAAGAAGGAAAATGCCCAATAAGGCATAACAATAAATACTTATTTTTACTAAAAACTCCTGATCTTCATCAGGAGTTTTTTAGTTTTGAAAAGCCTATAAATTAATCTAAGATGCGTAAGAAAACTGTTTTGAATATTGCTATTATAGCCTTAGTGCTGTCGTTTTTTGTAACACCACTAGGGGATTATAGTAAGTTGTTGTTGAATAGGATTTTTTCTTTTTCGCCCCAGATTCTGCAAGAAGATAATAGGAATCAAATTGTTAATTATGATTGGAAGCTTAAAGATGCCAATTGGGAAATTTTTAATTTTAATAGGTCTAAAGGGAGAGTTGTTTTTATTAATTTTTGGAGATCTTGGGTTTTACCTAGTGAGGTAGAATTAGAGAGCATTCAAAAGCTGTATGATGCGTATAGTGACAGGGTAGACTTCTATATCATCACTAATGAAGAGCGGGCACCTGTTAAAGAGTTTATGGGTAAAAAAGGATTTACTTTTCCTGTTACTTACTCTATTATGGAAGAATCTATGCCCGTAGATGGGAGTCAGCCCCCACAGTCTTATTTGTTAGATAAAGAAGGTAGAATTGTTATTAACCAAGTAGGGATAGCAGATTGGGATAATGATAAAGTAAAAGAATTGTTGGATAAACTATTGGTAGAATGACGCTAATTAAGCTAAAAAAGAATTGGTTAATAAGGCTAGTTATATTGGCGGGAGTTTTAGTGCTCTTGTTTTCTCCTCTTGGGTTTAAGATAAAAACCTTCGCTAGTAGGCTTATAGCTACCAGTGCCTCAAAGGTAAAAGAGAGCATGCAAGTCTCTTTGGACACCTATAATTGGGAATTATTGGATTTAGAAGGAAATGTCTTTCAGTTTGAATCTCAGAAGGAAGCAGTGGTGTTGATTAATTTTTGGGCCACCTGGTGTCCGCCTTGTGTGGCAGAGATGCCAAGTTTGCAAAATCTGTATGACGATTATGGTGATAAGATTACCTTTATGTTTGTTACAGATGACCACCGCAAAAAGGTAGATGCTTTTCTAGAAAAAAGAAATCTAAAACTACCCGTTTATTATTCCAATTCTCCAGTGCCCAATATGCTTAGTTCTAAATTACTCCCTACCACCTATATAATAAATAAGGAAGGGAAGATTGTAGTGGCAGAAACGGGAGCTGCTGATTGGAATAGTGATAAGACTAGAGAACTTTTGGATGAGCTACTGTCGGAGTAATTTAAGCTCTTGTGCTCTTCCTTAAAATTTGTGAAGGGAAAACACCTATTTATTTTTTTTGAAAATACTTAAAAGGTACCACTAACATTCCAAAACATTCCCCTTCCTCTTTTCCAAGATGTTTATGGTGCATCTTATGTGCTCTTCGTACCCCTTTGGCATACCAGTTGTTAGCATTTCTTAATAGTTTAAAGCGTTGGTGGATAAAGATATCATGCACTATAAAGTAAGTAGCTCCATAAGCCATAATTCCAAATCCTATTGGCCATCCAGCCCAAAAGCTAGTCTCTGAACCTAAATAAAAGAAGGTCATACTAATAAAAGCATAGAAAATAAAGAAGGCATCGTTTCTTTCAAACTTAGAGTCATGATCTTTTTTATGATGATCTTTATGTAGACTCCATAGGAAACCATGCATAATATACTTATGGGTAAACCAGGCCATAAACTCCATAAAACAGAAGGTGGAAAGAAAAATTAATATCCAATAAATTACATTCATCTTATACCAATTTAAGTTTATAATTTACATAAGAGCTAGCCAATAGACCAAACTTTTGGTAGTTGGAAACTCGTATTCTTTTATTTTTAATTTGTAACGGAGGGGTGTTTTTTAGTTTTTGTAGTAGTTTGGAATAATATTTATAGGCGGTATAAACGCCAAATTTTGCCTGTGCTGGTAATTTTATAATACCCGTGTACCCCAATTTAAAATCGGCCTCAATTTCTGCTATAATCCTGTTTTTGTTTTCTTGATCTAAGGCATTTAAATCTACATTGGGAAAATAACTCCGATTAAGTACTTCGTAATCGTCTTTAAGATCTCGTAAAAAATTTACTTTTTGGAAGGCAGAGCCCAAGGCCATAGCCGAATTTTGAAGCTTATGGTAGGCCTCTTGATTTCCGTTAACGAATACTTTTAAACACATTAGCCCTACAACATCTGCTGAACCGTAAATATACTCCTGATATTCCTTTTCGCTAAGTTGAACTTTTTCTCCTATATCCATACGCATACTTTTTAGGAATGATTCCACTAAATGACGCGGGATGTCATACTTAAAAAAAGTGTGCTGAAAAGAATTTAAGATCGGGTTAAGGCTGATTTTGTGTTCTAGTGCATCCCAAAGATCTTCTTCAAATTTATTGAATAAATATAGTTTATCATATTGGTGAAAGCTATCTACTATCTCATCGGCAAAACGTACAAATCCGTAAATATTATGTATGTCGGCCCTTATAGCCTTACCAAGCATTTTTGTAGCCAAAGAAAAGGAGGTGCTATAATGTTCCGTAACCAACTTGCTACAATCATAAGATACCGTATCGAATATTGTTTTCATAATTTCTTGTTTAGTTGGTTAGTGATAAGTTCCGATACTAGTTTACCTGAGATAAGTGCAGGAGGTACTCCTGGTCCTGGAACTGTTAATTGACCTGTAAAAAAGAGATCGGTCACTTTTTTACTCTTTAGCTTAGGCCTTAAAAATGCGGTTTGGGTTAGGGTGTTTGCCAAACCATATGCATTGCCTTTATAGGAGTTGTATTGCTCCTTAAAGTCGCTCACACAGAAGTCCTCCCTGAAAAGTATGTTGTTATCTAGGTTTTGACCTGTAAGCTCCTGAAATCGCTTTATAATCATTTTATAGTACCGCTCCCTAATCTCTGAGCTGTCTTCTAAGTTTGGTGCTATCGGAATAAGGAAAAAAGCATTTTCACATCCCTCTGGAGCCATAGTTGGATCTGTTATAGATGGGAAGTTTGCATAAAAGAGCGGGGCTTTAGGCCATTGGGGATCGTCGTAAATTTCTCTGGCATGCTGATTAAAATCAGTATCGAAGAATAGATTATGGTGCGAAACATTTTTTAGTTTAGTATTGAAGCCCATATAAAATAATAGAGATGAAGGGGCAAAGGTTTTTCTGTCCCAATAAGTTTCTGAGTATTGTCTAAGATTTTGGGGCAATAGTGTCTCTGTATGGTGGTAGTCTGCACCACTTAAAACTATGTCTGCAGTTACGGTTTGATCATCTAGCTGTATCCCGGTAGTCTTATTCTCGCTATCCACGTTTATACCGGTGACCGATTGGTTGGTGTAAATCTTAACTCCTAAATCCAGGGCTAAGTTCTCCATGGCCATAATTACTTGATGCATTCCCCCTTTGGGGTGCCAAGTTCCCATACCAAAGTCGGCATAATTCATAAAACTATAAAAGGATGGGGTTTTGCTTGGTTTGGCTCCTAAGAAAAGTACTGGAAATTCTAAAGTGGCTATTAGCTTTGGGTTTTTAAAACGTTTCCTTACCTCTTTGCTAATGGTGGTGAAAAATTGATCCAAATTGCTCACTGTTTCTTTAGTAACCAATTCTAAAGGAGAATTTCCTGGTCGTAATACTATTTTGTGAATGGCAATTTTGTAGTTTTCTTGTGCTTTTTTGATGAAACTTCTTAAAGGCACTGAACTACCTGTTTCTATCCGCTCAAATTCAGCGCAGATAATATCCATACTATCACCTATCGTTATTACATCATCATTAAAAAATACTTTATAGGCCGGGTTTAATTTGTCTAGAATGTAAAAGTCAGAGACCGATTTCCCAAAGTCATTAAAAAAGCGTTCAAAAACATCGGGCATCCAATACCAACTAGGCCCCATGTCAAAAGTGAAGCCATCTCTTTTAAATTGCCTTGCCCTGCCACCTATAGTCGCATTTTTTTCATAAATAGCCACCTCATAGCCCTGCTGTGCCAAATAGCATGAGGCCGACAGGGATGAAAATCCAGATCCAATAATGACAATTTTAGGTTTCATTTATTATTATGCTATTTGTTTTTATTTACGATTGCAGGCAATGCATCTATGGTTGCCTTAATGGTATTAAATGTTTTTACGCCAGTGGGTATGTTATTGGAATCCATATGACGTACTTGCTGCCCTAAGATCCATAATTCGTGTTTATTCTCAGAATTAATTAGATGTTGAAAGTTATTAATATACTCATTTATTTTATCAGGAGAAGGGGAGACCGTAAAGTAAGAGATAAAAACTATTTTGTTAAAATACTGAATAATATCTTCCATTGCTTCTAAAGGGGTTGCCTGTCCTAAATAGATGGTCTTAAGTCCCATAAGTGTCATCTCATAGTTTAGGTATAGCAATCCTAATTCGTGAATCTCATTTTCTGGTAAATAGAGTACAAAGGTCTTTTCGTTGTTTTCTTTTACCTGATCTTTTACGCTTTTCGTATTAGTGAAAATGAGCTCTTTTATTAGATGGGAAATAAAATGCTCCTGAGAGGGACAGATTAGATCGGTTTGCCATAGAAGGCCTATCTCATCTAAAAAGGGTAAGAGTATTTCATGCCAAATTTCCCTAAAACTTAATTTATCAGCTAACTGGGTATAGGTGGTATGAAACGCCACTTCATCAAACTTAATCATGGCCAATTTTAGATTCGCAATTGCATGGTTGTTTTTGTTCTTGCTTTCTGCAAGCTCTCTAACCATTTGCTGTACCTCCTTCTGAGGTAACTTGGCTATTTTAGATATCTTATTGCCTGCATTATATAATAATGTAATATTTAACAGACGTTGTAAACTATCTACGCTATAAGTCCTAATGTTGGTTGAAGTTCTTTCAGGAGCGAGTAAATTGTATCTCTTTTCCCAAATACGAATAGTATGTGCCTTAATTCCCGATAGGTTCTCTAGATCCCTTATGCTGAATTCCTTTTTAACTTTGTTCATTTTTTGATTAGAAAAGTTAAACAAAAATACAATTTATTATAATTGATTCTTCAAATTGAAGCAGAAAGTTTAAGATATTTGAAAAGTAGGAAGGAGTTGATAATAAAAAAACCGCTAGGCCAAGCAAAACTTGTGCTAACGGTTCTGGTGCCCACGACTAGATTCGAACTAGCACGTCCTTGCGAACACTACCCCCTCAAGGTAGCGTGTCTACCAATTTCACCACGTGGGCGCTTAAATAAAATGTCAGTATTGATTTCTTGTATAAAAATAAGAAATTACAAATGACTTTAAACAAAAAAAGTTAAGTGCTAGACTTAACTTTTTTTTGTGACCGGGCTGGGGCTCGAACCCAGGACCCTCTCCTTAAAAGGGAGATGCTCTACCAACTGAGCTACCAGGTCAATATGTGTTGCAGACAATTGCTGTTTGCGGGTGCAAATATAAGAGCATTTGTTTGTTTTGCAAGGGCTTTTTAAATTAATTTCAAATAATAGGAGTAGCGTTCAGATAATAAGTGTGTTACAAAAAATAATAAACCGTTAGTCCAAATAACTATTGGTGCTAACGGTTCTAGTGCCCACGACTAGATTCGAACTAGCACGTCCTTGCGAACACTACCCCCTCAAGGTAGCGTGTCTACCAATTTCACCACGTGGGCGCTTAATAAAGAACTTTGTTTGCTGTAAAGTAATTACAAACTACTTTAAACAAAAAAAGTTAAGCGTTAACTTAACTTTTTTGTGACCGGGCTGGGGCTCGAACCCAGGACCCTCTCCTTAAAAGGGAGATGCTCTACCAACTGAGCTACCAGGTCATTATGTGTTGCAATACTTGTCGTTTGCGGGTGCAAATATAAAATCATTTGTTCGTATAACAAGGACTTTTTAAATTTTTTTTAATTTTTTTTTATTTGCCATCAATTTGTAGCACTTTTACCTAAAATAAGAACTGTGAAAATAGTATTAG
Organism: Arenibacter latericius DSM 15913; assembly: GCF_000424985.1. Classification (GTDB taxonomy): domain Bacteria; phylum Bacteroidota; class Bacteroidia; order Flavobacteriales; family Flavobacteriaceae; genus Arenibacter; species Arenibacter latericius. The sequence goes on from NZ_AUKX01000028.1 coordinate 44,089, forward strand.
TAGGTTATATGGGTAGTGGGAAGACTACCATAGGGAAATTAATAGCTAAGGAATTGAAAAATAGTTTCTTAGATCTAGATGAAGTTATTGAGAATAGACTTGGAGCTTTGATCCCTGAGGTTTTTAAAACTAAAGGAGAGGTGTTCTTTAGAAAGAAAGAGCATGAATTTTTAAATGAAATTTTATTACAAGATTCTAGCTTTATTTTGTCTACTGGGGGTGGTACACCATGTTATTCGGGAAATATGGATAGCATGTTGAAGGAAGCAGACGCTGTAATTTACCTAAAAGTTTCTATTGCTGGATTGGTGGATCGATTAATTCCAGAAAAAGAACACCGTCCGCTGATTAAGAATATAGCTAATGAAGACCTGCCAGAATTTATTGGCAAGCATTTGTTTGAACGTAATAACTACTATTTAAAAGCTAGGCATATTATAGACTGTGATAATAAGGAGCCCCAACATATTGCAAAAGAGATTATAGAACTACTCCGATAAATAAACCGAATCATTATTCTCTTCAAACTGCACATTTATATGTTCCTGTAAAGAAGTAGATAGAGAAATTCCTTTATAATCTGCCTTTACAGGATATTTTTTGTGGTTCCTATTCACCAATACTGCCGTTTTAAGCTGTTTTAAAGGAACTTTTAAAAAGTGGTGTACGCCATAAATTAATGTGGTGCCAGAATTTAACACGTCGTCTACTAATACCACAGAACTATTTGTGTATTCAGATTCAGGAATACTAGTGCTAACTCCGCTTTCTAAAGGATTCTTTTTATTCATGTTTACCGTGCATAAGATAATATTTGCATCGGTGATTTCTTGCAGTACGGTTTGTATCTTTTTTGCAAAACTCAATCCGCCACCTACTATGCCCGCAAGAATAATTTCTTCTTCATTTACATTGGCTTCATAGATCTGATAGGCCATACGCTTAACCTTATGCTGAATTTGGTCGTGGGATAATATCTTATTGGACATAGTGGTTCTTATTTGGGTTCAAATATAAAAAACAGTTCTTTATCTTCCCTTGGTTTTATAGAATTGTAGGCTACTTCCAGCACCTTAAATTTAAAATGGTCTTTAAAAAGGGTCTTGTACTCCATAAGACTGCCTCCAAATGGAGGTCCATCTTCGGTTAATGGAAACGTGAACAACAACCCCACCAGTTTTCCTGTTGGTTTTAAGAGTTGCTTCATTTTATTAACATATTTTGGCCTTAAACTTGGGTTTAATGCGCAAAAAAATGTCTGTTCTAAAATCAGGTCGAAATCTGTTAAATCCAAATTAAAAAAATCACCTTCTATAAGTTGCTCTTCGGGGTAATTGGGAAGTTGGACTCTAATGCGATCTAAGGGGGCTTTGGCTATATCTACAACATAAACGTTAGTAAAGCCGTTTTCAAATAGGTAAATAAGTTCATAGGCATTTCCAGCTCCGGGAATAAGGATTTTAATGTCCTTATTGGGCAACTGGTCTATGTAAGTGGTTAGGGGAGGGGAGGCATACCCTATATCCCAGCCCGTTTTCCCGCTCTCGTATCTGTTTTCCCAGAATTCTTTAGATAATTTCGTCATCTTTTTTGTTGGTTAACGGATCTTCTGTGCCTTCTTCTAAATATTCGGTAATATCTCGTCTATCTTTTTTGGTAGGTCTACCAGTTCCTTTTTTTCTATAATAATCCTTAGAGTATTTTAATAGCTCATTATGTTCAAAGGCTTCCTTGGGAGTAGTGTCCTTTCTATAGATGTCAACCAATTTTGCACCTACTCGGCTAGAGGGAATATCCAAAACGGTAAACTGGTAATTAATTTGATTTTTTCGGACTACAACTTTGTCCATAGGGTATACCTCCCTAGAGGGTTTTGCCACTTGATCATTTATTCTAATGTGGCCTTTTTTACATGCCTCAGAAGCTATATTCCGAGTCTTAAAATAACGGATGCTCCATAGGTATTTGTCAATTCGCATAAACTATTCAAATTCTTTGTTAAGGTCTTCTACAAAAATAGGGGAAAATTGTATCTTGCCGCCTTTAAATAAGAAATCAATGATGATTAGGAGAATTCTATTGCCTGCTTTTATTTTTGTAGCTATTTGGTCCTGTAAGAAGGATGATAGTCCATCCGTTGAGGTGGTGCCCCCAAGATTGCTTAGTGAGGTAAGCGTGGAAAACGATGCCACTATAAGAGAGTTTCTAGAAAACCACTTTTATAATTATGAGGAGTTTGCCAATCCAGGTCCCGATTTTGACTATCGAATCGTAATTGATTCTATAGCGGGTGATAATGCGGATAAAACACCTTTGAGTGAGCAAGTGCTTGAAAAAGTGGTTAAAGTTTCTTCCAGTGATCTAAATTTGCCCTCAGAAGAAGTAGATGTTGAGCATACGCTATATTATTTAATTGCAAGAGAAGGAATTGGTAATCAGGCTACTGTAAAAGATTCTGTGTATCTTAATTATAAGGGAAGCAGATTGAACGGTACTGTTTTCGATAGCAGGTTTGGGAGTCCAACTTGGTTTGATTTACCAGGATCTATTTCAATGCAATCTGCTCCATCAGTTACTGGATTTAGAGAGGGGGTAGCCCAATTTAAGGCTGGAGGGGAAATTACCGAGAACGGTGATGGAACCTTTGATGTTGAAGGTAGTGGTGTCGGATTAATTATTATGCCTTCTGGTTTGGCGTATTTTCAGAGCTCTTCAGTGGGAGAAGCGTATGCCCCATTATTGTTTGAGATAAACCTTTTAGTTGCTAAAACAAAAGAAGACGAGGACGATAATATTGTGAAGTAATTAGAGTTGGGGATAGCCCAAATTATAATACACTAAAACCGACTTTTGAATCTGATTCAGGAGTCGGTTTTTTTATTCCTTTTTGTGATGTTTTTCTGGATTTTGTCTTTCGTGGTCAACCTATATTAGGGATGTCTACCCTGATTACAGTTAACCGGTTTTAGACATAAATTTCAATTATAAAGAGAGCGACTTCTTATCTGCTTAACACATAATTATGTTCAACGGACCCTGACTTTATTATTAATTATTTATGCTTTCCTAGTAAATTGGCTGTAATTAGGGTAATTCATTGTGCTATAATCCTCATTTTTTGTCGATTTAGAATTCTCATCTCCTGGAGGAACTAATTTACGAATGGTGTTTATTGCACTACAACAAAGATTTAAAACTTTGGCTAAAGCCGTTTTTCTCATTTGCCATGAATCTATTCAATATCTTTTATTAGGTCTTGGAAAAGTTGACCGTATCTGGGAAGCTAGATTAATTCCTAGTTTGAGTTCACCAGCAAGGTTAATTCTATTGATAGAAGGCTTCACTGGAAGTCTTCAACTTAGCAATATACAAAGTCTTATTAATAACTTCTCTACACTATAAACAAGCGAAAGCTCTGCTGTAACATCTTCCCCTCCAATTTGCATTTTAATGCAAATCACACCCCTTATGCTAATACTGCACCAACCTACGGTAGGTAAACTTCAGCACAGGGCGAAAAGAAATGATTTAATTTTTTCTTTATAGTGGGCAACCTATATCAGGGACGTTCACAAATCTCACTACTCACTACTATCATCTAACTAAACCTGTAAAAATTTGGTTTTGTGAGGTTTACGGAGGTGTGTTTATAATTTCATATATCAGTTTTTTTTAGGATAATATCTAAACATATATTGGGCATGCATTATGTTGTTAGTTTTGTAATTGAATCATAAGTGCTTTTAATCAATTTCTCTAACCTACTTGCTTTCATTTAGTTCATAGACTTCTATTTCTTTTTTAAAGGAATTCATGAACCTCCTACGTCGGTTTCTTTTGCTCGCCCAAATGCTATGCATTCATGAATTCCGTTAATATCAATAAGTAAGCGTATGAATAAAAGAAACGAACAGGGCCGATAAACTAAGGTACGGTGTGCCTTGGTTTAGAGGAGCCAGCCGCAGCGAAGACCAAGAATTTTAATTCAACAATCTATTTCAGTATAAAGCCGGAATACCATTACAAATGATTTTACATAAAAGTGAAGGAGTAATAAATCAAGTTAGGATGTTAAAGGTATGTAACAAACAAATCTAACTACTCACTACTTAATACTTTGTACTAGCGAAAGCGAGGAGCTTTATATGCTTCGCCATTTAAATAGGATATTATTAAAAAACTACCCAAAACTTACGTTAGCTAAAGTTCGTGTTCGCGGGCCTGCCCGAGGGAGGGACTCAATACTCAGTACTCACTACTTAATACTATAACAAAAAAACCGCCCAACAAACTAAATTGATGGACGGTTATAAAGTTTTTCGCTAGGTAATACCCTTGCGATGTTATTGTTACAAGCTCAGTGCAACACTTAGAATAAGTTGATCTGGTCTAGTATCTATTCTGTCTCCAGAAAATACGCCATCAATCACGGTAACCTCGTTCTCACTAAAGCCTCTTTCGTATCTAAGGTCTATTCCGAACTTTCCGAAGGAGATTCCAGCACCAATATTGAGGCCTACGGTGAAATCGTTTTCTACATCCCCAATGGTAATTCCATCATAATCAGTATCCAAAATATACTGGAATGCAGGTCCTGCAAATACATGAAGTGGTCCAACGAGATTGACACCTAGTAAAACAGGGAGATCCAATTTGCTCATCTCTAAGCTGTTGTTGTCATAATCAGACTTGGTTTTGGTATACACCAACTCTGGCCTTAAATATATTTTATCTCCTATCTTACCAAAAATACCAACGTGGTATCCAACGTTGCTCTTAGGATCCTTGTAAGCGTTCTCGGCAGATTCAAAATAATCGCCGTTGGCGCCATAATTAAGACCGCCTTTAATTCCAAAGCCTGGGTCATTTTGTGCGAATGCAGTGATGCTCACCAAAGCAAAAGCTGCCAATAAAATTGTCTTTTTCATCATAATAAGGTGTTCTTTTAGTTTAAAAAACATTGTTCAATATTACATACAATGTTCATACCAGTTTGTCTCAAATAAAAATAAACTTAATCCTAAAATCGACTAAAGTCAAAATTGCCCCTAATGAATCTCTTGTTAAAGATTTCCAATTCGGGGCAAATGATAGTATTTCTAATTTTCAAAACAAGTGCTATTCTTTGCTCTTGAATGTTGGTTTATTTTCTTTTCAACACCTTTAAAACGGCTTTTTCTATAGCTTTATTGTCTAATCCGTATTTTGACATTAATTCTTCTGGGGTGCCACTTTCACCAAATGTGTCTTTTGTTCCAACAAATTCTTGAGGTGTAGGAAGTGTAGTAGCAAGGTATCCGGCTACAGTTTCTCCTAAACCACCCAAGTAGTTATGTTCTTCTGCACTAACGATGCATCCAGTTTTTTTAACCGACTTTAGTACAGCTTCCCCATCAAAAGGTTTAATGGTGTGTATATTAATTACTTCTGCAGAAATACCTTGCTTTTCCAAGCTTTCAGCAGCAATTAATGCTTCCCATACCAAATGGCCAGTTGCTACTATTGTAACATCCGTACCTTCACTTAGCATAAGAGCCTTCCCAATTTCAAATTTCTGGTCTACGGGAGTGAAATTAGCAACTTTTGGTCGACCAAATCTCAAGTAAACTGGTCCTTCATGTTCTGCAATGGCAATGGTAGCTGCTTTGGTCTGATTGTAATCACAAGGATTAATAACAGTCATCCCAGGTAACATTTTCATCATCCCTATATCTTCCAATATCTGGTGAGTAGCGCCATCTTCTCCAAGGGTAACCCCAGCATGGGAAGCACAAATCTTTACGTTTTTACCAGAATAGGCAATGGATTGTCTAATTTGATCGTATACCCGTCCTGTAGAGAAATTGGCAAAAGTTCCTGTAAAAGGAATTTTTCCACCTATAGTAAGTCCCGCGGCAATACCCATCATATTGGCCTCGGCAATTCCGATTTGAAAAAATCGCTCTGGATTTTCCTCAATAAATTTTTCCATTTTTAAAGAACCTACCAAATCGGCACATAAGGCAACCACATTAGGGTTACTTCTACCTAGTTCGGCCAGTCCGGCGCCAAATCCACTTCTTGTATCGTTCTTACCTTGATCTATATATTTTTTCATCTTGTTTTTTCTTAATCGTTATTAGGAAATGATTGGATTAATAATCTCCGATAGTTTCTGGGTTTTGCGATAGGGCATTCTCCAGTTGCTCATCGTTAGGTGCTTTTCCATGCCATGCGTGGGTATGCATCATAAAATCAACGCCATTCCCCATAACGGTATGTAATAACACGCACACAGGCTTACCTTTACCGGTTCTGCTTTTGGCTTCCTTCATTCCGTTTATAACGGCTTCTAAATTGTTACCTTCTTTAATATCTACTACGTCCCAGCCAAATGCTTCAAATTTCTTTCTTAGATTACCTAGAGGTAACACATCCTCGGTAGCTCCGTCTATCTGCTGCCCATTATAGTCAATCGTAGAGATAAGATTATCTACCTTATTTCCGGCAGCATACATAATAGCTTCCCAATTCTGACCTTCTTGTAACTCCCCATCTCCATGAAGAGTATAAACCAATTTTGAATCTTTATTTAATTTTTTGGCTTGTGCTGCACCTAAGGCTACGGACATTCCTTGTCCTAAGGAGCCAGAAGCGATACGTACTCCCGGTAATCCCTCATGGGTTGTTGGGTGCCCCTGTAAACGAGAGTCAATTAATCTAAAAGTATTTAATTCATCTACAGGAAAATATCCTTTTCTTGCCAAAACACTATAGAAAACCGGCGAGATGTGGCCGTTGGATAAAAAGAAAAGATCTTCATCTTTCCCATCCATATCAAAACCTTCCTTAAGTTCCATTAATTCATTATATAGCGCTACCATAAATTCGGTGCAACCTAATGATCCTCCTGGATGTCCGGAGTTAACTTTGTGAACCATTCTTAATATGTCTCTGCGTACCTGAACGGTCAAATCTTGTAATTCTTGAAGTTTTGGCATTTTTCTCTAATTTTTTAAACTTCCCAAAAGTAATGGCTATCTTTTGTGAAAGCAAGAAGGAGTTATTATATTTTATCAACTTTGCCAATTAAATCATCAACTTTATTTTTTTCTTGGGAACTTAATGACAAGGAGTTGACTATATTTGCGGCTTTAAATCTCTTTTTTTTGAAATTTACTTTACAACATTCAGACAGTAGAACTAAGGCCAGGGCCGCAGAACTAGTAACAGATCACGGAAAAATACAAACTCCCATATTTATGCCCGTAGGTACCGTGGCATCGGTAAAAGGGGTGCACCAGAAGGAACTTAAAGAGGAGGTTAATCCAGATATTATTCTGGGGAATACCTACCATTTATACCTTAGGCCTAAAACGGAAATTTTAAAAAAGGCAGGCGGACTCCATAAATTTATGGGGTGGGACCGAAATATTTTAACCGATAGTGGAGGATTCCAAGTGTATTCCCTTTCCGGAAGTAGAAAGATTAAAGAAGAAGGGGTGAAGTTTAAGTCTCATATAGATGGGTCTTACCACGTTTTTACTCCAGAAAATGTAATGGAAATCCAAAGAGTAATCGGGGCCGATATTATTATGGCCTTTGATGAATGTACACCTTATCCCTGCGATTATAATTATGCCAAAAGATCTATGCATAGAACGCATAGATGGTTAGACCGTTGTGTAAGCCATTTGGAGAAAACCCCATTTGCCTATGATTATGCGCAAACGTTCTTTCCTATTGTACAAGGATCTACCTATAAAGACCTTAGGATACAATCTGCTGAATATATTGCCGGCGTAGGTGCAGAAGGTAATGCAATAGGCGGACTTTCAGTAGGGGAGCCTGCAGAGGAAATGTACGCGATGACAGAGGTGGTTTGTGATATTTTACCGGAGGATAAACCAAGATACCTAATGGGCGTAGGGACACCTATCAATATTTTGGAAAATATTGCCTTGGGAGTAGATATGTTCGACTGTGTGATGCCTACAAGAAATGCAAGAAACGGTATGCTGTTTACCGCTCATGGGACTATCAATATAAAAAATAAAAAGTGGGAAGACGATTTTTCTCCCTTAGACGAAATGGGGACCACTTTTGTAGATAGAGAGTACTCCAAAGCCTATCTAAGACATCTTTTTGCTGCAAACGAATATTTAGGGAAGCAAATTGCTACCATTCATAACCTAGGTTTCTATATGTGGTTGGTTAGAGAGGCAAGAAAGCATATTTTAGCGGGAGATTTTTACGAGTGGAAAACCATGATGGTAAAACAAATGGATAAAAGATTATAGGTGCTTACCATAATAGATAAATACATATTAAAACGCTATCTGGCAACCTTCTTTGTGATGCTGATGCTCTTTGTGCCTATAGGCATTATGGCAAATTTGGCTGAGCAAATTGGGAAAATGATAGATAATGAGGTTCCCCTAGCAGAAATTGTTGTTTATTATTGGAACTTTACTCTGGTAATAGGGAATATATTGTTTCCCATTTTTCTTTTCCTATCGGTTATCTTCTTTACTTCTATATTAGCTAATAATACCGAGATAGTGGCTATTTTAAGCTCTGGAGTGTCTTATGGTCGATTTTTGAGACCTTATATGATAGGGGCTACCATTATTGCAATAATCATGTTCCTTATGAATATGTTTATTGTCCCTCCTGCAAGTGTTGGCTACAATGAATTTAAATTTAAATACCTGAAAAGAGGAAAGCAAGATAGGGTTACCACCAATATCTTTAATCAATTAAATGAAACCGACTTCATCTATGTGAGTCGCTTTGATCCAGCTCGACAAATTGGTTATAATTTCTCTATGGAGCGTTTTAATGAGGATAATACCCTAAATTTTAAAATGTCTGCTGCCAATATTAGATGGGTGGAGAGTGATAGCGTCTATAGACTTACCTCCTATACCAAGAGGAGATTGGTAAACGGAATAGAGCAGATAGAGACCAAAAAAAGATTAGATACTATCTTTAATTTTAAGATAGACGACCTAACTCCTGTGTCTTATATTGCTGAGACAAAAAACATGTTTGAACTCAATAAGTTTATTGAAGATCAAAAACGAAAAGGGGCGTCCAATATAAATAGTTATGTGTTGGTGAAATATAAGCGATGGGCTCTACCTCTTGCAGCCTATATTCTTACCATTATTGCCGTTGCAGTATCTTCTGTAAAACGACGTGGTGGAATGGGGGTTAACCTAGCGTTTGGTATAGGGGTAGCTTTTATCTATATCTTTTTTGATAAGGTTTTTGGAACCCTAGCAGAACAGTCGGGCTTTTCACCCCTATTAGCGGTTGTTATCCCTAATGTATTGTTTGGTATTATTGGCTTTTACCTGTTACAAAATGCTAAGCGCTAAACTAAGAAATTACCTCCATTTACATTTCATTGTTTTTATTTGGGGCTTTACAGCAGTCTTGGGGAAGCTTATTACTATAGACGCTCTCCCTCTGGTCTGGTATAGGATGGGCATTGCTTTCCTTTTAATATTTGTATATGTTAAATTTCGGAAGTTCTCTTTAAGAGTACCGCCAAGGACCTTAGTGATGCTGATAGTGGCGGGGATAGTAATTGCCTTGCATTGGGTAACATTTTTTATGGCGATAAAGGTGTCCAATGTTTCCGTAGCTCTAGCAATCATGTCGACGGGGGCATTTTTTACTGCCTTGATGGAACCCATTTGGTATGGCCGTAAAATGATAGGGTACGAGGTGGTATTTGGTTTAGCAGTAATTTTAGGGCTCTATGTAATGTTTAATGTACAGGGGAATTACGTTTATGGAATTGTATTGGCGCTAGTTTCTGCATTTCTGTCCGCCGTATTTTCCTTGATTAACGGTAAACTTGCTCAGGAATATAAACCCTCCATAATTTCGCTTTACGAATTGGGAAGTGGTGTATTATTGCTCACTATCTATCTCTCCTTTAGAGGAAGGTATAATGAAGAATTTTTTACTTTAACAACCACAGATTGGGGTTACTTGTTTTTACTAGCCTCTGTTTGTACTGCTTATGCCTTTATTGCTTCAGTAAAAGTGATGAAGTTTATAAGTCCTTATACGGTGATGTTAACCACTAATTTAGAGCCGGTGTATGGGATTATTCTAGCATTTCTGATCTTTGGAGACAGTGAGAAAATGAATCCAGGCTTCTATATAGGAGGTATTATTATACTTACTACAGTAATGGCCAATGGAATATTAAAGAATAGAAAGAAATTAAAAAAAATAGTCTAAGGGGGTGGCTTCCCTTTAAAGTTTTATATTTGCCTACTGATATTGAAAAGAACAAAACCTGTAGACCTATGGAGTATTTAGATTTTGAACTTCCCATTAAAGAGCTAGAAGAGCAGCTGGATAAGTGCATGATAATTGGAGAGGAGAGTGATGTTGATGTTTCGGAAACCTGCAAGCAGATAGAGAAAAAATTAGCGGATACCCGCAAGGATATTTATAAGAACCTTACTGCTTGGCAACGTGTACAACTGTCTAGGCATCCTAATAGACCGTATACTTTAGATTATATTAATGCTATTTGTGGAGATACCTTTTTGGAGCTTCATGGAGATCGTAATGTAAAGGATGATAAGGCTATGATTGGTGGCCTCGGTAAAATAGGCGATCAGTCTTATATGTTTATTGGACAACAAAAAGGATATAATACCAAAACTAGACAGTATCGTAATTTTGGTATGGCTAACCCAGAGGGCTATAGAAAAGCTTTGAGACTAATGAAGTCTGCAGAAAAATTTGGTGTTCCTGTAGTATGTTTAATAGACACTCCAGGTGCCTATCCTGGTATTGAAGCTGAGGAAAGAGGGCAAGGTGAAGCTATTGCAAGAAATATCTTGGAAATGACCCGATTAAAGGTGCCTATTATCGTTATAATAATAGGAGAAGGTGCTTCTGGTGGTGCCTTAGGAATTGGTGTAGGTGATAGGGTGTTAATGTTAGAGAATACTTGGTACTCGGTAATTTCCCCAGAATCTTGTTCTTCTATACTTTGGAGAAGCTGGGAATACAAAGAGCAAGCTGCAGAGGCGCTTAAACTTACGGCGACCGATATGAAAAAGATGAAATTGATTGATGAGATTGTGAAGGAACCTGTAGGTGGTGCACATGCTAACCGTGACAAAACTTTCGAAATCGTGAAAAATAAAATTTCGACCCATTATGAAGAGTTGAAAAAGTTATCACCAAAAGATTTAGTAAATAACCGAATGGATAAATATGCTAACATGGGGGTTTTTAATGGATAACATCCCATTTTATCAGGCGGAAAAAAACTGGAGTAGTATTTCTCCAGTTTTTTTTTGCTTATGAACAATTTTCGTAACTTATCAACACGGGGATTGTTAATGAACTGTTGATATCCCTAACCTCCCATTTAATTCTTATTTGTTAATTTAGTGCTCATGGAAAAAACGAACCCAGTTATTGGTCATCGGATAGATAAATCTACCATTATTAGCCTCGAGAAAGGAAAAGTTCCACCTCAAGCTGTTGATTTAGAGGAGGTTGTTATTGGTGCGATGATGATTGATAAAAAAGGTGTAGATGAAGTAATAGATATCCTACATCCAGATGTTTTTTATAAGGAAGCTCATAAATATATTTATGAAGCTATCTTTAAACTGTTTGAAAATTCCGAACCTGTAGATTTATTAACCGTTTCTTCTCAATTGAAGAAGGATGGTCTTTTAGAAAAAGCTGGAGGTGATTTTTACCTTATAAAACTTACTCAAAAGGTGGCTTCTTCGGCGCATATCGAATTTCATGCGCGAATTATTCTCCAAAAATATATACAAAGAAGTCTTATTAAAATCTCTAATGAGATTATCGAGGAGGCCTATGATGATTCTACTGATGTATTTGATCTCTTGGATGCAGCAGAGTCAAAATTATATGATGTTACCCAAGGAAACTTAAAACGTTCAGCAGAAACTGCTCAGAACTTGGTAATCCAAGCAAAGAAAAGAATTGAGGAAATTGCCGGAAAGGAAGGACTAAGTGGAATTCCCTCCGGATTTGATAAGTTAGATAAGTTAACCTCTGGGTGGCAACCAAGTGATTTAATTATTGTTGCAGCGCGTCCAGGTATGGGTAAAACGGCACTAACGCTATCTATGGCAAGAAACGTTGCTGTTAACTCTAATATAGGTGTAGCTTTCTTTTCCTTGGAGATGTCATCTGTTCAGTTGATTACAAGGTTAATATCTTCGGAAACAGGACTGTCTTCGGAGAAATTAAGAACAGGTAAATTGGAAAAACACGAGTGGGAACAGTTGAATGTAAAAGTTAAAGCCTTGGAGTCCGCTCCATTGTTTATAGACGATACCCCTTCGCTTTCTATTTTTGACCTTAGGGCAAAGGCAAGGCGACTCGCTTCTCAGCACAATATAAAGATGATTATGATAGATTATCTTCAGTTGATGACCGCTGGGGGAACCCAAAAAGGGGGTAACCGTGAACAGGAAATCTCTACCATTTCTCGTAACTTGAAAGCCTTGGCTAAAGAATTGAATGTTCCAGTAATAGCCCTATCACAGTTATCACGTGCCGTGGAAACTAGGGGAGGAAGTAAGCGTCCTGTGCTATCGGATTTGAGGGAGTCAGGAGCTATTGAGCAAGATGCAGATATCGTTTCCTTTATCTATAGACCGGAATATTATAAGATTGATGAATGGGATGATGAAGAACGTTCCCCGACCGCTGGACAAGGGGAGTTTATTGTGGCAAAACACAGAAACGGTGGCTTGGAGAATATTCGATTGAAATTCCTTGGGCATTTAGGTAAGTTCGATAACTTGGATGATTTTGATTCCCCCTTCGAATTCCAGTCCAAAATGAATGCAGATGATGATAATCCATTTATTACTAAAGGGTTGCCAGATGCTAGTGAGGCTTTTGGTAGCGCAATGAATAATGACCATATGCCCGATGATAATGATGTGCCTTTTTAAGGATATCGTGACAAGATAGTTACTATTACCTCCTCTTTTTATTAGGAGTGGAAATTATAAAAATATATTTAATGAAAAATAATATTTGGCCCCCGAAATTTTTTGGAGGCCTTTTTTTTTATATTCTCTGTTTCTTGTGTGGTAGCTCCCTTTATGCGTCCTCTATTTTGATTCCTATGGATGCAGAAGGACAAAAAAATCACCTAAAGGCTTATGGTATTACCTATTGGGTGCTTACCAAACAGCAAAAAGTACAATGGTTATTAAATTATAGAGGAGGCTCATTTTTACTGCCAGACGGAGAAAATATCCGTAGAGAATGTCAGATTAGAGGGGTCTCTTTTGAAATTTTATCCGATGGGCAAACCCAAGAGATTTTAGACGGAATAAGTAGTCCATCGCAAAATCAAGAATCGGTGATATTAGAAAAAGCTCCTAAAATTGCAGTGTATACACCTAAAGACAACCCCCCTTGGGATGATGCTGTAACCATGGTCCTTTCCTATGCGGAAATACCTTATGAAAAAGTATATGATGAAGAGGTGCTAGAAGATCAATTGGTGCTATATGACTGGCTGCACCTGCATCATGAAGATTTTACCGGACAATATGGAAGGTTTTATGGAGCTTATAGAACAGCTCCATGGTATATTGAAGGGAAGCAAAATGCAGAAGCAATGGCTCAGAAACTTGGTTTTAATAAGGTTTCAGAGCAGAAGAGTGCTGTAGCCCAGAAAATTAAGAACTATGTGATAGGGGGTGGTTTTATGTTTGCCATGTGCTCCGCTACTGATAGTTTCGACATTGCGTTGGCAGCAGAAGGCGTAGATATATGTGAGCCTATGTTTGATGGAGATCCATCGGATGCTAACTACCAATCTAAATTGAATTACGATAATACCTTTGCCTTTACTAATTTTATTTTGGAAAGAAATCCTTTGGTGTACGAGTTTAGTTCTATTGATACTACTCGTAAAAGAGGTGAAATTTCGAAAGAATCAGATTATTTCTCTTTGATGGATTTTTCAGCAAAATGGGACCCAGTCCCTACAATGCTATGCCAAAATCATACCGCGCTGGTTAAGGGATTTATGGGGCAAACAACTGCATTTACTAGGGAAGAGATAAAACCAACGGTATTGGTGTTAGGAGAAAATAAAATTAATGGTGAAGCGCGTTATATACACGGAGTTAAAGGTAAAGGCTTCTTTACCTTTTATGGGGGGCACGATCCTGAAGATTATCAGCATAGGGTAGGTGACCCAAAAACAGAGCTAGAATTGCACCCTAGTTCTCCGGGATATCGACTCATCTTAAACAATGTATTGTTCCCAGCGGCAAAGAAAAAAAATCAGAAGACCTAAAAAGTAGCTCTTATAGATGAAGTTGGGGTGAGAATTGTGATTAATTCCAATACAAGTACCAAGAAGTATTTGTATTGAGGAGGCATATTATACCTTGCTTTTGAAAGGTGGATTAAGATAATTTTACTTCAATCAATAACTGTAATAAACTAACTGTTACAGCCCTAATAAAGGCAATGTTTTTATTTTATGGTAGGTTAGAGCCGTGCTAATACACATTTTTAATTCTTCAATAGGAATGGTGTCCTGCATCTTAAAAGTTATGGCCCTATTTCCTTCAAAAGTAAATACCTCTTTAAAAACTGCTTTGAAGGTGGGCACCAATCTACTGGAGCAATTAAAATAAATGGCATATTGATGTGGGTGTTTAATTTTCCAATCCAAACGTATAGTGCTTCCATTTTTGGTAAGATAACTAGGCTCTCCCCATCTAGTGGTTTCCTCCAAATCTGTTATTTCATTATTGTCATTAGCAACTTCTAGTATTAACGTCCTTAAATACAATAACTTTTGGGATACGGTATTTGGGTAGTTGTTGAATATTAACGCTACCTCCGGATTTGTCTTTAATTTTACGTTTTTCATTATGGTAGGTTAGAAATTTAGAGTAGCGCTGTATACTGTTAAGAGTTATTTCTATAGCTAGTTGATGTGGGGCAACTATACCAAAAAAGACCTACTCCTAAATGAATAGAACTATAATTGATTTTAGTTGGTATTAAAGTAATAAAATTTTAGAGTCCTAATCTAAAAATACCGGTATAAATTGGAATCGGATGTGCTAATAATAAAATTACAAGCTGAATTCTGCTCGGTTGCGAGTAAATTATGAACAAAAAATCTCCAAAGTGAAACCTTTGGAGATTTTAGCGTTGAAGTGTTATAGGATCCACTAAAAAAGAATGTAAAAGTCTTATTTAGTAGGTGTTACTTTTAGTTTTACTTAATACAAGTTGTTCTAAAATGCGTTCTACTCCATTATCGTCGTTACTGCTGGTTCTGAAGTTTGCAATTTCTATAACGTCTGGATGTGCATTTTCCATGGCAAAACTAAAGTGTCCCTTAGTTAGCATTTCTAGGTCATTGTTATAATCGCCAAACACCATCGTCTCTTGCTTGCTTATGTTATACTTCTGTTGTAATTGCTCCAAGGCATACCCCTTATTAGCATTCATACTAGAAATATCTAGCCAATTCTCCCCGGAGATCTTTACTTTCATTTTACTTTCTAAATGTTTTACTAGAGGGTAAATATGATCTTCCGAGCTTTCAAAATGAAAAAGGGCAATCTTTAAGATTTCTCCGTTAAAAGTAGATAGGTCTTCTATAATGCTAAATTCGGAATAGTATTCCTTTAGTTTGTTTTTAAATATTTCTGAATCCCCTTTTATATATGCACTCTCTTTTCCACATAATACAACGTGTACGTTGGGAGTATCTTTTAAAATATCCATCACCTCGGAAATAGTGCCATTTTCTAAGGGGGTGGAGAGCATCTCCTTATCTCGTTTACGTATATAGGCGCCGTTCTCTGCCACCACAATAATATCGTCCTTAATAGCGTCTAGTTTCTCTACTATGCTTAAATATTGGCGACCACTAGCGGCTACAAATTTTATATTCTGTTCTTTTAATTTTTGAAATAGGGTAAAGAATTCGGGGCTTACCTCATGTTTGGAATTTAATAAGGTTCCATCCATATCCGTTACCACCATTTTTACTTTTGAAAAATCCATTCATTTGTATTTAACCAACAAAGGTATTGGATATATCTTTATTGACAGCATAGTTGTTAAAAGTTTCACATTTGAGTGAGGATCATAGTTTACATAACCTAGGGACTAATTTTATTACTTTGTGATTTAGATTTGCTTGTTTGGTTGTGGCACGAGGTGAATATGGTCTTTATAGTTAAAAGCAGAAATTAGTTTCATAATAATTCCGAAATTAGCGGTAACGTTTAAACTGTTCGTATGCATTTTTATCAAAAGGAAATGGACTTACCGCCTTATAAAAGAGGGTTTCATATTATTACTGATACCATATTGACCAATGTGCCAGAGATAAGACGGATCAACAAAGGAATGTTGCAGGTTTTTATAAAACATACTTCTGCTAGTTTAACCATTAATGAAAATGCAGATCCTACCGTAAGAACAGATTTTGAAAGTCATATTAATGTAATGGTTCCGGAAAATGCTCCCTATTATATTCATACTTATGAAGGGGCAGATGATATGCCTGCACATATAAAATCGTCCTTAATGGGGGCTTCAGTACAAATACCAATTACGAACGGGCGACTTAATTTAGGTATATGGCAGGGAATTTATTTATGTGAGCATAGGGATTATGCAAGAGGGCGAGAATTGGTGGTGAGTTGTTTTGGAGTGTAAAAGAATTAAAAATTCTACAGAACTAAGAACGAACTACAATAATAAAGCTACTTGGTGTAATAGATTGCTAGATGGCTTTTTTGAAATAAGTTTTATTGTTTTTCAAGTTTAGGTTCAAATATGGGTAAAAAAATCCCGCTCCAAAAGGAACGGGATTTTATAAGCGAGATAGATATGTTATTTAATTTATTTTACTTTGTTTACGATAGCCTTAAAAGCTTCTGGGTGGTTCATCGCCAAATCGGCTAAAACCTTACGGTTTAACTCAATGTTGTTGGCTTTTAACTTACCCATAAACTGAGAATAAGACATTCCGTGCATTCTGGCACCTGCATTAATACGGGTAATCCATAAAGAACGGAAAGTTCTTTTCTTATTTCTACGGTCTCTATAAGCATATAACATTGCTTTTTCAACCGCATTTTTGGCTACTGTCCAAACGTTTTTACGTCTTCCAAAGTAACCTTTGGCTTGCTTCATTACTTTTTTTCTTCTAGCTCTTGAAGCAACTGAATTTACTGATCTTGGCATAATTTAAATTGTTTTTGTAGTAGGCGGTCTATATGCGACACTTGTTTGCTTGTAGCTTAATGCTATGTTACAGCCTAACTCCAGGGTTAATAATTTACCGACTGAACGATTACTTTAAACGTAATTGTTCTTTAATACTGTTAACGTCCGACTGATGCACTAATGCAGAGTGGGTTAACGCTAGCTTGCGCTTCTTAGACTTCTTCGTAAGAATATGGCTTTTAAAGGCATGCTTTCTTTTAATCTTGCCAGTACCAGTAAGCTTAAAACGCTTTTTGGCACTAGATTTTGTTTTCTGTTTAGGCATTTGCTTCCTATTTATTATTTATCTCGCTTACTATCTTTAAACCGGAATATTCCGGTTACTTTTTTCTTGTATTCCCAGTAAAAAGTGATTTACTTTTTAGTTTTGGGAGCAATGAACATTGTCATTCTTTTTCCTTCTAATCTCGGCATCTGCTCTACCTTACCTAGGTCTTCCAATTCGGAAGCTAATCTAAGCAAGAGTATTTCACCCTGATCCTTATAAACAATAGATCTTCCCTTAAAGAATACATATGCTTTTAGTTTAGCACCATCTTTAAGGAATTTCTCTGCGTGTTTCTTTTTAAACTCGTAGTCGTGATCATCCGTTTGCGGACCAAATCTAATTTCTTTTACGATAACCTTCGTCGCTTTAGACTTCATAGCCTTTTCGCGCTTCTTTTGTTCGTATAGAAATTTCTTGTAATCAATTATTTTGCAAACTGGTGGATCTGCCTTAGGGGATATCTCTACCAAGTCCAATTCCATTTCTTTGGCTTGGGCAAGGGCTTCCCTTGTGTTATACACTCCTACCTCTACATTGTCGCCAACCAACCTTACTTTGGGCGATAAAATCTTTTCATTGATGTTGTGGGGATTTTTATTCTCCCTTCTAGGTTGTGGTCTAAAACGTTTTCTTATTGCTATGGCTCTACTTTTTTAATTAAACTTATTTTTTTTAAAACGACTTTAAGGTACTATTTATTTCATTAGTTACCAAGTCAGAAAAAGCTTTTATGGTGATGGAACCGAGATCCTCACCTCCATGTCTTCTAACGGAAATGGTTTCTTCGTTCTCTTCATTCTCACCAACAATTAACATAAATGGGATTTTATTCATCTCTGCCTCCCGTATTTTTTTGCCAACTGTCTCATTTCTATTATCAATGAGGGCGCGAATGTCGTTATTTTCCAAGGAATTTAAAACTTTTTCGGCATATATTTCATGTTTTTCACTTACAGGGAGTATAATCGCCTGTTCTGGCATGAGCCAAAGTGGGAAATTTCCTCCAGTATGTTCCAGTAATAATGCTATAAATCGTTCCATGCTTCCAAAAGGAGCTCGGTGAATCATTACTGGCCTATGTAACTCGTTGTCGCTTCCCTTATAGGTAAGGTCAAATCTTTCGGGTAGGTTGTAATCTACCTGTATAGTACCCAATTGCCAATTTCTACCCAAAGCATCCTTAATCATAAAGTCTAATTTAGGTCCGTAAAAAGCAGCTTCTCCACTTTCTATGACATAATCTAGCCCTTTATCCTTTGCGGCATTTATAATAGCATTTTCTGCTTTTTCCCAGTTTTCAACAGAACCGATATATTTTTCTGGTTTTTCTAGATCCCTAACAGAAACCTGCGCGGTAAACTTTTCAAAACCTAAAGATCCTAATACATATAAGGTAAGATCAATTACTTTTTTAAACTCATCCGCCAATTGATCCGGGGTGCAGAAAATATGTGCATCATCTTGAGTAAATCCACGTACTCTGGTTAAACCATGAAGCTCACCACTTTGCTCATAGCGGTATACAGTACCAAATTCAGCATAACGAACAGGAAGATCTTTGTAGCTAAACGGTTTGGTATTGTAAATTTCACAATGGTGTGGACAGTTCATTGGTTTTAATAAAAACTCCTCATCCGCCTTAGGTGTTTTTATCGGTTGAAAGCTATCCTCTCCATATTTGGCATAATGTCCAGAGGTAACATATAGCTCCTTTTGACCCACGTGTGGAGTTACCACCATTTGATATCCTGCTTTCTTTTGTGCCTTCTTCAAAAATTGCTCTAATCTATCTCTTAAAGCAGCTCCTTTTGGTAGCCATAGGGGAAGACCTTGCCCTACCTTTTGTGAGAAGGTAAACAATTCTAATTCCTTTCCTAACTTTCTATGGTCGCGTTTTTTTGCTTCTTCTAACAGTTCCAAATATTCGGTAAGCTCTTTCTGTTTAGGAAAAGAAATTCCATATACCCTAGTTAATTGGGGGTTGTTTTCATCTCCTCTCCAATAAGCTCCTGCTACACTTAATATTTTTATTGCCTTTATTATCCCGGTATTAGGAATATGTCCTCCACGGCAAAGGTCGGTAAAGGTATTATGGTCGCAAAAGCTAATGGTCCCGTCTTCTAAGTTGTCAATTAACTCTACCTTATATTGGTTCCCTTGAGAACGGTAGAGGTTTAAGGCATCTTCCTTGCTAACAGAACGCATTTTAAAATCGTGCTTTCCTCTAGCAATTTCAATGGCTTTCTTTTCTATAGCGGGAAAATCTTTTTCGGATATGGTTTTATCACCGAAGTCCACATCGTAATAAAACCCATTTTCAATCGCAGGACCAATGGTAAGTTTTATTCCAGGATAGAGTTCTTCTAAGGCCTGTGCAACCACATGGGAAGTGGAATGCCAAAAGGCAGTCTTTCCCTCCTTATCATTCCAGCTAAAAAGAACTAGAGAGCCATCTTCATTTAAGGGGGTAACGGTCTCAACTGTTACACCATTGAATTTTGCAGAAATAATATTTCTTGCTAAACCTTGACTTATGCTTTTGGCCACATCCAATGGAGTGGTTCCTTCTGCATATTCCCTAACACTTCCGTCCGGTAAAGTAATTTTGATCATAGGATTCTTTTTAACACCTGCAAAGATATTGTAAAGCGTTTAGTTGGGCAAAGTTGTACTGAAATGAATTTCTATTTTACGTAGTTTCTCCATAATTGTTGGGAAGGTGATGCGAAAAATTTGAAGGTATTATCAATTTAAAGCAAAAATAGGCCGAGATTACTTTAAGAAACATTGGTTTTTAAATATTTAGAGAGGATATTCATAGAGTGATGTGACAAATTTTAGAGGGGCTATTGCGACTTTTTATGCGCAATGATTTAGAGGCTAATTTTGATAAATGTTTTTTAAGAGTGTGAAATTCATTTCAAATCCATAATATTTATGAAAAAAAACTATCAAATATAACAGTTTGTTCCTTATTTAACATTTGTTTAGCTTTTTGTTTGATTGTGTAATTAAATTTTATAATTTTTGATTTTTAATCAACTAAATTAAAACTCATGAAGAATACCTTTTTAGTATGTACTTTTCTTTTGTTTCTCTTTAAATCCTACAGTCAAGATGTTGCTGGGGTGGTAACTGACAATTCAGGGACCCCATTACCCGGGGTGACTATTCTTGTTGAGGGGACAATAACAGGGACAACAACAGATTTCGATGGTAATTATGCGATTGCTGCTAGCTCGGGCGACGTGCTTAGATTTTCCTTCCTGGGAATGAAGAGTCAAAGTATAACCGTAGGGTCTGCTAAAGTAATTAACGTTACCATGGAGGAAGACTCTGAGCAGTTGGGTGAAGTAATTGTAACCGCCTTTGGGATATCTCAAGAAAAGAAAGCGTTAGGTTATGCCGCTCAGAGTATTGATGCAGAGGCAATAACCAGCTCTAAACAAACAAACTTAGTGAGTGCCTTGCAAGGACAAGTTGCGGGGGTACAGATTACTAATTCCGGTGGGGCTCCTGGTCAGAGTGCGCGAATTGTAATAAGAGGGATAAACTCTTTAGACCCACAAGCAGATAATCAACCACTATTTGTGGTAGACGGAGTTCCTATAGATAACTCTACAGTAGAGTCTAGTGGTACTCCTCGTGGACTTACCAATAGAGCAGCCGACATTAACCCCGCCGATGTGGAATCTATGTCAATTCTAAAAGGGGCTGCTGCAACTGCTCTTTATGGAGTGCGTGCTGCAAACGGTGCAGTGATTATTACTACTAAAAAAGGAAAGAAGGGACAGATTAGAGTAAACCTAAACTCTTCCATTGGCTTTGAGGATTTAAACCGCCTACCAAAATTACAAGATCAATTCGGACAAGGGTTTAGTGGGGAGTATGATCCTACTAGTTTCTGGCCAAGTTGGGGGGCGCCAATTTCAGAGGTAGCTAAAACAGTGCCAGGGCATAAATATCAAGATAACTGGAATCGCGCCTTTGATACTGGGATGCAAACGGACAATAGTCTAAGTATTTCCGGTGGGGGTGATAAGGCTACTTTCTATGGGTCTTTTGGAAATTTTGATCAAGAAGGAATAATTCCTTTCAGTACTTGGGGTAGAACTACTGCTAAACTTTCTGGAAGTGTAACCATGAGTGAGAAATTTAATTTTAGTGCTTCTGTAAATTATTCTAATTCTGGAGGAAATAGGGTGCCGCATGATCGCTATATGGAGCGAATGATGTATTGGTCTGAGACTACAGATGTAAGGGATTATATTAATCCGGACGGTACCATGAAGACATATGGTAATACCAACCCTGTATACGATGCTCGTTTTAGTACTTATAAGGATGATGTGAATAGGATGATCGGGAACTTAAATTTAAATTATTCTCCAACAGATTGGTTGATGCTTTCATATCGAGTAGGTGCCGACTTTTTTAGCGATTCCAGAACCGAGGTTACCCCGGGTCCAAAAGGAATAGATGGAGAGCAAGCATTGAGTTCTACTGGATATTTAGAAGAGACTAGGATAAATAGTATGGATATCACTTCTAACTTTTATATTACACTAAGTAAAAAATTCAGTGATGATTGGGATACTACCCTTAGATTAGGTAATGATATTTTTGAAAGAAAATATGATAGAACTACACTTCGTGGAGAAGATTTTGTTATTCCAGGATTTTATAATGTAAATAATACCAAGCAGGTTTTTGCAAGTCAAGGTAGTAGTATTAGAAGACTGGTTGGTTTTTATGGAGATCTAATGGTAAACTATAAGAATTATTTGTACCTGAATATTACAGGAAGAAACGATTTGTCTTCTACCCTTCCAAAGGATAATAATTCTTTCTTTTACCCTTCATTTAACTTGGGCTATGTCTTTAGTGACCACTTAACCACTCCTGACTGGTTTACGTTTGGTAAGTTAAGGGCCTCATGGGCGCAAGTAGGTAAGGATACCAATCCTCATGTTTTGGGGGCTACCTTTGTTTCACCAAGTGTGTATCCGTTGAACGGACAGGTAGGGTTTAGTAGGAATGATGCATTTGGGGATCCCGCTCTAAAACCAGAGTTGACTACTTCTATTGAATTTGGTGCTCAATTGGCATTTTTTGAGAATAGATTGAATATGGATATTACCTATTACGAGTCTAACGCAGAAGACCAAATTATACCAGTTCCTGTTTCTGATGTTACTGGCTTTTCCTCATACATTACCAATGCAGGAGAGATAGAGAATAATGGATTGGAACTTGTACTTGGAGGAGATGTTGTGAAGGGTCCTGATTTTAATTGGAAGATGTCTGCCAACGTATCAATCAACAATAACAAAGTGAAATCTATTCGTGAAGGAATTGATGAGATTGTTGTGGGGAGTCAATCTGGTTATGCCGGAAGTAGGGTTACCATGAAATTGATAGAAGGCGAAGCCTATGGTAATCTTTACGGTACCAGTTATGCGCGATACGGTGGAGATCCTAACAGTATTTTTGTAGAAAGCGACTTGCCTATTATAATTGGAGAGGATGGCTTCCCAAAAAGAAATCTAAACCAGCTTATTATTGGTAATGCGGTACCGAAGTGGATAGGCGGCTTGCGTAATGAGCTTAGCTATAAGAATTTTGATCTTAATGTGATGATGGATTTTAGAGCAGGGTTGAAGCAGTATAATCAATTTGACAATTTCCTCTCTGCCTTTGGTAAAAATGAGTATACCGCAGTCAGAAACGACTATAGAGTGTTTGATGGAGTGTTGGAAGATGGTACGCCCAATACAAAAGAAGTGTGGTTAGGCCAAGGTGAAAGTCCAGATGGTAAAGATTATGGTGCTGGTTTCTGGAGAAATACCTATAGAGGAATTAGTGAGAATTTTGTATATGATGCCAGTTATATTAAGCTAAGGAGTGTTTCGCTTGCCTATAACTTTAACGATAAGATTTTAGATCGTACGCCATTTTCTTCCTTGCGAATTTCTGTAGCGGCAAATAATATTATTCTATACAGTCCGTGGGACGGATTTGATCCGGAGTCTTTCTCTGCTGGTGCAGGTGGAAACGCTATTGGTTTTACCGGCCTTGGATTTCCTGGAACCCAAAGCTATTTCATGACTTTGAATGTTGGGTTTTAAGGAGTCAATCTAGGTGTTGGGAGTACCTCTATTAATATGGGGATTTATGCTCTTAATAAGGGGTAACCAATTAAAATTTCTAGAACGGAAAAATGTGTGGAATTAAAAAAAATATAAAAATCAGCAATATGAAAATAATAAATAGAATAGGAAAAGTGCTAGGTGTTGGCCTTGTGTTTATTGCAAGTTCCTGTGATTCTTACTTGGATGTGAATGAAAATCCAAACAACCCGGAGGATGCACCAATATCGGGTCTAATGATTAATAGCACCTATGAAACTGCGTACAATCAGTATAGGGTGGGGGATATTACGTCCTATTATGTACAATACTTGGCTTCCCCAAATCCAGGAAGTTCAGGAGATACAATGGAGCCTGTGAGTTATGGTACTACATGGTTTAGATTGTATAATGTAATGACAGATTTAACTATAATGATGGATAAGTCTGAAGAATTAGGGGCAAATCACTATACGGGTGCTGCTCAAATTTTAATGGGGTTAAATTTAGGAATGGCAGTAGATCTTTTTGGAGATATTCCTTTCTCAGAAAGTTTTAGGTTCGAGACAGTAACACCTAAGTATGATTCCGATGTAGAGCTTTATGCAAAGGTTATGGATTTTTTGAACCAAGGGGTTCAGAATCTTCAAGGGGCAACTACCGTTTCTATGGGAGATGATGATTTTATATTTCAAGGAGATGTAGATAAATGGATATCCTTTGGTAATATGTTAAAGGCACGATATATGATCCATCAAAAAGCAACCTCAAATTATAATGCTAATGAAGTGTTATCGGCTATTGATAATGGTTTTAGTGGCAATGCAGACAATGCACAGGTTTCCTTCTTTGAGCAATCTATTAATCCATGGTCTAATGCGGCAAGAAATAATGCTAATTTGCTGTTGGATGGTTGGATCAGTGAGCAATTCATTGAAGCCCTGGATGGTACTTCCTATCCCGATGTTGATCCGCGATTAAAATTAATGGTAGGTACTACTGATGATGGAGAATATGTGGGTACTCCAAATGGTGCAGGTAGAGGGAATGCTCCGGAGCAGGGAGCTAGGTCAACATTGATTCAAGGGCAATATTACACTTCGGTTACTTCTCCACTGTTGATTGCTACTTATAGTGAGCAAAAATTCATTGAGGCCGAAGCGGCATTTGATGTTGATAAGGCTAGAGCGTATCAGGCCTATTTGGATGGGATTGTTGCGCATATGGAAATGTTAGAGGTCCCACAAGCAGAGATAGACGCCTATTTGGCAAGTCCTGCTGTAAGTATGGGAGAGGCAGCTTTTACTATTGATGATATTTTTAAGGAGAAATGGGTGGCTCTATTTTTACATGGAGAATCTTGGAATGATGCCAGGAGGTTCAACTATCAATATAAAGATATGACTGTGCCAGCTAACCTTAACCCGGACCTTGGAGGACAATTTATTAGAAGATTAAGTTATCCTGATAGTGAAATTAGTAGAAATGGAAATAATGTTCCGTCTGTTACCTTGTTGGATCGAATTTTTTGGGATGCCAATTAAGAAAACGACTGTTTAATTAAAATGATTTAAAATCTCCCGCACACAGCGGGAGATTTTCTATTTTTAAAGCTTGAAATGTTATAGTATGAAAAATATTTTCCGTTTACTTTTATTCTGCATTCTATTATCAAGTTGTGCAACCAAACGCCTAATGAAGCCAATTAAGAAATCCGAAGTATTTAATCAGGGATTTACTGGTGTAGTTATTTACGACCCAGAAAAGGATAAGGTGTTGTATGCACAAAACGAGGATAAGTATTTTACCCCAGCCTCCAATACAAAGATGTTTACTTTTTATACTACTTATAAAATTTTGGACAAATATGTAAATAGCTTAAACTACAGGGAGCAAAACGATTCATTAATATTCTGGGGGACTGGTAATCCGGCTTTTCTTCATCCAGATTTTAATGATGTTAGTGCTTTGGAGTTATTGAAGTCCACCGATAAAAAATTGTATTGGGCAGATAATTCTGATGAGGTTACCGCCTATGGATCGGGTTGGTCATGGAGTTGGTATAAGTATTATTACGGGCCTCAAAGGTCAGCCCTCCCAATGTATGGGAATATAGTTCGATTTACTAAAAATGCGGAAGATAAAGATATTAGTTATTCGCCGCTCTTCTTTGGGGGTAATGTAAGACCAAATAAAGAGTTGTCCACCCGTAGTTATATTATTAATAGGGAAAAGGATAGTAATGTTTTTGAATATAATATAGTAGGGGACTCTGTGAAATTCAAAACGGATCGTCCGTATGCGATTTCTTCTCAGCTTACCTTAGAGATGTTGAAAGATACCCTTGGGAAGGATGTGCAAAAAATAGACTATAGCTTGGCTAAAAGACTTCCATATGCTAAGCTTAGGGGAGTGGAAACCGATTCGCTTTTTAAGCAGATGATGGTTATAAGTGATAATTTTCTGGCAGAGCAATTGTTGGTTCTTGCTTCAGACCAATTGTTCGATACCTTAAATATAAGGAAAGTGATAAACTATTCTCTTGATAATTACTTAAATGATTTGCCCGATAAGCCAGTCTGGGTAGATGGGTCAGGACTTTCTAGTTATAATAAATTTACGCCGAGAAGTATTATTGCCCTATTAAAGAAAATTAGGGAAGAAGTTCCTGAAGAAAAGATATATGATTTTTTCCCAGCTGGAGGAAAAACAGGAACTATTAAATCCTGGTATCATTCTGGGGGACCTAGTCCTTATATCTATGCGAAAACGGGTACGCTAAACGGTACCCATTGTTTAAGTGGATACCTGCTGACGAAAAGTAATAAGGTACTTTATTTTAGCTTTATGCATAATAACTACGTTATAAGCTCTAATGACTTAAAGCGGGAAATGCAAAAGGTGTTATTTCCCATTCATGAGAAGTATTAAAACTTGTGTAAGTCAATATGCATTGTAGAGGTGGAATGTTAGATGTATTTTTGATTTGGGCGTTCCCTTCCTTCGTCAGGTCGCGCTCTTCGTTATATCCCTTGCGTTGCTGCGGGGATGCCACTGCGATCGCTAACGCAGCTTGTTGAGGTTTTTTAGCCAGTACCAATTAGGTAGAGACTATCTTCTTTTATAGTAGCGGCCTCTTCAATTGATACTGGGGTTAGTTGGGTCCAACCGCGATGCGGCCGTCGGGATGCTGTCGTGACAAAGTCACGATGCACTCTCGCTGGTGGGTGGGGTCTGCTAGCGCAGAACCGCGATGGTGTGGAGGTCCGCTAGCGCGGAACCTCGGTGGATGCCGCTTAGTTGGTGTCTGCCTGTTTATAAAGTGGCTGCCTCATCATTGGAGGATAGGGTTTGGATGCTCTACTACTACTACTACTACTACTACTACTACTACTAATGAAGGATCGGCCTCATCAATTGATGATAGGTTAGTAAGGTGCGACCGCGATGCGGCCGTATGGTGGCTGTCGTGACAAGTCACGATATGCTCTCGCTGGTAGGTGGGGTCTGCTGGCGCAGAACCACGATGGTGTGGAGGTCCGCTGGCG
>NZ_KE384290.1:0-67181 GCF_000424985.1 Arenibacter latericius DSM 15913
CCTTTATAAAGTTCAGTATACTTTGCCCTGTAAATTGTTCCATAATGCTTAGTTTTATTGGTGACAAGATACAGCATTTAAGTGACTAACTCAATTTATGTATTTTACCGTTTTCCTATTCCAAGTATATACAATATGAACCATTCCATCATCGGCAAGAAGCATAGTAGGGTAGGAGTACTCTTCCCCTTCTTTATCCGTGTTTTCGCGAAGTGGTTCTAAATCTAGTGCCCTATTCCATTTTTTGCCATCCGTAGATAATGCCAAACTTAAAGGTACTCGGTCGCCCCAGTTTTTCCCTGTAGGGTTATATATCAATAATTGTCGGCCATCTTTTAAGCTTACTCCATCAATGCCCGAGTTTGGATTGGGGAGTTCCGTAGCGGTCATTTTGTTCCAGGTCTTGCCATAGTCATTAGACCAGTTTTGGGAGATTACCTCGTTTTCGGTGCGACTCAATAACTGTAGTTTTCCATTCCCATAATTTAATACTACCGGCTGTATGGCGCCAAACTCTTTTCCATCATTTAGAGATTCTGTACGGTGCCATGTTTTACCCGAGTCCGAACTATGTTCTAAATGTATCTGCCATCCGTCCTCATCACTTTCTGTACTAGAAGGAGATATTATCTCTCCATTAGCCATTTGTATAGGCTGATTTTTAATTGGTCCCAAGACGCCATCAGGGAGCTTTGTAGGGGTAGACCATGTTTTTCCATCATCATTGGAAGTCATATAAAGACCCCACCATTCTTTGGGATCGGGACCTACTTTGTAAAATAACATTAGGGGTTGCCCTTTTGGCTTAAATAGCACAGGGTTCCAACACGGAAATCTAGAGCCATCGTCTTGTATTCCATTCGCCACCTCTACAGGGGTAGACCAAGTATCACCTGTTTTTCGGGATAACCAAATTCCAACGTCGTCATTCTTTTCTTTAGTGCCTCCAAACCAAGAAGCAACTACAGTGCCGTTACTTACTTCTACAGTAGAGGCATGGCACTCTGGTGTAAGTGCCTTATCTAAGTTGTATATAAATTCTTGTTCTATAATAGCAGGATGGTCTAAGGGAATAACTTCTGGTAATTTTTCCATTTTTCCTTTACAAGATACGAGTATCAAAGAACATAAAAAGAATAGTGATTTCATCCCAATGTACTTTTTAATTTGATGTTGAGGTTTAGCATGAATTATAGTTTGCCTTTTCATATTTTAATAAATTGGTTAGTGAATAGTGTTTTTATGGTTATTAAAGGGTTTAGGGGGAGTTTGTGCTCCAAATAGATCCTTTAGTTTAATGGTTTCATTCTTAATCAGCGGGTTGGCCCAATATCCAATACTAAATATAAAGCTTAGGGTTAAGTATAAAAAAAGCATTCCGACTCGGAGATTTATAGCATCTCCAATTGTGCCTACAATCAGAGGTATTATTGCACCGCCAATAATTCCCGTACAGAGAATACCAGATAATGCCCCATGATTGTTTTGAAAGGAATTTAATGCTAGCGAAATAATTAAGGACCACATCACAGAAGCAAAAAAACCAACCATAGGAAATGCAATTAGTGCTATTTGTGCCGATCCAAATAATGCAGCGGTAAGACTCAGGATAGTAGCTCCCGAAAAAAGTTTTAATACTAATTTGCTATTCATTAGCTTTAGTAAGATAAGACCTAAGATACAGCCTATAGTTAAAAATCCCCAAAAAAGAGAAATAGTGCTCGCTCCTTCTAATCGCGGATCCAATCCATGGTATTCATATAAAAATTGAGGTGTCCAATTTGCTATAGCCTGCTCGGTGCCAACATAAGCAAACACGGCAAAAAAATAAAGAATTACCTTTTTATTTGTTAATAGCTTTTTGTTTGTATCCCAGTTCTCTGCTTTTTCTTCATCGTTTCGTTCTGCTTTAGTAAGTTTTATAGGTGAGATCAGGATTAACATCAGTAAACAAACTATAGCAAAGATCCAGTATAAGGAGACCCAAGGAATTTCGGCAGGTACCAAATTATGGAAGAGAGTGATAATAAAATTACTATTATTTGTTCCGGAAAAGCTCTCTAAATTTAAAACCATATAGGAAAAAAGCATAGGGCTCACAAAGGAGGCTGCTCCAAAGACTAATTGTCCCAATACAGAATTGAAAGCAAAATTTTCTCCTCCTCCTGCAATCCTTAATAATGGGTTAATTGCAACTTGTAACATGGCCATGCCAGAGCCAATTAAGAACAGGGAAAGTAAAGCTATGGAAAAAGTAGGGACTAAAGAGAACAATATTGCACCTAAAAAGGCAATAAAAAAAGCACCTAAAATGGAGGCCTTTTCTCCATATCTATCTACAGCTAACCCAGATGGGATAGAAAATAATCCATAAGCGACAAAGAAAGCAAAGGGTAATAATGCTGCCATGGTAAGGCTCACCTTAAAGTCCGTAATAAGATCTGGAATTAATGGCTCTATAATATTGGTCAGAAAAGAAATCACGAAATAGATGAATAGAATAATAACTACAATCAGATGGCGTTTTTTCATAAACTGGGGTGAGGGGAGTTAAAATAGAGTTGCTTCTAGGCGCTTATTTCGTTTTTTACACCAAGTGGCTTTCTGATAAATATGATGACCGAGGCAGTTACGAACATAAGAAGGCCATAAATTGCAGGTACTATGGAATACTCAGCATTATTAAGAGCTATGGTTGCTAAAGTTATGGCCAATGTCCCATTCTGAATTCCAGTTTCTATAGATATACTTATAGCCTGTGGTCTGGATAATTTAAATAAAACAGCCAAAAGAAACCCTAGGGTCATAGTGCTTATATTAAGCAGTATTGCTGGCAGTCCAGCCTCTTGTAAGTAACTCATAAATACATCTTTAATACTAATAGTTACCCCTACAATTACTAGAACAAATATTATGGCTGAAGCAATTTTTACAGGCTTGTCCATCTTATGAGCAAAAAGTGGGTACTGTCCTTTTACCAACATCCCTAGACCTACTGGGATTAAGACGATAATAAATAATTGCTTTACCATAGTAAGGGCATCTACAGAAACTGCTAGACTTTGGTTAGCAAATTCTACTAACGCAAATTGTACAATAATTGGTATGGTAATAATGGTGAGTAAACTTGATACTGCCGTTAGAGAAACGGACAACGCCAGATCGCCCTTTGCTAAGTAAGACAACATATTGGAGGTGGGGCCTCCAGGACATGCAGCCAATAACATCACGCCAACGGCGGTGGTAGGGGACAGGTTTAAATATACGGTTATAAGATATCCAATTAAAGGTAATAAGATTATTTGGCAAGAAAGTCCCACAATCATTGCTTTTGGATAAATCAATACTCTTTTAAAATCTGAAAGGGTAAGGGATAATCCCATTCCAAACATGATAATGATAAGTGAAATAGCGAGGATAATTCCAGAGGTAGTATTCATAAATAATTATAATATCTTAATTATTAATCCTAAATCTTCAGGATGGTAGTCCATCCACGACTAACAAATAAAGCATATAGCAAGTACAATTGCTTCGTATATATTATGCTATATGCATCATATATTGACTCAGCTTAATTAGATGTTTTAGATCTAATCTAACTAACCAATACTACCTGATAATAGATTTAAGAACTTCTTGTGGCTTCTTTCTATGGAATGATTCGTAGCGTATCAATATTGCTATTTGCTACTATATTTTCATCTCCTTAAATCGTTTCATTATCTCTCTCCAATTGGTAAAGATAACATCCTCTTTTTTAAAGAATTCTATTAGCTCTGGATCTCCAAACATCTTAGCTTCCCAAACCCTTTCTTGCCATGAATTGGTTATGCCTTTTAAATTCTCTGTTTCCACGGAGGGATGGAAAATAATCTCGGTTAGTCCTGGTTCTAATCCTAAGATTAATGCTTTAAAGTTTTCTACTTTTTCTTCGTAGGATTTCGCCTTAGGCGCACTAGTGAAAAAGTCTAATTTGGGGAGGGTGTAGTCCGCAATCATGTTCACTACCGAATCATCTAACGGATATCCTTGCTCCTTAAATATAGCTAATACTTTTGGATTAGAAATATCAATAATATTGGCTGGGATGCCATATTCTTGTGCTACTTTTATATAAGCTTTTACAAAACTGGGATCGCCGTAAAGCGTTCCCATATGGGTATCTATATGATGTGGAGTATAGCCCCAAGCTATGGACTGTTCTATTTGAGCACGTATCTCTTTTTCCACTTCTTGGGCAGTGGCGTGTTGTACCACTTCGGGAACGCTTCGCCATAATTTAGCTTCAGGGTCTATTAAGCCCGGAACTTCGGTTTTATCGGTAATCGGTCCCCACCGATAGTCTTTCCATTCGCTAGTTAGGGTAAGGTGGAGGCCTATATCCATTGTTGGGTTTTCTATGGCCCAGCTAATAAATTCTTCTGCATTTGGACAAGGAATCATAACTGCTGCAGACTGAATTTGACCTGAGGTTAGTTGTGCTTTTGCCGCAATATTGGCTTCTGGACACATACCAATATCATCGGCATGGAGCATAATAACTTTTTTTCCTGCCGGCCAACCTAATTTTTCTGCCCATGTAGTGGGGATTTCTACACGTTTTTCTACGGTATCTTTTGAGGTTGTTGTAGCCTGATTATTCTTTTTCTTTTCTCCGCATCCCGTTAAGAATATAGATAGGCAAATGCCTAGGATAATTTTAGGTTTGTGTGATTTTATCATGGTTATATTTTTTGTTGATTATAAATGTTTAATAAACCAGTTTAGGCCATCTCCATAAATTTTTTCCAAAGGAGCATCCCTATGTTTGGCATTGTACCATATTATTTCTTTAGGTTGCTTTGCCTTCTTGTAAAGTAATTTGGACATCATTGGCGGGACTACTTCATCATTTTTGGCATTTAACATTAAAAAAGGGCGTGGGCTAATTTGTTTTACAAAGTTTAGCGGTTCAATAATACTGGTAAATTCCTTCGCTTTCTGGGAAAAGGCAGCCTTTCCATAAAGTAAATTTAATTGGCCTCCCGCCAATGCCACAATAGGTACTTTTACTCGCTTTTCTACTCCGCAAAATATAGTGCCTGTAATTCCACCTAAGCTAATCCCATAATAACCAATTCTTGTTGGGTCCAATTCGCTATGGGTTTCAATAAAATCTACAGCACGTCTTAAATCAAAAACAGTCTGGGATACAATCTCCCTAGTCCAATATTTATAGTCTCCTGTAAGGTTAAAATCATAAAACTTGTCTTTTCTTTCCCCATGGTTGCTCATATCTAATCGTAAGACAGCATATCCATTTTTAGTGAAGAGGGAATTACCGTATGTAACATAATCTACCTCTTTATGGTCTCCGAGACCATGCATTAGGATGATTACAGGGTAAGGCGCTTTTTCATTTTTAGGAATACTCAATAAACCGGTTACCATTTTGTTGTGTACACTAGTATACTTTAAATGATATAATTTAAAAACATCAGTTTCTTCAAGTAGGGCTAAAGTGTCTTTTAGGGGGATTACCTTATCATATTCATAGTAACTAGTTACGGCTATAGTTTGCTTAGTATTAAATATGGATAGCCACAAAAAAAGTGAGCTTAATAGCAATAGGGCGGTAAAGCTCGCTACCCAAATCCTGCTTTTTTTATTAAAGAACTTCATTGGTATCCGTTACATACATTCTAGTGCTCTTTGTGTATAGCTCTCCATTGGAATCGGTATATTCCAAATCGATATAAAAGGCCTTATATCCTTTCTCAGGGAAGGGTATATTGTAAATAATACTTTCCGGATCTGTGATGTCAATTTTTATAGGTGACCACTCCTCATCCCTAAAGTCTCGATCTTCGGAATCTGCGGACCATAAATAGGCGTTTTGTAGTTCTTTTGCCGTGGTATGTACAGTAAGGGTAGCCAATTCTGTGTTCGTGGATATATTATAGGTTAAAGGGGATAGGGGTTCCTCGTTCAATGATTTCCCCCAGAAAGCACTTAGTGCCCTAAGGGCTTGTTCTCCTCCTCCAAGGTCATGGCCAGCATTGGGGACATAATGAAGGTAGTTTTCTCCCGGAATATCATCTATGTAATTTTTAACGGCATCTACTGGCCAATATTCGTCATTAGTACCAATAAATATCAATTTAGGCATAGTAAGTTGATCCCTATATGAGTAAGGGTCTATCATTTGGGTTAGGGCATTTCCGTCTGCAGAGCGTACAGTTTGCGGAATTTCTAATTTTATATAATCGTTAATCTGCACGCTGTATTCATTCCAAGCAGTAATGTGATAATCTAAGCTTACAGGCATGTTAAGCACATCTATAACCATAGGAGCAATTGCGGTAACCCTATTATCACTAGCACCAGTAAGCCAAGTGGTCCACCCTCTTTTAGAGGCTCCGGAAACAGTGAAACGTGTAATTGGTTGTTTTAATTCTTTATCGCTAAACTCCTGTATGGCGTCCATAGCCCTTACCGCACTCTTTACCATAGGGAAAAGGAGAGGCCAAGTTAAATCTTTGTCATTTTTATAATTGTGTAGGGTATAGGATATGAGTTCATCCTCTACCATCCCATCATAGAGAGGCTGATTAGGAACTTGTTTTATAATCGCTACAATTGCTTGGTTTTTATCTGCGATATGATTAAAACTTTGTGCTCTTTTATTTTCTTTATTGGACGACCAATTGGGAGAGCCATCCTTTATGCTTCCCCCCGTAATAAATAATAAGGCGCCATCATGAGATACTATTTTTGGCACCAATACGGTTAGTTGGTGTTTCCAAGTAAATTCGCGCCATTTTTGGGAGGTAAGTAATATTTCGTAAACAGTGGATTCTCCAAGGTTATAAGTTTCCTTAATTTCCCACTCATAATGAGAGTCATTGTTGTGCAAATAACTTTTTAATGCAGTTTCGGGAGTTATAGGGTCCAAAACACGCTTATTATCTGCTAATTTGGTTGGACCTTCCTTACAGGCCGAAACTAGTACTAAGAATACTAGTGTAAAAAGTGATAGGTGTTTTTTCATTGCTATTTGTTTTAATTGGATGAGTATGTTTTAATGCTGTCTGGTATTGGACTTTTATTAATGAGTTCTAGTAATTCCGTAACTAAGATTTCACCGGTCATTTCTCCTAAACTAGTCTTGGTAATATATTCGTATCGCTTAAAGCTGTTATAATCTTCTTTGGTTAAGATATAACCAAAAGCATCATTAGTCAACCCAAACAAGAAAGAATGATCTGTAGGCATCTTTCGCTTTAGATAATAACCAATATTGGGTAGGGCTTCGCCGGGGATGGTTAGAACCTGGGCAGTACCTATATTTAAAAGTGTAATTGTGGTAGAAATTTTGTTTTTATCAGAAGTTCCGATGCTTAATGGAGAGTTGTTTAGTATAAAACGCATCATTTCAGATTCAATTGGAAAAATAACTTGTTTGCTTTGTGCAAATATTTGTGGATCGCGTTGAGGTTTTGCATCGGCTAGTAAGCGTAGGGCTTCGTCTGCTAATAAATTACCTATTCTATTACATTCTTCCCAATCGTTTGCCTCATTGCCTTTATCTAGTCTATTATCTGCCGTTACCATACCTCCTTGCGCTCCGTTCATAAAAACAGCCAATCCTTTGGTCTTAGAGGTTATGCGGTTATATAGTGGTCCTATAAGATCTGGACTTAATATTCCTTGATTGCTGCCTATCACTTCTGGATGAATGGCATAATTTATCAAGGTAACAATAGGTTTGTCTTTATTTTTTCCATTAGAGCCTAGGGCTTGTATTATTCCACATCTAGGGTCGTAGAGCTGAGGAGCATAATAGTTATAGGCAATTTTACCCTTAGCCTCTCCAACTGCAATCTTTAAATAAGCTGGCTCTAAATTTTCAATAGCTTCATTTACCGCATTTGCCGTTTGTACAACACACCAATCTAAATAAGCCATATCTGCGGCAGATTTCCCAGATTTATCAGGGAAGGCATAGGCATCTGGTGCACTATGGGTATGGGTTGCTCCAATTACAATGTTTTCTGGTGAAATACCTTTAATCATTGCCTTTGATCTGTTTCCTAGGACAGCGGGCCAACCTAGGTTATCTATGTTGACAATGGCAATGCGCTCTCCAGCTTTTTCTAAAACCATTGCCCTAACGGTAAGTTCACCTTTTTTGACATTTGCGGGTTTGGGAGTATCTACTCCGCCAGAAACAGCAATTAGTGGGTCTGGAGTAATATTGCGCATAGCTGCTCCCACCTTCAATTGTTGCGACTGTATTCCTAGGGAAAAACAGAATAAAAGAAGGCTAAATGGCAGTGTGAAAGATTGAGAGGAATCTAGCATTTCATCGAGTTATTTAACAGTACACCCCTGAAAAGTTATAATTTTCTAAACAGATGTTATGATAAGAATATTGACTTTTTTAGTAAAATTATATTTAATTAATTAAATCGAGGGGTAATTTTTAATGCATATTTAATAAAATAGCTGAATCATAATGAAAAAATTAAAATTAAGTTTGGTAAATAAATGATATCTTATAATTAGAAGTCAACATTATAAAGTGCGGAATTGTAGGGGGAAGATTACGAGCCTCTAAATAATTGTAATGGAATTTTAACCAACCAAACATTAAATCTAAAGCCAAACCTATGATGAAAAAAAATATAACAGTAATTTTTGGAGTGCTGTTTTCTGTTTTATTGTTTTTATCCTCTTGTAGCTCAGACGATTCGGATAAAGAAAGTATACAGCTTTCTGCGGATATCTTTAACAGTGTAAAGGGAAAGAAGGTAGCCTTTCAAGGATTAACAAATAGTGCAGTCTCTTGGACGTGGGATTTTGGAGACGGCAATACAAGCACTGAGAAAAATCCCGTACATACTTACGATACCGGGGGTTATTATAATGTAGCATTAAATGCTACTGGAGTAGATGGAAGTACGGTAAGTAAAGAAATTCAGCTGGCCGTAGATTTAACTCCATATATACTTCTTACTGGCGGCCCAACAGCAACTAATGGAAAGACCTGGAGATTAGCTAGTAGTCACTCAGCTTCAGATTATTTTGCCAATGCCGATGGATCCCTGTCACCCTTCGCTGGTGCTCCAAACCCATTGCCTGCAGGAATTTTAGGAGCTGGGTTAGGCCTTGGTGAGGTCTATGAAGATGAGTATACCTTTCATTTTGATGGTAAGTACGAACATGATGTTAAAGCAGACGGTGCTGCTTTTAGCGGTCTAGTTTATCAATTTGTTACTACTGGTGGGGCGGGTATTGTAAACCCTAGTGCAGATCAAAGTTTTGGATTGTGTACAGGGGCTTATACCCCAGATGATTCCGCAACATTTACCTATGTGGAGAGTGAAGACTTTACCGTCTCTTCAGTATATGGCCCAGGAATGTCCTTAACCT
The DNA here is from genome assembly GCF_000424985.1 of Arenibacter latericius DSM 15913. Taxonomy (GTDB): domain Bacteria; phylum Bacteroidota; class Bacteroidia; order Flavobacteriales; family Flavobacteriaceae; genus Arenibacter; species Arenibacter latericius. The sequence continues at coordinate 9,418 of NZ_KE384290.1, forward strand.
ATGAAGGGGTTAGTACCCTTGATTTTTCGGGAACCGAGTTTTTGGGATTTATGGATTTCCAACGAAAAGTAATCGTAAAGGAAATAAATGATAATACAATGCGAATTGCAATGTTCATGGCTGCTTCCACAGATGCCATCGGTATTAATACCCATGCATTGGTGTTAACTTTTGAAGTTGTGAAATAAACCGTTAGATCAGTATATGCTGAAGTATTCAGAATAAATTAACCAACCACAAAATAATTTTATGAACAAGTACATAAATAATCTAAAACCGATAGGTGAACAATTATGTTCGTTGCTGTTGTTCTTTTGTACGGCTTTCTTAGCGGCACAGACAGTACAACATACGGTATCTGGGAGTGTTACGTCCTTAGATGACGGCATGCCTTTGCCAGGTGTAACTATACTAATAAAAGGTACCAACCAAGGGGGAGTGACCGACTTTGATGGTAATTATAATATTATCATGTCTAATTCCAATGGGACCTTGGTATTTTCATACTTAGGATTTAAAACTACCGAGGTAGCGGTAAACGGAAGGACAAATATTAATGTGCCACTTGCAACTAGTGAAGAAGCATTAGATGAGGTAGTTGTTACTGCGCTTGGTATTAGAAGGGCCGAAAAATCTCTAGGATATTCAGTAGAAAATGTTGCTGGGGAGGAACTTACCCGTGTTGCTCAGGAGAATGTACTAAACTCCCTTTCCGGGAAAGTGGCAGGGGTAACCCTAAATGCTACTGGAGGTACTGGTTCTTCTGTAAGTATGGTGATAAGAGGCGCTATTTCGTTAAGTTCGGATAACCAACCTCTCTTTGTGATAGATGGAGTGCCTATTGCTAACTCTGTTAATAATGTAGGCGGATTTGGAAGGGACAACCGAGTAGATTATGGGAATGCTATATCGGATTTAGACCCCGAAAGTATTGAAGATGTAAGTATATTAAAAGGACCTAGTGCAGCAGCGCTTTACGGTTCCCGTGCTGGTAACGGGGTGGTATTAATCACTACAAAAAAAGCAAAGGATAAGGAAAAAATGAAGGTTTCCTTTTCCTCTAGTACCGTTTTTGACGTTCCTTACAAGTATCTAAAACAACAAACAAGATTTGCATCGGGGTACTTTTCTTTCTCTCCGGAATCTCAGGGAGGAAGCAATATTATGCCCGAGATATCACTGTCTGGAGGTAATTCTGGTCCAGAGTTAGACAAAGGTTATTTTGCGGTACAATGGGACTCTCCAAGGGATGCTAACGGAGTTCGTATTCCAACAGAACTAAAGTCGTACCCCAACAATGTCAAGAATTTTTTACAAACTGGAATTACTACCTCCAATAGCCTTACCGTGACTAATAGTAGTGATGTGCTTAATTATAGATTGGGGGTAACCAATATGGAAAATAGAGGACTTGTTCCCAATTCTGATATTAATAGAAATAGTTTTTCCCTTTCGGCATCATCAAATTTAAATCAAAAACTAACTATAAGTACTAATGTAAATGTAGTGCATAGTTATTCAGATAATAGGCCTGCTTCCAATAGAGGGGCTAATCCTTTACAATGGGCGTATTACTTCCCAGCTAACATCGATTTACGAAAGTTGAGGGATTATGATCTTCCGGGTACAGAGGTGCTCAGTATCTCCGAAGATTATAACAATCCCTATTTTCTAGCATATGGGATAAATAACAGTAATTCTCGTTACCGTATATATGGTAATCTAGCCTTAGATTGGCAATTATCACCGGAATTCAACATCAGAACAAGTTATAACCTAAATAGTTATAACCAGACGCAAGAAACCAAAATGTCCCCAGGATATAATAATGAACCTAACAATGGGACTTATGGTATTGCTAAATCCGATGGTCTAGAAACTAATGTGGATATATTAGCCACCTACGCCAAGGATTATAATAATTTCGATTTCAGCATCTCTGCCGGTGGTAACTTAATGTATCAGAAAAGTGATGGAATCAGTAATTCTGCTGCTTCTAGAGTGGGGCTAATTGTTCCAGATTTGTTTACGGTTAAAAATATAGCGCCTACAGCTTTAGTGTATTCTAGTTTTTTAAGTGAAAGAGCTATCAATAGTGTGTACGGACTTGCCAATTTTGGGTATAAGGATTTGCTATATTTAGATGTTACCGCTAGGAACGATTGGTCTAGTACCCTACCTGTAGATAACCGCTCTTATTTTTACCCATCGGCTTCTCTTAGTTTTTTACTTAGTGAAGTAGTCAAGATTCCCAAGGTAAATCTGTTTAAATTAAGAGGGGGCTGGGCCCGAGTAGGAAATGATACTAGTCCATATCAGCTAGGAGCTTATTACAACAACGCTGGGCAGTGGGATAATGCTGTGCTTTATAGTGCTTCAGGTGGATTAAGTACTCCAAGTCTAGAGCCAGAGGAGGCCACTTCCAAGGAATTTGGATTAGACCTTGCCCTATTTAATAATAGGCTGCGTTTTGAAGGTACTTATTACACGGTAGAAAATAGAAATCAAATTGTTCCCAGTGTACCAATTCCAGGTTCATCAGGATATAGCAGTGTAAGTATAAATGCAGGAGTTCTAGAGAGTAAAGGCTACGAATTTTCCCTAGGACTTACTCCTGTTCAAAATGAAAATTTTAATTGGGATCTAAACTTAAACTTCACTACCAACGAATCTAAGATAAAAGCGCTTGCCGAAGGGATAGAGTATATTGAATTCTGGAGTGATAATAAAAGTGTCTCTAGGGGGTATGTCGCTAATCCTGCCACTGGAGAAGATGGCCTAGTAGGTAATCTTTATTCACCTAAGATAAAACGAGTAACCGATACTAGTTCTCCATACTTTGGATATCCCTTGCTAGGGGAAGGTGAAGACGCAGAATGGCTAGCAGAAGATGAGCGTGTAAAGGTAGGGAATTATAACCCCGACTTTATTATGGGACTGCAAAGTAGCCTATCTTATAAAAACTTCACCTTGAATCTGACTTTTGATTGGCGTTCAGGAGGGCAATATATGTCCCAGACTTCTCGGTATATGACCGAGGATGGATTTAGTCAGCAATTAATAGATAATTTAATAAATCCGGGAATTTCTTCCACGGGACAGGAATTAAAGGATTGGGTACTAGACAATGCAGATTTATTAATTCATGGGGAGAATTTTATCTCTATTGGAGGACCTCCAGGAGATGGTGGATTTCCAGAAGCCTTAGGGGGTAGCGTTGTCTATGATGGGGTCTTTAATGCTGGAGTAGTAGGGTATCATGATGAAAATGGCAAGTTTATATTGGAAAGAGAGAACCTAGGCTTAGAAGGAACAAGTTTTATCCCTTTCTCCGTTGCTAATGCATGGGATTTTGGAACCCCTCATATGTTCGATGCGGACTTCATAAAGCTGAGAGAAATATCCTTGGGGTATGACCTTCCCCGTAAATTTGTGGATAGGGCGGGACTTCACAATGTAACGCTATCGGTATATAGTAGGAACATTATGTTGTGGACCAAAGATTCGGCTTTCGGAATTGATCCAGAAAGGGCGTATCAGGCAGAATCTGGACGAGACAAACGCGGTACACAATTTAAACAAGGTATTGAGCGCTATAACGTAGATCCATGGGTGATCCCGGTAGGGTTTAAAATTGGTATCACATTTTAAATTATAAAACTATGATCATGATGTATCAGATAAGAAATAAAGTTGCTGTAATGTTAATTGGCCTTACCTTTTTGGTGTCTTGCCATGGGTTGGAAGAGTTAAATGAAAATCCAAATCAGATAAGCGCAGAAACTGTGGAGCCTAATTTATTGGTTCCAACAGTTATTACAGGTGCAGCAAAAAATACCCTGGATCTAGGGTTTGGTGACCTCGCTGGAGTAATGCAACACACCCAAAAAGACGGATGGTCTGGAGGGCATAACACCTATGACTGGGGTAATGACTCTCACAGTTGGAACGGGTTGTATAGTATTTTGACCAATAATAAAACCTTAATTCAAAAGGCAGAGAGTGAGAATTTAGAATTCCATCTTGGAGTAGGCTTGGTTATGAGAGCTTATTTATTTGGGATGATAACCGACCTCTGGGGAGATGCCCCGTATTCAGAAGCCCTTAGAGGAGATGAAGGAGCAGAATTTTTTAATGCTGCCTTTGACAATCAAAAAGATATCTACTTGGGAATTCTAGACGACTTAGCTAGGGCAAATACGCTGCTATCCAAAGATCAGAATGCTTATCTAGGTATTAAACCATCCCAAGATGTACTTTTTAAGGGTAACGCTTCTAAATGGAGAAAGTTTGCTAATTCCTTGGCTTTGAGATATTATATGAGATTGTCTGAAAAAGAGCCAGGTTTGGCAGAAGATGGTATTAAAAGGATAGCATCCAATCCAGGGCAGTTTCCTTTAATTTTAAATGCTGCAGATGATGCGGCTATGGACTATATAGGTACTACCGGAAACGACTCTTGGCCTACCAACACTAAATTCGACACCGATTCTCAAGGCGCGTATTTTAGAATTAAAATGGCAGAAACCTTGGTAGAAGTTTTAAAATCTTTGGAGGACCCCAGATTAGGGGTTTGGGCTAATAAAGTAGGAGTCCCCTTAGTATTAGACGCAGGGGCGCCAGATGGTACAGATTATATGGAAGATGGGGAAAGACACGTTTCTCAAGATATAGTAGATGCCTATGAAGAAGTTGTGGGAGAACCTGTAAATTTCGCTAAGGATTATATAGGGTTACCAACTGCTATCACCTTGGGACCTGCTTACAACTTAAAAAAGGAGTTTAAGCAAGGCTCATATAATCCACATGTTTCACAGTTGAATGATATCTATAAAGAAGCTAGCGGGCCTCTTTTAAAAGCACGGTTACTTTCTGCTGCTGAAGTTCATTTTGTATTGGCAGAAGCAGCACTTAAGGGTTGGGTGTCTGGTGGTCCAGAACCCCATTATAACGAGGGGGTTAAACAGTCATTAGAAACTTGGGGAGTAGGCGGTAGTTTTAATGGCTATATAGCAGGGGCACCCTATGGAGGTTTGGAAGATATTATGCAACAAAAATGGATTGCTAACTGGACGTCAGCCGCAGAAGCCTGGTTCGATTATAGAAGAACTGGTTTGCCAAATTTACAGACTGGAGAGGCTTCTAAACGAGATGCACTACCCCTGAGGTTTTATTATCATATAAATGAAATAGATACCAATGCTGATAATGCCGATGCTGCTATAAGTAGGTTAGAGGCCACTCAGTTTAAAGGAGAAGATACTAGTAATAACAGTGCCTGGTCCAAAATGTGGGTCCTACAAGGTACAGGTAAACCCTATTAATATTTTTTCAAAAACAAAAGAGGAAATTTAAAAGTAGGTTTTGATGTTCGTTTAGCGCAAAAGGAAACTTGTAAAGGCTAAATGTCTGTGAGGATACCATTTTGCTCGGCATGATAATCAGGCTGTTTTTAAATAACCTCTTTTTCATTGCATTTCATTAAAACCATTGAATCAATTTTCAATTTCTAATTTTTTAAAATGAAGCTATTTAGTGCTATCCAAAATTTGCCAGGAACCTTCCTATATTTTGTAGGGGTATTTTTTATCTCTGTTAGTCTGTTTGCTCAAAAACAGCAGTATGGGGAAGAATATATTTTTCCCTTTCAAGGGCAGCATGTGCATGCAAGTTCTATTGTGGAACTACCTAATGGAGACCTCTTATCATGTTGGTTTCAAGGTTCAGGGGAACGTAAATCCAATGATGTTGTAATAAATGGTTCTAAATTAAAAAAAGGAAGTAATAAATGGAGTGAGCCATTTTTATTGGCGGATACTCCCGGTCAACCCGATTGTAACCCGGTGCTTTTTTTGGATGCGAAAGGTAAATTATACCTTTTTTGGATTGTAGTTCAGGCGAATAGATGGGAACGATCTATTTTAAAATATAAGGTAGCTACGGATTATATGAAAGCAGATATTCCAAAATGGGAATGGCAAGATGTTATTTTATTAAAACCCGATGAAGCTTTTGAAAAGACTATAGAAGCGCAATTTAAGGCGATGCCTTCCCGAGGTTTAACATGGGCAGAATATGCACCTAAATATGAAAGCATGATTATAGAATCTGCTAAGGATAAGACCAAAAAAGAAACGGGGTGGATGACGCGAATTCATCCCACAGTACTTCCTTCTGGTCGTATTCTCTTACCACTTTACTCGGATGGCTATAATCTTTCCCTCATTGGTATTTCTGATGATAATGGTGCCACTTGGGAACCGAGTTTGCCTATAGTGGGCTATGGAAATATTCAGCCTAGTTTAGTGCAAAAGAAAGATGGAAGTCTAATAGCTTATATGCGTGATAATGGGGATGCTCCCGGACGAATTTTGGAAAGTATTTCTAAGGATGATGGGTATTCTTGGACCCCTGCTAGCGAATCTAATATTCCTAATCCAGGTACTAGTGTAGAGACCATTGTGCTTAAGAATGGGAATTGGATTATGGTCTATAATGATATTGAATCAGGAAGATATAGTTTGGCAGTAAGTGTTTCCGATGATGAAGGAAAAACGTGGAAGTGGACCCGAAATCTAGAAAATGAGATTAACAAAGAAGGCTCTTTTTCTTACCCCTCTATGATTCAATCCAAAGATGATTTAATCCATATTACGTATTCCTATCACCTCAAAGGAAATAAAACCATTAAACATGTGGCGTTTCCGCTAGAATGGGTAAAAGAAAATAAATGATGTAAAAAGGAAAAGTATCATAGAAAAGAAAAAACATTAAAATTTAAAATTGTAAATGATGAAAAAAGTTTTGCTCTTATTATGCTTATTAATCAGTGGTTATGGAATAGCACAAAAAGACCGTAAAATTGCATTCGGACCTTATATTCAACAAATGGGAACCAAGGATGCTACTATATGCTGGTCTACTAAAGTAAGTGAGCCTACCATCACGGATCCCGAAGGAAATGTAAAGATAGTTAGTGAATATAAACACCATAAAATTCATTTAGGTAGATTAAAGCCCAATACGGAATACACCTATGACGTACTTAATGATGGTACAGATGAAGGGAAAGGTACATTAACCACTTACCCTGAGGAAATAGCCCCGTTTAATTTTGTGGTAACTGGTGATTCTAGAAGTAGGCATGATGTACACGCTAAGGTGGTGGCTAAAATAATGGAAACCAATCCTAGGTTTATTGTTAATTCTGGGGATTTGGTATCCAATGGAAGATCGATAGAAGATTGGGAAGCATTTTTTGAGGTGAATAAAGAATTGATGCGCAATACACCTTACTATCCAGTACTAGGAAATCATGAAAAGGATTCTCCCTACTATTATGATCTTTTTGATCTTCCCAATAATGAGAAATACTACTACTTTACGGTTGGTGATGCCCTTATGATTGTTTTGGATAGTGAAGGAAAACAAATCTCTCAACCCGAATTTGTAACCGATAAAAATAGCGACGCCTTTTGGCAAGAAGCATTCTCAGATTATTTTAATACTCAGAAGAAGTGGTTAGAAAAAGTTTTAGAACTTAATAAAGAAGCTGGCTTTGTTTTTATTTTTCAACATAAACCCCTGTATAGTGTAATGAAAAATAGAAAAGCAGAAGCTGAGAGGACCAGAAAATTCTGGGGAGATATTTTTGAAAAACACAAGGTTCAGGTATTTTTTAACGGACATGATCATCATTACCATAGGGCCTATAAAAACGGAGTTCATTATGTGACTTCTGCCGGAGCTGGAGCCCCATTATATGATATAGACTTTAAACTTCCTGAAACAAAGAAATCTAGTAAAATAGAGCATTTCGTAAACGTAAAGGTAGAAAAAGACAAAGCCATTTTACTGGTGACCGATATAAACGGCAACGAAATAGAAACGGTAGAAGTTAAGAGACGAAAGTAAATTGTACTAATCACCAAACTCTGCTGATTAGACTGTTGAATTGTTCTATAGGCTACTTCCTAAGTGTAACCAATGACATCGGAACCAAATACTCTAAGAATATAATTTGGATTAGTGATGCCATGGGATCTGGGTTAATAAGTAGAAAAAACGTGTGAATAATATAGAAAGTAACCATAAAGAAATATTATGAAAACAGGCGCTTGGCGAGTCCCAATGCTATTTGTTGCCATGTCCTTAGCAACCGCATGGGCCATTCGGGGACAGTTTGGTCATGAGCAGGGTGCCGCATGGGCTGGTGCTATTGGGGGAGTTGCCTTGGTACTAGTCTCCCAACGCCAAGATTGGTATCGTAAAATAATGGTTATTGCCTTAGCTTCTGCAGTAGGTTGGGGAGCAGGTGGCATGATTAGCTACGGGATGATAGTGGGCTATGGCAAAGCAGATAATTTTATTAATGCCTACTACGGATTGGGGATGTTGTTCGTTATAGGCGGACTTTTTGGATTGTTGGGTGGTGGCTTAGTAGGTCTCGCTCTAGATTCCACTAAAGAAAAAAGAGTGAATTGGGGAGTCTTAATGGCTGAAATGACGGCAGGCGGACTCCTATCTTATTATCTCTTAGTAGAGCAAATAGGAATTAAAATGACTCCGCCAAGATCAGAAGCTTGGGCAGTATGTCTAGGAGCAGCACTAGCAATGCTATGGCATATGGCTAGGGAGGAAAGACATTCCCCAATGAGAGTAGCATTTTTCTCTATGTTAGGCGCAGGTATTGGTTTTGGTTTCGGTAATTTTTTACAAGTAATAGGGATCACAGCTAATGTGTCCTTTAATATGTGGAACGTTATGGAATATAGCATTGGATTTTTTGGAGGATTAGGGATGGCTTATGGTGTCTTCATTTCCAAATGGCCATTAGATATCCCCGAGCCTAAAAAGTGGGAAAAGTGGAGCGCATGGGGAGTAATAGCTGTATGTATACCCCTAATAGTTTATAGAGAATCCCTAAGCTATGAGCATCTGTCTAGACGATTAAAAGATTTACCTAACTTGGAGTCTCTTGCTACTACAAGTGCGGTGGTGGCAGCTGGGGTGCTTATAACAATGATGTTTTTACTGTATTGGCAATTGAAAAAAAACCGATTAGGGCAGAAAGAGGTTTTACATATCCTGTTCACTCTGTTGGTTCCCTATATGTTGGTAAGCTATATCGTGAAAGGGCTTTTTGGAGGCCTAATGGAACCTACCCATCATCTGTATTTGTTGAATATTTTAATACTGTTAATATTATTTCGTTTTGTTAAGGCACCTATTCCTTTTGGGAATCAAGAAAGGGTGTCTATAAAAATATGGATGTTCTATTTATTGGCTGCTATTGCATTTATGGCTTTGCTGGCATTCATGGCTATTAATGTACATGGCGATATAGGTGGACATAATAGATTTCTGTTAGACTAGGTTTATGACTAAAAAAAATAAAGGAAATAGCCTTGGTTTTATTATCCTTATCGTAATATTAGCCACGGCATATGCTGTTTTAAGATATCATATAATGGGTGGGATTCCTTGGAAGGATTTTCCCGTATTTGTATTAAATAAGGGAGTGTCCTTAGCCGCTATAACACTTCTTACTTTAAGTATTTCCATTAGACCCCTATCCACATTAGGCATTTCTATTTATGCTACAAGATCAGGGAAAAAGCTATTGGGAGTTGCCGGACTACTGCTGACTATCCTCCATGTTTTATTGAGCTTTTTGATTCTAAATCCTAATTATTTCCAAGTATTTTTTGAGGAAGACGGTACGTTGTCTGGTAGGGGATCAATAAGTTTATTGGCCGGAGGCCTTAGTTTTATAATGTTGGTAGTTTATCATCAATGTTTTAATAATGGGGGAGTAGGAAAGGAGCAATTAGTACAGTTTTTAATCTCCAAGAAGTTTATATTGAGTTTGTTATTTTTGTTTGGGGTGCATCTATTTTATTTGGGATATCATAATTGGTTCAGCACTGCCAATTGGAAAGGGGGTTTGCCTCCTATCACTTTAGTTTCTTTTGTAGTGGTTTTATTAGGCCTATTACTTAATTTATTTAGGAGGTAAAAACTTACTTTAAAAGTGCTTAGTACAATAGAGGGTAGGATTATCTAAAGGTTTTACGGTATTCGGAAGGGGTCTTTCCCATTATAAATTTAAAATAGTGATTAAAATTTGCGAGGTTGTTATAGCCGCTTTCAAAGCAAATTTGTGTAATCTGCTTATCGGTCTCTGCTAGTAACTTGGCAGCTATCCCTACTCTAACACTTTTTACGTACTCCATAAAGGTAAGGCTGGTCTTTTTCTTAAAGTATCTACAAAAACTACTAGGAGCCATATTTAAAACAGATGCGGCTTCTTCCAATTTTACTCCATCTTGTATATTTTGGAAAACATATTCATACACCTTGTTTATCTTATCTAGATTTTTCGAGAATATGGGGGTATTGCTGTTAGGGTTAGATAAGTTTTCCCTGTCTTCTTCTTGGATGAGATAGTTAAATATAGATAATAATTGAATATAATATTCTAAGCCGGTTAATAGGGTCATTTTTTCTAGAATAGACCGTATATAGGAGTCATCTTCTAGTTTAAAACGTAATCCTGTGTTCGATTGTTTTAATAAGTCTACCACTTGTTCTAATTCGGGCATTTTAAAAAAATCCGAATTTATGATGTCCTCTGAAAAATGGGTGACTATGCAAAAAGGATCTCTCCCTTTTTCCACGTCTAACACTTCCCAGCAATGTGGTAAATTAGGTCCCAAGAGTACCAAGTCTCCTTTTTCAAATCCAGAAATATTATCACCTACAATTCTCCTTCCAGAACCAGAAGTAATAAAATTTAATTCAAAGTTTTTATGAGAGTGAATTCTTGCATTAGATGCTAATGGCAATTTTCTTGAAATAAAGGAATGTTTGGTTGGGACATAGATATTCTCAAAAATAAATTCCATATTTAATTATATTGACATTATTGATACAATATAATTAATTAATTTGGAATAAAGGGTAAGATATAATGTAATTAGAACAATATTGTAGTGGTGTAAGGATTTAAATTCGGTTTAATTTGTGTAAGCCCTAATATGGTTAAAATGAAGATGTTAATAGGCTGTACTGTTTAAGCTTTATGGTTGCTATTAATTTTTGCCAGTTAACGGAGGACTTTTAAATATAAGCAAATGAATTTACCTATAAAAGGGGTTATCCCACCAATGGTTACTCCGCTCCAAGAGAATCTAGAACTAGACATTAATGGGTTAAATAATTTAGTACGTCATTTATTAAGTGGTGGTGTACACGGGATTTTTCTATTGGGGACATCGGGAGAGGGTCCTAGCTTAAGCTATGGAATTCGTAAGAAATTAATAACAGAAACGTGTAGGTTGGTAAATAATAAGGTTCCTATTCTTGTTGGGGTTACAGATACTTCCTTTGAAGAGACAATAGAACTTGCAACCCATGCTAAAAAAGCTGGAGCCGACGCCTTGGTGATAGCACCTCCCTTTTATCTTCCTATTTCGGAAAAAGAAATGATGGATTATTTAGAAAACTTAGCGCCGCAATTACCCTTGCCTTTTATGTTATATAATATGCCTAGCTGTACAAAACTTAACTTGACTATGAAAATAGTGAAGAAAGCCTGGGAGGTAGGAGCCATAGGAATAAAAGATAGTTCTGGTGATTTGTCATTTCTTTATATGTTGATTGAGGAGTTTAAAAAGGATCCCTCATTCTCCATTATGACGGGGACCGAATTATTCTTGCCAGAAACGATAATGAATGGAGGTCATGGTACGGTAGCTGGTGGTGCCAATTTTTTCCCTAGGCTGTTTGTAGAACTTTATGAAGCCACTCTGGAGAATGACTGTGAAAGGGTGAAGGCCCTACGCCAAGAAGTTATCAAGGTCCAAAATACCATTTATGAAGTGGGTAAATATTCCTCTAGACATATTAAGGGAATTAAAACGGCCTTGTCTGCTATGAACATTTGTCAAGATTATGTGGCAGAACCGCTGCAACGATTTAATGAGGAACAACAACATCAAATTAAAGAGTACGTGTTAGCATTTAAGAATTATAATACGGCAAATACTACACAATAACATCTAAACAATATTGTAGTTGTTTACTAGTGAGATTCTTATGTAAGTTATAATTATTTCCATACTTTTAAGTATCCTGAACTTCCCAGATAAGCCCGTAAGACAATCTTTGGTACGGGAGTGTTTGTTAAGATTGCAGTAGGTGCCGGTATAAATTAAGGCAAGGCGTAATCGGCAGGGTGAATTAATGGAGTTTTAGTCGTTGTATAAATGAGCGGACTTTCCTTCTGCAGAAAGTAATTTTTTAAACATGGAAAATAAATTTAGGCAGGTGAAATTATCTGGAGTTGCTCTTGCTTTTTTCATTCTATTTTTAGTCTTGTTTTTTCCTTTTCCAATAGAAATTATAGATGCGTTAACATTACAGCCTGTTGCTGACTACAGTATTCATATTTCGCTATGGAGAATGGTTTTTGAGCCATTCCTAGGGCCATTACTCTTTTTTAATCGTGCTGTAGATCCCTTAGGTGAAATACCAGCTGCCATTCTATGGGTTTTAATCCTGTATTGTATTTATAGGTTAATACAATTAAAAAGCCTACCCTCTAAATTTTTAAAAAGGAAAGAAATATTAGGCATGTTTGGAAACCTTCCCATATTGGTAGGGATAGGGTTTGCTTTTTTTCTTATCATTTTATTTATCCCTTTGCCAAGTAATACCATAGTAAATAATTCCGAGAATGATATTTTGGTGACCACTCATTCTCATACAGAATACAGTCATGACGGACTTACCACACAAATGAACATGTGGAAGTGGCATAAAAGAAATGGATTTGACGCTTTTTTTATTACTGATCATGCTAATTATAATAAAACGCTAGAATTTTCCCAGCAACAGCGGGATAACAAATTTCCATTAAAGCCATTAGTTATGGTGGGGCAAGAACATTCCGGTTCTAACCACATGAGCCTTTTGGGGCTCGATGGAAGTTTCCAAACCCAAGGGCAACCAGACTCCAGCATTGTTAAGCTAACACATAAAAATGGCGGTGCCGTTATTATTAATCATTGGTTTGATGGTAAGGGAAAAGAAAAGGAGTTTTATAAAGCGTTGGGTGTAGATGGATTTGAAATTGAAAATGTAGGTAAGGAGTTATATTATAAGCGCACATTATTTCAGGAGCTTAAACAATATTGTGAAGATAATGGCCTCATTATGGTAGGTGGGTTGGACTATCACGGCTATGGAAGGAAATGCGCCATTTGGAATGCCCTTGCTATTCCTAATTGGCATAATATGGATATAGCCTCTAAAGAGAGCTCTATACTCAAGATCTTACGAGATAGGGATCAGAGTAAGCTAAGGGTGCTTATGTACCGGGATCGACCGCTCTACGAGGAAATGCCCCTATTAATCGGTCCGCCTGTAACTGTTATTAATTATTTTAGAACGCTAAAAGGGTATCAAGTAGCATCTTGGATAATATGGTGGGCTATTTTTCAGATGGTCCTAAAGTTTAGAATAGGACGGGATATGGCTAGTAATAATGCTTTACCAATTTGGGGAGCAATTAGCGCTTTGTTTATGTTGCTTTTGGGATTATTTTATTTTACAAGAGGCCTAGCCATAGAAGGACATACCAAGTTATATGGGGAGTACAGTACACTCCTATTTATTATAGGAGGTGCTTTTATACTATATTCTGCCACTATGATATATAGAAGATTCTTCCGGAAGGCTGAAAACTAAGAGTGAAATTACCAAACCTCTGCGTTATAGCATTAGCTATTAAATAATTAATAAGGTGTATTTATCTATGGAGGTTACGTGCTCTCAGGTACTTTAAAAGTGCCTCTGGTAAATCGGTTTGTATTACATTAACATACTTTTTGCTCAATAAAGCATCAAATCCAGCATTTTTTTTCACTCCTTCCATAGTGTCATATTTTCCTAACGCATTAATCCAAACTCTTGCCCCGGAGTCTATTATTTTACGCATTGCTCGATCTTTATAATAGCTTTCATCTATATGAATAATATCTATATCATTCATTTTTAGAATCCTTCTAACATCTTTTCTAGAATAGGCTCTTGGCATTACTCGGATCTTGCGATTCAGGCTTTGTAGGGTAGGAGTTTCATTATAATCATAAAGGAAGAATAGAATCTGGTTCTCCATTCCATAATGTTGAATTAGCGAATAGGTTTTCTCAATGGAAGCCATGTCTTCCAATTTGAAATCGATATCGATAAGTACTTTTCCTTTGGTCAATTGCAACACCTCCTCAAAGGTAGGAATACGCTCCAGGGTAAGACTATCCATATGTATTAAACGTAGTTTTTTTAGTTCTTCTAAAGTATAGTCACCTACTTTTCCACTTCCGTTGGTAGTCCTATCTAAAGTGCGATCGTGCAAAATAACGAGCTCACCATCTTTACTTTTTCTAATATCCAATTCAATTATATCTACACCTATGCGGATGCTTTCCTTAATTGCTGCCAAAGAGTTTTCTGGATAATACTCATTTGTGGCTCTATGGGCAGCCACTAAAACGCGATCGGGTTTGTTGTGAAAGTCGAATAGTATGCTATCTAAATTAGCTTCTTGAGCATATAATCCAAGAGATAGAAAAAGAAATAGAAGAACCGGAATTCTTTTGGTTATTAAAGAGGAGCAATTTTTCATTTAAGGTTAAAATTTGTTGGTTTTATTGCTATCAAACTGAGGTAAGCCTTAGAACAATAGATTTACGATGTTAATATTTAATAGGGCTTATCATTGAATAGGGTTTACTAATATAGCTAATCTTTAATTGTATGAGTAATAGGATATTGCTGTTTTTTTGTTGTTTTTATGCCTGTTTTTGGGTAAAATATAAAGAGGGTAAGGATTTGCTGTTTACGGGATAAAGCAAGGGGCTTTTTAATAGCATCAATATAATTAGTGTCCGAGTTCATCAGTTATAAAATACTCCTATATTTTTATAAGTAAAAAATGGCGATAGTAGGCAGTATAGTTAAGGGATTCCTAGATTTAAGAGATCAATTGGTTAGTGAAAAGAATCCTGTGGATTCGCAAAAAGAGGTGCTAAGCAAGCTTTTAGAGACGGCAAAGGAAACCGATTTTGGAAAGCATTATAAGTTCGATGAAATTTTACAATCCCCAGATCTAGAAAGAACCTTCGCAGATAAAGTGCCTTATTTTGACTATAATAAGATGAACTCGGAGTGGTGGTTTAAAATCCACGAGGGAGCAAAAGATGTAAGTTGGCCAGGGAAGCCAGACTATTTTGCGTTGAGTTCTGGAACAACGGGAAAAACTAGCAAACGTATTCCGGTTACTAATGATATGATTAAAGCCATTAAGGATGCTGGTATAAAGCAAGTATATGCTTTGGCCAATTTTGATCTTCCTGCCGATTTCTATGAAAAAGATATAATGATGCTGGGGAGTTCTACTGATTTGGATAATGTAGATGAACATTTAGAAGGAGAAATCAGTGGAATTAGTGCGAGTAAAATTCCTGGATGGTTTAGAGGGTATTATAAGCCAGGAGAGGAAATTGCAGAAATAGACGATTGGGACGAACGCGTAAATAAGATTGCAGAAAAAGCGACCGAATGGGACATAGGAGCGTTAAGCGGTATTCCATCATGGATGGAGCTAATGCTAAAGGAGGTTATTAAGAAGCACAATCTTAATAATATCCACGAGCTGTGGCCAAACCTACAAGTATACACCTCCGGAGGAGTGGCATTTTCGCCTTATGAAAAAAGTTTTAATGCCTTATTAGGCAAACCAATCACTGTTATTGATACTTATTTGGCTTCCGAAGGGTTTATAGCATTTCAGGCTAGACCAGAAACAAACGCTATGCAATTAGTGACTGATGGGGGAATTTATTTTGAGTTTGTTCCATTTAAACCAGAATATATTGATCAAAATGGTGCCTTAGTAAAAGATGCTCCTTGTATTCCCTTGTCTGACGTAGAATTGAATCAGGATTACGTGTTAATTATAAGTACTGTTTCTGGTGCTTGGCGTTATGTCATTGGAGATACTATAGAGTTCACAGATGTAGAGCGCGCAGAAATAAAGATAACTGGTCGGACTAAGTTTTTTCTTAATGTAGTGGGGTCTCAGCTATCTGTGAATAAAATGGATGATGCTGTGAACCACCTGGAGGATCAGTTTTCTATAAAAATACCAGAGTACACCATCTGCGCTAAAAAGATTGATGGAGAGTTTCACCATTGTTGGTATCTAGGTGTGGATGCACAAATAGATGAGCAGGAAACAGCAGAAAGCTTAGATAATTTTCTTAAAGAAGCCAATAAAAATTATAAAGTGGCCCGTTCAAAAGCATTAAAGGGTGTAAAAGTAACTGGGGTGCCAGTTTCAATGTTCCATGAATGGAATGCTGCCAATAAAAAGAAAGGCGGACAGGTTAAAATGGAACGTGTAATGGGAGAAGAGAAGTTTGTAGAATGGGAAAAGTTTGTTGAAAAAAATAGACACTCCTAACTAACTTAAACTATTTTTTAGGAGCACTTACTCAGTTGTTTTAATGGCAACATCAGATTATTTGTCCTCCATTTCTGCTACTAAAATCATAATTTCCTCAGGAGATAAATAATATTTTTTTATTCGATCTTTATAATCCTGTTCAATATCGGCGTGGTCTAATATAAAATTTTTAGTATCTAAAATATAGTCGCCCATTCCGTGGGATACCGCATAGGTGTCCGCAGCACGTTCCGCTTCTTTTATATAGGAACCAGAGAGGAAGTATTTAATTCCAAACCAGAATAAATTAAGACTGCTGCGATTCTTGTAATCTATAATATGTCCTAACTCGTGTCCAAGCCACCCAATCATGATATTTGGGTCAATGGATTTAGTGTGGAATTCTTTCCCCGAAATTTTAAATTTTTCACTTATTAGGATAACATATTTTCTCTTCTTCCTAGACCCAAAAAGACTCCAGAATTTAGGTTGGGCCATCATGGTAGATTTTTTGATGTTTTTTTTAAACTTTACGGTAATTGGAGTATCTGCCAATTCGGGATAATAAGTAAGAGCAGTAGCTACTTCATTTTTTATGGATTGGGGTACAATATGTTGTGCATTTAAAGAAACTAAAGTCATAAAAAAAGTAAATGTTAATAGAATTCTCATCTGGATTCTCAATGATTTCTCGTTAGATGTAGTATAAGATAAAGAAAAAAAAATGCGCACAGAATAGCATTTGCTATCGCATTAATAAATATTGGAAACGGGTTAAGGAAAGGGTAGTGAAGGGGTGTTCTTAACTCCTGAGGGGTAATATCCCCTGTTTGTAAAATAAAAAACAGGGGATAATAATCTTAAAATAATTAATTAGCTACAGTTGTCTTTTGCGCTTTTATTTTGTTTTCAATATGGTTTATAATCATAGGAGCATGAATTCTAGAATTTTCTATAAACCATTTGTGAGTTTCCATTCCGCCACATATTACTCCAGCTAAATAGATGCCAGGAACATTGGTTTCCATAGTTTCAGGATTGTAACTTGGTAGTTTCTTATAGTCTTCAGATAAATGAATTCCCAATTTTTCTAAGAAACTGAAATTTGGCATATATCCCGTCAAGGCCAATACATAATCGTTCTCTATAGCTATGTTGCCTTCTGGAGTTTCTATATGTATTTCATCGTCGGTAATTTCCTTTACATTGCTGTTGTAATAGGCTTTTATACTCCCTTCGCTAATCCTGTTTACAATATCTGGTCTCACCCAATATTTAACACGTTCTCCAATTTCTGGTCCACGTATAATCATAGTAACATCGGCACCTTTTCGGTAGCATTCTAAAGCAGCATCCACAGAGGAGTTACTGGCTCCAATTACCGCTACTTTCTGACTGGAATAGTAGTGTGGATCTTTATAGTAATGAGAAACTTTTTCCAAATCTTCTCCAGGGACATTCATCTTATTAGGAATATCATAAAATCCGGTAGCTACAATAATATTATCCGTTCTATAAGTGTCTTTTGTGGTGTTTACAAGGAACAGATCATTGGATTCATCAATAGCGTTTACCTTCTCAAATAATTGAATGTTCAACTGATTAGAGGTTACTATTCTTCGATAATATTCTAGGGCTTCATTCCTCTTAGGCTTAGCCTCTATACTGATAAAAGGGATATTATCTATTTCTAGTTTTTCCGAAGAGGAAAAAAACTGCATGTTTAGAGGGTAGTTGTAAAGTGAGTTAACGATACATCCTTTCTCTATAATTACATAGGAGAGCCCTTTCTTCTGAGCTTCCAATCCACATGCTATTCCTATTGGTCCTCCACCGATAATAATAATATCAAAATCCTTCATTATCCTACTAATTCTTTTAATTCTGTAATTGTTTTTGAGGGGTTGTCGCTTTTAAAAATAAAACTACCTGCAACTAGAACATCTGCTCCGGCATCTATAAGCTGCTTAGCATTTTCTGAGGTTACTCCGCCATCTATTTCTATTATGGTATGTGCCTTCTTACGGTTAATTAAGGCCTTTAAATCCCTAATTTTATTATAGGTGTTTTCTATAAAAGTTTGCCCTCCAAATCCTGGGTTTACACTCATAATCAATACCAAGTCAATATCTTCAATAGTATCTTCTAAAAGGCTAATATTGGTATGTGGATTAATAGCTACCCCAGCGGTCATACCCTCATTTTTTATTGCTTGTAGGGTTCTGTGTAAATGTGTGCAAGCCTCATAGTGGACGGTAAGGTTATTTGCCCCTAATTGTGCAAATGTTTTTATATACCTGTCCGGATCTACGATCATTAGATGTACATCTATGGTTTTTGTGGCATGGGCGGTAATAGCTTTTAAAACCGGCATGCCAAAGGAAATGTTAGGTACAAAGACCCCATCCATTATATCTATATGGAACCAATCTGCGTCACTACTATTCACCATTTCTATGTCTTTCTGTAGATTGGCGAAATCGGCTGCTAATATGGAAGGAGCAATAAGTTTTTTATCCATTCTTAATCGTCTGATATTTTATTATATAAAGATAGTGAATTTGCTAGGTTCTACTAAATCGACCTATATTTTTGGATTGGGAAATCTAATTGTGAATACCCGTAATATTAGTATTATCTAGCTCATAGGCAGGGAAATATTAATACCAGCGTTTCTTTTTCTTTTTAGATGCTATAGATTTTCTTCCCTTTCTGTGTTTACTACCCTTGCGTTTATGTACTTCTGGCTTGGCGTTGGGGGCTAATGGGAAGGGGTTGTCCTCTACCACGTCTATATGTTTTTGCATTAGCTTTTGTATGCTAATCAGATATTCCTTTTCTTCTGCAGAGCAAAAAGAATATGACGTTCCGCTTTGTCCTGCTCTTCCCGTTCTCCCAATACGGTGAACATAGGTTTCAGGAATATTAGGTAGATCAAAATTCAATACGTTGTCTAAATGATCTATATCTATCCCTCTAGCAGCTACATCGGTTGCAATAAAGATATTGACTTCCTTATTCTTAAATCGTTTTAGTGCTTCCTGCCTATCTATCTGGGACATATCCCCGTGTAAAGTTTCTACTTTGTAATTGTTATCAAGCAGTCTTTGTTCTAGTTTATCTACTCCAAATTTGGTCCTTCTAAAGATGAGAATATTGCCTTTTATGGTATTTTCTAAAAGGTGTAGGCATAATTCTATCTTCTTAGATTTTGGTGTGTAATACAGTAACTGGTGTACTCTTGCAGCAGCCAAGGAAGTGGGAGTGATAGCAACTTCTGTAGGGTCTTTTAAAATGCTGTTCGCCAATTGAACCACTTTGTAGGGAATGGTAGCCGAAAAGAGAAGGGTCTGCTTTCCCGAAGGACAGAGTCGCTCTATCTTATTAACATCGTCTATAAAACCCATATCTAACATTAGGTCGGCTTCATCCAAGACAAGGGTTCTTACGTAATCTAAATTTACTAATCCTTGTTTATGCAAATCTAAAAGTCTACCTGGGGTAGCAACAAGAATATCTACGCCTTTTTTTAGTTCCGCAATCTGTGGTTCCATAGCGGTACCTCCATAGACAACAGTGGAAACAAGATCACTGTATTTGCCGTAATCTTTAAAGCTTTCTTGAATCTGGACTGCCAACTCTCTAGTAGGGCTTACAATTAAAGCTTTTATTTTCTTCCCCTTTTTAGCGCCTTCCTGGTTGTTGAATAACAGTTGTAAGGTGGGTAGTGCATAAGCAGCGGTTTTCCCAGTTCCTGTTTGTGCCGAAACAATTACGTCTTTCCCTTCTAAAATTAAGGGAATAGCCTTTTCCTGTACTGGAGTTGGGACATTGTAGTGTTTCTCAGCAACGGCTCTTAAAAGTGGTTTGTTAAGCTTTAATTCCTTGAAATTCATGCATTTTATTTATAATAATATGGATGCAAAGATACATCTTAATCCTTGTATTTTAGGGGTAACCGATACTTTTTGATTTAAAAGAGTATAGCATTATTCACTATATTTAGAAAGAGTAATAACCAAGAAAACTATAAGATTATGGATAGAAGAAAATTTATGCAAGGAGCTGCTTTGGTGAGCGCAGGTACAGCCTTTAGTAGTTTTAGTCCTATTCGCGGGGCAACAGATTTAAAAAACACCAAAAAAATTAAGCATAATCCTATTGGGGTATCTTCCTATTCTTTTTGGCAATTTAATGGGCCTAAGGAAGACGTATCTATGGAGTATTGTATAGATAAGGCTGCAGCAATGGGTTTTGATGGGATAGAGCTTTTATTGGTTCAGATGAGTTCTGAAGAGAATAGCTATTTGCAAAAGCTTAAAAAACGCGCTTTTCATGCAGGGTTAGACCTAATGGGGTTTTCTACCCACCAGGGATATGTTAGCCCCGAAAAAAGTGCTCGTGATGAAAATGTGGCAAAGACTATCCATCAAATTGAGTTGGCTTATAAGTTGGGGATTCCCACGATGCGATTAAATACGGGGCGCTGGGGAACATCTGGTTCTTTTAATGAACTTATGGCTAATAAAGGTATAGAATCGCCTATAGAAGGTTATACAGATGAGGATGCCTTTGTTTGGGTGATTGATGCTATAGAGCAATGTTTGCCTGTAGCAGAGAAATGCGGAGTAGTGTTAGGCTTAGAAAACCATTGGGGGCTGGGGAGGACCGCAGAGGGCGTAAAGCGAATTGTAGATAGTATAGACAGTCCTTGGTTGCAGGTGACTTTAGATACTGGTAATTTTTTAGAAAATAGAGAGGAACAGCTAAAATTACTCGCACCGCAGGCGTTTTTAGTACAAGCTAAAACCTATTATGGAGGTGGTAAATGGTATACCTTAGACATAGACTACCCTAAAATTGGACAGATAATGCGCGATAATAATTATCGTGGATATATTTCTCTAGAATTTGAGGGGAATGAGTCTCCAGAAACAGCAGTTCCAAAAAGTTTAGAAGTGTTGAGAGATTCTTTTTATTATGAATTATAATATTCCATAATGCAATTAAATGAAAAACTCCGGTAATCAGCCGGAGTTTATTCATCAATCAAAAAACGAACAGTCATGATAACTGTTGTTAACGGTACAATTTACGATTTTTACTACATATTTCCAATTATGGTGTTGAAATGAGTAAAAATTTAAATTGATTGGAGTTACCCAAGGTATGTTTTAAGAATCTTGCTTCTAGAGGTATGTTTTAACCTTCTAATTGCTTTCTCTTTTATTTGACGTACTCTTTCTCTAGTAAGGTCAAATGTTTCTCCTATTTCCTCTAAAGTCATTGAATGTTGACCAGCTAGGCCAAAATATAAACGGATTACATCTGCTTCCCTAGGGGTTAAGGTTTCTAAGGCTCTTTCTATTTCTGTCCTTAATGATTCGTGCAATAGTTCTTTATCCGGATTAGGAGATTCCCCACTACGCAATACGTCATAAAGGTTAGAATCTTCACCGTCTATTAAGGGAGCATCCATGGATACATGGCGACCCGAGTTTTTAAGGGATTGCTTTACGTCATCAACGGTCATATCCAATTCCTTAGCAATTTCTTCTGGAGAAGGCTGTCTTTCATGTGCTTGCTCCAAGAAGGCAAAAGTCTTGTTTATTTTGTTGATAGATCCAATTTTGTTTAATGGCAATCTTACAATTCTAGATTGTTCTGCCAAAGCTTGTAAAATGGACTGACGAATCCACCAAACTGCATAAGAGATAAATTTAAATCCCCTAGTTTCATCAAAACGCTGGGCAGCCTTTATCAGGCCAAGGTTACCTTCATTAATTAAATCGGGAAGTGTTAAACCTTGATTTTGATATTGTTTTGCAACGGATACCACAAATCGTAAGTTGGCCTTGGTGAGTTTTTCAAGTGCAATCTGATCACCTGCCTTGATTCTTTGCGCCAATTCCACTTCCTCATCTGCAGTAATCAGGTCTACCTTTCCAATTTCTTGTAGGTATTTGTCCAAAGAAGCAGTTTCCCTATTGGTAACTTGTTTTGTAATTTTAAGCTGTCTCATCGAAATTTTTTCCTTTCTAAATTAAGTGCACTAATCATAAGCTGCAATAGTTATACGTAGGAAAGTTAGAAATGTTACAATTAGTCTGTATTATTTTTGAATTTTGTCCGTTCAACATGAAAAAAGCCCCGTTTTCACAAAATATTTGGAAAACGGGGCTTTTAGTATGGTGACTATTTTTTAATTAGTCTCTTCTAGGTTTGCGATCTCTATCTCTATTTCTATCGTTTCCCCTGTCATTTCTACCGCGATCTTCGCGTGGTGGTCTTGCCACATATCCTTCAGGTTTTGGTAAAATAGCTTTTCTAGATACCTTTTCCTTTCTAGTTCTTGGATCTACACCAAAGTATTTAACATCAAAAACATCTCCCATGTTTACCACATCGGAAACATTTTCGGTGCGTTCCCATGCCAATTCAGAAACGTGAAGCAATACTTCGTTGCCTGGGGCATCTGTGTATTCTACTACCGCTCCAAAATCTAGCATTTTGATCACTTTTACTTCGTATACACTACCAACTTCTGGCTTAAATAGTAAAGAATCTATTTTTGCTAATACAGCATCAATACCCTCACTACCTACACCTAAAATTTCAACAATTCCCTCTTCAGTAACAGGGTCTTCATTGATAACGATAGTAGTATCAGTTTCTTTTTGTAATTCTTGAATTACTTTTCCACCAGGTCCAATTAAAGCACCAATAAACTCGTTAGGTATACGTCTTGTAATCATTTTAGGAGCATGAGCCTTAACATCTGCAGCTGGAGTGGAGATAGTTTCGGTCAATTTCTCTAGGATATGTAAACGACCATTACGTGCTTGCTTCAACGCATTCACTAATATTTCGTAAGACAATCCTTTTACTTTAATGTCCATCTGACATGCAGTAATACCGTCTGCGGTTCCAGTAACTTTAAAGTCCATATCTCCTAAGTGATCTTCATCACCTAAAATATCAGACAATACAGCGTACTTTCCAGATTCGCTATCAGAAATTAATCCCATAGCAATACCAGAAACAGGCTTCTTTAGCTGAATACCAGCATCCATAAGTGCCATTGTACCAGCACAAACTGTAGCCATAGAAGAGGAACCGTTAGATTCTAATACTTCAGATACTACCCTTACGGTATAAGCACACTCATCAGGAACCATTCCTTTTAATGCACGTTGTGCCAGGTTACCGTGTCCTATCTCTCTACGAGATGTTCCGCGAATAGGTCTTGCTTCCCCAGTTGAAAATGGAGGGAAGTTATAATGTAAATAGAAACGCTCTTCACCTTCATAAGATGGCATATCTATCTGGTTAGCTTCTCTAGAAGTACCTAAGGTAACTGTTGCCAAGGCTTGAGTTTCTCCTCGTGTAAAGATTGCAGAACCGTGTGTAGAAGGTAAATAATCTACCTCACACCAGATAGGTCTAATCTCGTCAGTCTTACGACCATCTAAACGAAGACCTTCATTTAAAGTAAGGTCTCTTACCGCTTCTTTCTCTGCTTGGTTGTAATATTTGGAAATCATTGATCCGTAATCTTCAACTTCCTCTTCAGAGAAACTAGCTTTAACTTCTTCCTTTATAGCTTCAAAGGCAGCAGTTCTTTCTTGTTTAGAAGAACCTGCTTTTGCAACAGCATATACCTTATCATAAGCCATATCGTGGATCTTCTTGGCTAGGTCAGCATCTTCTCTTTCTCCTTCGTACTCACGAACTTCTTTCTTTCCAAATGCCTCTGCCAATCTTACTTGTGCAGCACATTGTACTTTAATAGCTTCATGAGCAAACTTAATAGCCTCAGCCATTTCTTCTTCAGAAATCTCATCCATTTCACCTTCCACCATCATTACAGAATCGGCAGAAGCACCAATCATCATATCGATGTCGGACTCTGCTAATTGTGCGCGAGTTGGATTAATGATAAATTCGCCGTTAACGCGACCAACTCTAGCTTCAGAGATTGGACATTCAAACGGGAAATCTGATAACTGAATAGCAGCAGAAGCAGCTAATCCAGCCATAGCATCTGGCATAACATCTTCATCATGAGACATTAATTGGATCATTACCTGAGTTTCAGCATGATAATCCTTTGGGAAAAGTGGACGCAATACGCGGTCTACCAATCTCATGGTTAATACTTCCCCATCACTAGGTCTTGCTTCTCTCTTAAAAAAGCCACCTGGATAACGTCCTGATGCTGCAAATTTTTCACGGTAATCTACTGTAAGTGGAAGGAAATCCACATCACCTTGTTTGTAATTGGAAACAACTGTACATAACAACATACATTTTCCTGACTGAACAACAACAGAACCATGTGCCTGTTTTGCTAATTTTCCGGTTTCGATAGAAATTTCCCTACCGTCCCCGAGGTCGATGACCTCTTTAAATACTTTTGGTATCATAAATACGAATTAAAACCTACCTCTTTGTAGGCCTGTTAAACAATGGTCTTTCGTCTGTAAAGACGATGTTGTTGTGTTGTAGTTGTTGTTGACCAATGAAAAACTGTGTGTAAGCTTTTTATTTTGCCCTTAAAAATAAACCAAGGGACTTTGTAAAAAAAATAATACTATAAAAATTATAGTATAGTAATATGAAAAAAGGGGAAAGTTAAACGTTTCCCCTTTTTCAATTTATTTTCTAATTCCTAATTCTTTAATTATCTCACGGTATCTAACGATATCAGTCTTAATTAAATAATCTAAAAGAGATCTTCTCTTACCTACCAATTTTACCAATGAACGCTCAGTGTTAAAATCTTTACGATTTTTCTTCAAGTGTTGAGATAGGTGTTCAATTCTGTAAGTGAACAAAGCTATTTGTCCTTCAGTAGAACCTGTGTTCTTTGCGTCACCGCCGTGTTTTTTAAAAATTTCGGCCTTTACTTCTTTACTTAAATACATTCCAATATTTGTTTAATGATTTTTATGTATGTGATTGTTTTTCAATCAGGGCGCAAAGATAGGTTATTTTTTACATCCAACGGGTATTAATAATCTTTTTTCGTTGGTTATAATGCCTATTGCCTAGGTGTATAACTAAAAAAGGCCTTGATTTTGTAGTCAAGGCCTTATCTTTATTTCCTTACGGGATTGTTTTCTATTAAATCTATATAGAGGTTAATTTTCTTTTTAAGGTCTCTTCTGTGGACAATAAAATCTAGAAAACCGTGCTCTTGAAGGAATTCTGCTGTCTGGAAACCTTCTGGTAATTCCTTACCAGTAGCTTCTTTAACTACACGTGGTCCTGCAAAACCTATCAAAGCTCCTGGTTCAGAAATATTGATATCTCCTAGCATAGCGTATGATGCGGTTGTACCTCCAGTTGTAGGATCCGTACATAATGAAATGTAAGGAATACCTGCCTCTGCAAGTTGTGCTAATTTAGCTGATGTTTTGGCAAGCTGCATAAGCGATAGAGCGGCCTCCATCATTCTAGCACCTCCAGATTTGGAGATCATTAGAAAGGGAATCTTCTTCTTTATAGAATAGTCTATTGCTCTTGCGATTTTTTCTCCAACCACACTACCCATAGAACCTCCAATAAAACTGAAGTCCATACAAGCGATTACTAAATTCTTCCCTTGCGATTTACCTACTGCGGTTTTAACAGCATCTTTTAAACCTGTTTTTTTCTCTGCAGCAGCTAAACGATCTACATACTTTTTAGTGTCCTCGAACTTTAGAGGGTCTTTGGAGGATAGCTTAGCATCTAACTCTTTGTATTTGTTGTCGTCAAATAAGATTTCAAAGTACTCCTTGCTGCCAATTCGTACGTGATAATCATCCTCAGGACTAACATAAAAGTTTTTTGCTAATTCGTCAGATTCAACAATCTTTCCTGTAGGCGATTTGTACCAAAGGCCTTTAGGCGTATCTTTCTTCTGATCCGTAGCGGTCTGAATTCCTTTTTCCTTTCTCTTAAACCAAGATGACATAAGTTTCTTTTTAAGGTTAGGGGGTTATAGGGTATTCACATTATTAAGGTCCTCAAAGGCCTTTTTTAAACGCGTAACGAAAGTTTTCTCACCTTCTCTTAACCAAACACGTGGGTCGTAATGCTTTTTGTTTGGCTCATCTGCTCCCTCTGGATTTCCAATCTGCGATTGTAAATAGTCTTTCTTGTCTTGGATATAGTTTCTGATCCCTTCCATAAAAGCATATTGTAGGTCAGTATCTATGTTCATTTTAATTACTCCGTATCCAATAGCTTCGCGAATTTCTTCTAATGAAGAACCTGATCCACCGTGGAAAACAAAATCGATGTGATTGTGCTCAACACCATATTTTTTAGTAATAAACTCCTGTGAGTCTCTTAAAATTGTAGGTGTTAATTTTACGTTTCCTGGCTTGTAAACTCCGTGTACGTTTCCAAAGGCAGCTGCAATGGTAAACTTAGGACTCACCTTAGATAATTCTTCGTAAGCATAAGCTACTTCTTCTGGCTGAGTGTAAAGCTTAGAAACGTCAACGTCGGAATTATCTACACCATCTTCTTCACCACCGGTAATACCTAACTCAATTTCTAAAGTCATTCCCATCTTGCTCATTCTAGCAAGATATTTTTTACAGATTTCAATATTTTCTTCTATCGGCTCCTCCGATAAGTCAATCATATGAGAACTGTATAACGGCTTTCCTGTTTCTTCAAAGTGCTTTTCACTAGCATCTAATAGGCCGTCTATCCAAGGTAAAAGTTTTTTGGCACAATGGTCTGTGTGTAATATAACAGTAGCACCATAAGCTTCTGCCAATGCATGTACGTGCTTAGCACCTGCAACGGCTCCTAATATAGCAGCTTGTTGGTTCTCATTAGACAGGCCTTTACCTGCGTTAAATTGTGCGCCTCCGTTAGAGAACTGTATAATTACCGGAGCGTTTAGACTTGCCGCTGTTTCTAAAACTCCATTTATTGTGTCAGAACCAATAACATTAACAGCAGGTAGTGCAAACCCATTTTCTTTTGCATAATTGAATATCTTCTGAACGTCATCTCCAGTTGCAACTCCTGGCTTAATATTGTGTGCCATAATCTTAATTTATTGTAAATGATTAAATAGATGTGACAAAAGTAATTAAAAATATTAGGCTTAAAAAGGATAATTAATACCTATGTTGAATACCCCGTTAGCCAAATTATAATCTCTGAACCATCTTTTTGAATTTTCTTCTGCCGGATTATAGGTCTTAAAGCCCATATCTAGCCGGAATACAAAATATGAAAAATCGTACCGAATCCCTAGTCCTGTTCCTAAAGCGATATCAGCAAGGGAGTCAAAATTATTAAAGGTAGCTGCTTCATCCTGAACATTATCTAGAACATTCCAAATGTTGCCCGCATCAGCAAATAAGGCTCCTTTAATATTTCCTGCTATAGGGAATCGGTATTCTAAATTTAAAGCTATTTTTAAGTTCGCCTCGTTAAAATCGTTTACATCTTGGGTGCGTCCTGGTCCTAAAGAATAAGGGAGCCAGGCTCGGTTATCGTTAGACCCTCCTGCAAAATAACTCCTTGCAAAAGGAATGTTGTCCGAATTTCCATAAGGTATAGCTATCCCAAAAAAGCTTCTAAAAGCAAGTACCTCGTCGCTAGAAATACTCCAGTGTTGTATATAATCGAATTCCGTTTTTATATATTGGGAATAGGGAACTCCAAATACCAACTTTTTATTGTTCTCGCTTTTATCAAATGAGATAAGGTTAGAAATTCCGGAGAGTAAATTCCCAGCACTTTCTAATTTAAAACGGAACTGATAAAAGTCGTTGTCAGTGAGACTTATTTTGTTATTCTTGTTATAAGTATAATTGCTAGCGAAAATCAGGTTGTTTTCAGAAAGTCGCTTTCTTCGTTCTTCAATACTGCTTACTTCGTTGAAATGTATAAGGGGTGCATTCACTTCTTTGTTTAAAATAGCTTTGGTGAAACCAGAAGCTCCCTCAGGGATAATTAGTCGCGGCTCTGTGCTGCCCTCAGGGGTTTCATAAAACTCGGACAGAGAAGGATTGTTTTGATAGCTATTCGCTATCCTATCCAATTTATTAAAAGTATTTTGGTAAACAGAGAAGAATCTATCCGGGTTAACATTGCGAACAAACTGAACGTTTAATAATTCTATAGTATTCTTTTTATGATCTGTAGGAGACCAGTTATACCCCAAGATGGCATTAAACGTTTCTTTGTCTAAACCAATGTTTTGTTGAAAGCTAGTACCCAAAGATATTTTAGTCTGTGGAACCATATAGTTTGGAATCAGCTTGGTAGTGTTAAATAAAGGCATCCATATCCTAGGTATATTTAGATTGATGTCTCCTCCAAACTCTAGAATGTTGAAAAACCGATTGTCTACTATGCTAGGATCCTTGGAAGCACCCATATTGATCCTTCCCGAAATGCTGAGATTTTCTGCCCCTTTAAACAAATTTCTTGCCTGTAAGGATGGACTAAATCCAAGGCCAAGGAATTGAATGTTAGAATGGGTTACATCAAAATCGATTCCCAACGAATATCTAGGTCGTGGGGATAGATGTATGTTTGCTGTTAATTTCGCTTCGGTACTATCCTCTACAAATTCAATATTGGGATATTTAAAGGTATTTAAATTGGAGATTTGTCTGTGAGTTCTAATTCGGTCTATCTCCTTATAAATACTATCCTTCTTTATAAAAATTGCATCGGTTAAGGCCTTGGGTTTATAACGTAGCCTATCCTTATAATATATAGTAAAGTCGTTATAGTCTATAGATTGTAAACTATCTGTTAACCCATTAAAGGAGTAATCTGTATAAATGTTAATCTTTTTAAAGGTGTGTACTTTGTATTCCGAAGAGGTAAGGGCATTGTCTGTTCTCTTGTTTAGATCTTCGATATTGAGCAGTATGTCTAATTTTTGATTAGTCCCTATTTTGGTGGTATCTCCTACCAGATCAAATGATATGGAGCTTTCTTGGAAATTATAGACACCGGTATTTCTGAAGAGCTCGGTAAGCCTTTCCCTTTCATTGCTTAAATCTTCTAGATTAATCTGGTTTCCCGATTTTAAATAAGAATCTGTTACGTTTAATAGGTGGATAGAATCTAGTTGGGGAGAACTTATACTTCTTTGTAGGGAGTCAATTTTATAAGGTTCTCCTAGGGTGATGTTATAATCGATTGCTGCTCTTTGCTTGCGTCTACTACTGTCTAAAACAAAGGAGGTGTTGTTGTTAAAATATCCTTTGCTTTTGTAGTATGCGCTTAGTCTTTGGAGCGATCTCCTTGCTCTACTAGTATCTATTACAACGGGAGCTTCCCCAATATTTTTTAGCCAAACACTATATCCTTTAACTAAAAAGGACTCACCTAATCTTTCTACTTGCTTTTTAGACAGAAGATTAATAAGTCGTTGTTCTCGTTTTTCTTTTTTATGAAGCCATGCCTTATAAGAGGAGTCGGGATCTTTTTTTGCTAAATTGTATAAGTTTAATCTAAGGGGGTATCCTAATACGGTGCTATTGGGTTTTTGGAAAATGAGGCTATGTACATCTTCATTATTGACCTTAACGCTATCGGTGTAGATTGTGTTTTTGGTTAATAGTAACTCATTGTCGCCAACCCTCTTTAATGCGTTGCACGAGGTCATTGCAATTACTAGCAATAATAAGCTTATTTTCGTAGCGTTAAAATTCATAAACGATCGCATCCTCATGGAGGTCAAAAATACATTATTTGTATGGTTGTTAAAAGCCAAATAAAGTTTATAAAAAGTTTACAGCAGAAA
The DNA here is from genome assembly GCF_000424985.1 of Arenibacter latericius DSM 15913. Lineage (GTDB taxonomy): Bacteria > Bacteroidota > Bacteroidia > Flavobacteriales > Flavobacteriaceae > Arenibacter > Arenibacter latericius. The sequence continues at coordinate 39,708 of NZ_KE384290.1, forward strand.
AAGTACCGTTTACAGAATCGCTTATTTGTAGTAGAGGGTATAAAAACAGTGAGAGAATTGCTAGCTTCTTCCTTAAAACCTTATAAGGTATATGTTACAGATGCTTCAATAATAAAGGGGAATTCTAGGGATATAGAAGTGATAAGCGAAGCGGATCTAAAAAAGATGAGTGGCTTGGCCACTCCTAACAAGGTTTTAGGAGTCTTTCACTTTCCAACACCTAAGCCAGTAGATTACTCTGGGTGGGTAATTGCGTTAGACGATGTCCGTGATCCTGGAAATTTAGGGACTATTATTAGGCTGTGTGATTGGTTCGGAATATCGGATCTTATCTGTTCTCCAAAGACCGTAGATTGTTACAATCCTAAAACACTACAAGCTACTATGGGGTCTATAAGCAGGGTAAATATTGTTTATAAGGAGCTTCAGTCTGTTATAGAGGATGGGACAATGGTTCTGGGGGCTTTTATGGACGGAGAGGAAGTGTATAAATCGTCCTTGCCTAAAGCGGGTGTTTTGGTAATGGGAAATGAGGCCAATGGGATATCTAAAGAAATAGAGGGGTTGGTAAGTAAAAGAATAAGTATCCCTCAGTTTGGACCTAAAACTGCAGAGAGTTTAAACGTAGCTACAGCTACAGCTATTTTATTAAGTGAAATTAGAAGGTCTTAGTAGCCTACTCAAAGGTAAAGTTTACAAATATGCCTCTGGTTTTCATAGCGTCAATATTGCCTGTCCACGGACTATCTGCGTCAATGTCTCGTACCAGCTCATCACTAATAGCAAAAATGCCTCTTATAGAAGGGGAGAACTTAAAGTATTCTAAGTAAAAATCTATTCCAAAACCCATTTCATAATAGTAGGTGTTTTTTTTCATTCTAAATTTATTACTAGAATTGTCTTCCTGACTGTCTTCATTACTACTTAGATTTAAGGAGGTAGAGACGCCACCAGTAATAAATGGTTTCCAATTCCCCAATCGCTTGGTGCTTACTTTTAGGAGTAAGGGGAAATGTAGATAGGTAGATTTTACTTCTCTAAGTGCATCTTTTTCATCATCAAAAACAGGAAGTCCATTCTTTTCTTTATTAGGGAATCCTAAGACTCTTTTGTTGTAGTGTAGGCCAGGTTCAAATCTAAGGTCTAAGTGGTTGTTAATTCGCAGTTCGCCAATCAAGCCCACATTAAACCCTAAGGATTTATCCACTAATATATCGGTTTTGTCTCCCTCATCTTCTAGGTACTCAAACTTAAAGTCGTATTGATTAAAGCCTAAAAAATACCCCCAATTCAGCGGGTGTTTGTCTTCGTTTTGTAAGTTTAGGACCGGTCTTTCATTAAATTGTGCAGATATAGTAGTGCCTAAAAGGATACAGCACACCATTAAGATTGTGTTTTTTTTCATCAGCCTGGGAATGTATGCTTTTATTAAATTAACCATAATTTGCATATCCATACTACGTTAGCATAAAGAACGGCCCTGTTCCCGACTTTATTTATTTTTTGGTGGCAACATAAATAGATGCTACGCCAAAAGTCTGGGGCTTGTTCTCTACATCTATAAACCCTATTTTTTTTAAAATATTGTTGAAGGCAGTCCCATGAGGGAAAACTGCAGCTGATTCTGAAAGATACTTGTAGGCGCTACGGTCTTTAGAAAATAGTTTTCCAATAGTTGGTAAAATATATTTCGTGTAAAAATTATAGCCTTGCTTATAGGGGAATTTTGTAGGATTAGAAGTTTCTAATACCACAAAAGTGCCATTTTTCTTTAATACCCTGTAAATCTCTGAGAGTCCTTTTTCTAGATTTTCAAAATTTCTAACCCCAAAAGCAACAGTAATAGCGTCGAAAGTATTGTCTTCAAAAGGTAGGTTTTCACTATCTCCTACTACCATTTGTATGGTTTTGTCCAATTTTTTGGCTGCAATTTTCTTGCGACCTACCTCTAGCATACCAGGGGAGATGTCTAGACCTGTAATTTTTTTAGCTCCAGTTTGTACCATATTTATAGCCAAGTCTCCGGTTCCAGTTGCTATATCTAAAATAGATTCAGGTTTATTTTTGCCTACAATGGCTACTACCCGTTTCCTCCACTTAATGTCGATCCCAAAAGAAATAACCCTATTTAATCCGTCATACTTACCGGATATAGTATCGAACATTTTTGTTACCTGCTCTTTCTTTCCAAGATTGGAATCTTTGTATGGGGTAACTTTCTTACTCATATGCGTGAAATTTTTGGTAAATATACTATATAGTGAAAGAGTTATTGGTTTGTTTTTTGTTTTATCGGTGCGCAAATGTCTTTTTTAAGTTAAAAAATGTAGAAGTCAAACAGATATATTTATGTAGTTTTGCGTCTGTATAAGGAGTAATTTAACTTATACTTTAAAAAATAGTAGCTAACTTTAATTATAGGAAATTCAGTTGTACCTCATAAGTTTTGGGTAGATTAGAATATTGCACTTGTTAAAAAAAGTTATTTAAGCTCAATGATTTTAATTTCTAAAGTCAGTCTTTTTGGAAATCTTCATATTATCTGGTTTGCTAGAAAAGATTTATACATATATAATATAACTAGAGCAGTAGCAAGTTAAATGGAACTGGATAGAAAATATACATTACTTTTAATTGCTTGTAATCAATTTTAAATACCAATGAAAATAATTATTGCAGGGGCAGGTGAAGTGGGTTTTCATTTGGCTAAGTTGCTTTCTTATGAAGCTCAGGATATTACGCTAATTGACTGTAATAAGGATAGTCTTTCTTATGCTGATAGTCATTTAGATATTAGGGTAATAAAGGGAGATGCTACTTCAATTGCTATTTTAAAGGAGGCTCAAATAGAGGGGTCCGATCTTATGATTGGGGTGACTTCTTCTGAGACTACTAATATAACCTTATGTATGTTGGCGAAGCAATTAGGTTGTAAACGTACTATTGCTCGTATTTCTAACGCAGAATTTATTCATAATAAGGACCTTATTAAATTTGATGAATTAGGGATTGATGAACTAATTTCTCCCGAGGCGCTTGCAGCTGCAGAAATTCAGTTGTTAATAAATCAATCTGCTTTTAATAATACCTATGAGTTTGAGGAGGGACTGTTAATTATGGTAGGGGTTTCTCTTCCTAATTCGGCACCCTTTGTGGGTAAATCGGTACAGGAAGCTGCAAATATATTTCCCGAATTACATTTTATGCCTATTGCTATTCAGAGAATGGGTACTCAATATACTATTGTTCCTCGTGGAGGAACAGTCTTTAAGGAGAAAGATCAAGTCTATTTTATTATCAATAGAGATGGTCTCAATGATCTTTACAAGCTAACAGGAAAGGTTAAGAGGGAGATAAAGAATGTAATGATTCTGGGGGGTAGTAATGTTGGGTTTAAAACGGCAAGGGACCTTTGTGGAAAAAAATTCAATGTTAAGCTGATTGAAAAAAATAAGGAAAGGGCTTTTGAACTTGCTGATGAGTTGCCAGATGCGCTGATAATAAATGGAGATGGAAGAAATGTAGAATTGCTAGAGGAGGAAAATTTAGAAGCTATGGATGCCTTTATTGCCGTAACCGGAAATTCTGAAACCAATATTATGTCTTGTTTGGTGGCTAAATCCAAGAATGTTAGGAAAACTATGGCTTTAGTAGAGAACATGGATTATTTTCAATTATCACATTCTATAGGAATAGACACCTTACTAAATAAAAAGCTACTTGCCGCTAATCATATTTTTAGGCATATACGGAAAGGAGAGGTAGTAGCTATGACAAGGCTGAATAATTTAAATGCGGAGATTTTAGAGTTCATTGTGAAGCCTAGTTCTCTTGTAACCGGTAAATATATTAGGGATTTAAACTTCCCTAAAGAGGCAACTATTGGTGGCGTAATTAGGAATAATGAAGGAATAATTGCCTTGGGTGGCTTTAAGATTGCCGCGGGTGATAGGGTAGTGGTTTGTTGCTTGCCAAGTGCTATCCGTAAAATAGAAAAGCTTTTCCTATAAAATGGCGCTAAATAAAAAAATAATCTTTCATTTGATGGGGCTACTGTTGCTGTGCAACGGTGGATTTATGGTTTTAGCGGCTATTGTTAGTGGTGTTTATGAAGATGGTGTAACCTTAGATATTGCTCTTGCGGCTATCGTTACTATGTTGGTGGGAGTTTTATCTATGTTTTATACTCGGGAGCATGATAAAGAGGTTAAACGGCATGAGGGGTATATCATTGTTACCTTTGGGTGGTTGGTTATGTCTATCTCGGGAATGCTGCCCTATCTCTTCTCTGAAAGTATCCCAGGTGTAACCAATGCTTTTTTTGAAACTATTTCTGGTTATACTACTACCGGCGCGTCTATTGTAGATGATATTGAGGCGCTTCCCAAAGGCATTCTTTTCTGGAGAAGTCTAACGCATTGGATTGGCGGGATGGGAATTATAGTGCTGGCTATTGCTATTTTGCCACTTTTAGGAATTGGAGGGATGCAGTTATTTGCCGCAGAAGCACCAGGTCCTAGTGGAGATAAGTTACACCCTAGGATAACCGATACGGCCAAAAGGTTATGGTTAATCTATCTTACGTATACCATTGCCGAAACAATCTTATTGAAATTGGCAGGAATGAGCTTTTTTGATGCTATTAACCATTCTTTAGCTACCTTATCTACTGGAGGATTTTCTACGAAAAATGCAAGTATGGCGTATTGGAATGATCAGCCATTGATACAGTATATAGTGATTTTGTTTATGTTCCTAGCAGGTAGCAATTTTGTATTGAGTTATTATGCTTTTAAAGGGAAGGTGCAAAAAGTTATTAAAGATGAAGAGTTTAAATTTTATTCTATTTTAATAGGATGCTTTACGGTCCTTGCTGCTTTGGTAGTGTATTTAAAAGCCAATATACCGGTATCAGATTTTCATCCAATGGTATTTGGGGAGGCTGAAAGTGCCTTTAGGCATTCGCTATTTCAAGTAGTCTCCGTGATTACCACTACCGGATTTGTAACGGCAGATTTTACCGCATGGACGCCCTTTGTAACCATACTTTTCTTTATTCTTATGTTTATTGGGGGATCTGCAGGATCTACCTCTGGAGGTATAAAAGTGATGAGGCATGTGTTAATTATAAAAAATGGAATGCTAGAGTTTAAGCGAACCTTGCACACCAATGCTATTATCCCCGTACGGTATAATAATAAAACGGTTCAGGAGCATATTGTATATAATATTATAGCCTTCTTTGTGCTTTATATGTTGTGTTTTATAGTAGGTTCCTTGGTTTTAGGGGCGCTTGGGCTCGACTTTATAAGTGCTATTGGTGGTGCTGCATCTTCTCTTGGTAATGTAGGTCCTGCATTTGGGGAGTTAAATCCTGTTAGTAATTTTAATAGCTTGCCCGCTTTTGGAAAATGGTGGTGCGGAATCTTAATGTTGTTGGGGAGATTGGAGCTCTTTACAGTATTAATACTATTAACTCCCTACTTTTGGAAAAGAACCTAGGGTTTTGTGGAGTACAATAATAAGGTGCTTTAAGGATCTTATTTTTTGATAGAAATTAAAATAAGGGTAAATAAAAAATGGACATCGGTTAGGATGTCCATTTTTTGTTTTACTGAATTTGAATACGTTTTATAAAACCGCTTTTATTCTTGCTATAGCTTCTCTTAATTCCTTTTCGGAGGCTGCATAAGAAATTCTGATGCAATTTTTATTTCCAAATGCTTCACCGGTTACGGTAGCTACATTGGCATGTTCCAAAAGGTATAATGAGAAATCAGAAGCGTTGTTAATTGTGGTTCCATTAAGTGTTTTTCCAAAGAAGCTAGAAATGTCTGGGAACACATAAAAAGCACCTTCTGGTACGTTTAAGTTGAAACCTTCTATTTCACCTAGTAATTCTAATACGATGTCACGTCTCTTGTGAAACTCATCAATCATAAATTTTATGGAAGATACAGGTGCATCTAAAGCAGCAATGGTTGCACGTTGTGCTATGGCATTAGCGCCACTAGTATTTTGTCCCTGAAACTTGGTACAAGCTTTAGCAATCCATTCTGGTCCGCCAATATATCCAATACGCCATCCCGTCATAGCAAAGGCTTTGGATACTCCGTTAACGGTAACCGTACGGTCATACATACCATCTATGTTAGCAATACTTACGTGGTTCCCTTTAAAATTGATATGCTCATATATTTCGTCAGAAACTACAAAAATATTTGGATGCTTGCGCAATACTTCTGCTAGGCCTTCTAACTCTTCTTTGCTGTATACCGATCCACTTGGGTTACAAGGGGAGCTAAACCAAATCATTTTTGTTTTTGGGGTGATGGCCTTTTCTAATTGAGCAGGGGTCATCTTAAAATCGGTGTCTATACTCGTCGGTACTTCTACAGGAACCCCTTCGGCTAGTTTTACTATATCACTATAGCTTACCCAATAAGGAGCAGGAAGGATTACTTCGTCTCCGTGGTTTAGCATAACCATAGCAATATTAGCCAAAGACTGCTTAGCACCGGTAGAAACTACTATCTGATTAAGACCATAGGTAAGGTTGTTGTCCCTTTTAAATTTATTGGCTATCGCTTGTTTAAGGTCTGCGTACCCGTCAACTGGGGAGTAGCTGCTATAGTTTTGGTCTATAGCTTCCTTAGCTGCCTCTTTAATAAATTCAGGAATGTTAAAATCTGGCTCTCCTAAACTAAGGCCGATGATATCTTTACCTTCACTTTTTAATTCTCTTGCTTTCGCGGCCATAGCTAATGTGGCCGAAGTGGACATTGAGTTAATCCTATCGGATAAATGGTTCTTCATTTTTGTATTAGGTTTACTGATATTGTATTTCTGGATTTTTGCCCAATTCTTTCAAATGTTTGAAATGCGAAATTATAGCTTTTCTTGTAGTTTCATATTCGTTGTAAGGCAAATTAAATTCATTTGCAGTCTCTTTAACAATTTTGGCAATTTTTGTGTAATGTATATGACTTATGTTCGGGAAGATGTGGTGTTCTACCTGATGATTAAGTCCGCCTGTAAACCAGTTAACAATTCTGTTATTGGTGCCAAAATTTACCGTAGTAAATAGTTGATGAATTGCCCAAGTATTTTTCATGCTACCGTCTTCTGAAGGAAGTGGGGTGTCTGCATGATCTACAACATGTGCTAATTGGAATACCACACTTAAGATAACTCCCGCAACATAGTGCATAATAAAGAATCCTAATAAGATTTTCCACCAAGCGATATCAAGGAATAGCATGGGGATAAGAATCCAAATTGTTAGGTAGATAAGTTTAGTAACCACTAGTAGGCTCCAGTTTAATACTGGGCTAGGGAACTTACCATAAGACAATTTTCTTTTGGTGTATCGGTACATTTGCTGGAAATCAGTAGTGATTGCCCAGTTAAACGTTAGTAGTCCATATAGTAAAATAGAGTAATAATGCTGAAACTTGTGAAATCTATGCCATTTAGCATGCTTAGAGAATCTTAAGATTCGCCCTGCTTCAAGGTCTTCATCATGTTCGTGAATATTGGTGTAAGTGTGGTGTAGTACGTTATGTTGTACTTGCCAGTTATAAACGTTTCCTGCCAATATATAAATACTGCCGCCCATAATCTTATTCACCCATTTTTTATTGGAGTAAGCACCGTGATTACCATCGTGCATAACGTTCATTCCAACACCTGCCATGCCTATTCCCATAACAATGGTTAGGAGTAGGTTGGCCCAATTAGGTAGGCCTAGTGTTAATATAGAGAAGTAAGGGGCTAAAAACAGCGTGAACATAATAGCTGTTTTTAAATGGAGTTTCCAGTTGCCTGTTTTTTTAATGTTATTTTCCTTAAAGTAATCGTTAACTCTTTTATTTAATGTTCTGAAAAACTGAGCTGAATCTTTTCTAGAAAATCGAATGGTTTTATTTTCCATGATTTAATTTTTTGTAAATATACGGTAAATGTAAAAAAAATGTTATTTAGGTGTCGTTAAAACGAAGCCAATGGTTAGTAAATTATTATTTTTGGCACTAATTTATTAAATATATGGATCTTACTATTATCTATAAATATTTTCCCAATCTAACGGAGCATCAAAAAGAACAATTTACCAAGTTGCAAGATGTATACCAGGATTGGAATGTGAAAATTAATGTGGTCTCTAGAAAGGACATAGATGAGCTTTATATTCGCCACGTTTTACATTCATTGGCAATTGCTAAATTTCAGCAATTTGCTCCAAATACCCATGTCTTAGATGTTGGTACTGGAGGTGGATTTCCTGGTATTCCCTTAGCAATTTTATTTCCAGAAACCCAATTTGTTTTGGTAGATGCTATCGGTAAGAAGATTAAAGTAGTACAAGAGGTAATAGATAATTTAGATATCACTAATGTTACCGCTATTCATTCTCGAGTAGAGGAGTTGGATCGGCAGTTCGATTTTATCGTTAGTCGCGCCGTAGCAGCTATGCCAACATTTGTGCATTGGGTGAAAGGAAAAATAAAAAAGGACTCTGTCCATGATCGTAAAAACGGTATCCTTTACCTTAAAGGTGGGGATTTAGAAGAAGAACTAAAAGAATATCGAACCGTAGAAGTATACCCGATATCGGATTATTTTGAGGAGGAGTTTTTTGAAACTAAAAAATTGGTTTACCTCCCTATGAAGTATAAAGGCTAAAGTTTTAGCATTAATTGATACGAATCTCTACAGCGTTTAGCATATTCTTTAAGGAGTTTGGGGAAGTTTGTTGCCCAAGAAGAAATTTCTAAGTTTGTTCTGTTATGGGTTGTTGGTTTGTACATGATGTTACTGTTTTAGGTTGCCTGCATATAGGCTCCTTACTGTAACGTGAAATTTTAAAAGATATTGTGTTTTAAAGAGAGTTATTTTCTTCTGTTTAATAAAAATAAAATACCCGTAGCGCTATGAGCACTACGGGTATTTTATTTTAATGCGATTTGTATTATCCTAGGAACGGATATCTATAATCTGTTGGTGTTACAAAAGTCTCCTTAATTAATCTTGGAGATACCCATCGCAATAAGTTTTGTGCAGATCCGGCTTTATCATTAGTTCCAGAAGCTCTTGCACCGCCAAAAGGTTGCTGTCCTACTACAGCACCGGTAGGCTTGTCATTAATATAGAAGTTACCTGCGCAGTTCTGTAAGGCTTTAGTGGCCTCTTCTATGGAGTAACGATCGGCAGAGATAACGGCTCCTGTAAGCGCGTATTCAGAAGTGCTGTCTACTAATTTTAAAGTTTCAGACCAGTCTTTATCCTCGTAAACGTAAATGGTTACTACCGGCCCAAAAAGCTCAGTTTCCATTGTAGTGTAGTTAGGATCTGTAGTAACGATTACTGTAGGTTCTATAAAGTAACCTTTGGATTTATCGTAATTACCACCTGAAACAATAGTAGCCTTTTTATCTTTTTTTGCTTGGTCTATGTACTTGGCCAGTTTGTCAAAAGAGGCTTCGTGGATAACTGCAGTTATAAAATTCCCCATATTTTCTGGAGAACCTGGTTTGTTCATAGAATTTAAATCTTCTTTTACCAACTCTAAGATTTCGTTGGAAATAGATTTAGGAAGGTATACTCTAGAAGCGGCGCTACATTTTTGTCCTTGAAATTCAAAGGCACCTCTAACAATAGCAGTAGCAACTTGTTTTGTATTGGCTGTAGGATGCGCAATTATAAAGTCTTTTCCTCCTGTTTCACCAACAATTCTTGGGTAGGTTTTGTAGGTGTCAATGTTGTTTCCAATCTGCTTCCATAGCGATTTAAATACCTGGGTAGATCCTGTATAGTGAAGGCCAGCAAAGTCTGGACTATCTAAAGCAACTTTGGTAATCATAACTGGATCACCATATACAACATTAATTACTCCGTCTGGTACTCCAGCTTCCTTAAAAATGTCTACAATTACTTTTGCAGAATAGATTTGGCTGTCGCTAGGTTTCCATAATACTACGTTCCCCATCATGGCAGCACTGGCAGGAAGGTTTCCTGCAATGGCGGTAAAGTTAAACGGGGTAATGGCGTAAACAAAACCTTCTAGTGGTCTGTATTCTACACGGTTCCAAATGCCTTCTGAAGATTCTGGTTGATCTCCATAAATCTGAGACATATACTCCACATTAAAACGAAGGAAATCTATTAGCTCACATGCCGAATCAATTTCTGCCTGATGAATGGTCTTTGATTGAGCAATCATAGTTGCTGCATTAATCTTTGCTCTATAAGGTCCTGCAATTAATTCTGCAGCTTTCAAGAAAATAGAGGCTCGTTGCTCCCAAGGAAGGTTGGCCCATTTCTCGCGGGCTTCCAAGGCGTTTTCAATGGCTTCGGAAACATGTTTCTTTTCTGCAAGGTGATATTGCCCTACAATGTGTTGGTGGTCATGTGGAGGAGACATCGGCTTGGTGTTGCCGGTTCTTACCTCTTTGTTTCCAATATACATTGGGACATCTACAGTAGTGTTAAAGTAGCTGTTGTATTGTATTAATACTTCTTCCCGCTCTGGAGATCCGGGTTTGTAGCTCTTTATTGGCTCATTATATGCTGTAGGTACTTGAAAAAAACCTTTACCCATAATTATGATTTTATATATTAATTTTCAAGCAAAGGTACTAAAAGTACCTACGATATTAAAACCTGATAACATGGTATTACAAGTTTTAATAGGGGGAGTTTTTAGAGGGTATTTCGGATTATGACCAATTGTTCTGTTTATGCAAACAATGTATCTTAAATAATTTTCGAATAGTAAATTTTTTCTATAAATGTTTATCTGAGTCTTACCCAAGTATATTTTTTCATTTTCTTTGCTTGTCCAAAGAAAACGAACAGGGCCTTAAAGCGAAGGTACTGTGTACCTTTGATTTAAGGAGCCAGCTGTAGCGATGGCCCGCGCGCCAACTGGCCCCTCTCTACAAATGCAAATCGTTGCATTTTCCGATCGGTCCTGATGAATTTTTTAGATGGAATCTAAAAAACGGATTCAAAACTCCGCGCTTTTTTGGATATAAAAAAGCTGAATCTCGGAGCTTTTGAATCCTATTCTGCGGATAAGGAAAATAAATCAAGAAGCCTTATAGCAAAGGTTTTCGGCTTACTTTCTTTTTTAGTCGAAAATCTGTAGATTTAAGGAAAGAAGAATTAAGCCTAGTTTTGTTTAAATACTTTTTTATTCATCTCCTTCTTTATTGCTTTTTAAAGGAATTCATGAATGCTGAGCATTTCATTAATGGAAAAGTATTGATATGTCAATAAAGGAAGATTCTTGCCATTGCTCCTTCCTGTTAATTTAAGTCTTACACAATTTTTGAGCTTGGCCCAGTATTTCTAGAAGTAGATGTGTTTAAAATAGTGGTGTAGAGATAAAGCATAGCAAAACCTTGCACTAACAAGCTAAGTTTGCTAATAAATCTGATTTCCTGGGATGTTTAATTCAGTGCGAAAGGTGCGCTAAATTTAAAAGTAGGGATATATACTCTAAATATTTCAGAAGTAGCTAGGGTTACCATATTGTAATGCCCTTTCATAGCGCCAACAGTTGAAGCTAATAGGCAGCCAGAAGTGTATGTGTGAGATTCACCTGGGTTAATAACAGGTTTTTGTCCAATGACTCCTTCCCCGTCTAAAATTTCTAATTCATTTAATGAATCATAAATACGCCAATGACGAGAGGTAAGTTGTACTGGTTTTTTACTTTGGTTTTCAATGGTTATCGTATACCCAAAGGCGTAGTGCATTTTATAATTCTTAAAAAATGTACCTTCGAAAGAAGTGCTAACTGAAATTTTTATGCCTTTGGTTACCTGTGTAATCATAAGATTCTCATCTAAACTAATTAATAAATAAGCTAATTCTATCGGTAATACTAATCGGTGTCTGGCTTAAACTAAATAAACCCTTTGATGTAAACTTATTTCTATTGAAATGTTCCATCATTAGGACTAGCAATAAAAAAAACCGTCGACTTAATAAAGGAATTTTCAAAAATACAAAGAATTATTCCTATGCTATTAACTTTAACGACGGGGATTGTTAATCTGTTATCAGACAGCAAGATATAGAAGAATAAATAAAGAGAGAAAATAATTAACATATAATCGGTGTAATAGCTTCAATCTTAGGTCTTCTTCACCACGATAATGTGTCGATGTGGTGTATGGGTTTTTATATTTGCTCTAATTTTAGTTGGTAATGCTTCTGGAGTTTGCTGATCCAATACCTATGAGGCTGTCATGTTGTTCTCCAAATTGCCTGTAATAAACTAGGATTAAGTACTTGTTTTCCGTAAAATGAAAGTTTCCAGATATGGTATTTTTGTCTAAGGTGCCGTCTTGGCGTAGCATCACATATTTGTAATTGTAAAATCCCTGCTTCATTTTGAGGGTGGCTTCCATATTTCCTGTCGCTTCATTATAGGTCATTAGATTCTCCTCGTTTAGATCGTAATTATTAAATTTTCCATAGACGTAAACGTCATTCAAGCCAATTTTTTCTGTATACGGCAATTTAAAATGTACATAAGTGTACTCTGCTTCTCTAGATGCTTCTGGTCCTTGAAGTGTCCTGATTACAAAATCTCCATTAATATCTGGGTAATAGGTATAGGGTCTGTCGTCTCTAAAATAATCTGTAAACAGAAAATGGTTGTAAAGGTCGGTTAGTGCTATTCTAGAAATAGAAGAGCTAGGGGCTCGTAAGTCCTTAGTGTCAAAATTAAAATACTCATTACCGCCAAAAAAGCTAGTTTCTTTATCGTATTTGTACACCAGTTCATTGCCTAAAATAAACTGAGGAGGTAGGTTGTTTATAGCGGTGGCCCACTGATCATTTTGTATGATAGTTATTTTAACCTCTTTTTTAGGATTTGTAAGAGGGGAGTTTTGGGTGTTGATGTTGAACTGAACTACTTGTTTTTCGTTTATGTAGTTAAAGTCTTTAGATCGTTTAACTACGCCGCCTACCTTTACTCTATCTTCATATACCAGAAATCTGCGAGAAAACTGAATTTCATCATAACTGTTATAAATTTCTAAAATATAATTGCCACTAACCTTTAGTTGGGTATACTCATTGGGGATGCTGAGCTTATAGTTAGAATAGGGTTGTAAGGTAGAATAGCTGTTCTGGTAATCGGTTATACGTTCATTGTCCATCCCTTGAATGTATTGTGATTTTAACAGGGATGAGGTGGTCCAATCATAATTGCAGTGAACAATTTTATAGTAGTAATCTTGTTCGCTAGCAAGGAGGTCGTCAAATTCTAGAAATATAGATTCTCCAAGGGGAACTATTGGGAATTGGTCATCCGTACTCCCTTTAAAAATGATGGATTTTATATGGTTGGGTGCGTTTATTTCTTCCAGTACCTGTGCGTGATTAGAAATACTGAAAACTAAGAAGAAAGCAACGCTAATTATTCTGTGCATCTGGCCAAATTTTAGGGTAAAGGTAAGCAAAAAGGGTGCCTAATGACCATTGGCGCGACCAAACACCAAATTTATCGACATTTATTATGAAAACTTTTTATTAAGTGCTAAATTTGCACGAAATTTTGATAACCTAAGGTCTACTAAATATGTCAAAAGACATTCGAATTAAGAAAGGCTTGAACATTAATCTTGTTGGTGAAGCGGAAAAGTCAGTTTCCAAGGCAGTAGCGAGTAATGTTTACGCGATCAATCTTCTAGAATTTCACGGAGTTACTCCCAAAATGTTAGTTAAGCAAGGTGCTGAGGTGAAGGCAGGTGAGCCACTGTTTTTTAATAAAGACGTGGAAAACATGCAATTTGTCTCACCAGTTAGTGGAGAACTAATTGAAGTGGAGAGAGGTGCGAGAAGAAGAATATTGTCGCTAAAAATTTTAGCTGATAAGAATCAGGAATCAATTGAGCACACCCCAATTTCCTCAGGCAGTAGTACGGAGGAAATAAAGGCTTTGCTATTAAAATCGGGTTGTTGGCCGTTTGTTAAACAACGTCCATACGATATTATAGCAAATCCGGAAGTGACTCCTAAAGCCATTTTTGTTTCGGCTTATGTAACCAGTCCTTTAGCAGCGAGCTTAGAGTTTTCGCTAAAAGGAAAGGATAAGGAGATTCAAGCAGCATTGAATGCCTTGGGGAAACTTACTCCAGGGAAGGTTCATGTGTCTGTAGGTAAAGGTTCTGATTCTATCTTCTCTAAAATGGAGGGGGTTGAGTTACATAAAGTGTCTGGGCCGCATCCAGCAGGATTGGTAGGGACTCAGATCAATAAGATAGATCCTATCAATAAAGGAGAGACGGTGTGGACTGTTGCTCCTCAAGACCTTGTGATTATAGGGGAGTTGTTGCTTACTGGGAAATTTAATCCTGAGCGAGTGATTGCTTTAGTAGGTTCTTCTGTAAAAGCACCAAAATACTATACTACTAAAATTGGAGCTGAGGTTTCTACTTTCCTTTATGCAAGTGGTGTAAACTCAGAGAATTTTAGGGTTATTAATGGAGATGTGCTTACTGGTGGTAAATCCCAACCAGACGGTCATCTAGGATTTTATAACAATACCGTAAGTGTTATTCCAGAAGGAGATGATTACGAATTCTTCGGTTGGAATAAGCCTGTATTCGATAAGATATCATCTACCAGATCACTTACTTTTTCTTGGTTGCAGCCAAATAAAAAATACGATTTAGATACCAATACTAACGGGGAGTACAGAAATTTTGTGCTTACTGGTTTTTATGAGGAGGTTTTCCCAATGGATATTTATCCTTTACAGCTTTTAAAGGCGTGTATGGTGAAAGATATTGATGAGATGGAACAACTAGGTCTGTATGAGGTGGCTCCAGAAGATTTTGCACTTACTGAATTTATTTGTGTCTCTAAACAGCCCCATCAGCAGATTATTAGGGAAGGGTTGGATTTATTATATAAAGAAATAGGATAAAGATGAGCTTAAAAAATAATTTACATCAGCTAAAAGAAAAGTATAGGGGTAAAAAAATGGCTCCGGCATTTAATGCCTTGCATACTTTCTTGTACTCGCCTAATGAAACAACCCATTCTGGATCTCATATTCGCGCCGTAGACGATTTAAAGCGTACTATGAATACGGTGATTATGGCATTGGTTCCGGTTTTAATATTCGGAATCTTTAATGCAGGTTACCAGCATTATGCTGCTGTTGATGCAGCAAATGGAGTTATTAGACAAGCTTCTCTTTTTGGGAACTTCCTTACTTGGGACAACTTCCTTATGGGGGCGTGGACAGTATTGCCTCTGGTAATTGTATCCTATGGAGTAGGTCTTGCAATAGAATTCCTTTTTGCCGTTATGAAAGGTCATGAGGTAGAAGAAGGGTACTTGGTTACTGGAATGCTAGTGCCATTAATTATTCCTGTAGATACCCCATTATGGATGTTGGCAGTTGCTGTTGCATTTGGTGTGGTAATCGGGAAAGAAGTGTTTGGGGGAACAGGAATGAATATTCTAAACCCTGCATTAACAATTAGAGCCTTTTTATTCTTTGCTTATCCTACATGGATGAGTGGTGATAAAGTATGGGTACACCAAGCAGTTGATTTAGCAGGTGGTCCAGATGCAATTTCTGGAGAAACAGTATTAGGATTCTTAGCACAAGGAAGAGCTACAGAGATGTCTTATTCTGTTGCTGATATGTTTTATGGTTTTATACCTGGTTCTATTGGTGAGACTTCTACCTTGTTAATTCTTTTAGGAGGTTTATTTTTGATATTTAGTAAAATAGCTAGCTGGAGAATTATGGTGAGTGCCGTTGCAGGTTCCTTAGTTATGGGACTTATTTTTAACGGTGCCGTATCAGCAGGTTGGATAACTGAAACAAGTACTTTTTACGGATTAATGAGTTTTGAGTACTGGAAGCATCTACTAGTGGGTGGATTGGCCTTCGGTATTGTATATATGGCTACAGATCCAGTAACAGGAGCACAGACTAATCGTGGGAAGTGGATTTATGGATTCTTAATCGGATTGATCTCTGTTTTAATTAGAGTTTTCAACCCAGCTTATCCAGAAGGTGTTTTCTTGGCAATCTTGTTAATGAACGTATTTGCTCCTACAATTGATCACTATGTGGTGAAAGGAAATATAAATAGAAGGTTGAAACGTGCAAAGAACGCTGTAGTTTTACCTGGAGAAGGTGAAGGTAAAGCAGATAAATTAAAAGCAGAAACAGTATAGACATGGCAGTTAATACAGAGAAGAATAGTTATACGGTTATTTTTGCCACTGTTATGGTGGTTATCGTTGGATCGGTTTTAGCTTTTTTAGCTTCATCACTTAGTGGTAAGATCAGTGAAAACGAGAGATTGGAGAAACAACAGAACATTCTTTATGCCATGGGGGTAAATGAGAATGGTGATGATGAAGGTAGTGTAAACTTTATTTCTACCAGTGAAGTAGCAGCTGAGTTTGATAAGTACATTAAGGAGCAGTTGGTTATTCAAGGTGATGATATTACTAAGGATGATAAGGCTTACTTAATTGATCTTAAAAAAGAAGAATCTTTAGCGAAAGCAGGTGAGGTAAGAAGGTTACCTTTATTTGTTGGAGAAAAGGACGGTAAGGAATACTATATTATCCCGATGAGAGGTAAAGGACTTTGGGATGCTATTTGGGGATTTATGTCCTTAGATGCTAATATGGTAGTTCAAGGCGTTTTCTTTGATCACGCTGGTGAAACTCCTGGTCTTGGTGCTAATATTAATCAGCGTTATTTTATGGACGACTTTATAGGAGAGTCTGTACTAGACAATGGTAGATATGCAGGTATTGAGGTTGCTAAGGGGAATAATGATCCTACCAATGAGAGAAAAGATGATAATGCAGTAGATGCATTGGCTGGTTCTACGATCACTGGTAACGGAGTTACCGCAATGATCAGAGAGACTTTAAATTTATATAAACCCTATTTGGAAACCATAAGAGTTAAAAAATAAACTATGGCACTACTTTCAAAAAAAGATGCAAATCTAATATTAGATCCGCTATCGGATAACAACCCTATTACCATTCAGGTATTGGGTATATGTTCCGCTCTAGCAATTACAGCCGAATTAAAAGCGTCTATTGTGATGTCCGTTTCGGTACTGTTTGTAATGGGAATGGGGAACGTTGTAATTTCCTTGATGCGAAATATTATCCCATCAAAAATTAGAATTATTGTGCAATTGGTCGTTGTAGCGACTCTTGTGATTATAGTGGATCAGGTTTTAAAGGCGTTTGCCTATGAGCTTAGTAAGACCCTATCAGTTTTTGTGGGGTTAATTATTACCAACTGTATCATTATGGGACGTTTTGAGGCTTTTGCCTTGGCCAATGGAACTTGGAGATCTTTCCTAGATGGTATTGGAAATGCCGCGGGATATGGAATAATTCTAGTAATCATTGGTTTCTTTAGAGAGCTTTTAGGCTCTGGGACCTTGCTAGGTTATAAAGTCTTAGGAGATCCTATTGCAAAAACAGGACTATATGCAATAGGCTATGAGAACAACGGATTTATGTTGTTGTCACCAATGGCATTGATTGTGGTTGGACTCATTATTTGGGTACAGCGTTCTAGAAACAAAGACTTAATTGAAGAAAACTAGTAGTTACCAATATAATAGAATGTTATGTTAGAACATGTAGAGTTATTTTTTAAATCCATATTTATAGATAATATGGTATTTGCGACCTTCTTAGGAATGTGTTCCTATCTGGCGGTATCCAAAAGGGTAGCTACAGCAGTAGGTCTTGGAGCTGCGGTAATCTTCGTATTGGCCGTAACCGTTCCTCTTAACTGGTTGTTAGATCAGTATCTTCTTAGAGATGGAGCATTAGCATGGTTAGGACCAGAATACGCCGATTATAATCTTGGATTCTTATCCTTTATCTTGTTTATCGCTACTATCGCAACTATGGTGCAATTGGTAGAGATTGTAGTGGAGAAATTCTCTCCTGCATTATATAATTCCTTAGGGATATTCTTACCACTTATCGCGGTAAACTGTGCCATCTTAGGAGGATCATTATTTATGCAATCTAGAGATATTCAAACACTAGGATTGGCCTTTAATTATGGTCTTAGTTCTGGTATTGGTTGGTTCCTTGCTATCTTGGCAATTGCTGCTATTAGAGAGAAAATTAGATATTCTAATGTACCTGCACCTTTAAGAGGTCTTGGTATTACTTTCATTATAACCGGATTAATGGCTATTGGCTTTATGAGCTTTGGTGGTATGTTAACCGGTGGAGATGAAGCTGCACAGGAAGAAGTTCCTACTACCGCTCAAAAAGAGAAAGAGGATAAAATTTCGGAAGAGGCAAATGAAAACACCGTTTCCTTTAACAACGCTATAAAAAACAAAAACTAGAGATGATATTAGCTACAAGCACACTTGGAACTATACTGATAACAGTAATCGCGTTTTTAATACTGTTGTTATTGTTGGTGGCACTTTTGCTGTTCACCAAAGAAAAATTATCCCCATCCGGACCAGTAACTATTACTATTAATGGAGAAAGAAAGGTTGAAGTTGGATCTGGAGATACTTTATTAACAACCCTAGGAAATCAAAAGATTTTTCTTCCTTCTGCCTGTGGTGGAGGTGGTACTTGTATTCAGTGCGAATGCCACGTTCTTGAAGGTGGTGGAGAAGCTTTGCCTACAGAAACCCCACACTTCTCTAGAAGAGAATTGAGTGAAGGGATGCGTTTGGCTTGTCAGGTAAAGGTGAAGCAGGATATGGATATTACCATTCCTGAAGAAGTATTTGGTATTAAGAAATGGGAGGCTACTGTAGTAAGAAACTATAACGTGGCATCCTTTATTAAGGAATTTGTAGTAGAGATTCCTGAAGACATGGGCTATAAGGCTGGTGGTTATATTCAGATTGAGATTCCGCCATGTGAGGTTAAATATTCTGAAATGGATATTACTGCGCATCCAGAAGAGCACGAAACACCAGATAAGTTTCAGGCAGAATGGGATAAGTTTAATCTGTGGCCTTTGGTTATGAAGAATACAGAAACGGAAGAAAGAGCCTATTCAATGGCTTCTTACCCTGCTGAAGGAAGAGAGATTATGCTGAACGTTCGTATTGCTACTCCGCCATGGGATAGAAATAAAAACGGTTGGATGGATGTAAACCCAGGTATTGCATCGTCTTATATTTTTAACCTTAAGAAAGGTGATAAATGTATTATTTCCGGACCTTATGGTGAATTCTTTATCAACGAATCTGAGTCAGAAATGCTTTACGTTGGTGGAGGTGCAGGGATGGCTCCAATGAGATCGCATCTTTATCACCTATTCCATACCCTAAAAACCAATAGAAAGGTGACTTATTGGTATGGTGGTAGATCTAAGCGTGAGTTGTTCTATATAGATCACTTTAAAAAATTAGAGGAAGAATTCCCTAACTTTAAATTCTATATGGCTCTTTCAGAACCATTGGAAGAAGATAACTGGAAAGTAAAAGAGAATATAGATGCTCCTGGAGATGGGTTCGTAGGATTTATTCACAACTGTGTAATAGAAAACTACCTTAACCATCACGAAACTCCAGAAGATATTGAATTGTACTTCTGTGGACCTCCATTGATGAACAAGGCGGTACAGAAAATGGGAGAAGATTTTGGTATCCCAGATGAGCATATTAGATTCGATGATTTTGGTGGATAAGCCAAGGTTAATTTTAATCTAAATGAACTTATAGACCTGTCCTGTTTCTAAAACAAGACAGGTCTATTTTTTATAACCCATTTTATTTAAGGAATTAAAAATGAGTAAAGAACTTAGCAGTCAGGAATTGCATAATCTTGCGATGAATATTGTTGGAAAGGAGTTAGAGGCACAAGGGTACGAATTTATGGGGGTGAATAGTGAACCAAAGAAAAACCCTCAATTCGTATGTTTAAAAGATAAGAAACTACACTTTATAGTGGTTAGGAATGTTCCCCATCCCTTAGATCCTAAAGCCTATGATAAGGTGTTTATGCAGAAAATGAAGGATCATGCCGCTAAACATGAAGCCGATGCTTATTATGCGGGAGTTGGACTTTACAATGCTACAGACAGAAGCCTGCCTGTTTATTTAAATGAAGATTATATATTAGAATATGAAGGACTTATTAAAATTTAATTATTCGTGGCTTATTGCTGTTCCATTCCTTATTATCCTTGTGGGGTGCGGACAGAAAAATGGAGGGTTGGTAAAAAACGTATCCGTGGGAGAGGCCTTAGGGACCACTTATAGTCTTATCTATATAGCCGATGAGGAATTGGATTATCAGACGGAAATAGATTCGATCTTTAAGGTGATTAATCAATCCATGTCTACCTATATCCCCAGTTCGGATATCTCTAAGATTAACCGTGGTGATACTACTGTGGTAGTAGATCATATGTTTAGAGAAGTGTTTAACCTGTCTAGAGAGATATATAATGCCACTGAGGGCTATTTTGACCCTACTGTGGGGGCTTTGGTTAATGCGTGGGGCTTTGGTCCTGGAAAGGAGTTAGAAATGAATAGAGAGCGTGTAGATAGCCTTTTGCAATATGTTGGATTTAATAAAGTGAATTTAACTCCGGAGCATAAAATTACTAAAACCAATCCCAATATTTATTTCGATTTTAACGCTATTGCTAAAGGGTATTCTGTAGATAGAATAGCGGTGTTCTTAGATTCCAAAGGGATAGAAAACTATTTGCTAGAAGTTGGTGGGGAATTGGTGGCCAAAGGGGAAAATACAATTAAGAAAAAACAATGGGTAGTGGCTATAGACGATCCGCAAATGGGTTGGGAACGTACGTCTAAGCAAACCGTTAATTTGAAGGATAATGCCATGGCATCTTCTGGAAATTATAGGAAGTTTAAGATAGACCCAGAAACGGGGGATAAATATGTACACACCATTGATCCTTTAACCGGATTTACTAAAAACTCTAATATTTTAGCAGTTACTGTAGTTGCTAATGACTGTGCTACGGCAGATGCCTATGCTACCGCTTTTATGGCGATGGATTTGAAGCACTCCAAAGACATATTAAATTCCGACGAAGTCTTAGATGGGTATATTATTTATTTGGATGATGCCGGAGAAGTGGTAGAGTATATGACGGATGGCTTTAAAGCTATGTTGATAAAATAATTACTTGGTCACCAGTGGGATAATTTCCCCTGGGGCCAATCGGTATCTTTCTACTTCTTCGGGAGATAACTTAGTATTGGTGTAATCTACTTCGGTTACTTTAAAACCTATACTTCTTAGTTTGTCAAAATAATCTCTTCCATAAATACGAACATGGTCATACTGTCCAAATATTTTGGCTCGTTCTTTTCTATCTATAATGGTATTATCTTCAAAAGTTTCAGCTCTGTTTAAATCTTGTGGGATCTGAAAGATTCCCCATCCTCCAGGTTTTAAAATTCTATAAAGCTCTTTCATTGCCTGTGTATCGTCTTGGATATGTTCTAAAACGTGATTACAAAGGATTACATCATAGGTGTTATCCTGAAAAGGAAGATCGCATATGTCTGCTGTAATATCTGCTAAGGGAGAATCTAAATCGGTAGTGGTGTAATCTAAGTTTTCTAGTTTTCTAAAGCGTTTAAAAAATGCCTGTTCTGGGGCAAAGTGCAACACCTTTAATCGCTTGTCAAAAAAATCGGTTTCGTTTTTTAAATATAACCACAATAGTCGGTGTCGTTCTAAAGATAGGGTAGAAGGGGACAATACATTTTCTCTCGGACTCTCATATCCGTAGGGCAAAAACTTCCTAAAGGTTTTACCGTCTATGGGATCGGTGTACCTATTACCACGCATGGTCATTGCTAAGATGGGTCTGGCCACATAGCTTAAATTGATAAGTATTGGTCTAGGGACCGAGTTAAGGACTAGTTTGAATATTTTTTTCAATGCCATCGTATAAAGTTGGGGTAGCTATTGTGTGCCTAAGTTTATTTTCTTCCTGTTAGCTCAATATAGTTTGATGGATGGAACTATCCCTGAAGTGAATAAAAAGAGCAGCAAAATCAAAATCTATAGGATACAAAAACTCCTGTTTCAATTTTGAACAGGAGTTTTTAATATTCTTATTATAATACTAATGCCTTTTGGCGGAATTCGTCTTCTTCATCGCTAGTGATGCCCAAAGCTTCATAGATATAAGCAAAAGTAGAGAGGATCTCTGGTTTGCCATCTACAATAGCTACATTGTGTTCAAAATGGGCGCTAGGCTTACCATCACGTGTTAAGATAGTCCACCCGTCACTTAATTGCTTTATATGACGTGTTCCTAAGTTGGTCATAGGCTCTATAGCAACTACCATTCCTTCCGTAAATTTCTTTCCACGGCCTCGTTTCCCATAATTGGGCATTTCGGGGTCTTCGTGCATTTTACGGCCTATCCCATGACCTACTAATTCTCTTACTACTCCGTAACCTTGGTCTTCGGTAAATTTTTGAATGGCATATCCCACATCGCCAACGCGATTACCAATCTTAAACTCTCTAATTCCCACATAAAGAGATTCCTTGGTTACCTCTAATAGCTTTTTTACTTCTGGGGAAACTTCTCCCACTTCAAAAGTATAGGCATGGTCTCCGTAAAAATCATTTTTCAAAGCTCCACAGTCAATAGATATGATATCGCCTTCTTCAAGTGGAGTATCATTAGGGATACCGTGTACCACCTGAGCGTTTGGACTCATACATAGTGAATTGGGAAAATCATACAATCCAAGAAATCCTGGAATTGCTCCGTGATCGCGAATAAAGGTTTCTGCCAGCTTATCCAATTGTAGGGTAGTTACTCCAGGCTTCACTTCACTGGCCAACATTCCCAAGGTTTTACTAACGATTAATGCACTTTCGCGCATTAATTCTATCTCTTCCGGTGTTTTTGTTGTTATCATAGACTGCAAAGGTAAAACATTACTATTAGAACTGGAAGCCTAAAGAATTGTGGCTTCCAATTCTAATTTCATTTTTCTTACAATAAGCTCTTCCCTGTCATTGCCTTGGGTTGTGGTACCCCCAGAAGCGTAAGAATAGTAGGAGCAATATCGCCTAAAACTCCGTCTTGTATCGCTTTTAATTCCTTATCTACTAAGATTAGAGGAACAGGATTAGTAGTATGTGCTGTATTTGGACTACCATCTGGGTTTATCATAGTTTCACAATTCCCGTGATCTGCAATTACCAAAGTAGTGTACCCATTATTGAGTCCGGCAGTAATAACCGAATTAGCACAACTGTCTACTACCTCACAGGCTTTTATAGCGGCTTGCATATCTCCAGTATGGCCCACCATATCTGGGTTAGCAAAGTTTAGACATACAAAATCTACTTCCCCTTTATCTAGTTCAGGGATAATGGCATCCCTAATTTCGTATGCACTCATCTCTGGCTTTAAATCGTAAGTAGCTACTTTTGGTGATGGGCAAAGGATTCTCTCCTCTCCATCAAAAGGAACTTCCCTACCTCCATTAAAGAAGAAAGTAACGTGAGGGTATTTTTCGGTCTCCGCAATACGGATCTGCTTCTTATTAGCATTAGACAAGGTCTCGCCTAAAGTATCTTCTATATTGTCTTTGTCATAAATTACATTTACACCAACATAAGAGTCGTCGTAATTAGTCATAGTAACAAAGTAAAGGTCTAGTTTATGCATATTTTGCTCGTGCATGTCTACCTGACTCAATACCTGGGTAAGTTCTCTACCACGATCGGTTCTAAAGTTATAGAATATCACTACGTCTCCATCTTTAATAGTGGTAAGTGGATCGTTATTTTCATTAGTGATTACCAAAGGTTTTAAGAACTCATCAGTTACTCCTTCTTCATAGCTCTTTAAAACAGATGCTTCGATGTCTTTTGTTTTGGTTCCAGTACCATTAACCAACAGGTCGTAAGCCATTTTTAAGCGCTCCCATCTTTTATCACGATCCATAGCATAGTAACGTCCTATAACGCTTGCTAGTTTTACGTTTTTATCTGCACAGTATTCGTTAATATCATTTAGATAGCCCACCCCGCTATTAGGGTCTACATCTCTACCGTCTGTAAAGGCGTGAATATAACTGTTTTTAATACCGTAGCTTTCACAGGCATCGATAAGTCCTTTTAAGTGGGAAGTATGACTGTGTACTCCGCCATCACTCAACAGGCCTAAGAAATGAACTGTTTTATTTTGGTCTTTGGCATGTAATAATGCTTCTTTTAAAACAACCTCGTCCTTTAAAGTGTTTTGCTCTATAGCAAGATTAATTTTAGCAAGATCTTGATAAACGATCCTTCCAGCCCCTAAGTTCATATGGCCTACCTCACTATTTCCCATTTGTCCTTCTGGCAGCCCCACATTCATACCATCAGTCAATAAATTGGCGTTGGCATATTGGGTGTAAAGAGAGTCTATAAATGGAGTGTTGGCATTTTCAATTGCAGATACTTTAGGGTCGGGAGATTTTCCCCAACCATCCAAGATCATTAGGATTACTTTTTTGCTCATAATGTTATTATTATTCACGTCAAAAATAAAACTATTGCCCATGGAATGCTAGAATTTAGGCTAGTAATTTTAAAATTGACAGCTCCTTTTAAGAGAACTGATAGCGTACCACTCAACATCCCATTCCTGTTAATATTATAATATTTAAGTGCCATTACTGTAACAAAATAGCATTTGACGGGTCTACTATATACAATCAAAATCTATATTTTAATTAAATCTTATTCATCATGAGAAAAACAATCGTAATTGCTGCCATTGCATTTTTATGCATGTCGGCCGGCTTTAGTGCCAACAAACCAATGGACAAACACGAAAACTTTAGTGTGTTGTTATTAGAAACCCCGCGTGAACTAAGTTCTTTTTGCAAAGCCATTGTAGAAGGAGATGTTGCAACCGTAAAACGGTTTATAGATTTGGGAGAGGATGTAAATAAAAAATCCTTAGGGAAAACTCCGGCTATTTTTGCCGCCCGTTATAACAAGGCCGAAATATTATCGCTCTTAATAAAAAATGGGGCAGACCTAACGGTAAGGTGCGATAATGGCTATACTGCAAAAAGGCATGCAGAATTTTCTAATGCTACAGATGCTTTAGCGGTTATTAATGCTCATTTAAGGAAATAACGTAGTGGTATTGCTTTTAAAAAAAGAACCTGTCGGATTATCCGATAGGTTCTTTTTTTATACTCATGTGGTTGTTCTCTGCTATAGTGTTCAGTTTGGGTAAGGGTGAAATTCTTTTTTTCTAAAAATCGAATCCTGTAAAAATCCTGAACAAAAAAGCATAAAGTGCTAATGATAGCATAACGAGACAGAAAACGGAATACAGTTTTAAAAGAAATACTGCAAACTCCGGCTTACAATTCTCAAATGCATTTAAATAAAGATGTTTAAAATGTAATAGTGTTCCCATATAGTCTTGTTTAGATTAATAATAATCCAAGCTATAAGGGGTTAAACGAACGAGGTATTAAAGATTGGGAATCGCTGTAAGATACGAAATTAATTGCAGATCAGGGGGTTGTACGTTGTTTATATTTTATTTTAGAATTGGTTTTCGTATTTTTTTATAGCGCTTTTAATTTGCTCTATCCTATTGTCTGGATCGGGATGGGTGCTTTTAAATTCGGGTACTCGGTTGGGGCCTGCAGCCTCCTTTAAGATTTCCATTACTCTTATCATTTCAAGGGGATCATAACCAGAACGAAGCATAAATAATACCCCTAAATCATCACTTTCTAATTCGTCTTCCCTACCATTTGTCAATAGGGTGTTCTGACCAATACTGCCTACAATATCTCCAGCATCGGCTCCTACGGAAGCTCCCATAGAAACGGTTTTCCAGAAATTTCCTTCGGCAATTCTTTCGGCGGAATGTCTCCCAATTACATGACCTATTTCGTGTCCTAAAACGCCCGCCAATTGGGCTTCGTTTAATTTGGAAAATAGGGCATAGGTAATAAAAACCTGACCTCCAGGAAGGGCAAAAGCATTTATCGTTTGGTCATCTGCTAGTAGGTGGAACTCATACTTATAAGGGGTTTCCTTAGCAATGCTGTTGTTTACTAATTTGTTTCCTACCTGGTCTACTATGGCCTGATAGTTATCATTAGGATAGAGTCCGCCATACTGCTGAGCTATTTGTGGAGCGCTCTGCAAGCCAATAGCAATTTCCTGATCTGTACTCATACTAATATTCTGTACCCTGCCGGTATAGGGATTCTCTTCCTTATTAGTGCAGCGTTGTATATAGGCGAAAGCCACAATGGCCAAGCCAATAAAAATCCGGATTTTCCAATTTCGCCTCATAATGGTCTGCCTTTTTATTAAGAGAAAACTGTTCTATTTATAACCTTGTTTCGTAGCTCAACATTTCTATTACACATCTGCATGCCTCTTAGTTTATACTCATTTCTTTTGATATAGAAATGGTGGTCTAGCTTCCATTGGTGTTGTGTAAAACCGCTAATTAAGGTTGCTATTAAAATAGGTCACTGGTACTAGAACAATTTACGAAAAAAAAGGTTACAATAATTCGGGATTTATATCTAAAATATTGTTTTGTATATACCCTTTTAGAAATCCTGCAGTGAAATGCTCTTTTCCTATAATGTCTTGTTGCATAATCAGTTTAGCGATATTCTTTCTCCGGTATGCTTTTAACATAGGCCTAGAAATTGGGGCATAGCTATAGTGCCATGGTTCGTATTTAAAGCCTTTCCTTTTAGGGTTGTCGGTATATACCAAGTAAAAGTCGAATTTATTGGCGTTTTCGTCCATCCATTGTTTAAAAAGTTCAAAGGGGCCTCCTGCCTCAAATTTAGCCGTCTCTAAGACCCCACCAGTGGTTTTTGGATAACCGTCAATAATATCTACATCGGTTCCCCAATGGTGTCTGCTGGTTCCGGGAATGGTAGAATATTCTATAATTTTTTCTATGGCTGCCATGTTAGACATGCCCCTCTCATTAGTGTTTTGTAAGTATTTGCGCTCCCATATTGTATCTTGTCTAAAGTAACTACGGTAACTAGAAACCACCTTTAAATCTACCCCGTCACTATAGGCTGCTTTTCTCATTTCTACAAAGGCGTCATGGGCTTCTTTTTTCATGTTGATATCCTTCCCATATAACTTGATATCTTTTTTCCCCATTAATTCATCTAAGGAATATTCCGAGTCTTGGGCTAAGGTAATGCCAGGCATTAGTGATAAGGCTAATCCGGTATATCCGCTTTTTTTTATAAAAGATCTTCTTTGCATAGGACGCTACTTGTTTAAAGGTTGAATTATGATATGTGTGCTTACTAAATCTAAAAAACACAGCTATACGGTGTGTTTGGAAGGATAAATATACACTTCCTTACCTATAAACGAAAAGAGAGGGAGAAAGTTATGTCTCTATAGGAAAATTTGGAGATGAGTTAATTTGGAGATGAGTTA
>NZ_KE384290.1:68001-70075 GCF_000424985.1 Arenibacter latericius DSM 15913
CTAATTGCTAATTGCTAATTGCTAATTGTTTATTGTTTACTGCTAATTGTTTATTGCTAATTGTTTACTGTTTATTGCTAATTGTTTACTGTTTATTGCTAATTGTTTACTGCTAATTGTTTATTGTAAAGTTATCTTTTTCGTTCCAGGTACAGATATCCTTGGTAGCTTAAATTGAGATCGTACATATCTATAACATAGTAATAGACCCCATCGGGGAGGCCTTGATTGCGATTTATTACAAGATTGTTAATATTAGAATAGCCTGTAAAACCATTGGTGTAATTTTTTTCTTCATAGACTTTTAGTCCATTCCGGTCAAAAATCCTTAGCATGTGGTCTTTGGAGCGCTGTAGGTCTTCTATATAGAGAAAATCGTTTACGCCATCTCCGTTAGGAGTCACCAAATAATTATCTAGGGTAGGGGATTCATTAGATTCCGTAGCGCTAGCAAAAGTAATAACCGCATAGTCCGACGGAATAAATTTCTCGGAGATCAGTATTCCACGATCTAGGTCGCCTATAATATTATCGGTTCCCAAGTTAACCCAAGATGCTGTTGCAATATCCCATCCTACCGGAACAATTTTGGTGACATCATCGGTAAGGGCAGCAATATTGCTATTGGGATTCCAGCTGATCTGTATGGTAGAATTGGTGGTGGCTTCTAAATGCCAAAACTCTTCGGTACTAATCTTGTTAATGTTTGCAGGTTTCTGAAAGGTAGGAAACCTTTGCGGCCAAATTTCGGGATTGTCTATATTATCCCTATAGTAGGCGCATTTTACAAAGGGGTTGCTACTGTTGCTGTTTAGGGTAAGGGCTCGGAGTTCTGTAGCATCTCCAACGGGAAATACCATCGTATTTACGTTGTTAGCGGTAACATAACCATCTACTTTAGAGGAATTGGTCTCTCCAATATAATTGGCGTCATCCAAGAAGTTGTAATAAACATGCTGTTGTTGCCTAGGGGTAGTAATATTCCCTCCAATAAAGCTGGTGTTATTAAGGACGCTTATTCCGGTATTAAGAAAAAGCTCTTTATCTACCAGAATTTCCACATCGTAGAAGGTAGGCATTAATGCTCCGGAAACGGATAGAATAGCATTGCCATAAAAACCTACCAAGCCTAAGTTTTCGTCAAAAGCGGCATTATTAATTAGGTTGGTATGAAACCCTATCTGCCCCTGATCGTGAATACGGATATTCCCGGTATTGTGCATAGCCGGTTGCGCCTGAAGGCTTAGGCAGAGCAAAATAGCGAGAATAGCGACGGCATTTTTCATGGGTATGAGTGCGCTTAGTGTTGCTGTTTGTTATTGTTTTTAAGGAGCGACTTTATTTCTTCCAGGTCCTTTTTTATGGAATGGAGTTCCGAAGAGAGATTTTCGTTCTCTTTTTTAAGCTGCTCTATTTTCTTTTCCTGCTCTATGGTGTGTAGGAACAATTCCTCAATTTTTTCCAGGTTTTGGAGGTTAGATTCACTGAGGTTCCAAAAGCCTTCTTTTTTAACCTCTGCGGCCGACTTAATTCCTGGCAAGTGATTGTTTTGTTTTACAAATGCTTCGATCTCTGTCAGGCTTTTAAACTGGTAGTCCTTGTTTATTGCAGAATACCCTTGGAAGTATTTCTGAAAGACGTAGTCGGGGTGTGCTTTAACTGCCCCTACCCATACTTCAGTGTTTACTTGTAAATCTCCGCCAACATGAAGTTTACGGGTTGGATTTGTTTCACCTATACCCACATTTCCACTTGCATCAATACGGAGGGCTTCGTTGCCTCCAGTAGAAAAACCTAATTGAGATGTTCCGGCTCTATACATTCCCATATTTGTTTCGGTATAGAATCCATAACTAGGATTGCCA
This sequence comes from Arenibacter latericius DSM 15913, assembly GCF_000424985.1. Taxonomy (GTDB): domain Bacteria; phylum Bacteroidota; class Bacteroidia; order Flavobacteriales; family Flavobacteriaceae; genus Arenibacter; species Arenibacter latericius. Next base: position 69,867 of record NZ_KE384290.1, read on the forward strand.
GCTGAACCTTTAGTGGAAGCAAAGCCATTTCTTGCAGTTATACTTCCGTCAACATCCAATTTACTAGTTGGTGCTCCAGGTAGAGTTCCAATAGCAACATTTCCTGTTCCACCTAAAACAAAATTATTACCGTTGAGATTATGTGTTCGATCTGATGTAAGTGTTGTGTTGGTGTTAAATAGATTTTGACTTCCTGCTAAAGCTGCATC
>NZ_AUKX01000031.1 GCF_000424985.1 Arenibacter latericius DSM 15913
AATAGGTGCTACCATTAAAATAACCAAAAGAAGAATTTATTACCGGTTCTCCAAAGCCTTTGTGTACCAGCATCTATTCCAGGAATTGCTCTCTGGCTAAAAGTTACTCATCTCACTGTTTATCAGTCTTGGGATACCTATGCCTTATCGGGAAATTTCAACAATATCAGGACTAAAAATAGTCATATCTGCACTAAAATTTACAGAAGGTTCATCTAACAGCTGGAAAACTATCCCGGAAAATTACCTTAATCCAGGGAATGCAAAATTTATCCTCAAATTCCTTGAAGAAAAAACTCTTGGTGAATAATGCGGGTTAAAGTACTTTTATAATTAATGTAAGCATCTAATGTCAATAGAAAATATCCCAGAAATATATCTTAGCGATCCGAAAGCTACTACAGACCTTTTTGTTCACGATTTTAAAATGACTAATGATGTTGTAAAAAGCAAGGTTAATCTAAGTATGAATATGTTTAGTTTTTTACAAGTAGGTAAAAAGCAGGTCCATTTTGCCGATACCTCGGTTGCCGTTAATAAAGAGCAATCTTTATTGCTGAAAAAAGGAAATTGGTTATGGACAGAACTATTGGATACGGAGGCCATTTATTATTGTAAGTTATTCTTTTTTTCGGAAACAAAGCTTCGAGAATTTTTAAGTAAATACACAAATGATGTACAACCCTATAAGGAGGAAGTCCCTTATTTTGTTATTGAAAATGATCAGTATATCGCATCCTACATAAGTACGTTGTCTATTGTATGTAAATCTTATAATACTCCTGAGGAGGCATTACTTAATTTAAAGTTTGAAGAAATAATGCTTTACCTCCTTAATAAGTACGGATCAAAATTTGAATATTATTTGCATTCATTGATAAGTAAAGAAATCTCCCCCTTTAAAAGTGTGGTGGAGAGTAATGTGCATTCCAATTTAAAATTAGAAGAAATAGCCTTTCTCTGTAACATGAGCTTATCTACTTTTAAGCGTCATTTTAACTCTGAATATAATGTGGCGCCTGGGAAATGGCTTCAGGATAAACGACTTCAAAAAGCGAAAGACCTGCTGCAAGAAGGTAATTTAACTCCTTCAGATATCTACCTAGAGATAGGTTATAACAATCTTTCCAATTTCAGTACTGCCTTTAAAAATAAGTTTGGATTTAGTCCTACAGACCTTAAGAATTAAAACTAATTTATTCGTTTTTTCTTTAGGAGCGAAAGGGATTATAATTCGTAAATCAATCTAAAAAACGAACTGAATTTTTCATCACTTTTAGTTAACGGGAATCCCGTAACGATTCCCAACCCAAGGACGTGATCTATCTGTTATTTGGCCTGAGGACGTATTGTCATTTCCAAATTCCCATGCACTCATTCTTTCTTTATTGAACTCTACGCCTATAAAATGAGATGTATTTGATATTACGTAATGAAATGCAGTGTTAAGTTGCCAATCTACATGGGCGACATCAAAACCTAATAGATGTTTCATTAAGGGACCTGTTAAAATTAGTGGACGAAGCTGACCTAAGCCTACCCATTTAATCCATTCAAATTTAGCTCGTTAAATACTTTAAATGAAAAGCATCTTTATGTAACATGCAGATAATTAGTTAGTTGATTGTTAATGAAAACTGCTAATATTCAACACTTCTTATATTGACCTGATTTCATAAGTGTTTGGGCCATAACAATAAATAGGAAACTAATAGCGTAACCTACCTTTGTACTGACATTAAAAGTGAACACATGGGTAGGAAGATTAGCTAAGTGATACTGATTAATTATTAGACGATCTTCGCCAGTTAACCAAATATTGTTGCTTTTATAATTAATTGACACCTAAACCATGAATTTTAAATAATAATAATGAATAAACCTTTTTACGCCTTTCGTTTTATCAGTTGGATAGCAATATTATTCTCCCTTTTGGGTTCTTTGCTTCTATTTATTATGGGAGCATTAAAAACACTAAATGCGTTTCGGGTGTTCTTTTTGGGGTATATTCCAAAGGACAAAGTCCATTTGCACAGCGTAGATATTGGTATCACTTATCTTATTAAATCTTTGGATACCTTCTTAATAGCTTTAGTGCTGTTTATTTTTGCACGCGGAGTGTATACCTTGTTTATTTCCAATACCAATATAAAGGGGAATTCAGGGGTGCTAAGTTGGATTAAAACTCCAAATATTGGCCATCTAAAGAATATCTTGGCCGAAGTGATAATTATTATTCTATTTGTAAAGTTCTTGGAGGTTGTATTTGTCAATATTGGAAACTTGAAATGGGAATTGTTAATCCTACCAATTTCCATTGTATTGATGGCAGTGGGTCTTAAAATATTGAAACTTAACAAAGTAGAAGGAGAAAAGGACTAAGGATGCGTTTCTATCGAAGGATTTTATGATGAATAATTCGTTTTATTTGGTAGTATAGATGATATTTAATAAACTGTATATAGCTATCTGTTGAAAGGGGTAGTGATAAGCATGCGTTTTATTTTAAGAACATTATTATGAGTAGAGGATTTGTAAGAGAAGAAGACCAGGAAGAAATTCCAATAGTACCTCCTAGGGCAGATCTGCCAGATGGGGTTGCTAATTATGTCACACAAATAGGATTAGACGCTTTACTGACAGAGAAAGAAGTGTTAATACAAGAAATAGATAATGTAGACAGGTCCAATGAGAAAGAAAGTAGGATTGCTATAAACCATATCAATGCAAAATTGCAATTGCTCAATAATAGGATCTTAACTGCCAAAGTAATTCATTTAGAAGATCAGCCACAAGATGAAGTTAGGTTTGGAGCAACAGTTACCTTAAAAATCATGGCTACCAACAAAACTCAAAAGTTTCAAATTGTAGGAGTTGATGAGGCCGATATTACAAAAGGAAAGATTGCTTTTATCTCTCCTTTAGCAAAAATTTTAATCGAAAAGAAAATAGGTGAGAAGGCCATTTTGAAATTGGCAAAAGAAGATAGAGTATTTAAAATATCAGATATTAGCTATTAATTAGACGGTATTAGTATTTTTTGTGTTTTAATTTTCTCAGTTATACGGATACAAACGTCGGATAAATTTTGTCATTTCATGAAATCTCAATACTTAGAGTTATAAGTTCCTTATCTTAGTCTAAATTTTTAAAATTACGATTAGCTTGAATATTTCAGAAGAGAAAAAACAGCTTATAGAACAAATAGGTATCGGTTTTGGTGATCGCATGGGGGTATCGCCCCTTGCTGCTAGAATTTATGGACTCTTAACCCTATCCTCTTATGATGGACTTACTTTTGAGGAGGTGCGGGAAGCATTGGGTTCTAGTAAGAGTTCAACTTCAATTAACCTTAACGTACTCACTCAGCTTAATTTTGTTGAATATTATACAAGACCGGGAGACCGCAAACGATATTTTAAAGTATCTAAATCTTTTCAGAAGAAGTATTTAATGCAATATGCACAGACTTTAAATAGTGAAGCGGAACTTATTTCCAAAATAAACTATTACAATCTAGAGCATTACCCAGAGAAGTTTGTTAATGAAAAGTCTATGGGTACCTTAATGGAAGAATACATCAAGGCACAGCATAAGCTAGTGGAAACTACATTGAAAAAAATGACCGCTTTCTTAGAGGGTCAAGATTAATAATATCATTTTTCTACTCATTAAGTGAGATAAAAATAAACCAACACTAGCCTTCCCGTACTGTAAAGGCGGGCTTGCCCGATCTGCATGGGCGGGCCTGAACGTATTATTCAAGCGGGGATATTTGTGCCATTTAGACTGGCTTGCCGATCGTACTGTTTTCGTACTTGCCTTTCAGTTTAAGGTGGAATTGTTGTTCTAAACAACAGTTCTATTCCTCATGTGTAATCCCTTAGGTAATGCACTACTATTTAAATTTAACAAAACCTTATCTAGAAAGGTTCTAATTGTTACGAACCAAATGATACATTTGTACTCTAATAAAACATAAACCATGAATAATATGAAAATAAAATTAATCCCTATAATGCTAATTGCCATTAGCGCAGTAAGTTGTAAGACTCAAAAAGTAGATTCGGAAACAGTTCCAAATAAGGAAATTGAAATGGAAGAGTACTCGGGAATAACTAATACAAAATGGATTCTTACAGAACTGGAAGGTGAGAAAATAGAGTTTGATCAAGCCCAAGATAAAAATGTGCGATTTACACTAAATGGCGAGGATAATACTTTTAACGGTTTCTTTGGTTGTAATTCTGGTTTTGGAAATTTTACATTAGAAGAAGGAAATAGAATTCGGTTTAGTGAAATGGGGGTAACCCGTATGGCTTGTCCTGATGCGTCTATAAATGAATCTGAGATATTAGAAGTGTTTAATATTGCTGATAACTATACTTTAGATGGGAACACGCTTAGGTTAAATGTGGGGAGAAGGGCTCCTTTAGCTGTATTTAAAAAAGCGGAAATACAAAAAGAACTAATTACTGAAAAATATTGGAAATTGAAGACCTTGGACGGTAAGGAGGTAGAAATGGCCGATAATCAAGAGGGTGAGATTTATTTTATTCTTAAGACAAATGAAAATAGTCTTACTGGATTTGCTGGTTGTAATACATTTGGAGGAGGATATACTCTTGAAGAAGGGAATCGCATTAAATTCACTCAAGTATTTTCAACACTTAAAGCTTGTCCAGATGTCGATGTTGATGAAGCAGCATTTTTAAAAGTTTTTGAACTTACCGATAACTATACTATTGATGGAGATACCTTAATGCTTAATGTGGGTCGAAGAGCTCCTTTAGCAGTTTTTGAGGCAGTTTATCTAGACTAAGGTAATACTATACTACTTATAAACAAGAGGTTAAATTCCATATAAAATAATTAAAGTATAATATTTATTAAAAAGCAATTGCACAACGCAATTGCTTTTTAACTTTACAGACTTATGGGAAAAATAATTGAAAACAAATGGTTTCTCCTCCTCATTATTGCATTGACCTGGGGTAGTTCTTTTATTCTGATCAAAAAATCCTTATTAGTGTTTACGCCATATGAAATTGGTGCAATCCGAGTAGGTGTTTCTGGCTTGTTAATGGCATATATTGGAATTCCTTCATTGCTGAAGATGAGTAAGAAAGTATTGTTTTGGGTAGTGCTAGCGGGATTTTTTGGGAACTTTTTTCCTATGTTTCTATTTCCATTGGCACAAACTCAGGTTAGTAGTTCCCTTGCAGGAATTTTAGATTCATTAGTTCCCGTTTTTGTTCTGGTATTCGGATTTTTGTTTTTTGGAATCCGTAGTAGATGGATTCAATTTATTGGGGCAATAATCGGTTTTATTGGGGCGGGAAGTCTTATGTACTTTTCGGAAACTAACACAGAGGATTCTCAATTATTCTATGCCTTTTTAGTGGTTTTGGCTACTGCATGTTACGCTATTAGTGCTCTTATCATTAAAGAAAAATTACAAGATATTCCTTCTATGCAATTATCGAGTGCTGTATTCTCAATATGGATGGTTCCGTCATTTATTATTCTAGTTATATCTGGCTTTTTTCAGAACTTTGAAACCAATCCCCAAACTTACGAAGCTTTGGGATACCTTGGGATTTTAACAATAATGGGGACTGCTGTAGCCATGATTTTATATTATAAACTCATACAGAATACTTCCCCTGTTTTTGCTAGTACCGTAACCTATCTACTGCCCTTGGTGGCTGTAATTTGGGGTTTATTGGATGGGGAACGTTTCACCATATGGTATATGCTAGGTGGGATCCTAATCCTAGTTGGTATCTATTTAATTGGAAAAAGTAAGAAATCTACAATTCCTACCTCAAATTAAATCGTCAATATTTTAAGGGATTTCTGTACTCTTTTAATAGCGGTATACACTAGTTTGCTTCCTTCTTTGTAGTTGCTTACCTATAGCTTTTCTGGCTTATGTTTTTTTGTTAGTTAAAGTATTAACAAAAAATTATGTTCTATTAGTTCGTAAGGTTGCGAACTAAGTGTATTTTTGCCTCAAAATTAAGATGGTATGTCAGATATATTCCAAGAGAAGAAAGTGCTTATTGAAGAGATAGGTCTTACTTTGGAGGAAAGAGCGGGCCTAGCCCCATTAGCGGCACGTATATATGCCACATTAATACTTTCCTCTAATGCAGGCTTAACCTTTGATGAGATTATAGAAATAACGGAGGCTTGTAAAAGTTCAGTTTCTAGTAATTTAAATGTTTTATTGCAACTAGACTATGTAGAATTTTATACAAAAACCGGAGACAGAAAGCGTTACTTTAAAACCTCTCCAAACTTTGTAAAAAATGCGATGAATCACTATGGTGGTTTACTAAAAAAAGAGTTGGAAGTCATTAATAAAGTAAGGGACTTCAATAAATTAAATAATCCTGAAAAATATTATAGTGATAAGATAGAGGGATTGCTATATCAAGAATACTTGGAAGAGCAGCTCGAATCTATTAATCAAAGGTTACAGGATCTTAATGACTTACACCGTAAATCTTCCTGATCTACTTTCATACTAACTCGATTTTACCGAAGAAATTTCGAACTACAATTAAATGCACATTTTAAACTAAGAATAATTTACTCAGCACATGAAAACAATTTTTAAAACCACTATTCCCATTTTATTATTAACAATTTTAGCTTCTTGTGGGAGCGATAAATCGGGTCAGAATATGGCGCAAGCTAGGCCTGCACTTCCATTTCCAGTAGTTGAGGTTCCTATTAGAACAGTAACCTCCTACACCACCTATCCCACCAATATAGAAGGAATAATAAATAGTGAAGTAAGAGCTAAAATAACTGGATATATAACAGAAGTTTTGGTTGATGAAGGAGAAAGAGTGAAAAAAGGTCAGCCTCTTTTTAGATTGGAAACTCAGTCCATGACTCAGGATGCAGCAGCTGCAAAGGCCAATGTAGAAGCGGCTCAGGTAGAGGTTAATAAGCTTAGACCATTGGTAGAAAAGAATATTATTAGTGAGGTGCAATTAGAAACTGCAAAAGCCAAGCTGCAACAAGCAAAGAGTGGCTATAATAGTATTGCTGCTAACATAGGTTACGGTACCATTGTAAGTCCGGTAGATGGATATGTAGGTTCTATACGTATGCGTGCAGGGGCCTTGGTAAGTCCTACAAATCAAGTTCCATTAACTACAGTTTCAGACATCAGTAAAGTTTACGCTTATTTTTCCATGAATGAAAAGGCGTATTTAGACTTTTTACAAAATGCAGAAGGAGCCAACAAGGAAGAAAAGATTGCCAACTTTCCCGAAGTAACACTTCTATTAGCAAATGGAAAGGAATTTGATCAAAAGGGAAAAATAGAAACTATCAACTCCCAGGTAAACCCTAATACAGGAACCATTACTTTTAGGGCGTTATTCAATAATGCTAATAGTCTGTTGACAAATGGTAATAGCGGTACTATAAAAGTACCTTCTGTCTTTGAGGATGTTCTTGTAGTTCCACAGGAGGCCACTTTTGAACAGCAGGAAAAGACTTTTGTTTATGTTCTTTCTGAAGATAATACGGTAACCTCCAAAGCTATTAACATAATAGGTAATGCTGAAAGCATGTACATTTTAGAGTCTGGCTTACAAGAAGGGGAGACCATCGTTGCCAAAGGGGTTGGAAAACTAAGAAATGGAAGTCCCATTACGCCACAGAAGGTAGAATTTGAACATGTGGCACAACTTAGACAAACTGAGTTTCAATAATAATATAGGAAATACAGAGAAACCATGATTAAGACTTTTATCACGCGTCCCGTACTATCTACGGTGATATCTATAATTATTGTGATTTTGGGGATATTAGGGTTGCAATCCCTATCCGTAACCCAATATCCAGATATAGCTCCCCCTACCATACAGGTAACGGCTAGTTACCCGGGTGCGTCAGCAGCAACAATATTAGAAAGTGTAATAATTCCCATAGAGGAACAGATAAATGGGGTAGAGGGGATGACTTATCTTACCTCTACAGCCACGAATAATGGTACTGCAGCGATTACTGTTTATTTTAAACAGGACGTAGATCCAGATATTGCAGCAGTAAACGTACAGAACCGTGTTGCAAGGGCAAACCCGATGCTACCACAGGCTGTACGGCAAACAGGGGTGCTTACCCAAAAGCAGCAGACAAGTGCTTTAATGTTTATTAGTTTTTACTCCGATTCTGAGGATTATAATGATGTTTTTTTACAGAACTATCTGAAAATCAATGTGGTTCCTGCTTTTCAGCGTGTTGAAGGAGTAGGAGATGTGAATGTATTTGGTAGTAAGGACTATGCCATGAGGGTATGGCTGCAGCCTAATAAAATGGCTGCTTATGGATTATCTCCTTCCGATGTTACAGCTGCCATCAATGAGCAGAGTCAGGAAGCTGCAGCAGGAACTATTGGTGAAAACCATGGAGAGGCGTTTTCCTATGTAATTACCTATGACGGTCGTTTCCGTACCGAGGAACAATATGGAAATATTGTAATCAAGGCCTTGGGAGACGGGGAGTATCTCCGATTAAAAGATGTGGCTACTATTGAATTGGATGCACAATCGTATGCCAGTAGTGCCAAAACAGATGGTAACCCTAGTGTGGCCATGGCCATTTATCAGACACCAGGGTCCGATGCTCAGAAAATTATTGAGGAGATTAAAACTGAACTGGGTAGTTTGGAAAAAGGCTTTCCAGAGGGTATCAGCTATGTAATCCCTTATGATACTAATGAGTTTTTGAACGCTTCCGTAAATAAGGTGGTGAAGACGTTTATAGAGGCTTTTTTACTAGTTTTTGTAGTGGTCTTTATATTCTTACAGGATTTTAGATCAACCTTAATTCCAGCTATTGCCGTGCCAGTATCCATTATAGGTACTTTCTTTTTCTTAAACCTTTTTGGATATTCTATTAACCTATTAACGCTTTTTGCCTTATTGCTGGCTATTGGTATTGTGGTGGATGATGCCATTGTAGTAGTAGAGGCTGTCCACGCCAAGATAGACGAGGGAGCTAAGGATATGGAAAAAGCTACTATTGAGGCAATGGAAGAGATTACTGGAGCAATTATTTCAATTACCTTGGTAATGGCCGCGGTGTTTGTACCAGTAACTTTTATTACAGGTCCTACTGGAGTTTTCTACGAGCAATTTGGGATAACGCTTATTGTAGCTATATTAATTTCTGCTGTAAACGCCCTTACTTTAAGTCCGGCTTTATGTGCTATTCTGTTAAAGCCTCATACAGAGGAAGATAAGAAGAAAACATTTTTACAACGTTTTTTCCATGCTTTTAACGTAGGGTTTAATGCAACGGTAAGACGTTATGGGAAATCATTAGGATTTTTGTACCGTCATAAGTGGATTACTGGAGCTATCCTTATAGTTTCTATTGCGGGAATTGTTTGGGCTTCTAATACCACTCCATCAGGATTTGTACCTGATGAAGATAGAGGATTGGTCTTTGTAAACGTAGAATTGCCACCTGGAGCATCTATTGATAGAACGGCGGAAGTAAACCGTGAAATATATAGTAAAGTTAAAGATTTACCTGGGGTAAATAGTGTTACTCTTATTAATGGGATAAGTATCATTAATGGAGCAGGAAACAACTACGGTTTAGGGTTTATTAAACTTGATGATTGGAAAGACCGTGAAACCGATGACCTTTCTACAAAAGCAATTACCGGGAAATTATTTGGTATTGCAGCAACTATTTCTGATGCTAATATTATTTTCTTTGCACCTCCAAGTATTCCAGGTTTTGGTAACTCATCGGGAGTAGAAGTGAATCTATTAGATCAATCTGGAGGCGATTTTAGTGAATTAGATCGGGTGAACAAGGAATTTATAGGGAAGCTTATGCAAAGGCCAGAGCTTATGTATGCCCAGTCTTCTTTTAGTACTGAATACCCACAGTACAAGTTAGATATCAATGTCCCTTTAGCAAAAGATTATGGAGTGAATATTAACAGTATATTTAATACACTTCAAGGATATATTGGTAGTATTTATGCAGCCGACTTCTCTAGATTTGGTAAGCAGTATAGGGTTTATATCCAGTCTTTACCAGAAAGTAGAGCCGAAAAGCAAGATTTAAACAGTCTATATGTAAAGACTAAGAGTGGGGAAATGGCACCTATTACTCAATTTGTTAGTATAGAGCGTGTGTTTGGACCGCAATCGGTTACGCGTTTTAACCTTTTTAATTCAACAAAAGTTACAGCAGCGGTAAATCCTGGTTATAGTACTGGGGATGCAATTACGGCTGTAGAACAAGTTTCTGCGGAGCTTCCTGCAAACTTTAGTACGGCCTATTCTGGACTTACTAGAGAAGAAATAAATGCGGGAGACCAAACTACTGTTATATTAATTTTAGTGATTGTGTTTGTGTACTTCTTATTAAGTGCACAGTACGAGAGTTACTTATTGCCTTTTGCAGTATTGTTCTCATTACCGCTAGGGATTTTTGGTGCCTTTATATCCACTAAATTCGCAGGCTTGGAAAACAATATCTATTTCCAGATAGCTTTAATTATGTTAATCGGGCTACTAGCTAAGAATGCAATTCTGATAGTGGAGTTCGCTATCCAAAGAAGAAAAAGGGGAGAAACTATCTTTAATGCTGCAATTGATGGGGCTAAGGCTAGATTGAGACCTATTTTAATGACCTCTTTTGCCTTTATCTTTGGTCTATTACCATTGGTTTTAGCTTCTGGTGTAGGTGCCGAAGGGAACCGTGCTATTGGTACAGGAGCCGTTGGTGGACTATTGATTGGAACTATTTTAGGAGTTTTTGTAATTCCTATCCTTTACATTCTATTCCAGTGGTTAGATGAGAAAATGAGCAGAAAACCAAAAAAACAGAATTTAGAAATTTCAGAAGAAGTATAATACTATGAATTCAGCACGATTAACGAAATATTTAGTTATTGCCAGTATGCCGGTACTTTTAGTATCCTGCTTTTCGGCAAAGGATTATGTACAGTCAGACCATGCGGTTATAGATGACAGTGCCTTTAGGACAGATCAACTTTCAAAAGATAGCCTTACCATTGCGGAGGTTTCTTGGAGAGAGCTTTTTACCGATCCTATCCTTACTCAGTATATAGAACGAGGATTAGATAATAATATGGATATTAGGGTAGCCTTGCAGCAAATAGTTGCTGCAGAGGCTTACCTTAAGCAAGGAAAGGCAGGGTATTACCCAACCCTTTCAGCTAATGGTCGATATACGCATCAAGAGTTGGCAAAAAATAGCCCTATGGGCGCTCTTGTAGGTAGTTCCCAAGACCAATATGAACTAACAGGAAGTTTGGCATGGGAAGCAGATATTTGGGGGAAGATTCGTAGTAATATGAGAGCTTCAGAAGCTTCATATTTACAAACGGTTGCCGCGCATCACGCAGTTAAATCTAGACTAATCGCCAATATAGCATCGGTCTATTATCAACTGCTAACCGTAGACGAACAAGTTGCTATTACCAAAGAAACCATCGCTACGAGAAAAAATAGTTTAGAAACTTCTAAAGTATTGAAGGAAGCAGGAAGTATCACTCAAGTTGCCGTAAAACAGACTGAGGCGCAGCTTTATACCGCAGAGGCCATTTTAGTAGATCTTAATAATCAGGCATACCTGCTAGAAAATACCTTGTCTGTGCTATTAGGAGAGTCCCCAAATGCAAAGGATAGAACGGTTTTAGCTGATCAGGAGATTTCTACAGAATTGGTCGTTGGTGTACCAACACAGCTATTGAGTAATCGTCCAGATGTTATGATGGCAGAGTTGGAATTGCGAAAAGCCTTTGAGCTTACTAATGTGGCGAGAAGTAGTTTTTATCCTTCATTAACGCTTTCAGCAACAGGAGGTTTCCAGAGTATGGATTTTGACCAATTATTTAATGCCAACTCACTTTTTGCTAATCTGGTAGGCGGACTTGCGCAACCCATATTAAATGGAAGGAAAATTCGTACTCAATACGAGGTTTCTAAAGCACAGCAGGAAATAGCTAGTTTAAATTTTAAACAGTCTGTTTTAACAGCAAGTAAGGAAGTTGCAGATGCCATGTATTCTTATGGAACTGCAACCGAAAAAATAGCGATAAAACAAAATGAACATGAAGCCTATGCCTTGGCAACGGAATATTCTCAAGAATTGCTAAACAATGGTTTGGCAAATTATTTAGAGGTGTTACGTGCGCAGGAAAATGCACTAAATTCTAGTCTAGATCTTGCAAACGCAAAAAATAGGCAGTTGCAATCTGTTGTAGATTTATATGAAGCATTAGGTGGTGGATGGAATTAAGTTTTATTTTTGGGAATCATATTATCGATACCCAAAATAAAAATGTCAGATTTTTTTGAAATATACAGGTCGCATTTAATTTATGCGCTCTTAGTTATTATTACAGTATTGGTTTTACGCGGGTTAACTAACTTGCTAAACCGATGGTTATTAAAACAGGGAAGTCAAAAATTCCCAGGGGAAAGGCCTAAGGCAATTAATTTGGTAAAGCGTATCCTTAATGCGTTATGGATAGTGCTTGGCCTAATTGCCCTAGGCTTTATTTTTGTAGCTGAGAATAAATATGCTATTCTAAAGCATAATTTTCTTTTGATATTATATTTAGGCTCGGTGGCGGTAATTACTATAGCGTTAACAGCCTTTGCTAATTTATGGTTTAAACGAGAAATTCACCGGAAAGCAACTACAAACGCCGATGCAACGAGCCTTAAATTCTTGGGATATGTTGTGGTGTTTGTTATATATACGGTTGGACTGCTGTTTGGACTCCTTGCTTTCCCAGCTTTTAGGGGAGTTACACAAGCGGCACTAGGTGGGGCAGGGGTTATTGCTTTAATTGCAGGGGTAGCTTCTCAAGAAGCGCTAGCTAACCTAGTAGGAGGTATTTTCATCATTAGTTTTAAACCCTTTAAAATTGGGGATATAATAAAGGTTTCAGATACTATGGTGGGTACTGTAGTAGATATTACTTTGCGTCATACTATTATCCGAAATTTTGAGAATAAGATGATTGTAATTCCCAATGCCATAATTAATAAGGAAAAATTAATCAACTATAACTTAGGGGATCCTAAATGTTGTGAACGTATAGAGATCGGTATTTCCTATGATAGTGACATTACTTTGGCAAAGAAAATTATGCAAGAAGAATGTGAGAAACATCCTTTAATTTATGATAACCGATCCAAACTTGAAAAAAAAGACGGCCAGCCAATGGTAAAGACAGCACTCATCTCATTAGACGACTCTTCTGTAACCATTAGGGCTTGGGCATGGGCAAGAAATTATAGTGACTCCTTTAGTATAAGATGTGACATTTTGGAAAGTGTAAAAATGCGCTTTGATAAGGAAGGTATCGAAATTCCTTTTCCCTATAGAACTCTGGTGATTAAAGAGAACATTAAGAAAGAAAGTTAAGAGTGTATTTCAAGAATTGTAGATAGACCTCACCATAAGAATAATATTTTGAAGCTTAGACAAAAAAGAAAACTAGTCACCTATCTAAATATTTTAGATCAACCTATACGATTTAATCCCTTTGTCTTTAGTCGTACTTTCCTATTATGGGCTTTGTTAGGGTTAATTGGTGGCGTTATTGCTGGACTTTATTGGATTGTGTTAGAATTTTTAACGGTTAAGATTTCATTTTTCGAAGGATGGCTTGTTATTCCGATTATGGCCGTATGTGGTCTTTTAGCGGGACTCATTATTCATTTTATTGGAGATCCAGGAGAAATTCATCTAATTGTAAATAACATCAGGTTTAACAAAGGAAAACTAGATCCTAAGAACAATCCTTCCATGATCTTGTCTTCCCTGCTATGTGTTGCATCGGGTGGTAGTTTGGGTCCAGAGGCTCCATTGGTTCAAGTTACTGGATCTACAGGAACGTGGTTGGGGAAAATTTTCAGATTAAAAGGAGAGGAATTACGGTCTTTAAGTATAGCTGGGATGGCTTCCGGATTTACCGCTCTGTTTGGAGCTCCTTTAGGAGGTAGTTTGTTTTCTTTGGAAATCTTACATCATAAACATGCCGTTGAATATTATAAGGCAATTATTCCAGCTTTAGTAGCTAGTAGCTTTAGTTATGTGATTTTTGCTCTAATTATTCAATTGGGACTAGGTGCCACCTGGGAATTAAAATCATACGAATATTCTGGGTTGTTCGACTTTGGTCTGGCGGTACTATTCGCTATGGTAGCTACATTCGTAGGTTGGGGATTTATCTATTGTGTTAAATTCTTTAAAATAGTATTTGAAAAGAAAGCGCTGCCTATTTATATAAAAACTTTAATAGGGGGAATCCTCTTAGGAGTCATTTCTTATTATTTTCCTCTGACTCGGTATTTTGGTCATCATGAAATTAATGAACTATTGGAGTCTAACGTCACATTAACTTTGTTGATCGGAATATTAATTTTTAAAATTTTAGCAATTTCCATTACAGTAACATCCGGGTGGCGAGGAGGATTTATTATCCCTTTGTTTTTTGTGGGGACAACGCTAGGGCTTATAATTCATCAAATCTTCCCTGAAACTAATGTTACCTTGGCTATTATTAGTTGTATGGCTGCTATAAATGCTTGTGTTACCCGTACCCCTATGAGTACTACTATCTTATTAGCAACTTTAACTGGATTCTCCTATTTTATCCCAATTTTGTTCGCTAGTCTAACTGGGTATTTTCTAGCTCCTAGAATTCCTTTTATAGGATCTCAGGGGGAGAGTGAAAAAGCGTAATTAATTTAATCATTCATTTGTAACATCTTTATTATAAAAATCTTAAGTGGCTTAGGCTCTATGGGGAGTTTAATATTGAACTAAAGAGAATTTCATGGTCATTATGAATCAATTACTTCTTTTTTCATCATCTGTGATAAGGATTTAGAACTATATAATTATCCATTAGAATAACCTTCATCGACCTTATAATAAAAACGCCTTTAATTTTAATTAAAGATCATTTTTTGACCTTATTTATGTAGAAGGGTTATTTTTGCAAAAACCATAAAGAGGAACGTATGAACTTGACCATTGAAAACATTTTATTAGTTGGATCTTTGCTCCTTTTTATTAGTATAATTGCCGGTAAAACTTCTTATAAATTTGGTGTTCCTACTTTATTACTTTTCCTAGCCATTGGAATGCTTGCAGGGTCTGATGGGATTTTGGGGATTAGGTTTGATGACCCTAAAATGGCTCAGTTTATCGGTATCGTTTCCTTAAATTTTATTCTATTCTCAGGGGGTCTAGATACCAACTTTGGAGAGATAAAACCCATTCTAAGAGAAGGTGTTGTGCTCTCTACCGTAGGAGTACTTCTTACAGCTTGTTGTATAGGAGGCTTTGTATATTACATTACAGACTTTACTATTTACGAGAGTATGTTGTTAGGATCTATTGTTTCTTCTACAGATGCAGCCGCAGTATTTTCCATATTACGTTCCAAAAATCTAGCTCTTAAAAAGAACTTAAGGCCTACCTTAGAGTTAGAAAGTGGTAGTAACGACCCTATGGCTTATGTCCTTACCATTGCCTTTTTAACCTTGGTAGTGCATCAAGATCAAAATATATGGTCCGTTATTCCTAAATTTTTACAGCAAATGACAGTTGGTGCCATAGCTGGTTTTGCTTTTGGAAGGATAAGCAAATATGTTATCAATAAAATTAAATTGAGTTTTGAGGGGCTTTATCCGGTTTTGGTAATAGCCCTTATGTTCATCACCTTTTCCGCAACTGATTTTTTAGGCGGTAACGGCTTCCTATCAATTTATATTTGTGCAGTTTATTTGGGGAATCAGGATCTAATACATAAAAGGTCTATTCTAAAAATGTTTGATGGACTGGCTTGGTTAATGCAGATAGTACTCTTCCTAACCTTGGGGCTTTTGGTTTTTCCATCAGAAATTGTTCCTGTAATGGGAATAGGGTTGCTTATATCTCTGTTCTTAATTATAGTTGCCAGACCCGTTAGTGTGCTCCTTAGCTTAATGTTCTTTAAAATGAAGTTTAGAAGAAGGGTATACATTTCATGGGTAGGGTTACGGGGTGCAGTTCCTATTGTATTTGCAACTTATCCGTTGTTAGCGGGTATAGACAAGGCTGATATGATTTTTAATATTGTGTTCTTTATTTCCGTAACCTCTGTACTTATACAAGGAACTACGCTTTCTATTGTAGCTAAATGGTTAAATGTAGCCCTTCCTGCACAGGAAAAAAGAATGACCGCTACCGATTTATTATTAATGGAGAATCCAAAAACATTGCTTAAAGAAATCCCTGTAGGAGCCGATTGTTATGCGGTGAATAAACAAATAGTGGAATTAGGCTTTCCCAAGCATGCTATTATTGCCATGATAAAAAGAGACGGCGAATTTATAACCCCAAATGGTTCTACCAGAATTGAGGATAAGGATACGCTATTTGTACTTGCGGATAAAGATGAAATTATAGATGAGGTGAATAAGGTTTTAAGAAGGCCGATTAAGAAACCCGCATAAAAACCATAACCTAAGTTTTGTTATTTTTATATAGCTCCCTTTTATGTAGTATAAAAATATAATTAAGGAATTAGGGAAATTATATTAACACACTTCAATTTAAAGGCTTCTATAATCTAGTGGTTAAAATGGTAACCCCTTTAGAAGAAAGCCTGATATTATCTTTCCAAATAAGTGTGGTATTAGATATTATATTTTTCATGGTTATTCCTGTCAATCCAATTTCGGAGAATGGTGTTAGGTTTAGGGAATAAGGCTTTTTGTTTTTATTGATAATAATAGCCACTATTTCATCTTCAATACTTCGGAATAATACATAAACTCCGTTAAAAGGCACAAAATGGATGGTTTTTCCCTCGTGGATAGCTTTGCTGCTTTTTCTATAATTTAAAACCCGTTTTATAAAATTCTGCATATCCTTTTGGTCTTGTGTTAAGTTTGCCCCAGTAAAGGCATTTACAGAATCCCCTTTCCATCCTCCAGGAAAATCAGACCTAATTAAGCCGTGATCGCCGGGTTTTTCGGAATTATGCATTAAAACCTCTGTCCCATAATATAATTGAGGGGTTCGAGGTAATAGTAATAAATAACCCACAGCCATTTGTGTGTCTACTAAGTTTTTATTTAATAGCGTAAATACACGATCCATATCATGATTATCTAAAAACGCCATTAAATCTTTAGGTGAAGCATAAGCAAAATCATTAGCTAGGCCCTCATACATTTTTATTAATCCAGTATCCCAATTCTCTTCTTCTTTTAAAGCTTCAGTAATAATATTCTGCATGGAGAAATCCATGGTAGATTTTAAATTAGATTTGTAACCATCTCTATTTTGATTACCATCTTGCCAATAGGAGATTAAAAGTGGATTATAACTCCATTCCTCACCAACGATACTAAAGTTAGGATACTCGTTCATAATAGCTCCCGCCCATTGGGCCATAAAGTCCTTGTCCGAATAAGAATAGGTGTCTTGGCGTATTCCTCCCAACCCCAAAGTCTCTATCCACCAAATACTATTTTGAATGAGGTATTTAGCCATAAACGGATTTCGCTGATTTAAGTCGGGCATAGCATATACAAACCATCCATCGGTCATTTCTTTCTTGTCCTTTTCCGAGGCATAGGGATCTTGATTGGAAGTTCTTCTATGATTGGTGATAGGAATAGGCTTTTTTTGCTCAAAATTCTCCTGATAATTTATCCAGTCCTTAAAAGGAAGGTCTCTCATCCACCAATGTCTTAATCCACAGTGATTGGCCACTTGGTCCATAATCACTTTAATATAGCGTTCTTTTGCCTTATCTACCAGTTCCTTATAATCTGATAATGTTCCAAAACGTGGATACACTTGGTAGAAGTCTGTTATAGCATAGCCGTGATAGGACTCCTGTTCCATATCGTTAATTAATACGGGGGTAGGCCAAATGGTTGTAAATCCCATATCATCTATATAGTCCAAGTGTTTGGTTATCCCTTTAATATCACCGCCATGACGTGCATAGTCATTATTGCGGTCTATGGTAGTATCTATTAGGTGAGAGCCTGTATTATTGATAGCTCCTGAATTTGCAAATCGATCAGGAGTGATTAAGTAAATAACATCAGAACTATTAAACCCTATATATTCTTCACCAGGTTTTACTCTTTCCTTTAATTCATAGCGATATGTTTTTGTATCCCCATTTTTAAATTTAAATTCAATTTGGAAATGGCACGGGCCCATCGTATTAGATATTTTTAAGTCAATAAACAGGTAATTTGGACTACACCCCTCAGTGACCTTTTTAATTGAAATCCCTTTTTGGGAAATTTCAGGGACACTTTTTGCAATGTTGGCTGACCTCACCATTAATTGTAAATCAGTACTTTTAAAACCTATCCACCAATTGGGAGGTTCTACACGTACCGATTCATTTTCTACTGCTATGCTATCCATAATTTCCCTTCAATTCTTTCTAAGCGATAAAAGATTGTAACCATTACTAGCTAGGTAATAATACTTCCCATATTACCATCCCTTTTAATTTTTATATAGTTGTTATATTGTTTTTAGTAATAGAGATTAATTTTCCGTTTACAGAAACCTGTAGTTCTTCTCCTTGCATTAAAGTGAACTGAGTTTCTTTTGGAGAAACTGTTACTTTAACGGTACGATTTCTAAAAATCACATTAAAGGAATAGGAGTCCCACTGCTTTGGAATCTTTGGTTGAAAGGTTAAGGTGTTATTAACAACCCTCATTCCACCAAAGCCTTCTACAATGCTCATCCAGGTACCCGCCATGGAGGTGATATGTAAGCCTTCTTCTACTTCCTTGTTATAGTCGTCCAAATCTAATCTAGAGGTTCTTAAATAGAAGTTATAGGCCTGATCCATCCTATCCAATTTTGCGGCTAGGATACTATGAACGCATGGGGACAAGGAGCTCTCATGAACAGTGAAAGGTTCATAGAAATCAAAATGACGCTCTAATTCTTCTCTGCTAAATTGGTTTTCAAAAAAGTAAAATCCCTGTAAGGTATCTGCTTGCTTTATATAAGGTGATCTTAGAATTCTATCCCAAGACCATTTCTGATTTATGGGGCGTTGTGATCTCTCTAAATTATCTACGGTAGTAAGCTCCTTATCCAAGAATCCATCTTGTTGTAAGAATACATTATGCTCTTCTGAGAATGGGAAATAGAGATTGTTAGCTACTATTTTCCACTTTTCAATTTCTTTTGGATCAAGTGCCACCTTATTAATAACTCTTTTATAATCCTCACTATAGTTCGCTTGTATTTTATCTAAGGTTTCCATAGTGAAATTAAGGCACCATTGAGCAATATAATTGGTGTACCAGTTATTATTAATGTTATTCTCATATTCATTAGGACCTGTTACCCCGAGAATAACGTATTTGTTCTTATGTGTGGAGAAGGTAGCTCTTTGTTCCCAAAATCGAGCAATAGCGATTAACACCTCTAGGCCTTTCTCTGGAATATAGGAATAGTCACCCGTATAGCGATAATAGTTATAAATCGCGAAGGCTATAGCTCCATTTCTATGTATCTCCTCAAAGGTAATCTCCCATTCATTATGACACTCTTCTCCGTTCATGGTTACCATAGGGTATAGAGCAGCACCACCGGTAAAGCCTAGTTTTTCTCCATTCTCAATGGCTTTTTCTAAGTGATTGTATCTGTATTCCAAAAGGTTTCTACCTACCTGTTGGTTTTTTGTAGCCATATAAAAGGGGAGACAATAAGCCTCAGTATCCCAATAAGTACTACCCCCATATTTCTCTCCAGTAAAGCCTTTAGGGCCAATATTTAGCCTAGAATCGGTGCCTAAATAGGTCTGATTCAATTGAAAAATATTGAAACGAATACCTTGTTGTGCTTTTACATCACCCTTAATGGTAATATCTGAGGTTTCCCATATTTGCGACCAAGCAATTCTCTGAGCTTCCAGAAAATTTTCGAATCCCATATCCATTGCTTTGAATAAAACTTTCTTTGCAGCAGGGATCAGATTATCCTTATCGTGATTTCTATCCGAAGTATATCCCCCATATTTATGAATGGTGAAAATTTCGTTCTGTTTTATTTCTGCCGAATATTGGAAAGATATCTTTTTTTCTAATTTTGCAACAGTAGGACTTAGTTTAGTACCTGTACCATTAATAAAGCATTGAGATTGCATAAAAGTACAGGTGTTAAAATTTGTTTTAAGGGTATGCGCCTCTATAAAAGCCATATCGTCTTCTTGGGTAATATTGGTTATTTCCCAAAATTTATCGTCCCAATTGCTATCTTCATTAGTAATTCCCGCATCCAAATAAGGGCTATAAGTAATTTTAGCGTTCCCAGATAGGAGAGTTATATTATAGGAAATAGCCCCAACCTCATCCAAGGTTAAGCTTAAAAATCGTTTCGTTTCTACTTTTACAGTAGTTTCATTCTTCAAGGTTGCGGTAAAACTTCTAGACAGCCAACCTTCTTTCATGTTTAGCTCTCGTTTAAAATCGGATACCGATTTACAGCTGTATAAATCTAAGGCTTCGCCATCTATGGTAATATGGATACCAATCCAATTTGGAGCATTTAAGACCTTTGCAAAATATTCTGGATATCCTTTTTTCCACCAACCAACTTTAGTTTTATCGGGGTAGTAGACGCCTGCAATATAACTCCCCTGAAAAGTTGGTCCAGAATATTGTTCTTCAAAATTGGCCCTTTGTCCCATAGCACCATTACCTATACTAAATAGACTCTCTGAGGATTTAACCATTTCTGGATTAAATCCCTCTTCTATAATGGACCATTCATTTGGCGTAATATAATCTTGATTCATAGTTAATGTTGTATAAAAATTGAAACTGGAAAATTGGGTGTGATTACATACAATATACTGTCAAAAACACCTACATAAGTTAATTAAGAAACTGTAGCATTTATATGTAATCAATATATTCAACATGTTTTTCTATAGGGTTGAAAGAATTATTAACCGCTTTTTCCCAAAAAAGATGAATATAAAATTTTTTCCTCTTAAAACTGCATTTATTTAAGTTAAGGCACTATATGCGTTATAAAAGTGGAGTGATTATTATCGGGTCATTGGTCCTAAACTATAGTAAGATTAACAAATAAATTGATTTTAGTGAGAATATTCTTCTGATATTCAATGCTTTTAAAAATAATTATTGTGTATTTTTACTAACAACAATCACCCCCACCTAACATTATAATTAAATTTCAACAATGATTCCACTGGTTTACATTATTGATGACGACTTGGTTTCTCAATTCGCAACTCAATACAGGATGAAACAGGCCATAGGTGAGTGTTCTCTAATTAGTTTTGATAGCGGCAAGGAGGGGTTAAAAGCTATTATAGACCAATTAACAGACGGTAAAAAGCTTCCAGATATATTGTTTTTAGATTTAGAAATGCCTGCTATGGATGGTTGGGGATTTCTAGAGGAATTCAGTAAACTCCATAATAACAACATACCCACAGATATCTATGTGCTATCTTCATTTGGGGATACAAAAGATCGCGATAAAGTAAAGGTTCATCCTTTAGTGAAAGGATATTTTAATAAGCCTCTTACGCTATTAGATGCTAAGACAATTATTCAAAATATAAACTCTGTAAAACTATCTTCTAAATAAAGTCTAATAACGTTTCTCTTTATTTTATTAAGTTCTTTTAAAAAAAACACCTCTATTCCTTAAGATATAGGAAATAGAGGCGCCTTAATTACTCCGAACACAAAAGTGTTATATTAGAACCTTACTTTATTTTAAACAAAATCATACCAATGGCTATTCTCTTGGTAATCAGCAATCTGAATTACTGTGCTGTTACTATTAAAAGAATTGATCAAGGATGAGACATCAGCTTTTACAACCTCTATACAGTTAGCAACCAAATCTTTTCTAAATCCTTTTTCTTCCATTTCTAACACAAAATTCAAAGAAATAATTCTAGAAAATATTTTCCCCAGATCAACTAATTTCCTTTGCTTTAATCCTGGAGTGATAGAAAAGTCTAATTCATTTTTAAAATAGGAATGAGAACGGTCTGTTAAGTTAAATTCTTTTAAAAAGGCATATACGTTATAGTCGTTTTTGCGCTTCATCTGCTTAACAATTATTTCTGCAATCTGCGTGTACAGCATTTCATTAGATCCTTCAAATATCTGAAACGCCCTACTATCCATTATTCCCCTGCCTGCAATATTTTCCATTTTAAAGCCGGTGGAACCGTATAATTGCGTTGCTGTTTGTGCCGCATCTTGCATTAGATCCGTTATATAGGCCTTCATAGAATTAGCTTCTACACCTGCATCGGCAAGATTATTTTCTATACCACTATTTGTGCTGCTTCTAAAACACATAGCAGAAGCGATCGTAAAAGCAGATTGGACTTCTGCAATTTGTGATTGAACCATATCTAGTTCAATCAATTTGCTATTTCCAACAACTCTTTCTTCGCAATGTCGTAAACATTCGTCTAGCATCCGCTTGATAAAACCAAGTGCCATTCCTGGAAACTGCATTCTACTTCTATGAAGTATATCTAGCATCATCTTCACCCCAGAAGAGGTAGGCTCTAGTTTATATTGGGAAGGAACGGTGATGTCTACCTTATTCTTCCCATAAGGAATCATATATAGCCCTAGGTTATTGTAATACTCTTCTACCACAATTTGTTGGTTAGGCTGAGTAACATCGCAGATAAAAAAATCAATATCTCTATTTAGGTTCCCCTTAGCATTTTTTTCACGGGAGGCAATTAACCAATAATCGGCCATTCCTGTTAAACCTTGCCAATGCTTGGTTCCTTTAACCTTATAGCTGTCACCTACTTTTTCATTATAAGTTTCCATGCCTAAGGCATTACTTCCATAATCGGGCTCGGTAATCATTAGTCCGCCCATATTTTGCTTCTTTAAAAGATGATCAAAAATGCTTGCTTTAACATTTTCATTGGCATATTTGGCAACAGGCTCTAAGAATAAGGCAATGTTGATACCAAAAGTTAGGGAAAGGGAAAGCGATTCGTAGGAAGCGGCAGATAAGATGCCCAAACACTCCTTAACCTTTAACCCTCGGCCTCCAAATTTCTCAGGAATAGCCACAGATAAAGGGGATTTCTCCATAATTTCTCGGAGTGCAACAGGCGGTATACCTCGTTCTTTGCTAAATTGCTCAATGTTATATCTTTCGTGAAAAACGCTTTTTAAAACTTTTTCGAACTCCTTAATATACTCGGGAAAACTTTTATTCATCCTATATTTTAATATTGATTAATTATCGTAGATTTAATTTTCGCACATTTTATTTAAATAATATACTACCTATAAAGACCTTTTAATAAATTATTAGCCATCAATTAAATATCCGTACTCCAGTAGGAATTTAATCGTAAGCTAAATAGCATTATCTCTAAACTGTTCTTAACTTTTAAGGAACTAGAAAAAACACCTAATTTAAAATTGTTTTAGCCCTAAAATTCAAGGCTAAAAAAATAGACGTGCTCAATTTAACAAAATGTTCCTCAAATAAGCAAAACTAGGCTATACAAATCAAATTAATGCTGATTTTTATCAGTTTTAATTTCTTAGAATAAATCAAATTAAACAAGTTAAGCACAACCACCTTAAACTCCTTTAACCATATAGGAGGCAAAACTTGTATATGGATAGATCTCACTTATAACGGTAATGGGCAAGTTTAGAAGCCCAATTGTTTATCTTAAGTTATTATGGGTATGTTGTAAAATTAGCATTATTAATAGGAGTGTTGTAAATAATGTTTGTTATAAAATGCAAATCATTATATATTTATTAATACTTTTAAGATATTAATAATATGGCGGAATTTATCAAAGATAATTTGCCAAAGGTTAGTGTGTATTGCAGATGGTTGAGAGTCATGTATTTAAGTGCTTTTCATTGTTAAATCGGATGCTTTATATGAATAAATATCATAATATCTTGGTTCCAATAGCTTGCGATAACGGTTTTACACTTGCCATCAAAGTAGATGATTCCAATAAAGTATGAGCTAATTTCTTTAATTGGTTAGGTTAATTAGGAAGTAGGATTATTGAGTTATATCGGATTATAAATGAATTTTGTAATAAACACAAGATATACCTTACGCTAACATTGCATTCATCAGCCTTATTATCAGTAGGTCTTTTAGATTTAATTAAAATAAGGCACCAATAAATAAATGTAAATGATATGAAATTAACAGAAAGAGAGAAGGATAAGTTGCTTATTGTGGTTGTGGCCGATTTAGCACGTCGCAGAAGAGAAAGGGGGCTAAAATTAAATTATCCCGAAGCGGTTGCAATTATTACTTATGAAATAATGGAAGGTGCTAGAGATGGTAAGACAGTTGCAGAATTAATGCATTACGGTACACAGATCTTAACTCGGGATGATGTTATGGAAGGCGTTCCGGAAATGTTAGATGTTATTCAATTAGAACCTACTTTTCCCGATGGCTCTAAATTAGTAACCGTACATCATCCTATTAGTTAATTTAAATATTAAAAAACACGAGCATGAAACCAGGAGAATATATTTTAAAAGACGAAGATATTTTATGTAATGAAGGATCAGAGGCAATAAGTCTAATGGTAACTAATAAAGGGGATCGTCCAATTCAGGTGGGCTCTCATTATCATTTTTATGAGGTAAATAATGCTCTTGATTTTAACCGTGAAGAGGCATATGGAAAACGCTTAGATCTTCCTGCAGGTTCGTCTGTACGTTTTGAGCCTGGAGATAAGAAAGAAATTAATCTCATCGATTATAAAGGTAAAAGAGAGGTTTACGGTTTTCATAATAAGGTAGACGGACCATTAACTAAAAAATAAGGATTATGAGTTTTAAAATGTCAAGGGAGCAATACTCCCAAATGTTCGGTCCAACTACTGGAGATTCAGTTCGCTTAGCCGATACCGATATATTTATACAAGTAGAAAAAGATTATACAACCTATGGCGACGAGGTTGTATTTGGAGGAGGAAAAGTAATTCGCGATGGAATGGGACAGGATTCTCAAATTACACGTGAAGGAAATCAAGACGTACCAGACACTGTGATAACCAATGCCTTAATTCTTGATTATACAGGGATTTATAAAGCGGATATCGCAATTCGTGATGGTAAAATTTCTGGAATAGGAAAAGCAGGGAATTCCAATATTCAAGATAATGTAACCATTCATATAGGAGCCTCTACAGATATAATCTCTGGCGAGGGTAAAATTATCACTGCTGGGGGAGTTGATACGCACGTGCATTTTATTAACCCCGAACAAATTGTGGTCGCATTAAATAATGGAACAACTACGTTAATTGGAGGGGGAGCTGGCCCTACCGATGGATCTAGAGCGACAACTGCTACACCTGGAAAATGGCATATTCATACCATTTTAAAAGCTGTAGAAGAACTGCCTATTAATATTGGACTAACCGGTAAAGGTCATGCTTCAACAATGGGCCCATTAGAAGAACAGATTCGTGCTGGAGCTATCGGATTAAAAGTGCATGAGGATTGGGGAGCAACACCTTCTGTTATAAATCAAGCTTTAAAATGCGCCGATAAATTTGATGTACAGGTTACCTTACATGCAGATACTTTAAATGAAAGTGGATTCTTTGAAGATACCATGAAAGCCGTTGATGGTCGTTTATTACATATGTACCATACTGAAGGAGCTGGAGGTGGTCATGCTCCAGATCTTATAAGAGCAGCTGGATACAACAATATTATACCAGCTTCTACCAATCCAACCTTACCTTATTCCTTAAATACGGTTGAAGAACATTTAGACATGGTGATGGTAGCCCACAATTTAAATCCTTCTATTCCCGAGGACTTGGCTTTTGCAGACTCCCGGATTAGAGCAGAAACTATTGCTGCTGAAGATGTGCTACATGATATGGGGGTATTTAGTATCGTTAGTTCCGATTCCCAAGCCATGGGTCGAGTTGGAGAACTTGCACTTAGAACTTGGCAGGTAGCTCACCATATGAAGAATCAACGTGGATCTTTGAAAGGAGATAGTAAATACAACGATAATAACCGTGCAAAACGTTATGTAGCAAAATACACCATCAATCCTGCGATTGCACATGGTATAGGTGATTATGTTGGTTCAGTAGAAGTAGGAAAATTGGCAGATCTTGTTATTTGGGACCCAAAATTCTTTGCCGCCAAACCAGAAATGATTTTGAAAAATGGCGAAATAGTTAGAGCGCAAATGGGGGATGCCAATGCGGCCATTCCAACTCCACAACCTGTTCAACTCCGTGGCATGTTTGGTAGTCTAGGAAAAGCACGTTATCAAAGTTGTACCACCTTTGTTTCTCAAATAGCCTATGATAATGACATAAAAGGAGAACTCGGTCTAGAAAAACTAATATTACCAGTAAAGGGAATTAGAAAACTTACCAAGCAAGACTTAAAGCTTAATTGTGAGACGCCTAATATAGAGGTAGATCCACAAACGTATCAAGTTAAAATAAACGGTGAAGTATTGTCTTGTGACCCTGCTAAAAACCTTCCTTTAACTCAACGCTACTTCTTGTTTTAAAATAGTGAAAAAAGATATTTAATATGATTATAGATAAAATTGTAGGCAATATTCATAATATGAATACCTCTGAAATAGGGGAAAGACATATCGAAAAAGTAAGGATAGAAAGTGCCGACTTGGTCAAAAGGATTCAACGGGTTAAAACCGATCACAACCGTGATATGGGAATACGCCTTAAAAATGCTGAAGATTTAAAGGATGGTGATATTCTTTTTATGGATGATAAAAACATGATTATTATAGATGTGAAAACCGATGATATACTTGCTATACAGCCAAGGAATATTAATGAAATGGGTGTAATAGCACACGAATTGGGTAATAGACACATGCCTGCAAAGTTTGAAGGCAATGAGATGCTCGTTCAATATGATTATTTAGTAGAAGAATTATTGCAGCAAAAGGGAATTCCTTTCAAAAGAGAAGATAGAAAACTTAAAGAAGCA
This sequence comes from Arenibacter latericius DSM 15913, assembly GCF_000424985.1. Lineage (GTDB taxonomy): Bacteria > Bacteroidota > Bacteroidia > Flavobacteriales > Flavobacteriaceae > Arenibacter > Arenibacter latericius. The sequence goes on from NZ_AUKX01000031.1 coordinate 27,096, forward strand.
TTTAGACATACGACAGGAGCACATAGTCATGGATAGTAGTTTATTAGCACTATTTCAATTATGTGACTCCAATTTCCCCAGTGGAGGATTTAGTCACTCTTTTGGATTGGAGACCTTTATTCAACGTAATAGAGTCCATAATCGGGATACCTTTTCTCAATGGTTGTCATTGTTTTTAAAGGAGCAGATGGTTAGTTCTGACGGTCTTGCTATAAAATTAATATACCAAGCTTTAGAAGAGAATGACTTAGATGAGGTATGGCGAATAGATCGCTTATTGACTATCCAAAATATGTCGCGCGAAACGCGTGAAGGAACACGATTCATGGGAAGGTCACTAGTTAAAATAGCAGGGACCATTTATGATTCTGAGTTGATTAATTTGTATAGTAAGCGGATTAAAGAAAAAGATTCTTTTGGTCACCCAGCGGTTTTATTTGTATTGGCCGGGTATCATTTAAAAATCTCTAGAGATACAACAATGTTATATTATTTGTACTCTACAATAGTTAATCTCGTCCAGAATGGCGTACGTGCTATTCCAATGGGTCAAACAGACGGACAACGGATAATCTCAGACTTTCAACCAATATTAAAGGATGCTGTAGAAGCTGTAAATCGGTTAGAAAAAACTGATTTCGGAACAGTAGCTCCCGGAATAGAAATGGCTCAGATGCAACATGAATATGTTAACGTTAGGATATTTATGTCCTAAAACTCGATAATAAAAAATATAACAGATATGAAACCAATAAAAATAGGAATAGGTGGACCCGTTGGAGCAGGGAAAACACAACTCATCGAAAAAATAACACGTGCTTTAGATGGAAGGGTAGAGACCTGTGTAATTACCAATGACATTTACACCAAAGAAGATGCGAAAATACTTATTAGAACAGGAATCTTACCAGCAGACCGTATCATTGGTGTTGAAACAGGAGGCTGTCCTCATGCTGCTATTAGAGAGGATATATCAATGAATGCTGAAACTGTGGATATTTTAATAGATAGACATCCAAATGTAGAGCTAATCTTTATTGAAAGTGGTGGCGATAACCTTGCGGCAACTTTTAGCCCAGAATTGGTAGACTTCTCCATTTATATCATTGATGTAGCGCAAGGAGAAAAAATTCCTAGAAAAGGAGGCCAAGGGATGATAAAGGCCGATTTGTTCATTATTAATAAAACGGATTTGGCCCCTTATGTAGATGCTAACCTAGATATAATGGCAGCAGATACTAAAGTATTTCGTGGTGATAAACCTTTTTACTTTACAAACCTTAAAACAAATGACGGCTTAGAAGATGTAGTAAACTGGATTGATGAACATGTTCTTTTAACTGGATTGAATGAACTTAACTAGTGCTAAATGGACAGGTTTTCTAAATATGGAAATAGAAAACCGCGAAGGAAAATCCATTCCTAAAAGCATTTATTATTATAATGCACTAAAGGTACAACGTCCAATTTATCACGGAAAATCCGGAATGCCATGTTATTATTTGCTCAATGTGGGCGGTGGCTATATGGATGGGGATACTTACCGCATTGAAATTCGGGTAAGGGAAAAGGCTAAATTAATGCTAACAACCTTGGGAGCAACATTGATTTATAAAACGCCTAACAAACCAGTAACACAAGAGTCTGAAATATTTCTAGAAAAGGATAGCTATTTTGTATACTTACCCGATCCAATTATCGGATATAAAAACGCTAGATATAAACAGGTAGATACTATACATATGGAGAAGGGGGCAACCCTTCTCTATTCGGATATATTAACGCCTGGCTGGTCTGCAGAAGGGAGTTCCTTTAGCTATGACAAGCTACAACTTAATACCAATATCTACTTGGAAGGCGAGTTAGTGGTGTATGATAATATAAAGCTAGAGCCAGCTGTGCAGCAAATTAACGCACTGGGGTTTATGGATGATTATACCCATATAGGAACGTTTATTGTTATCGGTGATAAAACAGATGATGATTTAATAAAACGCTTGCATGAGGTTATTCATGAACAACCTGGAGAATTTGAAGCTGGAATCTCTCTACTTTCGACTCCTGGTTTTACAATACGTATTTTAGCAAAACTAACCCAGGATATAGTACGGATTATTTCTGCCTGTCATAAACTTGTCAGTGAAGAATGGTTTGATGAAACACCTAGTTTTCTAAGAAAGTATTGAGCATTCAAAATTAATTTTTACACTATTCGATGTTTAATATGTATTGGGTTTATTTTAAATTCAGAGGACTTTACAACGGGTCCAAATAAGGTTATTAACTAAGTATTTATTTTTTTCCATTTCTTGTGAATTATAATGATGATGAGAAAACTAATTCCCCCTTTTTGTTTTTTGTTAACTGTGTTGCTAATTTCTTGTGTAAATCAGGATAAAAATAAAGGTGATAGGAAAGAAGGGCAGAAAGACCAACTGATTTTAGCAATTGGAGGGGAACCAGATAATGGGTTTGACCCCACTACCGGATGGGGGCAATACGCATCTCCTCTTTTCCAAAGTACATTATTAAAGTATGATCAGGATTTTAATATTGTTAATGATGCAGCGGTTGATTATAAGGTAAGTGAAGATGGACTAAAATGGACTGTGCAATTACGGGACGATATTAAGTTCTCTGATGGAGAACCCCTTACGGCTAATGATGTAGTTTTTACTTTTAAAACTGCTAAAAATAGTGCTTCTATAGTAGACCTTACTAATTTAAGTGAGGTTGAAGCCATTGATAGCTATACAGTGGTTTTTACATTAAACAGTCGTAATTCTACTTTTATACATCATTTAACTAGTTTAGGTCTGGTTCCTGAACATGCTTATGATAATTCTTATAATGAAAATCCAGTAGGTTCAGGTCCATATATTTTAGTTCAATGGGATAGAGGGCAGCAATTGATTTTAAAAGACAATCCATATTACTATGGTAAAAAACCATATTTTAAGAAGTTAATATTTTTATTTTTATCTCAAGACGCCGCTTTCGCCGCGGCAAAAGCTGGGCAGGTAGATATGGTGTCGGTAACCCCTTCATTGGCTGAGGAAAAAGTAGAAGGAATGAAGTTATTATCCTTAAAAAGTGTAGATAATAGGGGAGTGGTACTTCCTTTTGTTCCAAACGAAGGGAAAACAGTTAATGGCCGTGCAATAGGGAATAATGTTACTTCGGATATAGCAATCAGGAAGGCTATGAATATTGGGGTTGATCGAGAGGCTTTGGTCAACGGAATTTTAAAAGGATATGGAACGCCAGCTTATTCAATAGCAGACCATTTGCCTTGGTGGAATCCGGAGTCTGAAATTAAAAATGGCGGAGATTTAGAAAAAGCAAAAGAGATTCTAGAGGATTCAGGTTGGCAAGAAAATAAAAATGGGATTCGTGAGAAGAATGGAGTTAAAGCAGAATTCACACTTTTATACCCCTCAAATGATCGTACGCGACAATCCTTATCTATAGCATTTGCAGACATGATAAGACCTTTAGGTATAAAAGTAACAGTCAAAGGTAAAAATTGGAAAGGCATAGAAAAAGAGCTTCATTCTAGTGCAGTTTTATTTGGTTTGGGAAGTCATGATCCTCTTGAGTTATATAATGCTTATAGCAGTAAAGTTAAGGGTCAAGGCTATAATAATTCCAACTACTATGCCAACGAGGTTGTAGATGCCTATTTTGAAAAAGCGCTTAGTGCCACCTCACAGGAGCAAGCAAATACATATTGGAAAAAAGCACAATGGGATGGCAAGACAGGTTTTTCCAATAAAGGAGATGCACCATGGGTTTGGCTAGTTAATATAGATCATTTATTCCTCGTGCGGGAAAATCTGATAATTGGTCCACAAAAATTGCAACCTCACGAACATGATTGGCCTATTACAGATTTTATAGAAAACTGGCATTGGGAGGTAAATAAAAAGCGTAGTAAAGAACAATAGATGATTAAATTTATCCTGAGAAAAACTGGTAAATTAGCTAGTTTACTAATAGCTATCAGTCTTTTATCATTTATACTAGTTAGTAATTCTCCTGAAGACCCTGTTCAGTCTTATATCGGTGCTGAAATTTCAAGAATAAGCCCAGAACAGCGAAAGAACATTGAAGAATATTGGGGGTTAAACCGATCTAAGCCAGAGCAATATCTACTGTGGGTAAAAGCGGTGTTTCAAGGGAATTTGGGAGAATCTTTAATATACCGTAAGCCTGTTTCCGAGATCATTTTGGAGCGGTTTTCTGCCTCAATTGTCCTAATGGGTATTTCATGGCTTTTATCTGGGGTTTTTGGCTTTTTACTAGGGATTCTAGCAGGTATGAATGAAGGGTCAATTCTGGATCGCTTTATAAAAAGTTATAGCTTTATAATGGCATCTACCCCTGCCTTTTGGTTTGGCCTATTGTTGCTAATGGTTTTTGCTGCTTGGTTAAATTGGTTTCCAGTAGGATTGGCATCACCCGCAGGTAGTTTAGCGGGTGAAGTTAGTCTTATAGATAAACTTAAACACTTGGTTTTGCCAGTGGCTACCTTGAGTATTGGTGGTGTAGCGAGTATAGCGTTACATACTAGGGAAAAAATAATAGAGGTTCTCAATAGTGAATTTATTCGCTTTGCAAAAGCAAAAGGAGAAAGGGGAATAAAGTTATTTTGGCGTCACGGATTGCGTAATATCTCCTTGCCAGCCATATCCTTACATTTCGCATCTTTTGGAGAACTTTTCGGTGGTGCCGTCTTAACAGAACAAGTGTTTTCATACCCGGGTTTGGGTCAGGCCATAGTAAAAGCCGGCTTAGGTGGAGATGTACCACTTCTGTTAGGAATTACATTGTTTAGCGTTGTCTTTATTTTTGTAGGAAATTTTATGGCAGACCTACTGTATGTGGTCATCGATCCAAGGATGAAAATTAAACAGACGCATGACTGAATTAATCTCTAAATATCTACCACTGAAACGCTCCGAAAAATATAATCGACGAAAACGAGCGTTAGCCACCTCAATCATTGGAGCCCTGATATTATTGGCGTTAGTTATAAGCGGATTTTTTATAGGGACAGATGGTTTAGTAGTTAATTTTGAGGCTGCAAATAATGCACCTTCTTTGCAGCATCCCTTTGGTACGGATTGGTTGGGACGCGATATGTTTGTCCGAACTGTAAAGGGCTTAACGTTGAGTTTTTGGGTGGGATTACTTGCCGCCTTTATAAGTGCTCTTATTGCACTTTTACTGAGTTTGTTATTGGTATTAAATAAAACCTTGGATTCACTGGTAACTGGACTTATAGATTTATTCCTAGCATTGCCTCATATTGTAACCTTAATCTTAATCTCTTTTATGTTGGGGGGCGGACTAAAAGGGGTTGTTATAGCTTTGGCATTAACACATTGGCCGCGATTGGCACGTTTATTACGCGCAGAAATAATGCAGATAAAAAATACAGAATATATCACTGTCTCCCGAAATATGGGGAAATCTTGGTATTGGATAGCGCGTCATCATATTTTGCCACACTTAATTCCGCAACTAATTATTGGGTTTATATTAACGTTCCCACACGCCATTTTACACGAAGCTAGTATTACCTTTTTAGGATTTGGGTTATCCTCCGATAAACCAGCTATTGGGGTTATCCTGTCTGAAGCCATGGGGTATTTGTCCTCAGGAATGTGGTGGTTGGCTCTGTTTCCAGGTTTAATGCTGTTGTTAATGGTGGCGGTATTTGATAGCTTGGGTCGTAATTTGCGAAAGGTTTTTGACCCATTTAAAGGCCAAAAAGGTTAAATATTAATATGAATAAGAAATCATTTTCCAATACAAAAAATCAAATTCCGCTGTTGGAAGTAAAAAACCTTTCTCTTTTATTTCCACAGTATAAAGAAGGGTTAAAGGAATCTTATATTCAGGTAATAAGGGATTTTGAATTAACTATTTATCCTGGTGAAATAGTGGCAGTGGTTGGGTCCAGTGGCTCTGGAAAGAGTCTACTTGCCGATTCCATATTGGGAATATTACCGGACAATGCAGAGATTATGGGAAGGCTGTTATTTAATGGCGAGCATTTATCAACCAAAAGGCAACAGCAACTCCGTGGAAAGTCGATTTCTCTTATTCCTCAATCTGTAAAAGCCTTAGACCCACTAATGAAAACCAGTAAGCAGGTACAAAGTGTTATTCCTGATAAGAAAGCAAAAAAAAGAATTCAGGAAGAAGCTTTTATAAAATTAGGCTTACCTCCAGAAACAGGAGATAAATATCCTCATGAACTCTCCGGAGGCATGGCAAGGAGGGTCTTAATTGCAACAGCAATGGTAAGTGAGTCGGAATTAATAATTGCAGATGAACCTACTCCTGGTTTAGATGAGCTAACTTGGGAGGAAACGCTAACTAATATAAAACAACTCAGCAAAAGCAATAGAGGTATTATGTTTATAACTCACGATATACATGCTGCTTTAAAAATTGCTGATAAAATAGCGGTCTTTTATGCGGGAGAAACATTGGAAATTGCAAATAAAGAGGATTTCTCGGGAAAAGGAGAGCGTTTAAGACACCCCTATACTAAAGCCTTATGGTTAGCATTACCGGAAAATAATTTTAAACCCTTAAAAGGTAATCATCCAGAATCCGATGAGGTTCTAATAGGCTGTGTGTTTGAGAAACGTTGCCCAATTGCTACTGAGTTTTGTAAAACAAATAAACCTAAGTCGGCTAAGATTAATAATGGAATAACAAGGTGTTTCTATGCTTAAAGTAAACAATATAAGTTTCAGATACCAATCGGACCGATGGTTGTTTCACCAAATTGACCTTATAATAAATCCAAAAGAAGTGGTTGGATTATATGGGCAAAGTGGTATTGGTAAAACGACCTTTGCGAACATTATATCAGGTTACCTTAAACCGGATAAAGGATCTATAACTGTAGATGGAAAGGTATATTCACAAAATGGTCGAAATCCAGTACAATTAATAGGACAACATCCAGAAAAAGCTATTAATCCGCGTTGGAAGATGAGGCAAGTTTTAGAAGAGTCTGGAGAATATAGTGATGAGTTTTTAGAAAAGTTGGGAATAAGTAAAGAATGGATGCATCGTTATCCATCACAACTTTCTGGAGGAGAATTACAACGATTTTGTCTTGCTAGAGCGATTGCACCAAAAACAAAATATTTAGTAGCAGACGAGATGACTACTATGCTCGATGCCATTACCCAAGCACAGATATGGCAAACTGTTTTGAGCCTTGTAGAGAAGCAAGAACTTGGGGTGTTGGTTATTAGTCATGAGTTACCTTTATTGAAAAAAATCTGTAATCGTATACTTAATTTTGAGGAGCTTGCAGGAAATAAATAAGGTCACAAGGGTGTTAAGCTTACAATAGGGAAGCGTTTTAGACTCTTTAGGTCTTATTTAATCTTAACCCCATACTTTATATAAATTAAATTAACTAAGTTGTAAAAAGCATGAAAACAGCATATCTTAGACCGCATGAAAACTAAAACACTTGCAATTGTCGGCTGTGGCAAACTTGCCCATATTGTTGTAGAAGCTATTAATTCTGGATTATTGCCCCATTACCAACTCGTTGGTGCTTATTCTCGCACCTTTGAAAAGGCAGAACTACTTGTGGATATGATCTCCAAGTCCCAACCCCAAGAATTGTGCAATGCCTGTAAAACAATCGACGAGTTACTAGCCCTTAAACCCGACTATATTGTTGAAGCGGCATCACCAGATGCTTTTCGCGAGTTCGCCATACCGGCATTAAAAAACGGATCTTCTATAGTTACACTATCTATTGGTGCCCTTGCCGATATAGATTACTATGAAGAGGTAAAGAAAGTTGCCAGTGAAAACGATACCCGGGTGCATTTGGTTTCTGGTGCTATTGGTGGTTTTGATGTAATGCGTACCATTTCTCTAATGGAAAGTTGTTCTGCAAGTTTCACTACAGAAAAAAGCCCCAATTCCCTTAAGGACACCCCTGTTTACGCGGAATCCCTTCAAACCGAAAAGAAAACGGTTATGAAAGGAAACGCTAAAGAAGCTATTGCTCTTTTCCCTTCCAAAGTGAATGTGGCGGTTGCTGCTTCGCTTGCTACAGTAGGTCCAGATGACATGAAAGTTTCAATTACATCTACACCAGGCTATGTAGGTGATAGACATCGTATAGAAGTTAAAAGTGAGCAAATTGATGCGGTAATAGATGTATATAGCAAAACCTCGCAAATTGCTGGTTGGAGCGTTGTGAATACTTTGCGCAATATTACTTCACCTATAGTTTTTTAAGATAACAGTTAATATTTTCCAATACCTTTTTGCTTAATCGGTCAAATGCCTGTCTCGTTCTCCCTACAGAAACTTGCATGCAATAAACATGAGGATGGTGTAAGAATTTTTCGCTACCTAGCGCCCCTAGGGTATCGGCATATAGTCGATTATCCTCATTTATCCATTTCTCAAAAGGTGCTTCGTCCCAAGCAGGGGAAAGTCCGGTATTAAAAAGTATTTTTCGGTTTCCCAGATGGGAAAACTCCTCTTCGTACAAGAGGACAGTATTTTTATTGAGGCAGGTGATAACTACTTCACTCTCTGTGAGTAGGGTTCTTAATGGTAAAAATTGATAACCTTTTGCTCGTGCTTTTGGTTTTTCACTACGTGAGAAATAGGCGATTTCGGCACCTAAAAAATGAAGTGCGTCTGCTACCATTCCTCCGGAGGCTCCCAAGCCAACAATTCCCACTTTTAATCCAGTAATTTCTCTAGGGACTCCATCCCAAGGTTGTTCTGGCTCACCGTTGGGCTTGGTGCCAAAACCGTGCAAGCAACGGACTAGCTCACTAATGATATATTCAACCACCCCTTCATCACCATAATCTCGAATTCCCGTAACGGTAATTCCACGTGCATTGGCGTATGTGATATCTACATTGGCACTTTCTGGAGAATATAAGGAGCAGCACATGCCAATATATTTAACGTTAGGACACTTTTCTAATGCGGCCGGGCCAAGATTGGAGGTATAACTTAATAAAACTGAATCCGCATCGCCAATTCGTGTTGCCATTTCTTCATCGTCAGTAGGGATGTCTCTATAAAGTACTACTTCTTTTGCATAATTATGAAGTTCTTCTTCTGCTGATGGTGTTAAATTTAACGGCTCTATAGCCACAAGTTTATGGAACATTACTCTAATGTATTTTTAGAATACGCATGATATGGTAACTTTTGTGGAAATACAAATTTTGAAATAATTATATTGGTAATTACCGCTTAAAGTAGATAGTTTATTTATAGTTTAGCCTCTAAATTTAATAGGAAAATGAAAAAAGCAGTTTTAGCATTAGCTATGTTAGGTTTGTTAGTCTTGTCTTGTAAAAACAATACAAAAAAACAAGAAGACACCCCTGAAGTTGAAAAAACTACAGATAAAAATGTTACACCCGATATGCACACTTCACAGATCTCATTAGATTGGGAGGGAGTTTACATGGGTACGCTGCCTTGTGCCAGCTGTGAGGGAATAAAAACTAGGATATCTCTGAAAGCAGATGGGAGCTATGTTTTGGAAGAGGAATATTTGGGTGAAGAAGATGTTGTATTTAAAGAAAATGGCAAATTTGAATGGAATGCAGATGGAAACACTATTACACTTCATAAAGGAAGCGGGGAAAAACAGCTGTTTAAAGTGGTGGAGAATGCTATAATTCTCTTGAGTTCGGATGGAGAAATAAATACAGAAGAGCTAGCTGATTTTTACAAATTATCCAAACAGTAGTATTCCTTCTCTTAGTTGTGGCCTTTGTGAAAATCATTCCACGATGTAATGGTTAAAAAGCATTATATCTTATATTCGTTATGATAGGTTCTTATATTGCCTTTTAACTGAACAAATATTTTAATACTGATAGCATGAATTCAACAAACAAGTTTTCAGGATTGTACACCGATCAATATCAACTATCCATGGCAGAGGGGTATTTTTTGGCCGATAGAGGAGAAGATAGAGTAAATTTCGATTATTTTTTCAGGAAAAATCCCTTTGGAGGTGGATTTACCATTTTTGCAGGATTACAAGATCTTTTTGAATTAATAGGGGACTTTAAGTTTGATTCGGATGCTATTGATTTCTTACATAAAAGAGGTTTTCAAAGTAATTTCTTAGACTACCTAAAAGACTTTCAGTTTAAAGGAACTTTACATGCCCCACAGGAGGGAGAAGTCGTCTTTCCTAATGAGCCTACGATTACGGTAGAAGGAAATATAATTGAAGCTCAACTTTTAGAAACCTTGTTGTTGAATACAATCAATTTTCAATCGCTTATCGCTACAAAAGCAAATCGATTAAGATATGCTGCAGGAGATAAGGGCGTAATGGAATTTGGGATGCGTAGAGCACAAGGATGGGCAGTAATCCATGGCAGTAGAGCAGCGGTGATTGGCGGAGTAGATAGTACATCTAATGTGCTTAGTTCCTATTTGTACGGATTAGAATCTTCTGGGACCCAAGCCCATTCTTGGATACAAAGTTTTGATGATGAACTTACAGCTTTTAAAGTTTATGCAGAGACTAGGCCAAAGGATTGCGTGTTGCTGGTAGACACTTACCATACCCTGAACAGTGGCGTACCTAATGCTATTATTGTTGCTAAGGAAATGGAGAGAAAAGGAAGTCGACTTTCGGCCATTAGGCTAGATAGTGGGGACTTGGCTTATTTATCCAAGAAAGCGAGAAAAATGTTGGATGATGCCGAATTAAATTATGTTAAGATTATAGCATCTAATCAGTTGGATGAATACATAATTAAGAGCCTTATAGATCAGGGGGCACAAATCGATGGTTTTGGCGTTGGTACCAGTCTCATTACTGGTAGAAAAGATGGAGCCTTGGATGGTGTTTATAAACTGAGTCAAGTTAACCAGAGGGCCACCATTAAACTGTCGGAGGATGTTTATAAACTAACTCTCCCAGGGAAGAAAAAAATTGTAAGATACTATAATGGAGAAGATAAGTTGTACGCTGATGCCATAGTGATGGCAGAGGAAAACGTAGCTGATATAGATACCATTTACCATCCACAATACTCCGATAAGAAATCTGACGTAAGTGGATTAAAAAGTGAGCTGCTAGTTTCCAAAGTTTTTGAAAATGGTGAGGTTCTAGTTCCTAAAAAAGAGGTGAGTGAAATTTCTGAATACAGAAAACATAGAGTCTCCCAATTATCTGAAGAGCATAAACGTTTCGAATTTCCACATACTTATAAAGTGGGCTTAAGTGATTCTCTCATTAAATTAAGAGATAAGATGTTAACAGATATCAAGAAGAGACAATAGAAGTATAATTTAATAGAAAGAACTTCCTAAAACCTAACCAAAGATTAAGGTAGGTGAGAAATCTCTGAATTATTACCAGCTTCAGTTTTGTTATAAGAAATGGATAATGCCCAAATAAAAAAGAAGTAACTAATTATATTAGGATTCTTTTTTACTCGATAATCGAGATATAAACCTGACTGCCGTCAGGCAAGTTGCTCCGAGGCTGTCTTGCCCGAATCTTCCAGGCGGGCCTGCCCGAATCCTTCAGGCGGGCCTCGAAATCAATACGTTTTTTTTTCTTTTAATGCCTTGTGGGCTTGCCCCGAGGTAGTTTACTTTGAAAAAAATAAATTTTAATTACTATCAAAATTCTAATCACCTATTGTACTGCAACTAATAGAATAGGTGTAGCATAAATTAATTATAAAAACGTTTTTTAATAGTTGTTCTCAATTTAAGGAAGACCCCCAATGGGAAAGGGCGTATTACCGTTATACTTCATTATTCTTCAGTAGGAAGATAAATTTTAAAGGTAGCACCAACGCCCAATTCCCCAACTGCCTCTATAGTCCCATTATGGTTTTCTACTATCTTTTTTATTATGGCTAGGCCTATCCCCGTTCCTGGATATTCGGTCTTCCCATGTAATCGTTGAAAAAGTTCAAATATCTTATCACTATACTGTTGGTCAAATCCAATTCCGTTATCGGATACGGAAATGCAACAATAAGTCTGACTCTCAAGTAGATTTTCATTTGCCAAGGTGCTCCCCTTAACCTTGGTAGTGCTTATATGGATACGTAAAGGTTCTTCTGCCTTAGAGAATTTTAAGGAGTTGGTAAATAAATTTTGAAATAGTTGTTTAATTTGGAAAGGAATTATATTTAACTCACTGTTGGTCTCAATAGTTACAGAGGTACCTTTCTTAAATAATTCTTCAGCTAAATCATCTTTTACTTGTTCAATAAGATTTTTTAAAGCTACTTTCTTAAAGTCTCCCTCCAGATTATGCGTGCGGGAATAGGCAAGCAAATCTTCAATAAGTGTCTGCATACGTGCTGCAGATGATTGCATTCTATTAAAGAGATCTAAACCGTACTCCGATAAGGCATCGCCTTCTTTTTCGGCTATACGCGAAGCAAAAATCTGAATTTTCCTTAGTGGCTCTTGCAGGTCGTGACTAGAGATATATGCAAAAGATTGTAGCTCTTTGTTCATTTTCACAAGCTCTTTATTCTTTTGTAGTAGTTCTATTTTTTTCTCTTTTAAAGCATCATCTGCCGCTTTTTTTGCCGTTCTATCGCGAGTAACTTTAGAGAATCCTACCAATTCATTATTAGTCCCATAAACTGCAGTAATAACAACACTTGCCCAAAACAAGGACTTGTCTTTTCTTACGCGCCAACCTTCATGTGTAGCTTGACCTTTATCTAAAGCCTGTTGTAATAATTTTTGAGGAACTCCGTTTTTTTGATCTTCTTCCGTGTAAAAATTTGAAAAATTTTTACCAATAAACTCTTCTGCTTTATATCCTTTAATCTTCTCTGCTCCAACATTCCAGTTCTCTACAATTCCGTCCTTGTTTAGATATAAAATAGCGTAGTCTTGTACTTTTTCTACCATTAGATGATAGCGTTGTTCACTTTCTATTAAAGACTCGTTTAACTTTAATAATTCTGTGGTACGTTCTTTAACCTGTTTTTCTAACTGGTTAGTGAACATTTTTTGGTCCTGGATGTCTGTACTAGTACCTACCCACATTCGTATTTCTCCTTTTTCATTAAGTTGAGGTTTTGCTCTACTTAATTGCCAACGATATTCTCCGTCATTACGACGAAAACGATGCTCTAGTAAAAAATCGTTCCCTGATTGTATAGCTTCTTTCCATTTTTTTATATTTAACTCCTTATCATCTGGATGTATCATTTGAAGCCATCCTTCTCCATGCAACTGCTTTTTACTTAGTCCCGAAAAGTTATAAACAGATTGGTTATAATAAGTTATGTTTCCTTCTGGATCCGTAATCCAAATAAACTGTGGCATAGAATCAGCAAGTAACCTAAATTTTTGCTCATTTTCCTCCAGTTTTTTTTGAGCTTCTACGTGTTTTGTAATATCTGTATTACTTCCAAACCATTTCGAAATTTCACCTAACTCATTATATACCGGTAAAACGCGTGTTAAAAATTGCCTATAGCTATTATCGGCACCTTTAATAGAAAACACCATTTCAAATTGCTTTCCTTTTTTTAAAGAACGGTTCCATTTCGCCATCACTTCTGGTAAGTCATTTGGGTGAATTACCTTATCCCATTTCCATCCTTCTAATTCTTCCAAGGTGGTTCCCGTATAATCTTGCCATTTTTTATTATACCAATATACATATCCATCCGCACGAGACATCCAGGCCATATTTGGTATATTATCTGCTATTGCAGCTAAACGAATAGCATTTTCTTTTATTTTTTCTTGACCTTTAATTTGCTCAGTAATATCAATTAATGTATTTATCGCTCCTGTAATTTGACCATCATTACCGTATATTGGTTTTGGATGTGGAATAAAATGACGTCTACTACCATTTGGTCTTTCAACTATTAATATTGGATTTTTTGTTTTTTCTCCCTTTAAGGCTTTAGACATAGGGAGGTCTTCCGATTTAACTGGATTACCATCCATAGAATAAATTTTCCATGATCCACACCATAAATCTTTTCCAATAGTTGGTGTGTGCCCCCATAATTTTACGGCTGCCTCATTAAAAAGTTGAATATACCCTTCGGCATCGCAAGTATATAGTGCTACTGGTAAACCGTTAACAAGTGTTCTATATTTAGCCTCACTTTCCTCAATTACTTTGCGCGAAACAACATGATCGGTAACTTCTACACCTAGTGCTAATACACCATCAATAGCTCCGTTAGCGTTTAATAAAGGTTCAAAACTAAAGCTGAGGTAAATGGTTTCTAATTGTTCGTTTCTTAATAGCTTCACTTGGAATTCTGATGCAGAAAAAATTTCACCAGTTTTATAAACCTGATCTAGAATTTCCTTTATTCCTTGTGTTTTTAGTTCGTGTAAAACATCAAATACGGGTTTGTTTTCTACTTCTTCTGCAGTTCTTCCCCATAATGCCAGTGTCTTGGCATTTGCTATTTCTGTAATGTGTTCCTGCCCTCTAAATATAGCTATAGAAACAGGAGCTTGCCTTATCATAGAACGTAACATACGTTCACTCTCCTGCAGTTCATTTTTAGCCATTACATTATCTGTAGTCTCCGTAAATGTAATTAGGGTTCCGTTAATCTGCCCAATGTCGTTGAAGGCAGCACTGCAGCAGTAGGTCCAATATCTGTTTTGAGCGGTTTTACTTTTATTAAATGACAATACCTCATCATATCTAGAGACGGGCTTAGCACTAGTGATGACCTCATTAATTACTGGGTCTAAGAACTCCCACATATTAGGCCATGCTTCGCTACCTTTTTTTCCAATTACTGGATTATAATCTTCTCCTTCTAAGTTTTTCCTAAAAGCATCATTATAAAAACAAATATGCTCTGCCCCCCAAAAATAACACATGGGAAATGCCGAGTGTAAAATCATGCCAAGTGTAGTTTTTAAACTGGTAGGCCAATCTGTTATATCGCCCAGAGTAGTCTTATTCCAGGCTATTTTTCTTATAAGTTCGCCCATTTCTCCTCCGCCATTGAGGAATGGAAAATCATCCGCTTTTGGAGTTGTAGTCATATTGAGTTAATTTTCGGGTTGGATAAGGAAGGTTTCCTTCTTAGGCTGTAAACCATTGCTTGAAGTTAGTAAAGAAATAGCTTTTTTAATTACCATTTTAAGTTGAGAATAATCCGTGGGTTTACGAATATAATAATGAGCACCATTGCCATAAAGCATATCAATCACCTTTGGATTGTATGAGGTAGAATAGATAACTACTGGCAATTTTTTTAACTTTTCACTTTGCTTTATTTCTGTTAAACACTCAACCCCCGTTTTAAGGGGCATATTTAAATCGAGGAAAAGCATTTGTGGTAGATTAGATAAGTTATGCTCAAGATACCTCATTAACTCCACCCCATTGTTCATCGTTTTTAATGAGAAGGATAATGATAGTTCTTCTAAGGCATCTTGGAAAAACATCCGATCGTCCTCATCGTCATCTGCGAGCATTAAATGTATCTTGTTATTTTTCATTCTAAAAGCTAATTTAATGAGAACTATTGGTAAGTAATTAAAGATATTTTCCTTGGTTTTAAATGTAACTAAAATATAATTAAAACGGATGTTAGGCAAAGATGTATGTTTAATTTTTAGTTATATCCTTATAAGGCCAACCCTTTAAAAGTTTTCACTAGAATTTTTTTTGGTCCAAAGGCTATCTACTTGAATAATTCAAATTAGATGATGATTAAATTTAGAATAAACATTATTAGATTAAAAAAAGCTCAACACAAACCTGTCGCTAATTGTTTTTTAGGGGGTAAGTTGTTTATAGATAACTCTTTAAGCTTCTTAATGTGTTGTTGTAATTATAAAGAGGAAATAGATTGTGGATATCTATTCTGAGATTTATTTACTATCCTTTTTATTAAATATATATTTGGCATCCTAAAAATATAATTATGAGTGTAACTTGGTACGAGTGCAAAGTAAAATACAGAAAAACACACGAGACAGGAGAACAAAAAGTAACTACGGAGACCTACCTCTTAGATGCTATTTCCTATACGGAGGCAGAAACGAGAATTAATGAAGAAATGGCGGCCTATACCAGTGAGGAATTTCTAATTACTAATATTAAGGTTGCAAACTTTTCAGAAGTCCATCCTTATGAAAATTCCGATCGTTGGTTTAAATCAAAAGTTTCTCTTATCGCTTTTGATGAAGAAAGTGGCAAAGAACGGAAGACTAATTTATATATGCTAGTGCAAGCTAATGACGTAAAAGAGGCGTACGATAATACCGTAACCGCTATGAAAGGGACAATGGGAGAGTATTCTATCCCTGCGATAACTGAATCCCCTATATTGGATGTGTTTCCATACTTTACGGGTGAAGAGGAACAATTAGAAAAATTTAATGCCATTGCAAAAACCGAAACCGAAACCGAATCTGAAGTCGAAACAGAGACGGAAGGGGCTTTAGAAGAGTTGGAAGAGCAAGAAAGTAATTAAATATTTAAAAGGCCTCTGATATTGAAATCAGGGGCCTTTTAAATTTGCCTATATCTGAGATTAATATGCTCCGATGCTTTATTAGAATTATTATTTATTTTTTAGTTCCCCTTATTACTTGCTAGCCCTAAACATATCGAATTACTACTGTTAGTACCCTATCTTTTAATTCTTAGTATTCAAACGATTCCTCAAAGAAATGGTGATTATATTCCCAATCCCATAATTAATTTTTTAATAGAAAGTTTCAACTTTTTAGACTTTGTGGTAGTTTCAGCTTTCATTACTTCACTTTTTATAGTTATTATCCCTTTGTTTTCTAATTTTGCTCTTTAATTTTGGGCGTTCGGGCGGGCTATTCGTTGCAATTTCCCATCCTGTTGGCTGGGAGATTTTCACTGCTATCCCTAACGCAAAAAAAAACAATTCTCCTATAAATGAAGAACCAATTATCCAATGCTACCTTGTATCTGATGAGTATATCAGCCGGACTCATAGTAGCTAATCTTTATTATAACCAACCGCTTCTACATTTGATATCAGAATCTTTTGGAGTCACAGAATCTGCGGTGAGTAACGTGGCGCTAGCAACACAATTGGGTTATGCAGCCGGATTACTTTTTATTAACCCTTTGGGAGATATGATGTCCAATAAAAAAATTGTACTATACAATTTTATATTAATGATTATTTCTCTATTAGCGTGTGCAATATCTTCTTCTCTTTTTTTACTAATTAGTAGTAGTTTTTTCATCGGTTTAAGTTCTTCATTGCCACAATTGTTTGTGCCTATGGCAGCACAACTTAGTGATGATGAGGGGAGGGGACGCGCAATAGGAATTGTTATGAGCGGACTCTTAATAGGAATATTGGGAAGTAGGGTAATCAGTGGCCTGCTAGGAGAGCAATTTGGATGGAGAGTAATGTACTATGTGGCTGCAGGTATGATGTTGGTCCTTTTTATATTGCTTCAATTTAAATTACCCAAAATAACACCTAAGTATCACGGAACCTATAAGGAATTAATAAGGTCGCTTTGGTATTATTTTAAAACAGAACCCGCCTTACGGTTGGCAGCGATTAGAGGAGCCCTAGCCTTTGCAGGGTTAAGTGCTTTTTGGACTACCTTAGTTTTTCTAATGGAAGATTCTTTTGGATATGGGAGTGGTGTTACAGGAATTTTTGGTCTATTAGGAATTGTAGGTGCCTTAGCGGCAACTGTTGTGGGTAAAATGAGTAATAGGGTGAGTAGCAACAAGATTATTTTGTTTTCTAGTATTTTGCTTATCCTCTCATGGATCATTTTCCTGTTCTCATCCTATTCTTTAGTAGGACTTATTATAGGGGTGATTTTAATAGACCTGGGATTGCAATCTTTGCATATCATTAATCAGCATATTATCTTTTCTAAAAATCCAGAAGCTAGAAACCGTGTAAATACCGTTTATATGGTTGCATTCTTTATCGGGGGAGCCTTGGGGACTACCTTAGGAGCACTTGTATGGGAAAACTATAAGTGGACGGGGGTTTCTGTGTTAGGAGGGATATTATCCCTAGGTATCTTGGCAGTTCACTTATTTTCTAGACAGAAAACAACCGCCTAAACGTTAGGTATAATATCGAGGCTTGGTTATGGGCTTTAAGCCTATAATATGTTTTTAAAAGTAGTAACACTAAAATAATTACAATTATGAATAATGCTAAAGATTCGCTTTCAGAAATTGATCTACAACATCTAGCACATTGCCTATCGCTAGCGGAAGAAGCAGTAAATGCTGGCGATAAGCCATTTGGATCTCTCCTTGTTAATCAAAAAAATGAGGTTATCGCATCGGCCCGAAATAGGGTGAACGAATTAAATAATTTAGCACATCCAGAAATTGAATTGGCACATTGGGCAGCAAAAAATTTATCGGCCGAAGAACGTAATAAAACAGTGATGTACACTAGTGGCGAACATTGTCCTATGTGTGCAGCAGCCCATGGATGGGTAGGTTTAGGAGGAATCGTTTACCTAAGCTCCGCTAAACAATTAAAAGAGTGGATGTTGGAAATGAAAGTTCCTGCAGCGCCTATTCAATTTTATCCCATTCAAGATATCATTCCTAATATCCAGGTAAAGGGCCCCGCAAGTGGGAAGTTGTTAGAAGGAATAAAAGCCTTGCATAAGAAGTACTATGACTTGCAAGCTGATTTAGGTTAAGGAAAAATATTGAATGTAATTGTCCTATTTTATAAGATAATTAGAATTGAGCAGCATTTTTATTTGAAAAATAAATTGATGTTTTAATTCTGAATAGACAGAAATAGGTAGTAAGATTAGGTTGCAGTAGTCAAACAGAGTTAATTGCAGAGACTACAATCAGATTCTCCCACTAATTTACCTTCAAGATTTAACTCATATTTACAACATTCATTAAATTTTTTGATAAGGACACTCTTCGCACGTCTAATCCGAGCTTTTACGTTAGCTAGGCTTATTCCTAATTCTGATGCTGCATCCTTCTGCTTCATCCCTTTTATATAAACCATAGTCATCACCGATTTATATTCTTCTGGTAGGTTCTCCAAAAAACGATCAAAACAACAGAAGTCCGAATAGCTTTCGGGTTGATCAACTGGAGATGGGTTTAAATCTTGGATTGTTTTATTCGACTTATTGAAATAATCATGTATTTCATTACGGACAATCTGAAATGCCCAAGACTTAGCCTTGTCTTGTTGTTTTAATTGATGGATATTTTGGTGGATTTTTAAAAAGGTATTTTGCAATATATCATTAGTAGCATCTTGGTTATGTACTTTTTTAAGAATAAAAAAATACATTTGAACATTATACTTACTCCATATGGTAGCAGTTTCCATTTCTTATCTTAAAATTTTAAAAAGGTTGGACACACGTCCAACCCCTTATTAACAACAATCACATTTGCTGCATTCACACTTATCACACGGACATTGATTCTCTAAACAGTTTCCACAATTACATTTTTTGCAATCGCAATTGGTACATTTACAATTATTCATATTTATATTCTTTAAGTTCTATATAGGTAGACCGAGAAGCTTCTAAAAAGATACAAATAATCCACTCTTTTTTTTAAATTTGGAATGTTAACCTTTAAATGTCCATGCAATAAACCGACTCTTTTTATTGCCTTGGTCCATATTAATGACCTTTACTGAAGTAGGATGGGTTTTGTTTATAGCGCGCTTTATATCTTTCAAATTTTCCTTTTGAGACACTAAGGAGGTAAACCAATGTATTTGATCTTTAAACTGCAGACTTTCAGTCGCCATTTTTTTTATAAATGCGGTTTCTCCACCATTGTACCATAGTTCATTGGAGAGTCCGCCAAAATTTTGAGAATCTTTTTCTTTTAGCCCAAGATTATGAACCTTGCGCTTGTTGCTGCGTACTGCTTCTGATTTATTCTTAAAAAATGGAGGATTACATACCACAACATCAAATACATCATCAGGGTGCACAATATGTTCTAATATTTTATTTTTAAAGCGTTGGTGGCGTAATTCTATTTTTTCTAAAACTTGATTATTCTCAATAATGATTTCGGCGTTTTTCAGGGAAGCTAAACTCACTTCACTTCCGGTACACTGCCAATTAAAGTGTTGGCTACCTAAAATAGGATATATCATACTAGCACCAGTACCAATGTCTAATAACCGAATCTTGCTTTTTGGAATTAAGTCGGAAACATACAATAGATAGTCAAGCCGCCCTGGTATGGGAGGACAAAGATTATCCTCAGGGATATCCCAAAAATTAAGTCCGTAATGCAGTTTTAGTATGGCGGTATTCAATGCCTTTACAGCATTCTTATTTCCAAATTTTATTGTTTTATTCCCATACTTATTTACAAAAACAAAGTCTTTTAATTCGGGATGTTTTAAAATCAACCTATCAAAATCATAATCTTCAATAAAGGGGTTTTTTAAATGCATGGATAGAATTACTTTTCACCTATTTTACCGTATTCGGTCATTATTTTTAACACCTTATCTATGGGGATAGATTTTATTTTGCGTCCATTCTTTCCTGTCATAGTTTCTGCAGCAAACAAGGAGTTTAAAATTGCTTCTTCAGTGGCTTCTATTGTCGCTAAGAATAAGGGTGTCATCGCCTCATTTCTTAAGAGTTTAACATCATTAAATAAGGTATCACTAGAATAGGGGACTACATTATCCTTTGCTGTGGATACCGCTATTATATAATCGCCACTTCCATTTGAAGCAATTCCCCCGGTTCTCCCTAATCCCAGCATAGCTCGTTTTGCAAGTCGTTCTAAATTCCTAGAATCTAAGGGGGCGTCCGTGAAGACTACTATCATACAGGAGCCATCCGTATCGTAATTGTATTGATTAGGAATAGTGTTTAATTCCTTGGCTATAGGAACCCCATTAATCTCTAAGACTCCCCCAAAGTTAGATTGTACTAACACACCAACAGTATATCCTCCTTGTGATTCAGGAATAACGCGGGAAGAAGTCCCGATACCTCCTTTATACTGAAAACATACCGTCCCGGTACCAGCGCCTACATTACCTTCTGCAACAGTACCAGTCTTGGCATTTTCAATGGCACTTAATATATGTTCTTGTTTAATATGTCTTCCCCTGATATCATTTAACCAGCCGTCGTTGGTTTCCCCAACTATAGCGTTTACGGAACCCACATTTTTATTGCGATCTAAAGTATAAGTGATTAATGCATCAGCAGCTATAGGGACACTTAATGTATTGGTTAAAACTATGGGGGTCTCTATATTCCCTAACTCTTTAACCTGACTATAGCCGGCTAGTTTCCCAAAGCCATTACCAATATAGATCGCAGCTGGTACTTTATTTTGAAAAATGTTGTGGGAGTGGGGGAGTATAGCGGTAACACCGGTTCTAACACTATCCCCGTCAATTAAGGTAGTTTGACCAACCTTGACTCCGAAAACATCTGTAATAGCATTATTTTCACCTGTTTTTAAAACTCCAATCTCTATGCCGTAATCCCTAGCGCGTTTTTTTTGGGAATAAGCTTGAATAGTAATGAGTGAAAATACCAAAACAAATATTCTAGCTAGCTTCATAAGGTTGTCTTAGGTTTAGTTGGTGGTATTGCAGCTGCCAAACAGCTGGCTATAATTACTAAAGGGTTAATTTTTTTGTCATTTCAATTATACAACAAATTTAAGTTTTCTGTATTTTAAAACAGTGTTATTATATTTTCTGATGATTATAAGGGGAATAGGATTTAAATTAATGCAATAACACAATCTAATATATTGAGTTGCATTCGGGTATAAATAAAATAAATTCAATAAGTTGTAGTTTGTTAATGGAATTTATAACTCGCTTTTAAAGGGAAAAGAAATATTAAATATTAGGGTTGTAGTGCTATACCACTGATGATCCTAGTTATCTATTCTTAGAAATAGTTGTAAAATAGGACTATTTTTATTATAATGACCGATTGTAGAATTTACTAATTCAGAAAATTAAATATTTATGAAAAGCATTCTCTTCAGCTTGTCTGAAGTTATTCTAATGTCGTATTTACTTTTCCCTATGCTTTTTTGGGATAGGAGATATATCAGGTATTATAACTCCTATGATACACGATATCCACTCTAGCTTAAGTATAAATTAAATTTTATTTCTAAGCTTCCAATATTTTATATGGAAGTACATCGTATACATTATAAATCCAAAAAAGAAATATGCCAGTAAAAGTTACTAGAAAAGAAAAATCATCCAAGATTTTAGGATTGGTGGTAAATAAGACGGTTTTCTTAAGCGCTACCTTAATCCTAATAGCAAGTATCCTCTTCACTTTAATTTTTGAGGAGGAGGCCGATTATTATTTTGGAATTGCACAAACTTATGTGTCCGCTCATGGAGGATGGATTTATACGTTATCAGTTAATCTGTTTATTATATTTTGTCTCTACATGGCCTTTGGTAAGTTTGGAAAAGTCCGTATTGGTGGGAAAAACTCTAAACCCGAATTTAGTATTTGGGCTTGGTTTGCCATGTTATTCAGTGCAGGAATAGGGAACGGATTAGTACTGTTTAGTATTGCCGACCCGGTACGTGATTTCTTAAATCCCCCACGTTTAGCTGGTGCAGAACCAGCGCTTATAGCACAAGAAGCTATTAGTTTTTCGTTTCTTCACCATGGAATACACGGATGGGCCATTTATTCTGTAGTGGGACTATCTTTAGCCTATTTTACGTATAATCGGAAAATGCCACTTACCCTAAGATCTGCTTTCTATCCGCTTTTGGGAAATAGAATTCATGGATGGATGGGAGATGTGATTGATATTATGGCGGTTATTACCACATTATTTGGATTGGCTACCACTATTGGATTTGGAGTAGGACAGATTAATTCCGGGCTAACTCATGTTTTCGGTATTCCAAGCTCACTTTTTTATCAAATAATTATAATTCTTGCGGTTACCCTTGCAGCAACATTATCGGCATTTAGTGGGGTTAACAAAGGGGTGCAAATGCTGAGTAAACTTAATGTTAGAGTAGCTTCGGCAATTTTCATCATTGTACTTCTTTTAGGACCTACCACCTTTATTTTTAAATCTTATATCCAAAACATTGGGAATTACGTCATCAATTTTGTGGATATGGCAACGTGGACAGAGGCCTTGAGAGGTACCGATTGGCAGAAAACTAGAACCATAATGTATTGGGGATGGTGGATTTCTTGGTCCCCATTTGTAGGTACTTTTATCGCTAGAATTTCTAGGGGAAGAACCGTAAAAGAATTTATTCTCTGTGTATTAATCCTTCCTGCTTTAGTAACCTTCCTTTGGTTTAGTGCCTTTGGTGGAATCACTATGCGTGATATTCTTTTAGGTGATACCGCTATGATAGCTGCAGTAAACGATAATATCTCTACAGCATTGTATGTGTTTTTTGATAAGTTCCCATTAGCTATGTTACTTAAAGTATTGGGGGTAGTGCTGATAAGTAGTTTTATTATTACCTCGGCAGACTCTGGTGCTTTAGTAGTAGATAGTATTACTTCTGGAGGTAAGCTAAAAACACCTCCCTTCCAAAGAGTTATTTGGGCTGTTGCAACGGGTACAATTGCAGGAGTTCTTATGTATGGAGGTGGTTTAAATGCTTTACAGACAGCAGTTACCATTTCTGGACTTCCATTTGCTATTCTTCTTGTGATGATGTGCTTCTCTCTCCATTCGGGAATGAAAGAAGACTATGAACAGGCGGAACGAGAACAGAAGCTACTGGAAAGAGAATCCTATAGGAAAAATATCCTCCAACTGGTAGATAGAGAACGTCAGGCCAGAAGTCAGAATGCAAAAGAAACTAAAGAAGAACCAACATTAACAGAAACAGATAATAAATAGGAAATGACAAAGAATAAAAGTCTAGATAACGAATTAACTCTTATGGTAGCCTTGGACCTTACAAGAATGGATCCTATTCTGCTGCAGTATGTTAGTTATTTATGCGATGTATGGAAGGTAAAACACCTTTATTTCACTCATAATATTAAGCAGTCTAAACTTTATAATCTCTATGAGGATTTTTTAAAGGACGACATTACTATAGAAGATATAGTAGAACGCGAATTGGAGCGTAGCATTAAAGAAAATTATAGTGGTAAAGCTTCGCATACCGTTTTAATTACTTCGGATAACTATACCGAGAGTATTCTTGTAGATTTAGCTAAAGAATACAATGTTGATGTCGTGGTAATGGGGAAAAAGGACGAGTTGCAAGGGACAGGAGCATTGCCTCAGAAACTCGTTCGTATGATGAAAAGACATCTATTGTTGGTCCCCGAGGATGCAAGGCATAGTTTGCGAAAAATGTTGGTTCCTGTAGATTTTAGTTCAAATTCTGCAAAAGCCTTTACGGTTGCAAATAGTATAAGTAGTGATGATAATAAGGAAATAGAAGCCTTACACGTGTATAATATACCTTCCTTCTATTTTCCCTATATAGATACACAAAAGGCAAAGGATAAGACCAAAGCACATCTACACGCAAGGTTTGATCAGTATCGAAAGAAACATCGACTGTCAGCAGATATCAAGTTTCTACATATAGATCGCGAAGAAAATTCAGTTGTAGACATAATAGAACGAGAGGCAGAAAAAGGGGAATTCGACATTATTTTAATGTCTGCAAGGGGAGGAAATAATATTACCTCACTTTTTATAGGTAGTATTACAAACGACCTATTGCTAAGGAACCGAACAATGCCTTTATTGGTTGTAAAATAATTAAGAAAGGGCTTTGCTAATTGGCAAAGCCCTTTTTATATGATTTAGGTTGCTTATTTTTTTTTTGAAAAAATCAACTCCCTTTTATAAAAGTAATTTGAAACTCCCTTTCACTATCCAGTAGGATTATCAGCATTCTTTAGATGGTTGTGAACTGTTGAAGGAGCAGGAGTATTGTATACTTCTTTAATTATTTGGTGTAAGTCTGGTATTACAGTTCTTGCTAGTTTTGAATTACTGTTTAATAGCACACAGATTCCTAAATCCGAGTCTGGATATACTGCTATTTCATTCCTATAATTATTAACACTTCCACCATGATGCCAAACGGTTTTTGGCGTATCGCTTTCGTCTTCTAAAAAAGTGTGAATCCTCCATCCAAAACCATAATGCGATTTTAAATGTCCTGGCCAACGTTGGTAGTATTTGCTACTCCCTTTTATCTCTACAAAAGGATTAAAAGTTTCTAATAAAGCAGTTTTATTCATTAACTCTGGGTTGTGGCCCAATAAGAAACGCATCCATTTAGCCATATCTAAGGCACTGGCATTTATACCCCCTGCAGCAATAGCATTATAATAGTTAGAATTCAGAGATAAAGTTCTCCAGCCGTTTTTAATGGGGGAATGTGGCAATGCTACATTATCTTCACTAGCCAAAGCTTCATAATCCATATTGATGTTTTTCATCCCCAATGGCTTAAAGAATCTATTGGTTAAAGAGGTACTGATATTTTGCCCCGTAGCCTTATAGATGACCTCCTCGCAAAGTGCAAACATGGCGTTTTGATAGCTGTACATCATTCCCGGTTTGCTTATAGGTACTACATCTTTAAAACGTTCAGCTATTTTGGTAAGTGGTAATCCCGCCTCTACAAGATTGGTGTAGCTATGGTATGGGGTGCCAGAAGTATGTGATAAGATATTAGCAAGTGTAATATTTTCAGTATTATTCTTGTCTCCTAAACGAAAAGTTGGAATAAAATCACTTACCTTATCTTCCCAATGTAATTTACCCTCACTCTTTAAATTAGCCGCTAATACACCGGCGAATCCTTTAGATAGAGAGCCGAGTCTAAATACAGTTTCTCCATCTATGGGATTGTTTTGGTTGATATCGCGTTTACCAAATCCATCAGAAATGACTATGGAATCTCCTTTAACAATACTTACTCCTGCTCCTACAATATCTCCCGCTGCAATTGCCTTTTCAAAATATTCTTGTACCGCAATTTGTAAGTCGCGTTGCTGTAATTTATAGAGTTCCACTTCTAGTGGGTCAATTAAGGGTTCCTCTAGGTTAGAGCTGAAATCTGCCTTATTAGACTCCGTATCGGATTGAGAAGAAATTATTGAAAAACCAATATAAGTAAAAACAATAATTACAAGGATATAAATGGATGTTCTTACTAATATATTGTTACGCAGCATGTGAATAATTTTGTAGGTTTATATAAATAGATTAGGTTAAAATTTAGGTGCTTTACATTATTAACGGATGAAATGCATCATTTCTTATGTAGACAATCGTTATTTGTTTATTATTGAAGAGATATCTTATTTTTTAGCTGGTACATCACAGATTTATAAAGCATTTTAATATAAGTTGAAGATATTTTTTTATTTTCTATTCTATATAGCATTACACCGATAGGCCCTTTTCAATCCTCTTCAGAATCTTATAGTTTTGGGCTTTGTCTGGCATAAATTTCATGTGTTTTTTATAGATTTCGACTACAATATCGTGATCAGATTTTTTAACAGTGAGAATAGAATCTATAATTTTTTGGTGTACTTGAACCTTGATATGATTTTCCGATTTCTCTAGAACTTCTAGCTTTACGAACTGATTTTTAACCATCTCATTAATGCTCTCCCAATTATCACCTTTATTTATCAACGTTAAACTGTGGCTAGACTCCAGAAAGTCTTTCATATCTATATTGTCTAACTTTTCATAATCGAAAATATTCCAAAATATGATTCCGAACGATATTACAAATCCTGCTAATATTGTTATCCCCCAATAATCCAGATTAACCCCATTAATTAAAACCCATAAGGAAAGTCCAATTGGAAGGAGTACTAGGCTCTTTAAAATAGATTTAGATACTTTCTCGTTCATGCTTTATTCAAATGAGCGTTTTCTACTGAAAAATCTCAAAACTAAACTAAAAAATAAGTTTTTCATAACTGCCAATAGAATTTAAGTAGCCTTTTAGCTTATTTTTTTATAACAGTATTGTACCCCTTTACATCTCCCATGCTAAAGTTAAAAGGCCCCAATTGGTGGCTATTAGGAAGTAATGCTCCACTTTTCATAACCTGCCATCCTTCCCAGCTGGCCTCCAAGCCACCAATGGGAATAATTTTCACCCACATTTTAAAACTTTGTGGAATTCCTTTCTCGTCCAAAATCCATAAATACGAATCTCCTGGGGTGTCTCCGCCGCTAGTATAAGTAACCATAAGGCCATTAGAACCGTTATTATATGGTACCAAGCTCCGCTGAGTTCCTTTATCGAATACTTTATAAGGAGCTACTAACCAGAAAGAGTCATTGTTAAAAAGAGTACGGGCCTTTTGCATTATTTCTTTCTTTTCTTCTCCTTCCAGGAGGGTTTCATTTTTTAAGGCTTTACCTTTACTATGGTCATTTAAATTAAGGGTAACAGTATAGGCATCCCAACGTACTTCCACTTGGTGCTGTTCTTTATCCCATAAATAATGATGCTGGTTATTAGCAAAAGACCATTCCAAGAATCGGGTGTTTTTATAGGCCTCATAATTAAGGGCAGTTAGCATTTTGTTTGCTAGTGCATCTGCTTCCTTGCTTGGAGAGCTTTTTGGGCGCGATTCATGGATAATGGCAAATAGAATTCCTGCTATTCCTAATAGTAGTAATACCGCAACAACTAGAATTTTCCCAATTTTCTTTAGCATATAAAAATATTAATAGCCTACGGCTGTATCATCTCCGCGGTGGTCTGCACCACCTTCCAATCTTCCATCGGGTAATACCATAATAGCATCCACTTTTCCTATTATTGGAGTTCTTTCCTCATTTATGATATATCCTTTTTCTTTTAAGGAATTCATTAATTCTGGAGAGAATCCATTAGGCTCAAAAACCACATTGTCTGGCATCCATTGATGGTGGAAACGTGGTGCATTAACGGCCTCTTGCATGCTCATGTTAAATTCGTACCCATTCAAAATAGTTTGTGCCACTGCTGTAATGATAGTAGATCCGCCAGGGGTACCCACTACCATCCAAAGTTTTCCATTCCTTTCTACAATAGTAGGGGTCATACTACTCAACATTCTTTTTCCTGGCATAATACTATTGGCCTCTGCACCAATTAGCCCAAACATATTAGGAACACCTGGTTTGGCACTAAAATCGTCCATTTCATTGTTTAGAAAAAAGCCTAATTCTTCTGAAAATAGTTTTGATCCATAACCACCGTTAATAGTAGTGGTCGCAGACACGGCATTCCCATAACTGTCTACAATAGAGTAGTGGGTGGTTTCATCACTTTCTACAATAGTTACATCACCATGAGAAACAGCGCTAGACTTTGTAGCCTTATCAAAACTAAAATCGGCCATTCTATCTTGAATATAACTATCGCTCAGCAATTCGTTCATCGGAATTTCTACAAAATCTGGGTCGCCCAAATGATAATTACGGTCGGCATAGGCTCTTCTTGCTGCCTCTGTAAATAACTGAATGGTCTTGGCCGAATTATGTCCAAATTCAGATACCTTGTAGGGCTCTATCATCTTGAGAATTTGCTGTATAGTAAATCCACCACTACTTGGCGGACTCATAGAAATAATATCTAAATCTTTATAGGAGAATTTTAATGGGGTACGCCATTTCGCTTCGTATTGTGCCAAATCTTCAATAGAAACAAAGCCCCCCATTTCCTGAATAAACGCACTTAATTTCTCGGCTACTTCACCCTTGTAAAATCCGTCTTTGCCTTCCTCGGCAATCTTTTTCATAACTCTGGCTAAGGCCTTATATTTTATAGTGTCTCCTTTTTTGTAAGGATGGGCAAAAAACGTGCTATCTCCATTAACTTCAATAAATTGACTCCTATAAGATGCTAATCTGTCTTCCTGTTTTTGGGTAACTACCACCCCCTTTTTTGCCAGTGCAATTACGGGAGCCAACAATTCTTTTAATGGCATAGTTCCAAATTTCTCGTGTACTGCCATTACACCAGCTACCGTCCCAGGAACTCCTACAGCGGTTGCACCCACAGTACTCATCCCCGGGATAACATTCCCCAAGGAGTCCAAATACATATCTTTATGGGCAGCCATTGGTGCTTTTTCACGATAGTCAATTCCACCAAAATCACCATCAGCCTTTCTATAGATCATAAATCCGCCACCCCCAACATTTCCTGCGAAGGGATAAGCTACAGCAAGTGCCAACTCTGTGGCTACCATGGCATCAAAAGCGTTTCCTCCCTTTTGTAGGATATCCGATCCAATTTTGGAGGCTTCCTCGCGGGCAGATACTACCATAGCATTTTCTGTTACCAAACCTGTAGGGACAGGAACAGTTTGCTTACAAGACACAAATGCCATAAGCACTAAAACGAAAATAAACTGTTGTAATTTCATAGTTTACAGTTGTTAAGGTTTGTAATATTTTGTTTTATTCTTTAGTTAATTCAATAAACTTCTCCTGAGTATGGACCATAAGATCTTCAAAGAAAATTGAAAACTCATTTTCAAATTCGGTATAATGCTCCTTTAAATCTACAATGGCTAAATTCATTTTAGATTTGTTACCCGTACGTTGGTTCAAACCCCTAAGGACTCCTGAAATACCTTCTAATTTAGCATAATTAAATAACCAGTTGTCTTTAATCATAAACGGCATCATTCTTTTTGTTCTTGGAGGAAGTATTTCGTAATTTTTTTCTAAAAGACTATAGAAATTTTCTGTAAATATTTTAAGGGGCGTATCCGAATAATCTAACCAGTTTTTGGCTAGAAAGTGATCGTAATAAACATCGACTATAACCCCACTATAATGACTATAATTGGGATGTAGACGCTTAGTGCTCTTTCTAAAAGTGGGGTGAGCATCTGTGAAAGTATCAATGGCACGGTGAAGTGTAATTCCTTTCTGTACTTTTTCGGGCAGGTGAGTGTAATTATTACCCCTGATACTGTCTGCTATAAAATTCCCAATAGTAATTTCATCATCATCGCCGGAAAGGAATATATGTGCCAAAAAATTCATACTGACAAAAGAAGGATATTAAGGACGAATTTACAACTTAAGGCCATAGTAATTAAACCTAACCCGTTATATTTGTATAAACTTATAATTTAAAAAATGACTTTAATTAAATCCATTTCAGGAATCCGAGGAACTATCGGAGGAAAACCAGGAGACAATTTAACACCTATAGATGCAGTGAAATTTGCTGCCGCTTATGGAATTTGGTTAAAAGAATATTCCAAAAAAGAAAAACTAAAAGTGGTGATAGGAAGGGATGCCCGACTATCTGGTGAAATGATTCAAAATTTAGTAGTGTCTACCTTGGTAGGTCTAGGAATAGACGTAGTAGATTTAGATCTCTCTACTACCCCTACGGTTGAGATTGCCGTTCCCTTAGAAAATGCCGATGGTGGAATTATTCTTACTGCTAGCCATAACCCTAAACAATGGAACGCTCTTAAACTTTTAAATGAAAAAGGAGAGTTTTTAGATGCTGCTCAAGGTGCCAAGATATTAGAAATAGCTGAGGAAGAGGCATTTGTGTTTTCAGAAGTGGACGATTTAGGAGTAATAACCCGAAACGATGCATACATAGATATTCATATCGATGAAGTATTAAACCTATCCCTTGTAGATGCAGACGTAATTAAAGCTGCTAAATTTAAGGTGGTAGTAGATGGGGTAAATTCAACCGGAGGTATAGCTATCCCTAAATTGCTTAGAGAATTGGGAGTAGAGGTGGTAGAACTTTATTGTGACCCAACAGGACACTTTCCACATAACCCAGAACCGCTTAAGGAACATTTGGGGGATATATGTGATCTTGTGGTAAAAGAAAAAGCAGATTTTGGTATTGTAGTAGATCCTGATGTAGATCGATTGGCTTTTATAACCAATGAGGGGGAAATGTTTGGAGAAGAATACACTTTAGTTGCCTGTGCAGATTATGTGTTGGGGAAAACTAAAGGAAATACAGTTTCTAATCTATCATCTAGTCGTGCTTTAAGAGATATTACTGAGAAACACGGAGGTAGCTACGAGGCATCTGCAGTAGGCGAGGTTAATGTGGTGACCTTAATGAAGAAAAATAACGCAATTATAGGAGGCGAAGGAAATGGTGGTATTATTTATCCAGAGAGTCATTATGGGCGCGACTCCCTTGTTGGGACCGCACTATTTTTAATGCTGATGGCAGAAAGAGGAGGAACCGTTAGTGAACTTAGGGCAAGTTACCCGAGTTACTTTATGAGTAAAAAGAAAATTGAACTAACTCCTGGATTAGATGTGGATGGCATTTTAACCGCTATGGCAGAGAAATACAAGGATGAGGAGATTTCTACTATAGACGGAGTTAAAATTGATTTCCCCGAAAATTGGGTTCATTTAAGAAAATCTAACACCGAACCAATTATTAGAATATATACCGAAGCAAAGAGTCAGGCTGAAGCGGATACCCTTGCTGATCGGATAATCGGAGAGATTAAAGCAATAGCTGGATTATAATGAATAGTTTGGTTCGTAAATAATAAAACTATATTTTTAAAGGTCCTGGTTCTTTCCGGGACCTTTTATTTTTTATTCAATTCCTTAATTTAAAAATACCAACATGAAATTAACCAGGATAAAGCTTTTGATTGTTGTAATCGTGCTTTTGCCAATTTCCCAAACAATTGCCCAAACAGATACGCTTAGAGTAATGAGTTTTAATATTCTTCACGGGGCAACAGTTAAAAACGATTTTAATTTGGACACCCTTGCTGGGGTAATCAATAGTTATCAGCCTCATTTAGTAGCGCTACAGGAAGTAGATTTTAAAACCAAGCGTGCCAAGGAATATGATCTGCCCACAGAACTAGGCTATAGGACTAAAATGGCCTCACTTTTTGGGCGTGCTATGTATTATGATGGTGGAGAGTATGGAGAAGGAGTACTTTCTAAATATTCCTTTGTTGAAACCGAAAATTTTGCCTTACCCCATTTGCCAAGCTCCGAACCTCGGGCTGCTTTGATAACCAAAGTAAGAACTAAAAACGGAAATATTATTCAATTTGTTGCAACCCATTTAGATCATTTGGAAGATAATAAGGATAGAGTGATGCAAGCGAAAGCCTTGTTAGAAAAACTAAAAGGCTCTCCATATCCTACCATTCTTGCTGGTGATTTAAATGCAGAAACTAAGGATGAATCTATAAGACTATTATTAACGGAATTTACAAAACCCGATACACCAAACGCATATTCACCTACTTGGCCGTCGGACGACCCTAGAATAAATATAGATCATATACTGTATAATGTGCCCCAAAAATGGAAAGTAACAGATTATCAGGTGCTTTGTGAGAACTATGCAACAGACCATTGTGTGGTAATGGCTACTTTGGTATTTACTCCTTAACCATTTGTTCTTGAAGATAGGTGTTACGGACTAATTTAGCGGTCTGGTGCTCCCCGGTATGACTCCATCCCGGGGGCATAATTAGATATTTTATTTTGTTTTTAAAACCTGGGGCTTTTCTAACATCATGGAATAAAGCAATAAACTCCCCAAAATATACATCAAAGAAATTCCCTGAATCCATCTTACGAGTAATTCCATATTCAATAGCCACATCCTCATTTACCTCCTGATAGGTGCCAAAAATCTTGTCCCATATATTTAATAAATTACAGAAATTGGTATCCATATACAGTGGATTTCTAGCGTGATGTACGCGGTGATGGGAGGGGGTTAGGATAATTTTGTTTAAAAAGCCTAACTTACCGTCTTTCATAACATTCTCGCCAATATGTATAAAAGCCCCATAGGTCCCATCAATAAACATTATTAGAAATAAAAGAGCAGGTTCTACTCCCAATAAAATGCAGACAGTAGTCCTAATAGCATCTGCATAGGGCGCTTCTAAGAAAAAATGTGCGTGTGTTACAGATAAATTCATTTGTTCCGGCGCATGGTGGGTAGAATGTAAACACCAGAACAGCCTAACCTTATGGCCCCAATAGTGATATAGGAAGTGACCAAATTCCCAAACAATATATCCATAGATTATCCAGTACCATGTCATTTCTGTTTGGAATAAAGAATAGGGCTGTAGCCATCCAATAATAAAAGTTACCATCGCAATGGCAATGAAACGCACAATAAACCGGTTGAAAACGTAAATGATAAAATTTACTTTGTAAACCTTGGTTTGTGGCTTTTTATAAATAAGCCCCAGAATAAACTCAAGTATTAGCAGTAAAGGAATAATGGGATAAATCAGAGATACCACTCCGTCATAGGTGGTAAATACACTGTAGTCTCCAGATTGTAATAATTCCCATGCTTTACCAATGCCTAAAAATCCAATTATTTCATTGTATAGGGAATTTAAAACATCCATAATGTGTTAGGATTCTGTGTGTTATAGTGGAATATAGGAAATCCTTCCCTAATTTTATAAAATTTCCTAATAAAAACAGCCTACTTAAACTCGGCTGGGACTTTGTCCCGGTGTTTCCACCTTCTATGGGTCCACAGGTAATAATCTGGTTTTTCCCTTATCTGTTGTTCGGTAAGGCTTAAGAATTGCTCAGTAATCTCGTTTTCTTTGGTTTCTTTACCTGATAAGGTGATAGGGATGAACTCTGCTTCGTAATAGCCGCGTTTTACTTTGGAGACTTTTAAAAACACCACTGCAAGATCTAACTTTCTAGCTAAAGCCTCGGCGCCATTATACACAGGTACCTTTATTCCTAAAAACTCACTCCAATAATGTGCCCGTTGTACCATTGGAGATTGGTCACTTACCATTCCATAGACCGATCGTACATTTTTCCGCTCGTTGTAAAGAACAGTTTTTGGTGTTTCGTTGGTGGTAATAGGAATAGTGTTCCATTTTGCTCTTATCCTTCTAACTAATCGGTCAAAATAAGGATTTCCTATTTTCTGATATACAGCATATCCTTTGGCGTCTATATAATTATTGATACTCACATTCCATTCCCAATTGGCATAATGAGAACATACTACTAAAATGCT
Organism: Arenibacter latericius DSM 15913; assembly: GCF_000424985.1. Lineage (GTDB taxonomy): Bacteria > Bacteroidota > Bacteroidia > Flavobacteriales > Flavobacteriaceae > Arenibacter > Arenibacter latericius. Next base: position 61,154 of record NZ_AUKX01000031.1, read on the forward strand.
TTTCTTCTTTGAAATTTCCTGAAGTAATTCAATATTGGTAATATGAAAACGTTGTTTTACTTTTTCCTTAGATAAGGCCATGGTTTTTACCATCTCTAAGAACATATCACACATATGGTGGTAGAAGGATTTTCTAATCCGGAATAACTCCTCCTTATCTTTATTGGGAAAAACAAGGTTTAAGTTGTTTAATACCACATTTTTACGGTATCCGGCTACATGGTAGACCAGAAAAAATACAAAATCAGAAAAAGCATAAAACAGTCGATATGGGAGTATGGAAATAAGCCATAAGAAAGGATATACTAATAGAAAAACAAGAAGCTGCATGCAAAGAGGATTAGTCTAAATATAATTATATTTGGCGTCAAAGATAATCCATTTTAATATGAATGACATCCATTTTGCCACCATTGCTATTATGGCAATCAACTTAATCGCCTCCCTAAAAGGTTTTAATGACACTCATTTTTTTGAACGCTATAAATTTGGTGTGGGTGCTATACAAGCAGGACAAAAGGATAGGATGGTTACCTCGGGATTTTTGCATGTAGATTTCTCGCATCTTTTCTTTAACATGTTTACCTTATTTTTCTTTGCTCCCGTGGTCATCGACTGGTTTGGTCCTGGAAAATTCTTGATAATCTATTTTGTGAGTCTTATAGCAGGTAGCCTTTTGGCTTTGTTCTTCCATAAGAAAGAGCCTTATTACAGTGCTGTGGGTGCCAGTGGTGCAGTAACCGGTATTTTATATGCTGCTATATTATTGGAGCCAGGTATGCGGTTAGGAATTATGTTTATTCCTATTCCTTTACCGGCCTACGTTTTGGGAATACTATATTTATTCTACTCTATTTATGGAATGAAAACAAGGTTAGGAAATATTGGTCATACTGCCCATTTTGGAGGTGCAATTGGTGGATTTGTTACAACCTTACTTTTTAAGCCAGACCTTTTTATTACCGATACATGGATGGTGATATTACTGGCAGTTCCCATTATAATATTATTTATATTGGGTAAAATGGGCAAGCTGTAAAAAAAAAGAGGTCTAAAACTAACAGTTTTAGACCTCTTCAATAAGCGTACTTTATATTAATCAAGTAGCTCAGAAATTTTTTCTTCTAAAGCAGGACCACGTAAGTTTCTGGCTATTATCACTCCGTTTTCATCCAAGATAAAAGTTGCAGGGATAGCATCTACGTTGTACAACTTAGCGATGGCATCATCAAAATAGTCTAAGCTAGAAATATGATTCCAAGTTAATTTGTCATCGGCAATAGCTTTTTTCCAATCTTCTTCTTTTCGGCCTAAAGAAACACCAATAATATTTAATCCTTTCTCGTGGTATTTGTTATATACTCTTACTACGTTAGGATTCTCAACTCTACATGGTTTACACCAAGCAGCCCAGAAATCTATAATGGTCACCTTCCCCATAGCTTCTTTTAGAGAGATTTCCCCGCCTTCAGGAGTTGGACCAGAAAAATCAGGGGCAACAGCGCCAATAGCAGTACTCTTACCTTTTTCTTCTCTTGCTTTAGCCGCAGTTAGGCTTTTTGCAATTTGTTTACCAGGAACTGTTTCTTTAATCTCTGGAGTAAGAGCATCGTACATTTCTTGTGCTTCGGCACTCTCTATAATCCTTCCGTTTAAGGCTTTATCTATTAAAAGAGCAGATATAAGGCCATTTGGATTATCCTTAATAAACTGTAATTCGAAATTTTTATACTCTTCTTGTAACTCTCCAAATTCGTCTTGAAGCGACTTTATTGTGGCTTCGTTTCCGGCCATGCTAGCTTCTTGTAAATCTTTTTGGATAGACATTGCTTTATCGGATAGCGTTCTAGAGTTATCCAAATAATTAAAGAATATATCGTTTTGTACTGTCCCTTTTACTTTGGCGAAATTTAAACTATCCTTATGGGCTGTTAACTCAATAGTCCCATTATCGGCAACTAACGGGGTATACCCCTGAACTTTGTCTATAAATACATAAATTAAATCAGGAGACTCTGCAGTACCAGTAACACTAAACTTTCCGTTCTGAACAGTAGTAGTATCAATATCAAAAGGCTGATTGTTTTCGTTGATCTTTCGTATAAATACTTGCGTACCGTCCTCAACGTCTCCAGAGATAGAGCCGTTTAAGACATAGCCGTCCTGTTTGTCGTTACAAGCAACCAGACCGACTAATACGGAAAGGGATAAAAATAATTTCTTCATTGTTTTGTTGTTTTTTTAAAGTGGGGCAAATGTACTTATTATATGGTGAATATAAAAAGCCAAAAGCTGTACATGAAGGCTTTTGGCTTTTATTTGTTTAAGGGTTATCTTAAAATTGGTAACGTATACCTAGTGCAATATCAAAATCAAAGTTATTAGAGAAATTTTTATAACCTACTAATCCAATTTCTGGTCTAAAATCTAATGATAATAATAAGGGAATGTCAAAATTGTATTCTACCCCAATATCTCCCGCAGCAAAGACAAAAAGGCCTCCATCAGGGGTGTAGGGCTCTTGATTATTTCCTTTTCTGGTAACAAAATCTACACTTCCTAATCCGCCTCCAGCACCGTAATACCAGTTAAAATTTCCATCTATAGGAAACATCCATTGGTAAAGCCCAGATACTTTAAAGGCGTTAAAGTACCTACTATCTCGCCAGCCTAGGTTAGCTTCCAATCTATTGTATTGAAAAAGAGATTTTTGATAAGAAATCTCAGCGCCAAATCCATCACTGTCCCCCAAACGAAGACCAATGGAGTGATCAGAAATTTCTTGAGCGCTTAGAGAGAACCAAGAGGAACACAATAGCAAAGCAAATAATTTAATGATTTTCATGGGGTTTTTCTTTTTGAGTATAATTAAAAATGAAAGTTTCATTGTCAAGCTCAAACAATAATAACTTATTTTAGTGGCCAAAATTGTATTGAGCTTTAAAAACCATGCTAAAATATATAAAAGATCAATTAGAAGGCGAGTTGTTTATAGATAAATTAACAACTGCCTTATATGCTACCGACGCTTCAGTTTATAGGAAAATACCAATGGCCGTTGCTTATCCTAAAAATGAAGACGACATTAAAAAATTAATCCTCTTCGCTAATGAAAATAAAATTGGCTTAATTCCTAGGACAGCAGGAACGTCTTTAGCAGGTCAGTGTGTGGGAGACGGTATAGTAGTAGATGTTTCTAAACACTTTACGGGAATACTATCTCTAGATAAGGAAAAAAAGCAAGTTACTGTTCAGCCTGGGGTGATTAGGGACGAGTTAAATCAGTATTTGGCACCTTATGGACTCTTTTTCGGTCCCAATACCTCTACCTCTAATAGATGTATGATTGGAGGAATGGTAGGAAATAACTCTTCGGGGACCACCTCAATACAATATGGCGTAACCCGTGACAAGGTTGTAGCAATGACCACTTTTCTTTCTGATGGAAGTAAGGTGCAATTTGGTACCCTTTCTCAAAATGAGTTTTTAGGTAAAATGTCCCTAGAAAACTTTGAAGGTGATATATATCGTAACATCCATAAAGAGCTTATAAACAAAGAGGTAAGGGAAGAAATTTTGACCGAGTTCCCAAAACCGCAAATACATAGGAGGAATACAGGCTATGCCGTAGACGAACTGCTAAAGAGTGGTGTTTTTGGAGATGGGGAAGAGGAATTGAACCTTTGTAAATTACTAAGCGGTAGCGAAGGTACATTAGCATTTACCACAGAAATTGTGCTACAGCTAGATGATCTCCCTCCTAAGCTTTCTGCAATGGTAGTTACTCATTACAAAACCTTAGAAGATTGTTTAAGTGATGTAGCGCCTGTAATGGGACATAACCTCCATACCTGTGAGATGATGGACAAGGTTATTTTGGACTGTACCAAGAATAACCGCACCCAATTAGAAAATCGCTTTTTTGTAGATGGAGATCCTGCTGCCTTGTTAATGTTGGAAGTAAAATCCGATACCGAGGAGGATTTGGAGCTTCAATTAAAACAGTTGTTGAATACCGTAGAATTATCTGGCTTAAGCTACGCCCATCCTATTCTTAAGAATGATGATATAAATAAGGCTGTAGAATTAAGAAAGGCGGGCTTAGGACTGTTAGGGAATATTGTGGGAGACCGGAAGGCGGTGGCTTGTATAGAAGATACTGCAGTAGCATTAGAAGATCTTAAAGATTTTATTGGAGAGTTTTCTCAAATAATGAAAGGTTATAATCAGGAGGCAGTTTACTATGCTCATGCTGGGGCAGGAGAATTACACCTTAGACCTATCTTAAATCTTAAAAAATCTGCCGATGTGGCCCTGTTTAGGGCTATTACCACTGATGTGGCAAAACTCACTAAGAAATACAAGGGATCCTTTAGTGGAGAACATGGTGATGGTATAGTGAGAGCAGAATTTATACCCCTAATGATAGGTGACAAGAATTATGAATTGCTTAAACGCGTTAAAAGCTATTTTGATCCTCAAAATATATTTAATCCTGGGAAGATTGTTAATGCTTACCCTATGGACGAGTCGCTTCGATATGAGATAGATAGGAAAGAACCGGAAATAAAGACCTTAATGGATTTTTCGGATAGCCAGGGAATCCTGAAAGCTGCTGAAAAATGTAACGGAAGTGGCGACTGTAGAAAGACGCACCACATGTCTGGAGCAATGTGCCCTAGTTATCATGCTACTAAGAACGAAAAAGATACTACTAGAGGACGTGCAAATGCATTACGAGAATTCTTAACCACCTCTGATAAGTCTAATAAATTTGACAATAAGGAGCTTAAAGAGGTGTTCGACTTATGTTTAAGTTGTAAGGCTTGTTCTAGTGAATGTCCTAGTAATGTTGATGTGGCTACCTTAAAAGCAGAGTTTCTTTACCAATACCAGGAAGAAAATGGATATCCCATACGTGCAAAGCTTTTTGCCTATAATACTGCGCTAAATAAGATGGGAAGTAAGATGGCCGGATTTACTAATGCCATCTATGATTCTAAGTTAGTTGGAGGATTGATAAAAAAATCGGTTGGTGTAGCACCAAAGAGGAGTTTGCCCAAAGTGTATAAGGTAGATTTTGATGCCTTACTTAATACCGCAAAGGAGAAAAGCACTATAACTAAAACTAAAGTAGTCCTCTATATAGATGAGTTTACTCAATTTTTAGATGTAGAATTGGGGAAGGATGCAATTGAAGTGCTAACCAGATTAGGGTATGATGTAGAACTTTTCTATGCGGAAAGTGGGCGTACTTTTATTTCCAAAGGATTTTTGAAGCAGGCAAAAAATATTGCTATTAAAAATATAGAAAAATTAATGGAATTTTCCGTAAAAGGACTTCCTGTTCTAGGATTGGAACCTTCGGCTATTTTAACGTTTAGAGATGAATATAAGCGCTTTGGTATAGATAGTGGAAGGATGGAGGCCATTGCTAAAAATGCTTACCTAATAGAAGAGTTTTTGGCAAAAGAAATTAAGGAAGGAGTATTAACAGCGGATGCTTTTACAACAGAAAAGAGAACGGTTAAGATTCATAACCACTGTCACCAAAAATCAGTTTCTAATCAGAAGGTAACATTCGATATCCTTAACTTGCCGAAAAATTATAGTGTGTCTATAATTAATTCGGGCTGTTGTGGAATGGCTGGATCTTTTGGTTATGAAAAAGAGCATTACGAGGTGAGTATGCAGGTAGGGGAGTTGAAATTGTTCCCAGCAGTTCGTAAAACCACAGAAGAGGTAATCATTTCCGCTAATGGAACTAGTTGTAGACATCAAATTTATGATGGTACAAAAAGAAAGGCGTTGCACCCTATCAGTATTTTAAAGCAGGCCTTGGTTGTTTAGGCCAAGGCTAAGTTTAATAACATAGCAGACATCAATATTTAACCTTTTAGGCCATTAAGGTCTTTATCAATTTTTGTATCTCTTTTTTAAGATTTACCTTTGAAGGCTATAGTCCAATTAGGGCTAGTAGCAATACAAACCAATTAGCTTATATACGATTATGGCAGGAAATACTTTTGGCACTCTTTTTAAATTAACAACTTTTGGAGAATCACATGGCGTAGCCATTGGAGGTGTGTTGGACGGTTGTCCAGCAGGAATAGAATTGGATCTAGAAGCTATACAAGAAGATTTAAATAGACGGAAACCTGGACAGTCAGCCATAGTGACACAACGTAAGGAACCTGATACTGTGGAGTTTTATTCTGGAATTTTTGAAGGGAAGACCTCGGGAACTCCAATTGGTTTTGCTATTCATAATACCAATCAGAAATCTAGGGACTATTCTCATATTAAAGATTCTTACCGACCTTCACATGCCGATTATGTGTACGACCAAAAATATGGTTTTCGTGACTACCGCGGAGGGGGTAGAAGTTCTGCTAGGGAAACAGCTAGTAGAGTAGTGGCAGGGGCCATTGCAAAACAATTCTTGGGTGATATGAAAATTAACGCTTATGTCTCCCAAGTAGGAAGTTTAAAACTAGATAAAACCTATCAGGAGTTGGATTTTAACTTAATAGAATCTAACCCAGTTCGTTGCCCAGATCAAGATACTGCGGCAAAAATGGAGCAATACATTAAGGAAATTAAAAAACAGGGAGATACTATTGGTGGTGTTATCAGTTGTGTAATCCAAAATGTTCCCGTAGGGCTTGGAGAACCTGTTTTTGATAAATTGCATGCCGATCTAGGAAAAGCTATGTTATCTATTAATGCCGTTAAAGGCTTTGAGTATGGAAGTGGTTTTGAAGGTGTAAATATGAAAGGGAGCGACCATAACGACAAGTTTAATCCTGACGGAACTACCAAAACCAATTATAGCGGTGGTATTCAAGGAGGTATAAGTAATGGTATGGATATTTACTTTAATATTGCTTTTAAGCCGGTAGCGACCGTTCTTCAGGCTTATGATACTATAGATAAGGAAGGCAATAAAGTAAGCACTCAAGGCAAAGGGAGGCATGATCCCTGTGTAGTGCCACGTGCAGTTCCTATAGTAGAGGCTATGGCAGCCTTAGTGATGGCCGATTTTAAGCTTCTTAACCGGACCATTAAATTATAAAGATTTAATTTTTTTGGCGCTTTATAACTCATTATAGTATCTTACCAACCTAAATCTGCTTTTTAATGAAGAAACTAGAATTGCATTGGCAAATATTATTGGGAATGCTAGGCGGAGTACTTTTCGCCCTAGTAATGGTTCAATTTGAATGGGGTCCTAAAATAGTAGCGGACTGGATTAAACCCTTTGGTAATATTTTCATCAGTTCTTTAAAGTTAATTGCAGTTCCGTTAATTCTAGGCTCCCTTATTAAAGGGGTATCCGATTTAAAAGATATTTCCAAGCTGTCTAAAATGGGTGGTAGAACGATAGGAATATATATCCTTACCACCGTAATTGCTGTTTCTATTGGTTTAACTATTGTAAATATTGTAAAACCTGGAGCCTCTATTAGTGAAGAAACAAGAAATGAACTGGTAGAAAATTATAGGGGGGATGCCGACTCTAAAATTCTACAGGCTAATCAACAAAAAGAAGCAGGGCCCTTGCAGGCTTTGGAAGATTTAGTACCTAGCAATATCTTTTATGCTGCTAGTGACAATGGCAATATGCTACAAGTGATCTTTTTTGCCATATTTTTTGGAATTGGGATGATTTTAATACCCGAAGAAAAAGCTTCTCCAGTAAAGAAGTTCTTTGATGGGTTTAATGAAGTTATTTTAAAACTGATAGATCTTATTATGCTAGCAGCTCCCTTAGGTGTCTTTGCTCTATTAGCCGCCTTAGTGGTAGAATCGCCTAGTTTAGATCTGTTTAAAGCTTTGGCTTGGTATGCAGCATGCGTTGTTTCTGGGCTGATACTTATGATAGGAGTATATACATTAATTGTTTTCTTGGTTACTAAACGTACTCCATCTTTCTTTATAAAAGGAATTTCACCAGCACAGTTATTGGCATTTTCTACTAGCTCTAGTGCAGCTACCTTGCCAGTAACAATGGAACGAGTAGAAGAGCATTTGGGAGTGGAAGAAGAGGTAACCAGTTTTGTATTACCAATTGGTGCTACAATAAATATGGACGGGACAAGCCTATACCAAGCTGTTGCTGCGGTCTTTATTGCCCAAGCCTTTGGGATGGACCTAAGTTTTTCTACTCAATTAGGAATAATTGTTACGGCTACCTTAGCCTCTATTGGTAGTGCTGCGGTACCAGGTGCAGGTATGGTGATGTTGGTTATCGTATTGGCACAGGCGGGAATACCGGAAGCTGGATTGGCATTGATATTCGCCGTAGATAGACCTTTAGATATGTGTAGAACTGTAGTGAATGTTACAGGAGATGCAGCTGTTTCTATGGTAGTAGCAAAATCTGTTGGTAAATTAGGAGATCCTAAAGTTAAGAACTGGGACGATAACTACAAGATGAGGAAAGAATTGTAGGATGCCATTTCCCATTATAATAGTAAGGGAGGTGGGTATAATCAATTGCCTAAAGACATGCCAGTAATGCAATTAACAGAACCTACCTTCAACATTTCTACGCTCGGCCTGCTGGAACGTATAGGCAAGTGACCGGGCACTCAATTTTCACTTAATAAGTAAAATATTTTTTAGCAAATGTAATTTGGAATGTTTGTTCCTATAAATTTGCACAACAGTTTTTATAATGATTCCTACTTTCATTATAGTAAGTAGTTTGCCTGTTCAATTTTATCTAAGTAATTGTGATAGCTAAAGATTCTATTGATTTTAATAGGATGTAGAGGGTGATAATCTAGGTTAACCCGCATTATTCACCAAGAGTTTTTTCTTCAAGGAATTTGAGGATAAATTTTGCATTCCCTGGATTAAGGTAATTTTCCGGGATAGTTTT
>NZ_AUKX01000032.1 GCF_000424985.1 Arenibacter latericius DSM 15913
GAATCTATCTTGGATATTCAACAATACAAAAGACAAAACCTCGGCACTCATAAGATTAGCGAAATGGGACGAAAAAGTGAGGCAGGCCAGCTTCAAAAGCTTCAGCACCATATCCAGGACAATGTCGATCCATTATCAAAATATCCTGAACTACTTTGACAACAGAAGCACCAACGCCTCGGCAGAATCATTCAATGCCAAGATAAAAGCATTTAGGGCACAGTTCAGGGGTGTCAGGAACGTAGAATTCTTCTTATATAGGCTGACAACTATTTTTGCTTAAATCCTTAATCCCACAACTTTTTGACTTGATCCTAAATCCTTAATCCCACAACTTTTTGACTTGATCCTAAAAAGCACACTACCGAGAATACACTCAACAAAATACTACAGAAAAGAAAAACCCTCTGACTTCAATGAAATCAGAGGGTTTACTTGTTGGCCTACTAGGACTCGAACCTAGAACGACTGGACCAAAACCAGCTGTGTTGCCAATTACACCATAGGCCAGTGCCTTATTTGAGCGTGCAAATTTAGAACAAAGTTTCACTTCCACAAATTATTTTACATCATTTTTTCAAAAAAGTTTAAAATTCTTTTTCACCCCCCAGAAATGATCTACCTAAACCTCTCTTAACCCATCAATAATCCCCCTTAAAAGACCCACTACTTTTTATCTAGAACAGTACTACATCCATCAGAACGATAGTAGGATACACATGTTAAAGGTTTTTGAATTTATATCCATATATCTTATTTAATTCTTAAATTCGCCTTTTTCTCAAACAGCGAACCAAATGTTTTCAACAAACTTTAAAAAATGGGACACCATCACAGGATGGTTTGTTTTTTTTATAGCCCTAATAGTCTACACACTTACCCTAGAACCCACTGCTAGCTATTGGGATGCAGGGGAATACATATCTACTTCGGCAAAGTTACAAGTAGGGCATCCACCAGGAGCCCCTCTTTTCCAGATTATAGGAGCATTTTTCGCCATGTTTGCCTTGGAAGCAGATCAAGTAGCAAGAATGGTAAACATGGTTTCGGCCTTTTCTAGCGCCTTCACTATCCTATTTATGTTCTGGACCATTACCAATCTTACCAAGAAACTTATCGATAAAAAAGAAGAACTTACCAATAGTAAGGCTATAGCAATTTTAGGCAGTGGACTAGTAGGCTCCTTAGCCTTCACGTTTTCCGATAGTTTTTGGTTTAATGCTGTAGAGACCGAAGTGTACGCTATGGCCAGTTTAATTATGGCACTACTCCTATGGCTTGGGCTTAAATGGGTAGATGACCTTCACAACCCTAGAGGCCATAAGTGGATAATTCTAATTTCTTTTGTAGTTGGACTTACCTTCGGAATACAATTTATGGGATTCCTAGCTATTCCTTCTATTGCATTATTATACTATTTTAAGACCTATAAGACTACTACTATAAAGAACTTTCTATTAGCTAATATTGTAGCAGTAGTTATATTATTACTAGTTTATAAGTTCTCCCTTACCTATGTATTAAAGCTTTTTGGATGGAGCGAGGTGTTTTTCATCAACACTATTGGCCTACCATTCAATTCGGGCACTATAATAATGGGCCTTATATTCATTGCTGCTTTTTATTTTGCCTTACGATATACTAGAAAAAACAATTACACTAGCGCAAACACTATAGTGCTTTGCCTAATGTTTTTATTCCTAGGATTCTCTTCATGGCTAATGCTCCCTATTAGAGCCAATGCTCATGTGGTGATTAACGAAAACGATCCTTCTGATGCTAGATCACTTTTAGCATATTATAACAGAGAGCAATATCCCGGTGTTGATAGCCCCATTTACGGTGCCTACTACTCCAATGGTTTTGCTTCCCCAGGTGAGGAAATAGACGAAAAACCCAAGTACGAAAAAGACCTAGCTACAGGAAAATATATTATTGTAAACAAATACAAAAATGCACTTCAAGGCCCCAACCCGGACCATGTTGGATTACTTCCTCGTTTATGGAGCGATCAAAATGCGGAGAATTACATGAAGTATTTTTATCCGCTAGATTTTAGAATTAAATCTAGCTACCTAGGCAACAGCGAACTAAAGGCAGCTGTAGACCAATTTAGAGAAGGCTATGCTAGAGGCGAAATAGATACTAGTCAATACATACGATTCCTAAGGGAATTTAGCGAATACATAGACGTTATACCTCCTACATTGATGCAGAACCTTAGCTATATGTTCAAGTTTCAGTTCAATTATATGTACTGGCGTTATTTTATGTGGAATTTCGTAGGAAAACAAGACGACATACAAGGGAGATATGACAACCATGGAAACTGGCTAAGCGGCATTAACTTTGTAGACAGCGTTAGACTAGGAGATCAAAACAACTTACCTAGCGACATTAAAAATAACAAAGGAAGAAATACCTACTTTTTTCTACCCTTGCTTTTAGGTATTATCGGTCTTGTATTTCAAATCAGTAAAAACCGAAAGCAATTTTGGGTACTATTTGTATTCTTTATGTTTACCGGCCTGGCCATCCAATTTTATACCAACCCTGGTATCTTTCAACCCAGGGAGCGTGACTATTCCCTTGTGGGATCGTTCTATATATTTGCCATATGGATTGGACTTGGCGTATACGGACTTTTTGAGGAATTTAGAAAGCTTCTGAGCCCAAAAATTCTGGCTCCAGCAATTACTATGGTCTGCTTATTAGCAGTACCAACAGTTATGGCAGTCCAAAACTGGGATGATCACGATCGATCTAATCGATACACTGCAAAAACCACTGCAATGGCCTACTTATCCTCTACACAGGAAGATGCTGGTGCCATTCTGTTTACTATTGGAGATAATGACACCTTCCCACTATGGTACGTACAGGAAATAGAAGGATACCGAACCGATGTTCGCGTGGTAAATACTAGTCTTTTTGCTACAGACTGGTACATAGACCAAATGAAAATGCAGGCCTATGAGAGCGAACCCATCCCATCTCAACTTACTCATGAGCAGTATAGATTTGGAACTAGAGATGCTATTTACTACCACGGCTTATCGGAGAACCGATGGAATATTAAGGATTTCATGAATTATATTGGTAGTGATAGGGATGAAACAAAGTTCAAGAGCATACTTCAGCGACAAGGCGCCGACCTAAGTCAGTATTCTGAAAACAACCTAGATGTTGTGTTTTACCCCACCAACAAGATTAGAATTCCAGTGAACAAGAAGAACGTTTTGGAAAGCGGTCTTGTTAAACCCAAAGACTCTGCTCTTATTGTAGATTACATAGATATTGACCTTCCAAAAAGCGCCCTGCCTAAAAACAGGATCTTAATGCTAGACATTATCGCTAACAACGATTGGAAGCGTCCTATATATTTCTCTGGCGGAAGTTTTGATCCAGCCGAATATATTTGGATGAAGGACTACTTACAGCTTGATGGATTGGCATATAAGTTAGTTCCTATAAAAACCCAGAATAGAAATAGCTATGAAATGGGAAGGATAGATTCTGACTTAATGTACGATATTGTAACAAAATGGGAATGGGGCAACTCGGGCAGCTCAGACATCTATCACGACGTTCAAACCCGTACCCAGTCTTTGTCTTTCCGTGGTAATTTAGCTCGATTAACCGAGACCTTAATTCAGGAAAATAAGATAGAAAAAGCCAAAGACATTATTAATATCGCCATGGAAAATATGCCCGTGGAGCACTTTGGATATTATGCATTTGTAGAACCTTTTGTAGACGGCTATTATAAAGTAGGCGAAACCCAAAAGGCACGAGAGCTTTACAATAAACTAAGGACTATTTATAGGGAACGACTAGATTATTACGCCGGACTTCCTTTTGAACAGCAACGTTTATTTTTAGACGACATTATAGCTGATTTGGAAGGTTACAGTAGAAATATAGACATACTAATCACTAACAGAGACAAAGATCTAGCAGAAAAGGAGACTACTACCTTTAATGAATATATAGCTAAGTTTGACCGCTTTTATAGAGACGACTCTGTTGAAGACCTGTTACCTCCTTCCGATGATCCAAAGGAAACAGACTCTAGTTCCATGGACGTTATTCCAGAACAAGAACTAGACAGCATACCAGCTTTTGATTAAAAGATAGAACATAAAAAAACCGGGAAGTTAATTCCCGGTTTTTTTATGCTCTATTTAAAATTAAAATAAGAATTAGATGTATTCATTTAAGATTCCAATAAGCGTATTAGCATCTTGCTCACCACTCTGACGCCACACCATTTCTCCCTTTTTATAAATCATTAAGGTTGGAAGCCCATTAACTCTAAGCGCCTGAGATAGCTCTTTATTCTTATCCACGTCTATTTTTATCACCTTTCCCTTATTCCCTAGCGCTGCAGCAACATCCCTCAATACCGGTTGCATTAAGATAGACTGCTCATTCCATTCAGCGTAAAACTCCAGCAAGACCGGACCGCTAACGTCAATTAATTCTCCAAACTTCGACATATAGTTTTCATTGAGTTATAATTCAAAAATAAGAAAAAATGTCAGAATACCATCGGCAGCACTGCAATAGTATTTATACACCCTATCTATTTTAGGATATGGCCTTCTTTTTTAAGGTAATCACAGTAATCTCTGGCCAAATACCAACCCTCCCCGGATATCCTAGAAAACCAAAACCACGATTCACATTAATCAATTGCCCCATTTCCTCATATACTCCAGCCCAATATTTATATCGCCATTTTGCCGGACTCCATTTTACCCAACCAGGAATCTCTATTCCAAATTGCATCCCATGAGTATGCCCGCTTAAAGTAAGATGGTAATGATAAGGATGCTTCAGCACTTCATCCTCCCAATGTGAAGGATCATGACTCATTAAAATTTTAAAATCCTTCTCTTTAATATTTTCAGTTGCTTTATTAAGGTCACCTGCTTTTTTAAAGCCTCCCCTACCCCAATTTTCTACCCCAACCAGAGCTATTTTATCGTCTCCTTTTGTAAGGTACCTACTTTCATTTAGCAATAGATGAAACCCCATTTCTCGCTGAAAATCCTTAAGCTCTTCCAAGTTATTACTTTTTAGTTCTTCGGAATCCCATTCTACATAATCCCCATAGTCATGATTCCCTAAAACAGAATATTTTCCATCTTTCGCCTTAAGAGAGGCTATAAGGTCTTTCCAAGGCAGCATTTCTTCAGCCTTATTATTAACCATATCCCCAGTAAATAACAAAAGATCACTGTTTTGCTTATTAATAAGATCTACCCCATATTCTATTTTCTTCCTACTATCGAAACTACCACAGTGCAAATCGGAAATCTGAGATATCTGATAACCATCAAAACTATCTGGTAAATCCTCAAATTCCAATTGATATTTTAACACCTTAAAATTGTACTTACCCTTATACATCCCATAGAGAAGAGAAGAGAAAGGCAAGGCTGCAATTCCAAGTGCCAACATACTTAAAAAGCGTCTTCGCTCTGGTAAATTAAAAACTTTTGGGGTTCCATTTATTTTTAAATAAAGCCCAGAAAGCAATCGGAAAATATCCTCTGAAAAAAGGAAAATAATAGTAATAGCTTTAAAGGAAAGCATGGCCAACAAGAACCCAAATGCATAACTCTTTGGAACATTTAGCACTCTGCCCGAGTTATCTCCTACCGTAAACTGATAAATAAAATTCCCCAACACCAAAAGAGAAAGGAGCATATACCCATAATACACTACAGGAAACCTAGTTACCGTTCTTAGCGCCTGAAGAGTATAGATTCCCAGTGTAACATATAGAATAACAAATATAATCCATCTTAACATAGAGTAATTTTTACTCAAAGATATTGGTTTCCAACCACTACACCTTTCTTTTACCTATTCTTTAACTACACGCATTACATTTTTCAACACCTCTAAATTACTTACTCCCACCTCATTATCTCTTAAAAAACTAGGGGTACTCATAGGAATTTCTGGAACCTCTTCCAAAGTCTTATGAAAACGGATTCCTGATAAGTGGACTGCTCCAAACCCATTTTCTTTAAACTGATGCACGTTGGTATCTCGTATTCCACCCCCAGGCATAATAACAATTCGATCCGTATTATTGTGAAGCTCCAACAACTGATTCATGCCTTCAACAGATGATTTCTGTTGTCCACTACTTAGAATGGCATCTACCCCAAACCTTTCTAACTGCTTTAAAGTAGCAATAGGGTCTTTCACCCAATCTATAGCTCTATGAAAAGTAAAATAAAGTGGTTTAGAAAGCTCAACCAACTCTTTTGTCCGCTCCACATCCAAGGAAAAGTCCGACAACAACACTCCAGAAACAATACCGTTAAATCCTAACTCTTTACACATTTCAATATCGTGCTTCATTATTTCGAACTCCCTTTCCGTATAAGTAAAATCACCACTTCTAGGTCTTATTAGTACATTTACGGGAATAGTGATATACTTTCTTATCGCTTTTAACAGGCCATAGGACGGGGTTACCCCTCCCACTCCGAGTTCTGCACACAGTTCAATTCGGTCAGCACCAGCTTTTTGGGCGTTTAAAGCAGATTCTAAGGAATTGGCGCATACTTCTACAATCATATTTCTTATATTTAGGACCTTAAAAATAAGTAACAAAATCCAATGAAAAGAAGAAACTTCCTCAAAAACTCTACCCTTAC
Organism: Arenibacter latericius DSM 15913; assembly: GCF_000424985.1. Classification (GTDB taxonomy): domain Bacteria; phylum Bacteroidota; class Bacteroidia; order Flavobacteriales; family Flavobacteriaceae; genus Arenibacter; species Arenibacter latericius. Next base: position 6,681 of record NZ_AUKX01000032.1, read on the forward strand.
TACAGCGGGTATGATTTCTGTTCCCTTCCTAGCCTCTTGTCAGGAGAACCCGAAACAAAAAACTGCGGGCACCGACAGCAATAAAACAATTAAACCTATTGCTATTTGCACTTGGAATTTCATGAATGCCACCGCAAAAGCATGGGAAGTGTTAGAAAAAGGCGGATCATCATTAGATGCCGTAGAACAAGGAGTAATGGTAGAGGAAGCAGATCTTAACAACGAAACGGTAGGTAATGGAGGAAGACCAGATAGAGATGGACGCGTTACCCTAGACGCATGCATTATGGACAAAGACGCCAATTGCGGGGCGGTACTATGCATGGAAAACATAGCACATCCAATTAGTGTGGCTAGAAAAGTAATGGAAGAGACCCCCCATGTGATGCTAGTAGGGAAAGGAGCAGAACAATTTGCCTATGAGCAAGGTTTTAAAAAAACCAATCTACTTACCGAAAAAGCTAAAAAAGAGTGGTTAGAATGGAAGAAAGACTCCCAATATGAAACCATTATAAACATAGAAAATCACGACACCATTGGAATGCTAGCTATTGACAAAGACGGGGATATTGCCGGAGCATGTACAACTAGCGGAATGGCTTATAAAATGGCAGGTCGTGTAGGCGACTCCCCCATTATTGGTGCAGGGCTATTTGTAGACAATGAAGTTGGTGGCGCTACTGCTACCGGAGTTGGAGAAGAAGTAGTTAGAACAGTAGGTAGTTTTTTAATCGTAGAATTAATGCGTCAAGGAAAATCACCACAAGAAGCCTGTGAAGAAGGGGTAAAACGAATTATGAAAAAAAACAAAGACCGTGAAGATTTTCAAATCGGTTTTATCGCTATCAATAAAAAAGGGGAAACAGGTGGCTATTGCATCCATCCTGGATTTACTTATCGCACTTACTCCGAAGAAGGGCATATTAACAACCCCGCAGAATCCTTTTTAAAGGGGTAATCATTAATCATTATAATTTCACTTCGGAAACAAACCAATAAAATGGCAGAACAAAAAAGACTTTTTCTATTAGATGCTTACGCCTTAATTTTTAGAGGATATTACGCCCTAATTAAAAACCCAAGAATAAACTCCAAGGGAATGGACACCTCTGCAATTATGGGGTTTATGAATTCTCTATTAGACGTAATAAGAAGAGAAAAGCCAGATCACTTGGCCGTGTGTTTTGACAAAGGGGGCAGCGTAGAGCGCTCAGATTTATTTCCTGAGTACAAAGCCAATAGGGATGCTACCCCAGATGCTATAAAAATTGCCGTACCCTATATTCAAGAAATCCTAAAAGCTATGCATATCCCAGTGATAGAATTAGAAGGATGGGAAGCCGATGATATTATAGGAACCCTAGCAAAACAAGCCGAAAAAGAAGACTACAAGGTATATATGGTTACTCCAGATAAAGATTTTGGACAGTTGGTTTCCGAAAATATTTTTATGTACCGTCCAGCCAGAATGGGAAATGGAATAGAAATATGGGGTATCCCAGAGATACAAAAGCGTTTTGGTGTAGAATATCCAGAGCAGGTGATAGATTACTTGGGGATGATGGGAGATGCTAGTGACAACATCCCAGGACTCCCCGGGGTAGGAGATAAAACTGCAAAAAAATTCATTGCAGAATTTGGCTCTATGGAAAACCTCTTAGCAAATACCGATAAGCTAAAAGGCAAAATGAAGGAAAGAGTTATAGAGAATGCAGAATTGGGATTACTCTCTAAGAAACTAGCTACCATTCATACAGATTGTGATGTTACCTTTAACGCCACCGATTTTGAACTTATCATGCCCGATGGTGACAAGGTCCAAGAACTTTTTGAAGAACTAGAATTTAGAAGACTAAAAGATCAATTCATAAAACTCTTTTCCACAGAAGCTTCTGAAGAGAACTCCCCCTCAGAAAAAGAGAAGAAGGAGAATACCCCAAAAAAGGAATCAGCAGTGGCCGGAAGCGGTCAATTTTCCCTATTTGGCGGGAGTAGTGATAATACCGGAGGCACTATAGAAGAATTCTCTAGCAGAACAACTATAGAAAATACTCCACACGTTTACCAAAGTGTACTCCCAGGTATGGCCATGAAGCTTTTCCTGAAAAATCTAATAAAGCAGACTTCGGTTTGTTTTGATACAGAAACTACTGGTCTAAATCCGCTTACCGCAGAATTAGTTGGAATTGCATTTAGTTGGGAAGCTGGTAAGGGCTTTTACATTCCTTTTCCAGAAGATAGATCTGAAGCACAGGAACTAATAGAACACCTAAGACCTTTTTTTGAAGCAGAAGAGATCGAGAAAATCGGTCAAAATCTCAAATACGACATTAAAGTATTACATAAATATGGGATTACTATTAAAGGAAAATGCTTCGACACTATGTTAGCTCATTATCTAATTAATCCAGATATGCGACACAATATGGATGTCTTGGCAGAGACCTATTTAAATTACACTCCCGTCTCCATTACCGAGCTCATTGGAAAAAAAGGAAAAAACCAACTATCCATGAGAGAGGTACCTTTAGAAAAACAAACTGAATATGCTGTTGAGGATGCCGACATCACCTTTCAATTAGCACAGCATTTTAGGCCAGAACTAAAAGATGCTAAAACAGAGGAGCTTTTTAATGATATTGAAATTCCACTGCTAAAAGTATTGGCCGACATGGAATTAGAAGGCATCAATCTTGACGAAGCTTTTTTAAATTCTCTAGCCAAAGACCTAGACAACGATATAAAGGTACTAGAAACAAAAATATATAAGGAAGCAGGAGAAGAATTCAATATTGCCTCTCCAAAACAATTGGGAGACATTTTATTTGACAAGCTTAAACTAGTCAACAAACCTAAAAAAACCAAAACAGGTCAATATTCTACTGCAGAAGAAGTGCTTTCCACCTTAGCAAAGGATCATGAAATTATCCAATATGTGTTGGACTACAGAGGACTCAGCAAACTTAAAAGCACCTATATTGATGCACTTCCACTACAAATAGAAGAAAGCACAAACAGAATACATACAGATTATATGCAAACTGTGGCTGCAACAGGGCGCTTAAGTAGCAATAACCCCAACCTGCAAAATATTCCCATCCGTACGGAACGAGGTAGACAGGTTAGAAAGGCCTTTGTACCAAGAAATGAAGAATACACCTTATTGGCGGCAGATTACTCCCAAATAGAACTGCGCATCATTGCAGCACTAAGTCAGGAAACCACCATGATTGAGGCATTTAAAAACGGAGAGGACATTCACGCTTCCACCGCCTCCAAAGTATTCAACGTGCCTTTAGAGGAGGTAACCAGAGAACAAAGAAGCAATGCCAAAACCGTGAATTTCGGAATTATATATGGGGTATCTGCTTTTGGACTAAGCAATCAGACCGACCTATCTCGTTCAGAGGCAAAAGACCTTATCGACACCTATTATAAGACCTATCCTAAATTACGAAATTACATAAGTGAGCAGATCAATTTTGCACGCGAAAACGGATATGTTCAAACGGTACTAGGAAGGCGCAGATACTTAAAAGATATAAATGGAAGCAATGCCATAGTAAGGGGTGCTGCGGAAAGAAATGCTGTAAACGCCCCCATACAGGGAAGTGCTGCAGATATTATTAAAATTGCCATGATCAATATTCACAAAAAACTAGTGGAAGAGAATTATAAAAGTAAAATGCTCCTCCAGGTACATGATGAATTGGTATTTGATGTCTACAATCCAGAAATGGAAGCGATAAAAACCATGATAAAAACAGAAATGGAAAATGCCCATAAATTATCTGTACCCCTAGAAGTTGAACTAGGCACAGGAAAAAACTGGCTAGAAGCTCATTAACATAAAATATAAATAGGGCAAAGAACAACATGCCTACGATGACAAAGCACATCATAAAATAAACAAAGAACCTCATAGCTAATTAGTCTATGAGGTTCTTTTCTCTTTAAGCTAGACTTAAATTTAAAGCAACCTACCATGGCAAGAGCTTTTAAATTAAAAACTATTACAATCAAATAAGCTTAAAACTAATAAAAGCTCAGTTCTTAAAAAAAACGATATAATTAGGTATTAAATTCTACCTAAAAAAATTCTTTCTTTATATATTTAACCACAGTAAAGCATTTAAAATAATTCACCTCCAAAACCACTACTTACACCATTATATAATATGGTATAGAAACTAGGTAGATCTATCATTTATGATTATAAAAAGAACACCTTCTTTATCAATAAAGAATCTACTAGATACAGATATTACTTACAAAAAATTAAAATCTACAAAATAATAATAAGCAAGCATTTGTAATTCAACTTAATAATTGTACATTTGCAGCCCGTTAAACGGGATTTTAGTGTTTAATAAATAAATATATTAGTGTGGATACATTAAGCTACAAGACGATTTCGGCCAATAAGGCAACCGTTGACAAAGAATGGTTACTAGTTGATGCTGAAGGAGAAACATTAGGCCGTCTTGCTTCTAAGGTAGCGATGTTACTTAGAGGGAAGTACAAGCCTAGTTTTACGCCACATGTTGATTGCGGAGATAATGTTGTTATTATCAATGCAGAAAAAATCAACTTGTCAGGCAAGAAGTGGGATTCAAAAACCTACATTCGCTACACCGGCTACCCAGGAGGTCAGAGGTTTACATCAGCTAAAGAGATGTTGTCTAAAGACCCAGCCCGTATTATCGAGAAATCTGTAAAAGGAATGCTACCTAAGAACAAATTAGGTGCTGCGCTTTTCAGAAATCTGAAGGTATATGCTGGAGCAGACCACAATCAGGAAGCGCAAAAACCAAAAGCAATTAACTTAAACGACCTAAGGTAATGGAAATAATTCATAAAATCGGTAGAAGGAAAACAGCGGTGGCTAGAGTCTATCTTTCTCAAGGAAGTGGTAACATCACTATCAACGACAAGGATTTGAACAGCTATTTTCCTACTAAAACATTACAGTACAAAGTAAATCAGCCATTTACTTTAACTGACAACGTAGACAGTTTTGATGTAAACGTAAATGTATTTGGTGGTGGAACAACAGGACAGGCAGAAGCGATTCGTTTAGCATTGTCTAGAGCATTATGCGAATTAGATGCAGAGCACAGATTAACTCTTAAGCCAGAAGGTCTTTTAACTAGAGATCCAAGAATGGTTGAGCGTAAGAAATTTGGTCAGAAGAAAGCTCGTAAGAAATTCCAGTTCTCTAAACGTTAATATTACATTATCAAAACCGATACTGTCAGCAGTTCGGAATTATTACAAATTGTTCATTGGAAGCCTTCTTATAGAGGGCAATTAAAAAATACCGATCCAACTTGTTTGGAGACTTGGCTCAGGTAGCCCCTGACCCAAGCAACGGGAAATTAGTTTAGCATCTAAATATTAAAGGCTCCCATATTTGGGTACCACTTTAATATTGCTAATTCAAAGGAACGTAAACTAAGAAATTAAATGGCAAATAAAATTGAAGTAAAAGACCTTCTAGAGGCAGGTGTTCATTTTGGTCACCTTACCAGAAAATGGAACCCTAACATGGCGCCCTACATCTACATGGAGCGTAATGGAATCCACGTTATCAACCTTTATAAAACTGTTGCAAAACTAGATGAGACCAATGAGGCTCTTAAAAAAATTGCAGCATCCGGTAGAAAAATTCTTTTTGTAGCTACCAAAAAACAAGCTAAAGATATAGTTGCAGAAAAAGCAACAAATGTTAATATGCCTTACATCACAGAAAGATGGCCAGGTGGTATGTTAACAAACTTCGTTACTATTCGTAAAGCAGTCAAGAAAATGGCTACTATTGATAGAATGAAGAAAGACGGAACTTTCAACACTCTTTCTAAAAAAGAGCGTTTGCAAGTAGACCGTTTACGTTCTAAATTAGAAAAGAACTTAGGATCTATTTCTGAAATGACACGTCTTCCTGCAGCAATCTTTGTTGTAGATACTATGCGTGAGCACATTGCAGTAAAAGAAGCTAAAAAGCTTAACATTCCAGTTTTTGCAATGGTAGATACCAATTCAGACCCAAGAGAGATCGATTTTATCGTTCCATCTAATGATGATGCTTCTAAGTCCATTAACATTATTATGGAGTCTGTAACTTCTGCAATTGCAGAGGGTCTTGCAGAGCGTAAAGCTGAAAAGCAATCTGGAAAAGAAGGCAAGGAAGATGCTAAGCCAAAAGCTAAAAAAGCAGCTCCAGCTAAGGAAACTACTGAAGCTCCAAAATCTGCTGATGATCTTACCAAAGTAGAAGGTATTGGTCCTAAAATAGCTGAAATTTTCCAAGAAGCTGGTATTAAAACTTTTGCCGATCTAGCTGCTAAATCTGAGGAAGACCTAACGGCTATCCTTACAGAAGCTGGACCTGCATATGCTTCTAAAAATCCTGGATCATGGGCAAAACAAGCTAAAATGGCTGCCGATGGTAAATGGGATGAGCTAAAAGAATGGCAAGACAGCGTTAAAGGAGGAATAGAATAATCCCTCTTTTATCTATAACTGAATATCAATTTAACCCTACCCTATAACAGGATCTATCTAATGATCCTGTTTAGGGAGATTTAATTCAAAAATAAAATGGCAAAAATTACCGCCGCAGAGGTAAATAAGTTAAGAAAAACAACAGGTGCAGGCATGATGGATTGCAAAAAGGCACTAGTTGAAGCTGAAGGAGATTTTGACAAAGCAATTGAAATTCTTCGTAAAAAAGGACAGAAAGTAGCTGCAAAAAGAGCTGACAGAGAGTCTACCGAAGGTGCTGCTATTGCAAAAGTAAATGCTGATAATACTTCAGGTGTTATTATTTCCTTGAACTGTGAGACTGATTTTGTTGCCAAGAACGATACTTTCGTAACCCTTGCTAACGATTTAGCTGACCTAGCATTGAACTTCGACTCTAAAGAAGATTTCTTAAATGCAGATTTCAACGGAGTAACTGTTCAGGAAAAACTTACTGAGCAAACTGGAGTAATTGGTGAAAAAATAGAAATAGGTAGTTTTAACCGACTTTCTGCTCCATTCATTGGTTCTTATATCCACGCTGGAAACAAAATAGCTACTTTAGTTGGACTTTCAGCTGCTGTTGAAGGTGCTGATGTTGTTGCTAAAGATGTAGCGATGCAAGCTGCTGCGATGAACCCAGTAGCCCTTAATGAAGATGGTGTTGACCAAAGCGTTATCGATAAAGAAATTGAAATCGCTAAAGATCAATTACGTCAAGAAGGAAAGCCAGAAGCCATGTTAGACAATATCGCTAAAGGAAAAATTAAGCGTTTCTTCAAAGACAATACTTTAGTTAATCAAGATTTTATTAAAGACAACAAACAATCTGTTGCTCAATACGTAAAAACTCTTGATGCTAACTTAGAAGTTACCGGTTTTGAAAGAGTTGCTTTAGGGTAATCTCTAATAACCCAAATTATACGACCCGCTTTTTTTAAAAAAAAGCGGGTTTTTTTATTCCCCTACCCCAACCAAGGAACCTATTAAAACTATCTCTAAATATTAGAGCAGGTCCTTTTCTAAGGAAACTAACAGCTATATAAATTTTAGTTCCAAAAATTTGATATTAGACACCATACCGACAAGCGATTTCCTAATTCGATATACCCTCTAGTAATATATTGCCATCTATAATAATAAAAAAGGCGCTATATGATATAGCACCTTTAAAACAGATTAATTTAATTTAACTATCCCTTAAGCCACGAAGTCCTCAGCGCTTGCTGTTCACCTGTTAACCCTTCTACAGGCACTAACTTTTTCACTTCAATAGTAGGCCTACCTACTTGCCCACTTACCTCAATCTCTTCACCATCCCTTACAACCACAAGATTAATTTCCTTTTCTGGTGTCCAACCAAAACTTTGTCCAATAATGGGCCTTATACTTTCTAAAGTAATTTCAGTACCATCAATATTTTTTAAGATATCACCCCCTTGAATTCCAAGATTCTTAAAAAATGAACTCAGAACAATCCCCTCTCGTACAAATACCTCATTAGGGTTTTTGGCATTTACATCGATCATCGGGATCTCCCCATTAAAGAAATATCCTGTTGGCTGCATTTCTGAAACCACATGTAGTCCTACTTTATTCCAAAACTTCTCATAATCTAAAGGCGTATTTCCAACAACATGAGCGTTAAAAAATTCGCGTATTTCAGGATAAGTCAATCCTACAATTTCATCTATTAATTTATCATCTTGGAAAGGCCTATGCTCACCGTACTTTTTAGAGAGCTCTTTCATCAACCAAAGCACACCTTTTTCCCCACCACTCAACTCTCTAAGTCTAATATCCAATGCCATATTTACCAAAGCCCCCTTCTCATAGATATTAACGAAGTTATCCTTATAAGGCTCAATTAAGACGTTTTTACTTAATTCTGTCAAAGACATCTCATCATCAAAAGCGCTAGAATTTGCCACCTTATCCATTAATCGCTTATAAAACTCCTCCTCCGAAATAAGCCCTTGTTGAATTTGAAAAAGATTAGCGAAATATTCAGTAGTTCCTTCATACATCCATAAATGCTGCGACATTTTAGGATCATTAAAATCAAAATTCCGTATTTCTTCGGAATGCACACTCAAGGGAGTGACGATATGAAAGAACTCGTGAGAAACAATATCTATAAGCGCCTCCTCTAATCGGTCTTTAGGCATCCCCTCTGGCAAAACCACCACTGTAGAAGTGTGGTGCTCCAACGCCCCATAACCACCGGCGTCCTTATCTTCCATAGTAGAAAGGTATAACAAAATGGCGTAGTGTTTTGTACTATTAATATCTCCCAAAAAGTTTTTCTGTCCCTCCATCATTTTCTCCATACTTTCCTTAAGACTAGAGGCAGTATACACGCCATTAGGAGAATATACACTTAGGGTCACCTTAATATCATTAACCAAAAAAGTTTCCGTATTGGGTTTTGCATATAAAATAGGATTGTCTATTACCTCAAAATAGCGATTTGCTTCAAAGACTTCCACATCTGGTTTATTGACATTTACAGTTCCTCTATTTAAAGTAGTAACGGACTCTAGTCCTTCTGGAGCAGAAATTTGCAAGCTATAAGACACTTCCTTCAAATCCTTAAAATACCCTACAAACCCATGCAGATTCAACATAAAATTCTCCCCTTCCAAAATATTAGTCCCAGCCGGAGAGAATATCACTTCCTCAACTTCAGATTCTGTATCATAAGTATCGTTTACCCAATAAGACACTTTATCTAACTCCTGAGCATTGCTAATATGCCATGTGTTATCATCTACCCGCTCAAATGGCAATTCCTTACCCTTATAATCTAAGGCCTTAAATCCTTCAATATACCTACCATAATTATCCAAACTATAGGTTCCAGGAACAATTTTAGGAATATAGAAAGTAGTTTTGTCCGATGAAAACGGGGCTGGATCTATCGTGACCATCACTTTATCGTCTACCACATTTACTAAATCCATCTCTACGATAACAGGACCCAGACTAGAAGCGGGTGTTAATTTTGCGGAGCCACAACTGTAAATTAATACAGCAACCAATCCCATTAAGAAACTGTTTTTAATATTCTTTAATTTATGAACCATATTACAAATTGTTATAGTTAATTAGCCTTAGCAATATAGTATGCGTATAGGCGAAGAAAAAATGAAATTCCAATAAAAAATCTAGATTAAAAAATAAATTCCACTCCAACTCTTCAAAGCAAAGCATATAGAAAAGACGAATCATGGTTTTCCAGTCTGCTTCATAAATAATTTTGATTATTTTTGCTTTGAATTAATTAAAGCAACATGCAATACAAAAGAATACTATTAAAACTCAGTGGTGAAGCCTTGATGGGAGAAAATCAATACGGCATTGACCCAAAACGGTTATCTGAATATGCCGAAGAGATTAAAGAAGTGGTAGATAAAGGCACTGAGGTAGCTATTGTAATTGGTGGCGGTAATATTTTTAGAGGTCTAGCAGGAGCCAGCCAGGGAATGGATAGAGTGCAAGCAGACCACATGGGTATGTTAGCAACGGTTATCAACGGACTAGCGCTACAAAGCGCTTTAGAATTAAAAGGAGTACAAACTAGACTGCAATCTGCCGTGCAAATAAATGAGGTTGCCGAGCCCTTTATTAGAAGAAGAGCAATGCGTCACTTAGAAAAAGGTAGAGTAGTTATTTTTGGAGGCGGTACTGGGAATCCCTATTTCACTACAGACTCCGCTGCGGTTTTACGCGCCATAGAAATAGAGGCCAATGTAATTCTTAAAGGAACTCGTGTAGATGGAATTTACACCTCTGATCCAGAAAAAGACGAAACTGCTACTAAGTTTGACACCATCACATTTAAGGACGTCCTTACAAAAGGGTTGAAGGTAATGGATACAACAGCATTCACCCTTAGTCAAGAAAATGAATTACCTATTGTAGTTTTTGACATGAACAAAAAAGGAAACCTTGTTAAATTGGTTTCAGGAGAAAACATAGGAACCGTTGTAAACTTATAGTTCTAATAATTTTTGAATTACATCTAACTAACATTTAGCATATGAACGAGGATATTAAATTTATACTGGACACCGCCAAAGAAGGAATGGATAAAGCTATGGATCACTTAGTACGCATGTTCGTAAAGATCAGAGCCGGAAAAGCTAGCCCCGTAATGCTTTCTAGTGTAATGGTAGAATACTATGGTTCCTCTACCCCTTTATCACAGGTAGCAAATGTAAGCACCCCTGATGCCAGAACCATTTCTGTTCAACCATGGGAAAAAAACATGCTCCAGGAGATTGAAAAAGCTATTATGAATGCAAATTTGGGCTTTAACCCCATGAATAATGGCGATGTTGTAATCATCAACGTACCACCTCTTACAGAAGAGCGAAGAAAAACACTAGTAAAACAAGCTAAGGCTGAAGCTGAAGAAGCTAAAATCGGTATTCGAAATGCTAGGCAAGAAGCAAACAAAGACATCAGAAACTTAGACCTCTCCGAAGACCTGATAAAAACTGCTGAAACAGACGTACAAGCATTAACCGATAAATACATCAAAAAAATTGATGACGTGTTAGAGCGTAAAGAAGCAGAAATAATGACTATATAATTTCTGACAACAAATAGCAAAAAAGCGACCCTAGGTCGCTTTTTTTGTTTAGTGAATACACTTACCTATATAGGCCAGCTGATCTTACATTTCCCCTAACAAGACCCACATCTATAGTCTTTCTCATTTTTGACTCAGCATCCTAGGAACAAAAGCAATCATTCTCTACCTTTGCGCCCATGTAATTTAAATTCCGCGTAGAGCTATTATCCAAGCGGAGTTTCTTGCAGAAATGATTTTTTTGCCCCTATGGGCTAAGTGATAAACGAAGTATCTACTACATGGTTGCAAAGCTAACACAAGGTTTTTGGGCAAAAACCGCAAGAATTATACTTAGAAACAGAATCCTTATCCTTTTATTATTGGCTTTGATAACCATTTTTATGGGCCTACAATGGGATAAGATGCAATTTTCTAATTCTCAAGCCAATCTCTTACCAGACCACCATCCGGTTAACCTAGAGTATCTTGATTTCTTAAAGAAATTTGGAGAGGAAGGCAATGTGATGGTACTAGCAATTAAAGATAGCTCCCTCTTTACGCCAGAAAATTTTAATCGATGGAATAGATTAAGTAAGCAAATAGAAGCCTTCCCAGAAATAGATTTTGTTTTATCTACGGACAACCTTCAAGAACTAGTGAAGGATTCAGTTAAACAGACCTTTGTAATGCAGCCCCTTATTAAAGATATCCCACAAACAAAAGCGGAGATAGACAGCATTACTAACCATCTATTTAACAACTTACCTTTTTACGATAATTTAATTTACAATAAAGAAACACAGACTATTCGTACTGTTGTTTACATGGACAAAGACATTGTAAACACTTCTGTACGTAAAGATTTTATATTAGGGGATTTCACCACATTAATCAAAAATTTTGAAAAAGAGACGGGTTTAGATGTAAGGGTCTCTGGAATGCCCTATATCCGAACAATGAATTCCCAAAATATTATAGATGAAATAGGGAAGTTTATCTTAGCAGCATTAGGAGTTACCTCCTTTATTTTCTTTCTCTTCTTTAGAAGTGTTAGAGCCACTGTTATTTCCATGTTAGTGGTGATTATCGGGGTAATGTGGGCATTTGGAATTTTAGGCCTTTTGCAATACGAAATAACAGTTCTAACCGCGCTTATCCCACCATTGATTATTGTAATTGGAATACCTAACTGTATTTTCCTAATTAATAAATACCAGCAGGAAGTAAAAAAACACGGCAACCAAGCCCTTTCTCTACAAAGGGTTATTTCTAAAATTGGAAATGCTACCCTCATGACGAATGTCACTACCGCTTCGGGTTTTGCCACCTTTATTATTACCGATAGTAAACTTTTAAAGGAATTTGGTATTGTAGCTTCTATAAATATTCTAGGGATTTTTGTGCTTTCCCTACTGATTATACCGATTATCTACAGCTTTATGCCTCTTCCAAAAAACAAACATCTTAAACATCTAAACACCAAATGGATAGAGACCTTTGTGAATTGGATGGAAAGAATTGTAAGAGAACGTAGAATAGCAGTCTATAGTGTATCCATAATTTTGCTAGTAACTAGCATCATTGGTATTTATCAAATTGAAATTTCAGGAAGTCCTATTGAGGACATGCCCAAAAAAGAGCAATTCTTTAAAGACATAAGGTTTTTTGAGGAAGAGTTTGATGGTATTATGCCAGTAGAAATTGTAGTAGACACAAAAAGACCTAGAGGTGTTTTAAGACCTAACAACCTTAAGAAAATGGACGAGCTAGGAAATCATATTGTTGATATCCCTGAGCTATCTAGGCCTATTTCAGTTGTGGATCTGGTAAAATATTCTAAGCAGGCGTTCTATAATGGAATTCCAAAATACTATCAACTGCCCACCTCCCAAGAAAACACTTTTATAATGGATGTTGCCCGGAAGTCATCAGACAATGGCGACCTCCTTAAAAGTTTTGTAGACAGTACAGGTCAAGTAACAAGGATTACAACCTATATGAAGGATGTGAATACCGAAAAAATGGAGGAAATTGAAGGCACCCTTCAGAAACATATCGATAAAATTTTCCCTGCCGATAGATTTAAAGTAAACATGACAGGGAGCGCCCTTTTATTTTTAAAAGGAACTAAATACCTAGTTAAAAACCTTATACTATCCCTAAGTTTAGCAATTGGACTAATTGCACTATTTATGGCTTACCTATTCCGCTCTTTCCGAATGGTAATAATATCACTTATACCTAATTTGTTACCATTGATAGTTACCGCTGGAGTTATGGGGTTTGCGGGAGTCCCGATTAAACCATCTACTATCTTAGTTTTCAGTATAGCCTTTGGTATTTCTGTGGATGACACCATCCATTTTTTAGCAAAATACCGGCAGGAGCTCATTGCCAATAAGTGGAAAATAAAAAAATCGGTCTATGCCGCATTAAGAGAAACTGGTGTAAGCATGTTCTACACCTCCATAGTATTATTCTTCGGGTTCTCGGTTTTTGTTATTTCTAATTTTGGAGGAACGGTTGCTCTAGGGTCTTTGGTATCTGCGACCCTTTTATTTGCCATGTTAGCCAACCTTATCCTTTTGCCCTCCCTATTGCTTTCTTTAGAGAGAAGTATTGCCAATAAAGAGGTATTAAAAGAACCACAAATAGACATCCTTCCAAAAGAAGATTTAAACGCTTCTAAAGAAGAAATAGAAGAAGACTCAAAATAAAAATAATGGTCCTATAGGATCCATTCATAATATGCAAATTGGCTATCTTTGCCACTTAAATCACAAGCAACTAGTATGAACACATATAGCGTAAAAGAATTACTTTCAACAGATCTCCTACATAAGGATGTAGTTATTAATGGCTGGGTAAGGTCCTATAGAAGCAACAGGTTTATTGCCCTTAATGACGGATCTACAATAAATAACATACAATGTGTTGTAGATTTTGAGGAATTTGATGATAAAATTCTAAAGCAAATAAATACTGGTGCCGCATTAAAAATATCGGGTACCTTAGTAGAAAGTCAGGGTAAAGGACAGAATGTAGAAATACAAGTAAAGGAAATTGCTGTACACGGTGGCGCAGATCCAGACACTTATCCTATACAACCCAAAAAACACTCCCTCGAGTTCTTGCGATCTAAAGCACATTTAAGAGTGCGCACCAATACTTTTGCTGCAATCATGCGAGTACGCTCTGCTTTGTCTTTTGCAATACACCAGTACTTTCAAAAGAACGGTTTTCACTATGTGCACACCCCAATTATTACAGGTTCTGATGCTGAAGGAGCTGGAGAGATGTTCCGCGTATCTACCTTAGATATGACAGATACCCCCCTAACCGAAGATGGTAAAGTAGATTACAGTGAAGATTTCTTTGGAAAGGAAACCCATTTAACCGTTTCCGGACAGTTAGAAGGAGAGGCATACGCTATGGGATTAGGTAAGATATACACCTTTGGCCCTACTTTTAGAGCAGAGAACTCTAATACTTCTAGACATTTATCTGAATTCTGGATGATTGAGCCTGAGGTTGCTTTTAACGATTTGGATGCCAATATGGATTTGGCAGAAGATTTCATCAAAGAAATAATCAACTATGCTTTAGTAAACTGCAAGGACGACTTAGAATTTTTACAGCAGCGTCTTTTAGATGAGGAGAAAAGTAAGCCTAAAGCTGAACGAAGCGAGATGCCTCTTATAGAGAAGCTAAAATTTGTATCAGAAAACACCTTTAAAAGGGTATCTTATACCGAGGCAATAGAAATTTTAAGAAACAGCAAACCTAATAAAAAGAAGAAATTTAACTACTTAATAGATGAGTGGGGCGCCGACTTACAGAGTGAGCACGAACGCTATTTAGTAGAGAAGCATTTTAAATGCCCTGTAATTCTCTTTGATTACCCCGCACAAATTAAGGCATTCTACATGCGTTTAAACGAAGACGGCAAAACTGTAAGAGCTATGGATGTTTTATTCCCTGGTATTGGTGAGATTGTTGGTGGATCACAGCGAGAAGAGCGTTTAGACGTATTAAAGGATAAAATAAAAGCACTTAACATAAGCGAAGAAGAACTTTGGTGGTATTTAGAGTTAAGAAAATTTGGTACCGCAACCCACAGTGGATTTGGTCTTGGTTTTGAGCGTTTGGTACTATTTACCACAGGAATGGGTAACATTAGAGATGTCATCCCTTTCCCTAGAACACCGCAGAATGCAGAGTTCTAATCTATATTCTTTAACTTTATAAGAAAGATTACAACCCATTATGCTTAAACAACATCTACAATTTAAATTATCGCAGAAATTATCTCCTCAACAAATCCAGTTGATGAAGTTAATTCAATTGCCTACGCAGGCATTTGAACAACGCTTAAAACAGGAGTTAGAGGAAAATCCAGCCCTTGAAACTGGAAAAGATGAGATAGAGACCGATCAAGATGAGTTTGACGATCTGTACGATAACGAAACAGATAGTGAAAGCATAAGTGCAGAAGACATCAATATTGATGAATATTTAAGTGATGACGAGGTTCCTGACTATAGAACGCAAGCCAGTAACTATAGTCAGGACGACGAGGAAAAGCACGTGCCCTATGCGGCAGGAATTTCCTTTAATCAATATTTACTAAATCAACTAAACACCGCATATCTAGACGAAGAGGAGTGGTCTATTGCCAATTTTTTGGTTGGTAGTGTAGACGAAAGTGGATACATAAGAAGGCCTTTAGAGGATATTATGGACGACTTGGCCTTTACGCAAAACGTATATACAGACGAAAAGACTATAGAAAAGGTATTACGCATTGTACAAAGTCTAGATCCTGCCGGAGTAGGCGCCAGGTCTTTAGAAGAATGTCTTCTCATTCAACTAAAAAGAAAGGAAGCTACCGCTAGTATAGAGTTAGCCATTGAGTTGCTGGAGAAATCTTTTGAACAGTTTTCAAAAAAACACTACCAAAGATTAATCCAAAAACACAATATTACTGAAGAGCAATTAAAGGATGCTATTACCGAAATAGAACGTCTTAATCCTAAACCAGGAGGCTCCTATTCTGGTAACAACAGAATTGCAGAGCATGTTGTTCCAGACTACACCATTCGAATTGTAGAAGGTGAGCTAGAATTGAGTTTAAATGGGAGAAATGCTCCTGAATTACATGTTTCTAGGGAGTACAGCAATATGCTAGAAGGCTATAAACATTCCAAAGAAAAATCCAAGTCACAGAAGGATACGGTAATGTTTATTAAGCAAAAGCTAGACTCCGCAAAATGGTTTATAGATGCTATAAGGCAACGCCAGCAAACCTTGTTTGTTACCATGAATGAGATTATGCACTACCAAAAGGAATATTTCCTTACTGGAGATGAGCGTAATCTACGCCCAATGATTTTGAAGGATATTGCCGATGCTATAGATATGGACGTCTCTACGGTATCTCGTGTAGCCAATAGCAAGTATGTAGACACACCTTATGGCACCAAATTAATTAAGGATTTTTTCTCAGAGTCTATGAAAAATGAGCAAGGAGAGGATGTTTCTACAAGAGAAATAAAAAAGATCCTAGAAATGGTAATTACCGACGAACCTAAAAAGAAACCTTACACCGATGATAAGCTGGCAAAAATATTAAAGGAAAAAGGATACCCCATAGCACGTAGAACAGTGGCTAAATACAGGGAACAATTAGACATACCGGTAGCGCGACTTCGTAAAGAAATTTAATGAGGATCCTCTATCTAATAATATCTTACGTACTACACCCACTTTACATTCCATTTGCAGGGACTTTGGCCTATTTCCTAATTACACCTAAACATAGCCCTTTTGAGACGCAGAGCAGCATTATTACCCCTATTTTTATCCTAACGGTAATAATTCCTGTAATCGTCTATTTAATATTTCAAAACTTAGCTATAACCAGTACATTAAAATTACCTAACTTCCAACATAGAAAATACTCTATATACCTAATATTAGCTCTACTACTGCTTGTATTATTTAGAATCACCCCTTATGATTTCACTATAGAATTACACTTCTATTTCATGGGGTTAATTGCAGCACTATTATGCGCACTACTATTGTTATTCTTAAAGTTTAAATGTAGTTTACATTTATTAGGGATGGGTAGCATACTCATGTTCTTAATACACCTAAGCATACATTATGAAAAGAACCTAATAGTTCCTCTAAGCATCATTACGTTTCTCTCAGGGCTATTAGCAACATCTAGACTATACCTAAACCCAAAAAGGAAAGCAGAAGTCCTTATAGGCTTTTTATTGGGTATATGCACTCAGCTATTTACCATTAAATTTTGGCTATAAAATATAAAAGATGAGTCCTATTTGCAATGGTTGTAAATCTAAGGGCGTCCCCGAAGGCAGCGCCACCCCTTCTTTAAATAAAGAGGTTAGAGAATAATAGCTATGTATATTAAAGGTATTAAACCCAATGTTTAGAGTTAAACCATAGTGAAAATCTCTAATGTCTGAGTTACTAAACCCAATCTTAGCAGTATTATCCACAAATTTAGATCGACCTCCAATTACATATCCAAATTTCATCCCGGCATACACTCGCCAAAATTTATATTCTTCCGGAGTAGAATTTCGCCATCTAATTTGTAGTGGCATTTCAATTACGTGAGTTTCTATTTTGTTCCTCTTATAGGAGGTAGTCCCATCAAGCAATTCATATTCTATACCAGAATTAACCTTATTGGCACGTACATTAGAATAATAAGAATTAATGGCGTAGCCCAGCCCTATTCCCAATCCGAAGGTTCTATCCCAGTTTACTGGAATATCCTTTATAAACCCACCTTGAAGACCGTAAGATAGGTTTCTCTGCTCTACATCTTCAGGTAAGTTTCTTAGAAAATTATAGGTTACACCAGCATAAAACTGATCTTCTAAATATTTCCTATCCTCCTGATCATATAAGACAACTTCCTGGGCAGATATCCCGAAGCTGATTAGCAAAAACAATAAAATTAAGCTTCCCTTCATATGGAATAAAGGTAATTAATTAAACATAAAAAAACCGCTTCAAATGCGTGCATTTGAAGCGGTTTATTTCTCTAATCCTTTTTACTAACTATTGTAAGTTCCGGAACGCATCACCTTCATAGGTGGTGTAGTTCACTTTTAAGGCATTTACTTTTCTAAGTTCTTGTTTAATATCTGAAATGATACCCATATTGGCATCTTTATCCACTTTAAGTGATGTGGTCAATACATTTTGTAATTCTTGAGGCTTTTTAGCTCTCTCCATTAAAATGTAATCTCCTACTTCAGAAGCATCAGCGAACTTATCGTTCAATTGAATTTTTGATTCAGTTCCATAAACCTTCTCATACTCTCTGGTAGGCTTCCCCACATAGATATAAATTACCCTATCCTTTTTCTCCAGTTTTTTGATTTCAGTAGCGTTAGGCAGGGTGTTTTCTACCTTTAAGGTACTATCTTTCATTACGGTAACTGTCATAAAAAAGAACAAGAGCATAAAAACAATATCTGGCAAGGATGCTGTGTTCACAGCAGGTACAGCAGCGTCCTTTTTCTTGTTAAATTTTGACATAGTAATTCTGTTTTTTAACCATTAATTAATTGAAGCTGATGCGGTTTCTGCCTCAGACAACTTCATTGGAAACAAATCCTGAATTCTCTTTACCTTCTCCTTTAATTCGTCCTTCACGTCAGAAGGGGTTTCAGGATTAAGATATTCAGCTTCCATATCCGTAAAGTTCGTCTTGTACAAGCGCTGGGCTTCACGGTTTCTTAGCTCATTATAAGCTCCAACCAATTCGTTTTGTACCGTAATGTAGGTAGAGTATTTAGTCTCTCTATCATTCTTCAGAGATATAATCGCCTTGGATGGGCTATCCGATGAAGAAGCATCTCTAGCTCCCTTACAGTAGTTACAAAAATCATCACTACCGGAAGGTGCTCCCCCATTATCTAAAAACGCAATGGCTTTAGCTCTGAGGTCAGTGATATTTACCAATTCCTCATCGACTAACAATTGTCCTTCACGGTTAATATTAACCTGGAAGATATTCTTTTGCTTAATAATAACATCTTGCTCTGGTGGCTCTATTGGTGGCAACATACGATCCAATCCTGCATCCGTCTCAATAGTGGTAGTCACTAGAAAAAAGATAAGCAATAAGAACGCAATGTCTGCCATAGAACCTGCATTTACTTCTGGTGGTGCTCCTCTTTTTGACATAATATTTTATTTAATTATTTACTGATCATTTTCTTAACGCCAGAAAACATCATGGCTGCAACAGCTATTATTGTCAAAAGGAAGAACACGTTTAAACCGGTTCCGATAGCCTTCACCGTATCTTCGGTAGTAGGCACACCTTTTCTAGCCATTTCATCCAAGTTTACATCTGTACCACTGGCCATTGCGTAAGAAACAACAACAACAATCAAGAGTCCAACTACAGCAAACAAGGCTTTCTTTAATCCTCCTTTAGAGGTTATAAGGTTCATCAATCCGAAAAGGACTGTAGCAACTACTGCAATTCCCAATAGCGCGTAAGTGATAATGAACATGAAGTTCATCGAACTATTGTTAATCGCTTCCGTCGCCGGAACATCTGAACTGGGTAACTGGAACCATAATATGGCTCCTACTACACCGAGTATAACTAATATTATTTTAACTATTTTATGCATGATACTTTAAGTATTTAGTCCAACTTATTTTTTGTGATCTGCCAACATATCAATCAAAGTGATTGATGAATCTTCCATATCATTTACAATACTGTCGATTTTTGCAATGATGTAGTTGTAGAAGATCTGAAGGATGATCGCTGTAATAAGACCAAATACCGTAGTTAATAATGCTACCTGAATATCACCTGCAATAAGTGAAGCACTCAAGTTACCTACAGCTGCAATTTTCTGGAAAGCCTGAATCATCCCGATTACAGTACCCATAAATCCAAGCATAGGTGCAATAGCGATAAATAGAGACAACCAAGAAACGTTCTTTTCTAATTGCCCCATTTGAACACCACCGTAAGCAACAACTGCTTTCTCAGCAGATTCGATGCTATCACCAGCTCTTTCCAAACCTTGGTAGTAGATAGAAGCAACTGGACCTCTAGTATTTCTACATACTTCTTTAGCAGCTTCAATTCCGCCTGAAGCCAAAGCATCTTCTACTTGCAACTTCAACTTAGTGTTGTTGGTAGTCGCTAAGTTTAGATAAATAATCCTTTCAATAGCTACAGCCAAGCCTAGGATCAAACATAAAAGTACGATACCCATAAATCCGGCACCACCTTGAATAAATTGCTCCTTTAACACTTGCGTAAAACCTTTTTCAGCAGCTGGCGCCGCGTCTTGCAAAACTGCCGCCGCAGCTACAACTTTTGCACTTACAGTATTTGTACCTGCTACAAATAACCCAGCTGTTGCTAGGATAGAGAATAATCTTTTCATTTTCTAAACTTAATTTTAGTTAGTTAATAAGGGTTAAAGATAAAAAAAATACACAATAAAAAAATAAAACTTAAAGCAGAGAGGAAGGGATTCGAACCCTCGATACCCTTTTGGGGTATACACACTTTCCAGGCGTGCGCCTTCGACCACTCGGCCACCTCTCTAGTTCGCATTAAATTAACTAGGTGCCAAATAACAAAAAATATATTAGTTAATAAAATTTCGCACCTAATTTTTATTGCATTTCTCCTCTCAGAGATGTTTCAAATATGGTTTTGAACAACTTAGGAGAAATATTATTTCCCAAAAGATACATCATTTTGGCAATTGCTGCCTCTGTAGTGATATCTTTTCCGTTAATCAAATCCAATTTTCGGAGATGTTCACTGGTCTCATACTGTCCCATTAGCACACTTCCTCCTGAACATTGTGTTACATTCACTACAAATATACCGTTTTTAATAGCGCCACCAAGCTCTTTTTTAAACCAATCTTCCATTGGGGCATTACCCGCCCCATAAGTTTCTAATACCAAAGCCTTTAAATTAGGGGTGTTTAGCACACTATTTAGCAAAGGTTGACCAATACCAGGAAAAATCTTCAAAATAGCCACATTTCGATCCATTTGCTTATGCACTTTAAAGCTTTTCCCCTTCTTTCCTCTATATAAAGCTTCTCTATTTACCTTTAAATGCACACCAGACTCCGCCAAAGATGGATAATTCATAGACGCAAAAGCCTCAAAGTGCTCCGCATTAATCTTAGTAGTGCGATTAGCTCTATAGAGTTTATATTCAAAATAAAGGCAAACCTCCTGAATAACCGGTTTATTATTTTCTTGCAAGGCCGCAATCTGAATAGAAGTAATCAAGTTTTCCTTAGCATCTGTTCGCAAGTCACCGATAGGAAGCTGAGATCCAGTAAAAACTACAGGCTTTCCTAAATTCTCTAACATAAAACTCAATGCAGAAGCAGTATAACTCATAGTATCACTCCCATGCAACACCACAAAGCCATCATATCTCTGGTAATTACTTTCGATTATTTCAGCTATTACTACCCAATCCTCAACGTTCATATTAGAGGAATCTATAGGAGCATCAAAAGAAATATTATCAATATCACAATCTAACTGATTCAGCTCTGGGATATTCTTCTGCAATTTTTTAAAATTAAAAGCTTTTAATGCCCCAGTATCATAATCTTTGACCATCCCAATGGTTCCTCCTGTATAGATCAGGAGAATTTTTGTTTTTTTGTTTGTCACGGTCAAGTTTTTAATATTAATTCAAAATCCATGTACTGATTTTATAAAGGAAGACTAATGCATAATAAGTCATTATACAATTCTGCACTCAGAAGATTATCTTACCCCTCTAAGGTTTAGTTTTTTTTAACAATATAAACCTTCAAAAAAAACTACACTCCAAAAACGACTTTGGAATTAGCAGTGGTAATAGCTGCAACTTCAGCAACCTCCATATTATATAAGGACGCTACTTTTTCTAACACCTGCACCACATAAGAACTTTCATTTCGTTTTCCCCTAAAAGGAGTAGGCGCTAAGTAAGGTGAATCTGTCTCTAGCACTATATGCTTAAGATCTATCTTATTTAAAAAGGTATCGATTTTACCATTTTTAAAGGTAACCACTCCCCCAATACCCAACTTCATATTATAAGAAATAGCCCTTTTTGCCTGCTCGTAATCCCCAGTAAAACAATGAAAAATTCCAAAAAGATCATCCCCTTTTTCGGATTCTAGAATGTCGAAAATCTCATCAAACCCATCCCTACAATGGATCACTATAGGATATTCATATTTTTTCGCCCACTGAATTTGCTGCTTAAAAGCAATCTTTTGTTGCTCTAAAAAACTTTTATCCCAATAGAGATCTATACCAATTTCCCCAACTGCATAAAATTTTCTAGAGGCCAACATTTCCTCTACATGAGCCAGTTCTTCTTTATAATTCTCTTTCACAGAAGTAGGATGCAATCCCATCATTAAAAAAACGTGGTCTGGATAGTCTTTTTCCAACTTTAACATAGAATCCGTATAAGTGGAATCTATAGCGGGAATAAAAAATCGCTCCACGCCTAACTCCAAGGCTTTACTTATCACCAATTCCCTATCCTCTTCAAAAAGCTCACTATATAAATGAGTATGCGTATCCGTTATTATCATGCAACAAAAATAAGATTATCTTTGACAAAAAAAGTACATGGCTAGCCTGAAATCATTTCTCAAAAAGAAAAACTATATCTCTATTCCCCTCACCCTTACAGCCACCAATCATTTTGAAATAAAGGTATCTATCAATGGAGTAGAAGGACTCTTTATCTTAGACACCGGAGCTTCTAACACCTGCATCGGAATGGATAAAATAGAGCACTTTAAATTAAACTCAAAAGACTCAGAAATAAAGGCAGCAGGGGCTGGAGCTACTGAAATGCTAACTAAGCTATCCACAAAAAATAAAATTGAAATTGGGAAATGGGTTAAGAAAAAACACAAGATAGTTCTCTTTGACCTTGTACACGTAAATGAGGCATTAACCTCACATAACGCCATGCCCGTAGACGGTATTATTGGGGCCGACTTACTACAAAAAGGGAAAGCCATCATAGACTATAAAAAGACAAGACTTTATTTAAAACAATAAATCGCTACTTCAAAATATATTGTTCTCTAAAAAAATAAGGCCCGCCAGATTTATAATCTAGCGGGCCTTTTATAATTTTCTTGGTAGATTATTACATCTCCAAGGCTTTCTTAACGTTATTATCCATCAACAATTCTTCTGGATTCTCCAAAGCTTCTTTAACGGCAACCAAGAAACCTACAGACTCCTTACCGTCTATAATTCTGTGATCATAAGATAATGCTACATACATTATAGGCGCTATAGCAATTGCACCATCTCTAGCAATAGGACGCTCTACAATATTGTGCATTCCTAAAATAGCGCTCTGTGGAGGGTTAATAATAGGAGTAGACAACATAGAACCGAACACCCCACCGTTAGTAATAGTAAAAGTACCTCCAGTCATCTCATCAACAGTAATATCTCCCTCACGTGCTCTTAGAGCTAATCTTTTAACTTCAGCTTCTATACCTCTAAAGCTTAAATTCTCTGCGTTTCTAATTACAGGCACCATCAGTCCTTTTGGACCAGATACTGCAATACTGATATCACAGAAATCGTAAGAAATCATCTCATTCCCATCTATCATGGAATTTACTGCAGGGTACATTTGCAAAGCTCTTATAACCGCTTTGGTAAAGAAAGACATAAAACCAAGCCCTACATTATGCTTATTTTTAAAGTCTTCTTTATACTGTGATCTCAAATTAAATATAGCAGACATATCCACCTCATTAAAAGTGGTTAGCATTGCTGTTTCGTTCTTTGCAGACACTAATCGCTCTGCCACTTTACGACGCAACATAGACAATCTAGAACGCGATTGCTCTCTAGAACCACCCGTTGGCGTCCCCATAGATGGAACCGCTTTTATAGCATCTTCCTTGGTTACCCTACCATCTTTACCTGTACCTTTTATAGTAGCAGGATTTATTTCTTTTTCTGCTAAGATTTTTTTTGCTGCAGGCGATGCTGTTCCTGTGGCATAAGTATCCTTAGTAGATTTTTCTGCTACAGGCTTTTCTGCAGCCTTCTTTTCTTCTGGCTTACTTTCCGGCGCCTCTTCTTTCTTAGCAGCACCTTCTGGCTTGGCTGCACTGGTATCAATTAAGCAGACAACAGCCCCTACCGCTACCGCATCACCAACCTCAGCTTTTAATGTAATAACCCCACTTTCCTCTGCAGGTAACTCCAAGGTAGCCTTATCAGAATCAACCTCAGCGATAGCCTGATCTTTTTCTACATAATCCCCATCACTCACCAACCATTCCGCTATCTCTACTTCAGTTATAGACTCCCCTGGGGAAGGAACTTTCATTTCTAAAATCATTTGCTATAATTTTAATTTTTGATTTGTCTTATTTTCTCTCCAATAATATAATAAATTATCAGAATTATTTTAGCTGCATATTACCGCAGTTCCTTATTTCTTTTTTGCTTCTTTTCTTGCCTCTTCAGGATTCCTACTCATATTGTTCTTTTCAATATCGAACACGTAATCTATCACCTGCTGATGGCGACGCTTAGAACGCACTGCACTACCGGCAGACGGGGAAGCGTAAAACCTTCTAGATGCTACTCTAAACTTATGAGCTTCACTAAAGTGCATCACAATATGCCCCCAAGCTCCCATGTTTCTTGGTTCTTCCTGAGCCCACACAATATCATCGGCAAATTTATACTTTTTCATGATAGCCTTAATCTGACTAGAAGGCATAGGGAACAGTTGTTCTATCCTTACCAAAGCCACATCATCCCGGTTATTTTCTTCTTTAACCGCCAAGAGGTCGTAGTAAAACTTACCAGTACAGAATACTAAGCTTTTAATCTTTTTCACATCAGCAGTAGCATCGTCTATCACTTCTTGGAACTTACCATCGTAAAATTCCTCCACGGTAGAAACAGCACGCGGATGCCTTAAAAGACTTTTTGGAGTGAAAACAATTAACGGCTTTCTAAAATTCACCTTCATCTGTCTCCTTAACAAATGGAATAAGTTTGCAGGAGTTGTAACATCAGCAACATACATATTATCTATAGCACATAGTTGCAAATAGCGCTCCATACGTGCCGATGAATGCTCTGCACCTTGACCTTCATAACCATGTGGCAATAACATTACCAAACCATTTTGCAACTTCCACTTATCTTCAGCAGCAGAAATATATTGGTCGATCATTATTTGAGCACCATTACTAAAGTCACCAAACTGAGCCTCCCAAATAGTTAATGTATTTGGACTTGCCATTGCGTAACCATAATCGAAACCTACCACTCCATATTCCGATAATAGGGAGTTATAAATTTGGAAATCGCCCTGATCCTTAGAGATGTTATTAAGCAACATCACCTCTTCTTCACTCTCTTCTACTTTCATTACCGCATGACGGTGAGAGAAAGTACCTCTTTCTACATCCTGACCAGACATACGAACACCATACCCTTCCTCTAGCAAGGAACCATAAGCCAATAATTCTCCCATAGCCCAATCCAAAGAATTCTTTTTAAAGAACATATCTTTTCGGTCTTGAACCAATCGTTCTACTTTTCGCAAGAACTTCTTACCCTTAGGCAATTCTGTTATTACTTTCGCTATTTCGGTAAGCTTCTCCTTACTATAGGTAGTATCCACTGGATCTAGCATCTCCCAATCCCTAACATATTGGAATCCTTTCCATTCATCAGCCATAAATGGTGTGATGATTGTTTTGTCTTCCTTTCTAGAGTCTTCTAATTCCTCTTCTAGATCAGCTTTATATTGTTTTTCTAATTCTTTTACATAATCTTCACCAATAACACCTTGCTCTATTAAAGATTCCGCATAGATATCTCTTGCGTTTTTGTGCTTAGCGATTGCCTTATATAATTTAGGCTGGGTGAATCTAGGCTCATCCCCTTCATTATGCCCATACTTCCTATATCCCAAAAGATCTAAGAAGACATCCCTTTTAAAGCGCATTCTAAACTCCAGAGCAAAAGTAGCAGCATGTACTACCGCTTCAGCATCATCAGCATTTACGTGCAACACTGGACTCAAAGTTACTTTAGCTACATCTGTACAGTAAGTAGAACTACGAGCATCCAAATAGTTAGTAGTAAATCCTATCTGATTATTTACAACTACGTGTATAGTACCATTAGTTTTATACCCGTCTAAGGAAGCCATTTGAACCACCTCATAAACGAGCCCCTGACCAGCAATAGCTGCATCTCCGTGAACTACAATAGGTAATATCTTAGAGAACTCGTCCGGGAAATGAACGTCTTGTTTTGCCCTAGTAATCCCTTCTACCACTGCACCTACAGTTTCTAAGTGCGAAGGGTTAGGAGCGATATTCATTTTAATTTTCTTACCACTTCTAGTCTTTCGTTCGGATGTCCAACCAAGGTGATATTTTACGTCGCCATCAAAAATCTCCTGATCATAATCCTTCCCGTCAAACTCGCTAAAAATATCTTTTGCCTCCTTACCAAAGATATTGGTAAGTACATTTAATCGACCTCTATGGGCCATCCCCATAACAAATTGCTCCACTCCCATTTCGGCAGCCTTTTCTACCATAACATCTAAGGCCGGAATCAATGATTCGTTCCCCTCCAAGGAGAAACGTTTTTGACCTACGTATTTGGTATGGAGAAATCCTTCAAAAGATACCGCTTCGTTCAGTTTCTTTAGGATATGCTTCTTTTCCTCTGCATTAAAATTAGGATGGTTATCATTTACATTCAACCAATCTTGTATCCATTTTACCCTTTCTGGGTTTCGGATATACATATATTCTACACCAATAGCATCACAATAGATATTGGTAAGATGCTCTATGATATTTTCAAGTGTGCTTGGACCAATACCC
This sequence comes from Arenibacter latericius DSM 15913, assembly GCF_000424985.1. Taxonomy (GTDB): domain Bacteria; phylum Bacteroidota; class Bacteroidia; order Flavobacteriales; family Flavobacteriaceae; genus Arenibacter; species Arenibacter latericius. Next base: position 33,750 of record NZ_AUKX01000032.1, read on the forward strand.
AATATCTCCCCTGCTGTAAATACAGTTCCTAAATCGGATTGCTCTAGACCAAACTCCTCCAAATCCAAGGTAGGGAAGTATTGTCTTCTCTCCCTTACTGGGTTAGTTTTAGTAAAGAGATGCCCTCTAGTCCTATAGCCGTCTATTAAACGGACCACCTGAAATTCCTTTTGCAAGGCCTTGGGCACATCTATCGATTGCCCCTCCACATTGGAAGACGGTGGCGTTTCTAACGCAAGTCCATCACCAGCACTCTCCGCTCCAAAATCGAAACCTTGGAAGAAAGCTCGCCAACTAGGCTCTACACTATCGGGGTTAATTAAATACTTGTCGTATAATTCTGCAAAAAATGAAGTATGTGCAGCGTTTAAAAAAGAATATTTATCCATGAAAAAATTCTCTGTCTTTTGATCAAAATTTAAATCAAAAATACAACTTTTCACATATCTAAGCTTATCTTAGGCATAATATTGACAAATATTTAGGATTCACTATGAAAAAAAGAGCCTATTTACAATCACTGAAATATTTTTTACTGTTTTTCAGCTTTTTAACCACGCTTTGTCATTCTCAACAAAATCAGAATCAATCTAATTTTTGGAATAAAGTACAGATTGGAGGAGGTTTAGGTCTTGGAATTGGAAATAAAAGCTTTAACGCTTCTCTATCTCCTTCAGCAATTTACAGAGCAACTAATGAATTTAGTACGGGAGTAGCACTCAATGTTAATTATGCAAAATTTGATAACGCCAAACTTATGGCGTATGGTGGATCTATATTAACCTTCTACAATCCAATTCCAATAGTGCAATTCTCTGCAGAATTAGAACAGCTAAGGATAAACAACAGCGTTAAAATAAACGGTGAAAATCACACTTCTTCCTATTGGTCTCCTGCCTTATTTGCGGGGATTGGGTATAGCCTACCGAATATTACCATGGGAGTGAGATACAACCTTTTACACGACAATCAGAAAAGTATTTATTCCAATGCCTGGATGCCATTTGTTAGGGTGTACTTCTAATTCACGATCCGTATTTCTTTCGGAACCACACTTTCTGCCATTCTCTTTTTAGAATCTCAAAGCTCACTTCCCCAGAAATTTCTACCACATCATTACTCTTAATGGCTTTTACCACCTTTTCCGGAACATCTACAATGTAAAGAAGGTTTAAATATTCCGTAAACCTTTCCATCATCAGGTAGTAAATTTTTTCATGGATTATTGTCTTTAAATCCATGGGCAAAACATCATCAGGAAAATCTACATATACGTTAGCAAGGGTAAAGTCTTTTTTCAGCTGAATTACAAGCTCGTTATATAGACTATTATCCTGAGCATATTCCAAGAGTGTCGCAATATTGGAAAATTGTTGAACCATATGCTTTTTATGAATTTTCTACATGGTGTTTAATGCAACCTTCATTAACCCTCACGCATCTTCCTCTGCAAAACTTACCAACTATCCCTAGGGGTTATATCCCATACTTTAGTGGAAACAACCCCTTAGGTAGTAATTATTTTTGATATACTAAACCGACTCTTTCCTAACTCTTTGCTCCCAAAGCCAAGCAGATTTCATTGCTTCATCCAAAGAAGACTCCGCTTTCCATCCTAGCACTTCATTAGCTTTAGTAGTATCTGCATAGGCGGTCATAATATCCCCTGGCCTACGCCCTACAATTTTATAGTTCAATTTCTTACCAGAAACTCTTTCAAAACTCTGAATCACTTCCAAAACGGAGCTTCCTTTTCCAGTCCCTACATTAAATACTTCGTAATTCTCTTCATTCTTACCATCTAATAGACGTTCTAAGGCAACAACGTGTGCTTTAGCCAAGTCTACCACATGAATGTAGTCTCTAATACAAGTACCGTCTTCTGTTGGGTAATCCCCACCAAAGACAGATATCTGCTCTCTAATTCCGGCTCCTGTTTGGGTTACAAAAGGCACTAAGTTTTGAGGCACCCCTATTGGCAATTCCCCAATCTCTGCAGAAGGATGTGCTCCCATTGGGTTAAAATACCTTAGAGCAATAGCATTAATAGCAGGAGTTACCTTGCAAGTTTCCTGAATAATCTCTTCCCCTATCTGCTTTGTATTTCCATATGGCGATTCCGCTGCCTTTACCGGTGCATCCTCGGTAATAGGCATTTTATCGGCCTGACCATAAACCGTACAAGAAGAACTAAAAATAAAACTAGCACGCTGCTTTTTAGATAACTCTTTTAAAAGGTACACTAGGGTACCAATATTATTTTCATAGTACAGCAAAGGCTTTTCTACACTTTCACCTACTGCTTTAGAAGCGGCAAAATGGATTACACCAGCAATATCTTGATGCCTTTTAAAGAAATCTTCCACCTTGGATTTTTCCTTAAGATCTATTTTTTCAAATTCAGGTCTTTTCCCAGTAATAGCCACTATTCCGTCTAATACCTTTTCTGTAGAATTGGAAAGGTCGTCTATGATAACCACTTCAAAACCTTTCTTCTGTAATTCTACTGTTGTATGAGACCCAATAAACCCTAGACCTCCTGTTACTACTATTTTCATTATCTTATTATTGTAATTGATTAGTTATGGCTGCGCAACTCTTTATACTAAGCCTACGAATTCACAAATTTTATTAGAGTCGATGTAATATGCGCTATCTGCTCATCATCTAACTCTGTATGCATAGGTAAAGAAATTACTTCTTTCACCAATTGATTAGTTACTGGAAAATCCGCTTCTTTATAACGTTCGTCCTTATAGGCCTTTTGCTGGTGAAGTGGAATTGGGTAATACACTCCACATGGAATCTGTAGGTCTGCAAAGTGCTTTACCAAAGCATCGCGCTTTCCATTAGTAATTCGTAGCGTATATTGATGAAATACATGACAATCGCATTGTGTATCTTCTTTTCCACAAGTATGAACAATACTAGGGACTATTATATTCTCTTGACCTTTAAAAGCTTCGGTATATTTCCTTGCAGACTCTGCTCTTCGCTGATTATATTGATCTAAATGAGGCAATTTAGCACGAAGTACTACTGCCTGAATGGAATCTAATCTGGAGTTCACTCCTACTACATCGTGATGGTAACGCTCATACATCCCATGATTAACTATACCTCTTAAGGTATGCGCCAAATCGTCATCATTAGTATAAAGCGCTCCTCCATCCCCATAACAACCTAAGTTTTTAGATGGAAAAAAAGAGGTAGCTGCAACATCACCAAAAGCACCAGATTTTTTTCGAGTCCCGTCTTTTAGGGTATAGCTAGCCCCTATTGCCTGAGCGTTATCTTCAATTACATAAAGGTTATGCTTTTTTGCAATCTCTAGAATAGCGTCCATATTTGCACATTGCCCAAACAGGTGAACGGGAACAATTGCCTTGGTTTTTGGAGTAATGGCCTTTTCCAGCGCATCTATATTAATATTAAAGCTATCTGGCTCTACATCTACCAAAACAGGAGTTAGATTAAGTAAAGCTATCACCTCTACTGTCGCCGCAAAGGTAAAATCTGCAGTAATAACCTCATCTCCGGGCTTCAGCCCCAACCCCATCATTGCTATTTGCAAGGCATCTGTACCATTAGCACATGGAATAACATGCTTTACACCAAGATATTCTTCCAATTCTTTCTGAAAGGCATGTACTTCTGGGCCGTTAATAAAAGCAGTAGTTTCCATTACGTTAGCAATGGAACTGTTTACTTGATCTTTAATTGCCTGGTATTGACCGCTTAGGTCTACCATTTGTATTTTTTTCATCCTCCTGATTTATCAAAATATTATTGCAAAAATAAGGATTCGCAGCTAATGGATATTATTTAAAGAAGTATTTTAGCCCCAAACCTAATTAACGTGTCCAGGATTTACAATTTTGCCATTCAAATAAGTTCTTTGGCTCTAAGACTAGTTGCCTTATTTCACCCTAAAATAAAACTATTCGTTAACGGCCGTAAAGAAGTTTTTCCTTATCTAAGAAAAACCCTTTCCAAGGAAGACCAGGTACTTTGGGTGCATACAGCCTCATTAGGAGAGTTTGAACAGGGGTTGCCTGTTATAGAGCGATTAAAACATACCTACCCTTCCTATAAAATAGTGGTTACTTTCTTTTCTCCCTCCGGTTATGAGGTAAAGAAAAATAGCGATGCGGCTCATGCAATTACCTATCTCCCCTTAGACACTTTTAAAAACGCACAGCAGTTTGTGGATTTGGTGAACCCCAAGTTGGTCATTTTTGTGAAATATGAAATCTGGCCTAACTATTTAAAAATATTGGCAGAACGAAAAATACCGACCTTATTGATATCCGCTCTTTTTAAAGAGGAGCAAATCTATTTTAAGGGTTATGGAGGCTTTATGAGGAAGGCCCTACATCACTTCTCTCATATCTTTGTTCAGAACACCAATTCGGTACGACTTTTAAACGAAATAGGAATTACTGAGGTTACCCTAGGTGGGGATACCCGCTTTGATCGTGTGATGGAAATTGTAGAAAGGGATAACCACTTACCTTTTATGGAGGAGTTTAAAATTGAATCGCCCGTAATGGTTGCTGGTAGCACGTGGCCAGAAGATGAAGCGGTACTAGTCCCCTACATTAATGCGGACAACTCCAATTTAAAATATGTGTTGGCTCCGCACAACATTAAACCAGAACAAATTAGTAAGTTAAAAGCTTCTATAAATAAGAAAACCATACTCTATTCCGAATTAGACAATGAGCCTTTGAGCGATTACAAGGTGTTGATTATAGATACTATTGGAATACTAACCAAAGTATACAGTTATGCCAATATAGCTTATGTTGGCGGCGGCTTTGCCACTGGTTTACACAACACACTAGAACCAGCCGTTTTTGGAATTCCTGTAATCATAGGGAGCAACTTTAAAGGCTTTAAGGAAGCCGAAGATTTAGTAGAGGAAGGCGGCGTTATAGTAGTGAACAACAAAGAGGAATACCATAATCTGATGAATAGATTGGTGTCTGATAAAGAATTCCTAAGCCGTACAGGAGAAATCAACCTCAACTATGTAAACAAAAATAAGGGGGCAAGTGTCCAGATTATGGATTACATCAGCACACTTCTATAACCTCTGAACAAATTTTCATAGCACTTACGAACATCATGGGAAAAATCTAACCGCATCAACTACATTAAAAATCAGCTTTTTAACGGAAATTTTTACAGTTCATCAAATAAATACAATAATAGGCCTATAGCTCATCGAAATACCCCCAGAAACGTTTTAAAATCGATAAATATTTCTTAAATTGTAGTAAAATCGTGAATTATGGAAGACGTTACTTTTGGCACACGAGTGCTTAATGGGTTTCTAAGCGTAATGGTAGTGGTATTGGTTGCGATACTTTTAGCGGTAATAGTAACTCTTATATTGGCCGGATTAGGCTTCTTTTAAGTCGAACTAAAACGTGCAACAACACTGAATTTGAAAGCTTAATTTCTTGATGATCTTTTCATCGTAAAATGCTTATGTTTTTTTTGAAAATATCAACCTCTTCTTTTCCAATTACAAAGTCACATTACCTATCCATTAAAATACTTTAACCCTAGATTAAAGGAAGACTAGCTGTTCGTATTACTACGAATAGTAATTATTACTATTAAAGATGAAGAATACTAAAAGAGGAATTCAAAAATTTAATAATGCAGTGTTCGGCAGAGCGCTATAATAAAGCTACTACTTATCCTTCTTTTTAATTGCGTTTAAACTATCTACTTCCTTACGGAATCTCAAAATCATTAAACTATCTAGTTGTTGTCCGATACTATCCCTCATATACGACCAATTACTCTCGTTCATTTCCCCAGTAAAACGCATTATTTTATTAAACCTAGCCACATTAAATCTATTAGCTTCCCAGGCAGCCTTAGTGCTCTCCTGATGCTTAAGATCCTGTAGATATATTCCGATTATAAAACCAAGGATGACAATCACCATTGCAAATACCCAACGAGTATTAGTTCTAGACATTATTACGATATTATTTTAAAACAACAATTATTCTTAAAAATAGGACAAAAAAATATTCAAATTTACTTAAAGCCTACACCCAAAAAATGGACTATACGCAGAAAGCAATTAAGCTAAATTACATTCCCCAAAAAAATTTAGATAACACCAAAAGTAAGATCACCAAAACGACCGCTCCACTAAAAGTGAGAACAACCTCTATAAACTTGAATTTTCCTTTCATTCCTCAAAAAGTATATCTTATTAACTTATCACTTCCCACATCTATCTGAAAACCAAATTATTTTTTGACGGATATCCCCCTTTGATTAACCAATTCCACTAAATAAATTTTATCTAGATGAAATCTCAGTAGCCCTCTTCAAACGAAAAGTTGGAATTAAATTATGCAGTACTAGATAAACAAAAAAAAATCCCCGACCAATGTTCATAAACTCGGCTAAATTGCTCAAAAGCATCATAGAATTGAAAACAAAATATTGAAATCGTAAAAAACCAAGTGCTCATCCTTAAAGGAACTAAACAAATAATATATGTATTTTCTACAGTTATAAGGAAACTTTTAAGAGACTATTTGCTAAATCTACCCTTCCAATTCTTAAGAGTTTAGGCAAAATTCCCCCCTCCTCACCTAGCACTGTCAAAACAACCACAAACCTAAGGCAACCTTAAAACCAAGGTCTACTTAACAGGATAAAAACGAGGTATTTAACTTAACAAACTCTTATTTAAGATAATTTCCTCCTAAATAAAATATTGCGTATCTTTATGATAGACAGGTATCTTGTAATTGAGCTAATACTATTGCACCCTTAACTATAAATCAGAATAACCTCATGGACTCTATTTTACAGTTAATGTAGACGTACACCAAAGCGCATTATATGGAGTAATATTTTAGAGAAAGTTAAGTCTATTTATCACCTTCTTACTCTAAATAGGCTCTTAGATAAGCCCTTTGCCCTCCCCCAAAAAAAGAACACCATATTCTCCCAATTAGCTAAAAGTCTAATTAAAAATAAGTTCAATTAATACAATTACCTAAATAAGTAAGATTAGTCTCATTACATGCATTAAACCCGTACTCACTAAAAATAAAAACGACATGAAAAAAGATCCTTATAAAATTAAAAAGACAATCCCAATAGCAGAGAAAACTTTCACCTACTACAGTCTTACCGAATTACATAATCAAGGATTTAAAATAGAAAGTCTGCCTTTTTCCATTCGGATTCTTTTAGAAAATATGCTTCGTAATTTTGATGGTTTCGCTATCACCAAAGAGCATATTGAAACCTTATTACACTGGCAGCCCACAGGATCCGAAAAGGACATCCCTTTTAAACCCGCTCGGGTATTAATGCAAGATTTCACGGGAGTCCCGGCAGTGGTAGATATCGCCTCCCTACGTGCAGAGGTAGCCAGAAAAGGGAGAAATCCAGATTTAATTAATCCTTTGGTTCCTGTGGACTTGGTTATAGACCATTCCGTACAGGTAGATTATTTTGGCACCAACTATTCCTATGAGCGAAACATGGAAAAGGAATATGATCGTAATAAAGAACGATATCAGTTCTTAAAATGGGCTCAAAAATCTTTCGATAATTTCAGTGTAGTACCTCCTGGAATGGGTATTTGTCATCAGGTAAATTTGGAGTATTTCTCTAAAGGTGTTATTGAAAGGGATGGAGAATTATTTCCTGATACCCTAGTGGGTACGGATAGCCATACTCCTATGGTAAATGGAATTGGTGTAGTAGCTTGGGGTGTAGGCGGTATAGAAGCAGAAGCCGCCATTTTGGGGCAGCCTATTTATTTTATCACTCCAGAAGTCATAGGACTTAAACTCACGGGGAAACTTCCCTTGGGATCTACTGCTACCGACCTTGTTTTAACTATTGCCAACCTACTGAGAAAACAAGGTGTAGTAGGTAAATTTGTAGAGGTGTTTGGACCTGGGCTAGACCATCTTTCCGTACCAGATAGGGCTACTATTGGCAATATGTCCCCAGAGTTTGGATGCACTATCACCTATTTCCCTATAGATGACAAGACATTAGAATACATGCGAAAAAGCAATCGCTCGGAAGAACATATCAACCTAGTAGAAAAATATTGCAAGACCAATATGCTTTGGAGGGAAAACGAGGAAAAAATAAAGTATAGTGAGGTTGTAGAACTAGAGGTTTCCTCAATAGAACCTACTGTAGCCGGACCTAAAAGACCACAGGACAAAATTTTATTACGAAATTTTAAACCTACCTTTATCAATCTATTAAATGATTCATTTGAACGCGAATATATAGAGCAAAAAGATCGAGAAACGCTAACCTCCCTAGCTAGGTGGAAAGGGGAAGGTGGCAATCAACCTGAACCTCAAACCCAGCATCAGCCTCACAAAGCAGTAGTTGAAACCAAGGAAAAAGACGGACTTAAAACGGTTTGGATAAATGAGGGGGACGATAAATTTATGCTTTCCGATGGCTCTGTAGTTATCGCAGCAATTACCTCCTGTACCAATACCTCCAACCCATTTGTAATGATTGGAGCAGGTTTAGTTGCCAAAAAAGCCCGTCAACATGGTATTGATGTGAAACCTTGGGTAAAAACTTCTCTAGCTCCAGGCTCTAAGGTGGTGACCGATTATTTAAAGAAAGCCGACTTAATGAAAGACTTGGAAGCCTTACAGTTTCATTTGGTAGGATATGGATGTACTTCTTGTATAGGAAATTCGGGTCCTCTACCTCCAGCAATTGCCAAGGCTGTAGATGATCATGATTTGGTGGTATGCTCTGTACTATCGGGGAATAGAAATTTTGAAGCTAGGGTACATTCCCAAGTAAAAATGAATTTCTTAATGTCGCCCATGTTAGTTGTTGCCTATGCCATTGCAGGAAGGGTAGATATAGACCTCACCAAGGACCCTATTAGCTATGACAAGAATGGGTTACCAGTATATCTTAAAGACATCTGGCCTTCCGATGACGAAATAAATGAGATTCTCGCACGCGTACTATCACCTAAAGATTTTGCAAAAAATTACGGGGAGATATTTGAAGGCAACGATATATGGAGAAACCTAGAAATCCCAGAAGGCAGGTTGTATAAATGGGACGATGAGTCGACTTATATTAAAGAGATTCCGTTTTTCAAAAATATTTCTGAGAAGGCTCCTGCCTTGCGAGACATAGAAAATGCCCGTGCTCTATTAGTGTTGGGAGATAGTATAACAACCGATCATATCTCACCAGCCGGTGCTTTTGACGAACATTCGGCTGCGGGGCAATACCTGATCTCCCGAGGAATAAAAAAAGAAGCATTCAATTCCTATGGGAGTCGTCGCGGGAACGACGAAGTAATGGTACGCGGTACCTTTGCAAATGTTCGTATTAAAAATAAACTGGCGATAAAAGAGGGGGGATTTACTACTCACCTCCCCACAGGAGAAGAAATGTCTGTTTTTAATGCTGCGCAAAAATACCAAGCAGACAATACCCCATTGATTGTACTGACCGGGAAAGAATATGGAAGTGGATCCTCTAGAGATTGGGCAGCAAAAGGCACCTTCCTACTGGGAATTAAATCTGTTCTGGCAGAAAGCTATGAACGCATCCACCGAAGCAATTTGGTAGGCCTTGGAGTATTACCCTTACAATTTAAAGAGGGCGACACCGCAGAGAAACTAGGTATCACCGGAACGGAAACTTTTACTATTACCGGAATTGCCCAGGATATTACTCCTTTAAAGGAAATTAAGGTGATTGCCAAAAACGAGAAAGGAGAAGAAATTAAATTCGGAGCAATTGTACGACTAGACTCACCCATAGATATTGAATATTACCGTCATGGTGGAATTTTACAATATGTATTAAGGCAATTCTTAGAGAAAGAAAAATAATAAACAGAAGATATTACTTCTACAATATAAATCTATAAAACCATTTACTATGAAAAGAACAGCACATGCCCTTTGGAAGGGCTCCCTTAAAGGTGGGGAAGGAAAAATAACTACCCAGAGCAAGGTGTTAGACAATTCTAAATACTGCTTTAACTCTCGTTTTGGGGATGGCAAAAGCACCAATCCGGATGAATTACTAGCAGCAGCACATGCAGGCTGCTTTGCCATGGCACTGAGCTCTATCTTGGGAGAGGCAGGTTACACGGCAGACTATCTGGACGTTGCTGCTACCATTACTATGGATGTAGAGAAATTAGACCTTACCGAGTCCCATTTAACCTTGAAGGCTAAAATACCCAATATCAGTATAGATGATTTTAAGGTATATGCTAAAACAGCTAAAGAGAATTGCCCAGTAAGCAAGGCCTTAAGTTTTAAGATAACCATGGATGCCCAATTGGAATGAGGCATCTATTTAACAGTAATGTTGGAAAACAATTAGATCATATCAAAATGAATGGTGGGCTGCTTATGCCCACCACACATTTACCTTTGATGAAAAAAACCACACTATTATGGACCTAATAGAAAACATAGTACGCTTTTTTGATAAGCCCCAAAAAGAAACAGAAGGGAAATCTCCCGAAGGAACCTGTTCCCTGTGTTGGGGGCGTCAGGAATATGACCATAAAATACGTCAATTGTTCAAAGACAAACAGATAGATGTAAACAACCATCGCGCTAAGTATATGAAGATTCAAAAATTTATGGTGAAGTATATAGATGGCATACGTTTAAAACAGGGAGAGATTAAAGACTGCCCCAACTGTTCTTACCACTCAGATTTAGAGAAAAAATCATAATATCCTATGAATTATGGAAAAGCATGTCGTTAAAATCAGAGCTATTAACCACGCCACCCATGACGTGTTACAAATTGTCACCGAAAAACCCAAGGAAGTGAAATATGTTCCTGGACAGGCGACGGAAATTTTCATAAACCAAAGGGGTTGGGAGAAAGAAGGAAGGCCATTTACTTTTACCTCACTTCCTAATATGGATCATTTAGAGTTTATGATAAAGACCTATCCGAGTCATGATGGAGTTACCAAGGAGCTACTAAAATTACATGCCGGAGACCAATTAATCGTCAATGATATATTTGGGGATATCAATTATAAGGGAGAGGGAACTTTTATTGCTGGAGGCGCTGGCATCACCCCTTTTATTGCCATTCTTCGGGATCTAAAAGCTAAAGGTAAACTTGGCAACAATACCCTTCTTTTCGCCAATAAAACAAAGTCCGATATTATCTTGGAAAAGGAATTTAAGGACATGTTAGGACAGCACTGTGTTAATATTCTATCTGAAGAAAAGACAGATGATTATCAACACGGTTACATTACCGCAGATACGATAAAGAAAAACGCCAACTTAAATGGCTATTTCTATGTATGCGGGCCTCCAAAGATGATGGATGCCATTGAAAAAGAACTAGCAGACCTACATATAAATAAGAACATGATAGTAAAAGAAGCGTTCTAACATATTACAGAAAAATTGCGATTCAGACCCATTTTTCTAAAAGTTGCTATTCCTCACTTTTAAAAGCCACAGTAGAAACAATAACAAATGGTTATATAAAGTAGGTTGCAACCGTTATCTTTAGGGGTAAAATAATGATTATGAGTTTTTACCAGCAGATTGCTCCCTATTATCACCATATTTTTAAAATTAATGACAAACAAATCGATTTTGTTAAGTCTACACTACCAACAAGTGACTCAAAGCTTTTAGATATTGGATGTGGTATTGGAACACTTTCCTTGGCGTTGAGCAATTATTACCAGAATGTAGTGGGAATTGATATGGATGCTGAAATGATTAGAGTAGCTAAAACCAAAGCGAAAGATGCGTTAAACTCTGTTCAATTTCACGAACTAAGCATGCTTAAACTAGACCATTTCCTGGCTAAGCATTCTATAGATGGAATTATATGTTTTGGAAATACATTAGTTCATTTGAACTCCCTAAGTGAAATAAACAATTTTCTACAACAATCTAAAGCAGTCCTTAAGCCCAATGGAAAGTTATTGTTGCAAATAGTAAATTACGATAAGATTCTTGTGAAGAATATTAGGCAACTACCAACTATAGAAAATGATGAAATTATATTTGAACGGAACTATAATTATCACTCATCAGGAAACAAAATTGATTTTAATACACGATTAACGATAAAATCTACACAACAAATAATTGAAAATAGTATTCCATTACTCCCTCTTTTAAAAGAGCAATTGGCTAGTTTATTGAATAAGGCAGGATTTAGGAATTGTAGCTTTTATGGGAATTTTAATATGGAAGCGCATTCTATAGATAGTCCAGCTTTAATTATAGCTGCAGAATAACGACTAAAAAGGCTATCTAAGCAAGGTTAGAAGTAAACTACCTCGCGGCAGGCCCGCCTGAAAGATTCGGGCAAGCTAGCTAGGAGTATTCATATCACGATTATCCAGTAAATTAGGTGGTTATTTCGGGGAAGGCAATAGTTACTTTTGTCCCCTTATGTTCTGTGGAAACCACTTCCATTTCTCCTTGCAATAAACTAAGAAACTGTTGTACGATTATTAAGCTTAATCCTGCGCCTACTTCTCCATTTGTTCCCTGAAATACAGGCCCCTCAAAAGAGTATAACAATTTTTGAGTTTCTTTTCCCATTCCTAATCCATAATCTATTACAGAGATAACGATGTCATTTTCACTCCTTAACACCTCAAAATCGACCGATTTACCAGATTCTGAGAACTTTATAGCATTATTCACCAATTTTTTCAAAATGAACAAAATCAAAAAAGAATCATTAGAAAATGTCAGGCTTTCATCCCCCTTAAATGTAAAGTCAATTTTCTTTTCAGTCAGCGCTTCATCAGACCCTTCCTTAAGCGCTATAAATAAATCATACGCCGTCAGCTCCGTTTTTTGAGGTTTGTACTTATCTAATTGTGTTTTAAGCCAAGTACTAGTATCATTAACAGTTTGGAGGCTTTTTTCTGCATCTTTCGTTATCCGAGGCCACAAATTAAAAAAATCTTCTTTGCTTACGAACTCACTTTCTAAAGATTGAATTAGCCATAATAAATTTCCAAAAACCTCTTTAAAATCGTGCGAGAGTAATGAAATCCACCCCTTCTTAAGTTCAATTTCTTCTTGTAACCTTTTTTTCTCTTCCCTAAGCTCCTTTATCTCCTTACTCATTCTTTAAATTTATCTAGGCACTTATCGCATTAATTCTTTATGTTCACTGATACCCAACCAAATAGTATTTACCTCAATAAAATTTGTTTATAAAGGAGGGATCTAAGAAATTCATCATTCCTAAATCTAGGCATTTTTCTATCCTACAAGAACCCCTCTAACCTTTGACAACTACTATACTATTCTCCTCTCAGGTTCTTATTATTCTAATAGCTTAACATCTAAACTACTGAAATTATCTTAATCTAAGCTACCCGCATTAACAACGTCACTCAAAATCAAAGATAATATTTAACGTCATTCTGATTAGAAGCAATCTTAAGGCAAGGAATATCAGAAGGTTTGAGTAATGGTTCTCCTAGGTATGATGAAATAGTGATAAGCGACAGCAGAGGCACTGCTGAACTTCAAATCAATTATAAACCCGCATAATAGCGATAAGCTCGGGAATAGATTGAACGTTCAGTTTCTCGAATATTCTATTCTTATAGGTACTAACCGTAGAAACGTGAAGATTTAACTGATTAGACAGCTCTTTTAAGGTAAGCCCCTCTATTAATTTATGCGCAACCTCTAATTCCCTGTTAGATAATGCTTCAATAGATGCAGCATTCTCCTGATTATTTAATTTACTAAAAACCAATTGTTCTTTCACCTCATCACTTAAATATCGGCCTGTCTTTAATATAGTAGTAATGGCGTCATCTATTTGCTCCTTGGGCGACAATTTGTTTAAAAATCCATCTGCACCCATTTTAAGATAACGCAGGGCGTACAAATGCTCTTCTTGAGAAGAAAAAATTAAGATTTTTAGCGATGGTTGCTTTAACTTTATAAAATCAATGGCCTGTTGCAGCGTACCATTAGGCATATTTACGTCTAGGATAACTAGGTCGAATTTTTCCTTAGAGACCAGAGCCATAAGAGACTTATAATCGTCAACTTCAGAAAGAACAGCGTTAGGCCTCTGTTTCTCAATCATTTGAACCAATCCCATACGTACTATAACATGATCATCTGCAACTAAAATACGAGAGGCGGTTAACATAATGTATTACTTTTCAATTCGGGGGTAAGGAAATAGTAATTTTAGTCCCTACATTCTCAGTAGTGATAATATCTATTTTTCCTGCGAGCAAGGATACGAAATTTTTTACAACCTTCAAACCTAAGCCCGCACCAATTTCACCTTTTGTTCCTTCAAACACTGGACCTTCAAAAGAATATAGTAAATCTTTAGTCTCCTTGCTCATTCCTACACCACTATCTTTTATGGATAAACTAATAGTATCATCAGACGCTAATGCCTTAAACTCTATACATCCATTCTCATGGGAAAACTTTATAGCATTGTCTAAAAGCTTTTTTAAAATAAACAAAACAAGAAACTCATCGCTATAAAAAACTAGGCTTTCATTTCCCTTAAATTGAAAGTCCATTTTCTTATCTTCTAATTTCTCCTCAAATTCTTTTTTAAGTTGAATAAATAGGTCTAAAACAAATATTTTAGACTTTTTAGGTTCAAAACCGTTAATCTGACTTTTTATCCAATCGCTAGTATCCGTAACCGTTTGAAGGTTCTTTTGGGCATCCTCCTTTATTCTTGGCAATAACTTAAAGAAGTCATCTTTACTCATTCCCTCGTTTTCCACTGCTTCAGTAAGCCACAATAGGTTTCTAAAGACTCCTTTAAAATCATGGGAGATTAAGGAAATCCACCCTGTCTTTAATTCACTTTCTTGCTGCAGTTTTTGGATTTCTGCTATTAGCTCTTTTGTTTCTGTACCCATAGCCTAATTAATACTAGTTGTTTTATACTTAGTTTTTATCATAAATTGGTTCTCCTAACCATTTGGCAAGCATATTACCCAACGACTGCTGTAAGATAGGTTTCGCCAAGAAATCTGTCATCCCCGCATCCAAACATCTTTCTTTCTCTCCTGGTAAGCTTCCGGCAGTTAGCGCTATAATTGGCACTTCTACCTCCTCTTCAGAAGCTCTAATAAGTTGAGTAGCCTCTAAGCCGTTCATTTTGGGCATTTGCACATCCATTAAAACGATGTCTGGTTTTTCATGGGTATATTTCTCAACCGCTTCTTTCCCATTTAAAGCCTCAATAACAATAACGTTAGGAACAAGTTCTAGCAAAAACAACTTGGTTAGATGCATATTAATCTCATTATCCTCCGCTATTAGAATTTTTAATTTGGGACTACTTGGTTCTAAAACAATATCTTTAGGCGCTTTAGGTTTCTCAGAAGCAATATTTTTAAGTCCAGCCAGGGTTGCATACATTTGCCGCATCCTAATTGGCTTTACCAATCTACTTTCTATTTCTAATTCCTCACAGGCAGCTTGTAATTGATTGTCATCAGAAGAGCTATACAGTACAATAAATGGTATTTCACAAGATTGAGATGGGGCAAGTCCTTTAATTTTCCGAATAGTCTCTATCCCATCCATTACCGGCATGTGATAATCCATAATAATGACATCAAACTCCGGATGATCCATCATAATCAACAAAGCTTTTAGACCACTGTCTGCTTCCTCTACTTCAATGTTTTTAATTTCTAACATCCGTCTTAGGATTTTTCGGTTGTTCTCATTGTCATCAACAATAAGCACCCTCTTAATATCCTCTAGGCCATTATCTGTTTCCTCATGTTCTACTTTAAATTCAATATCAAAATAGAAGTCACTTCCTTTCCCCTGTTCACTATCTAGTTGCAAGATGCTATTCCCTAAGGCCAACAACTTATTAGAAATTGTAAGTCCCAGACCGGTACCCCCATATCTTTTGGTAATACTCCCATCCTCTTGGGTAAACGGACTAAAAACTTCTTCTTGTTTATCCTTATGAATCCCAATACCAGTATCACTGACTCCAAAACGCAAACGCATTTTATTGTTGCCGTAATCTTCTAAAATAGTTACGTACAACTTAATTTCACCTTGCTCGGTAAACTTTAAAGCGTTGCCTAATAGATTTACTAAAACCTGTTTTAGTCTCGTAGCGTCTGCCCAGATATATCGGGGAATGTTATGGTCTATATCCATCAACATCTCCAACCCTTTTTTATTTATTCCAAAGGAAACAATATTGAAAGTTTCAGAAATTAACTCCTCCAGATCTACCCTATCTAGATCTAACTTCATTTTGTTACTTTCAATTTTGGAGAAATCTAGGATATCGTTAATAATACTATACAGTGCAACACCAGACTGATTGATAATCTCTAGGTATTGCTTTTGCGTATCATTTAGTTTTGTGCCTAGCGCCAATTCCGTAAAACCAATAATCCCATTTAAAGGAGTGCGAATTTCATGACTCATATTGGCTATAAACTGCGACTTCACTTTTAATGCTTCTTCCGCTTCTTCCTTAGCTTTTAAAAGCTCATCGGACAATTTCTTTTGCTCCGAGATATCTATTACGCTGGTTAAAATTCGCTTATTTCCTTTCTCATCCTCATCTAGGTTGCTCATAAAATACCAAACAGCCTTTTCCCCAGATTTCTTAACAATAGCCATTTCTCCCGAGGCCTTTCCGCATTCACTTACTGCAGACAAATACTCCTTTACTTTCTCCTTCCTATCTGCAGAAATCAAATCAAAAATAGTGGACTGCTTCATCTCTTGCTCAGTATATCCGGAAGCCTTCAAGCCTGCAGGATTAACGTCTATAAAGTTTCCTTCAAGATCATGAATACTTAAAATCCCTGTTACATTATTAAATAAATTATGGAATTTTTGTTCGCTTTTTTCTAGCAGTTGCTCTCTTTTTACAAACTCGGTAACATCACGACCAATAGTTAATATAATTTCTGCATCCATAATTGGAGTACTGGTCCATTCCATCCATTTAATCTCACCATCTTTTGTCTTAAATCTATTGGTGAAATTAACAACGGATTCTCCAGACTTAAGTTTCTCCATTGACTTCGCAGTTTTCTCTAGGTCTTCTTCAAGAATAATATTTCCTAAAGGCAATCCCAAAAACTCTTCTATACTCCACCCCAATGTATTTGTAAATGAGGGGTTGTGCGAGATTAAAACCCCCTCAAAGGAGATAATACCAATTAAATCCCTAGACAGGTTAAATAGCGTATCCTGATTTTCTAAACGTTGGTCTCTAAGCTTACTCGCTACTAAAAAGTTCACCTGTTTAATAGCTTTAGCCAGAAATGTATTTTCAAACTCCGTTAATTCTTTTTCTTTATCATAAAAAATATTTAGACTCCCTACTAGGGAACCATTAAAATGAAAAATAGGGAGTGCTTTGCTAAACCTTACCTCAAATTTATCTGTGGAGTGAGGCGCTAAATTCAACGCCTTCCCGCTTTCCTGTTCAACAATTTTTAATTCAGGATCTAGAGACCATATTTTTTCTATGGAATCATCGTTTGTTGCTACTACATACACCTCCGACTCTTTAAATATAGTAATGGTACATAGCGGTACACCTAGCACTTCTGAAACGGAATAGATTAGGAAGTCAAAAACATCTTTATAAATGGTATTGAGTGTCTTTAATCTACATAAAGATTGATATTGCTCTGAACTATTGTTATGATTGTTCATTTTAATTTTTCACTTTAATAAGTATCAATGCTATTATGGCATGGACAACGAAAATAACTTTACGATTTATTGAGCGGTAAAGCTATAAATTACATTAATAGAATAGGTAGTTTTTTCCTTTTCTATTAAGGATTGCGCAGCAGATGGAGAGATTAAATATTTAATATCAAATTCCTGATCTAAAACAGGGGCCCCTGCCGAAATAATTTTTTGCGGGGTAGTCGTTAAGGGTACGGTACTAATGCCATTTACACCTACTTCTAAAATAGTAGAATTTATGCTGGATTGTACTCCTTCTTTATTGAAGAAGGCCGCGGCAGATTTTACATACAACTCATAATTTTCGTTGTTAGACAGCTTAAGTTGAGTTGGAATTACTTTAGATTGCCCTTGCTGGTAATGTGTTGCACTATTAAACTCGAAGTTTACTTCCCGTTTAGAGGGGGCAATAGTTAATTCTGAGAGGGGAGGTACCTCTAGTGTAACATCTGTTAATTGTATTGCAGAATGAACATTGTCTGGACTCTTAGCATCTAATTCTAACTGAAAGGTATAGGCCCCTGCTTTAAAAAAGTAATTTTTAAGATCTAAATTTGAAATTGAAAAATTAAGGTCAAATGTATTTTGATTCCCAGGCGCTACTGCAAATGGACCATTTGGGGTATAATTTGTCCAGTTTTCTTGAGAAAGAGGAAGTTTTGAAATTTTTGAAGAATTAGAGCTTTCTAATTTTATAAATACAGGTGATAATGTGGATTGTACTGCTTTAGATGATATAAATTGTATTGCAGAAGTGGTTTTCCCAAAAAGATTAAATTCAACAGCATTTGAAATTTTTGTTTGCCCGATTGAAATTTGTCTTCCTGTAAATGCCCTATATGCATTTAAATTTGAAATGGTATGATTTACCATGGTGTTATTAGACATCCAATTAATAGAGGAGGCAGAAGTAGAGGGAATTACAAGAATAACATCAAAACTATCTGGAGTAAAATAACCTCCATAATTATGGTTGATGGTTAACTTATATTCTCCTGGAATAAAGATATTATTGGCAAAATCGGAAGCTGATATTTTAAAATTGAATACTACCTCTCCTGGATTAAAACTAGATCCCCCTCTAGAATGGGGTTCGTACCAATTTGTTTGAGTAGTGGAAAACCATTGATACCCTGGATAGACGTCATGATCATGAAATTTGGGTTGTTTACCTCCTATATTATCTAGACGCCACTGTAATATAGAAGAAGGAAGTTTGTTAATGTTGTTTGTATGTGTAAATACATTGCTTGTAGACATCATATATGGAGTGATATCATGATTTCTCCATTTATCTTGACCCCCAGTGTTTAAAACAGTGAGCGTTGTGGAGAACTCAGTGCCATTAATAATATTACTAGCCGGAATCTCTATTCTAACTGGTGCTTGGGCAATTAGCGAAGTTAAAGTACCTAATAAGGTAACTCCTCCTAAAATAAATCTTATAAACGCCTTCATAATTCCCAAATTTAAAATCTTTTCACCTTTATTTCGGTGTCTTTCTTCTTATATTCAAATAATAAGGACTCCACATTCTCTGTATTTCCTATTACTATAGTTTGCTTAGGATTGATGAAGTTGTACTTGTCATTTTTAATATAGATGTCATATTGCCCATCTTTCAAGAAAAACTCGAACTCATCATTCTGATTTACCACAGCGGTATGCACCACCCCCTCTTCACTTTTAGCATAGACGACAATTCCTGTGACCGTGGTTTCCTTAAAATCGTACGCTTGTCTAATCTCAGTTAATTTCCCCGTTACCCTAATGTTCTTTACTAAGCCCACATTCATTTTTACGTTCCTATCGACCAATATCATAGGATCCATCCTTAATCTGGAGCCTACACTCTGGTTTACTTCTAACTTATAAGTGCCTTGGGGTACATTTAAAAAGGTAACCTTTCCTTTTTTATCGGTTATGGCTACATATCTATCTAGTTTTACCATTTCATTGGCAAGGACACGTTCGCCAGAATCTAATAATTCATTGAAATTTGCATCTTCAAAAAGTTGGAAACTTACTTTGTGGTTACCGATAGAAGTAGCCGCAGTAAAGTACTTCTTAATTCCCACCCTAAACTGATAATTGTAACCACTATACCCGTTGGATTGTATGGACTCATAATCGGAATAATTAAAATATCCAGTAGTAGCCCAACTATTAGAAATCTTATATTCTAAATTTCCAGTTACCGTCTTATTTAAGTTTTGATACAACTCGGAGTAGTTAACACCTGCTGAGGCTGATCCCGAAAGAGCACTTTTAAAGGCCTGAAAATTATAGGAAGAATATACATTATAGTTAATAAACCCCTGCCCACTAATATCGTAAGAGTTTAGTTCGTACACATTAATTGGATTCCTTTGCACCGTTCCATTTAAGGAAAAGTTTTTAAAACGATAAGACATAGTAGCCCTAAGACTGTTAAACCAATCTATACTATTTTCTTGTTTGGATCTAGAATATTCTCCTGAAAAATTAATTCCATAGTTTCCAAAGGTGGTGCCAAAATTGGTATGAAACCTATAAGAAAGAAGTCCACGTGCAATAGTATTACTCTCGTTTTTCTGATGCTCTAGCTGAGGAGACAACAAAACATTCCAGTTTCTGAAAGCGAATTGATAGCCCAATTTTACGGCTTCTGAACTACTATAGTAAAAAGGATACATAGTATACCCGTTAGAAAGATTGCCCGTATTCTGAAAACTTAGGTATTCCGGTTGCACCTGAGAACGCTGATATAATAAGAATCCTCGTTTGCCTTTAGTAAATTCTCGACCAATACGTTGATTAAAATAGTAGGACCCTCTGCTTAATCCCGCGTAGGACTTAGTTGAATAGGAGTTTAAAGATTGAAAATTCCAATCCCCAATGTTGGCATCATAATTCAGTTCTGCAGAAGCGCCTGTATTGTTATCGTTATTTACTAGTCCTTTCTCATGGCTTAATCCTGCCTCTAGGCTAAAGTTATGTTGCTCATTCAAAGAAAAGGAAGTAGTTAGGTTAGTCAACTGTGTGTCTGTAGACAGCCTAGGATCATTCTCAAAAATATAGGATAGCTTCCCATGAAAGCTATTGGGATCTCCAAAACTGTACTTTGCCCCTGTCATTTTAGAGCCTCCTGTTTGCTGATAATAGGTACCATAGAGGCTGTAATTGTTCTGCAATGCCAACACCTCTATCTCCTTATTAAGACCAAATTTGGTTGTAATTACCCCTCCTCTACCAGAAACGGAATAATCATAATCGCTGCCTTGCACATTTCCTAATCTCATTACCGCATTGCTGTGCTCCAATTCTAACCAAGTATCATAGAGATTATAGAGACCGTCTTGCTGGTAATAATCCGTGTTTATATTAAAGCGCCCATAAACATTTTCGATTGGAGAAAATTCGGTATTTCCTCTTAGCTGTAGGTAGTTATATCCAGAACTATTTTCATTATAAGCAACTTCTGCATAGTTACTTCTCCTTCCAGATTCTACCCCTCTAGCAATTTGCCGGTTAGAAGATAGCACCACAAGTTGAATACGGCTACTTCCCACTCGCTCATTATCAAGTAGATCAGTGGCTTTCACCTCAATATTATAATCTGGAAAAAGCACATTCTGATTTCGAGTAGCTACCCTAATCTCCACCATTCGCTTTTCTAGACCTTCTAAGGTCACCGTTTGCTGGTTAGGTATTATAGTCAACCCATCTGGCAGGGATTGAAATTCCAGTTTTATATTCCTTTTAGCATAACCCCTGTTTTCCACAAAAACCATTAGGGACGATTCTGGTGTAGCGGGATTGAGGTAGTTTTCTCTAGAAAACGGGTAGATAGCAATAGAACGGTCTTCATCTTTTTGGGCGATAAAAGCAGTTTCCATTTTTTGGGAAGTGCTAGCGGTCTTATAAGAAAAAGAAAATGCGATCTTATTAGAGGGCATTTTCATAAAATCTAAATTGGCAATAAACTTTAAAGGCAGGCGTTTTTTCGCTCCTGCAGCCAAGGTGAAGTTTTGCTTAGGATAGAAAAGTAGACCAGGGTATTTTTCCTGTGGGGCTAATTCCTGAACGGTAATTTCTGCGTCGCTAGTATTTTTCACTACTAAGAAATTAGTGAAGGTAGATCCTTTTACTACGGCTATACTGTCCGTTTCAAAATACGCCTCAATATCCACCTCTTTCTGACTATATACATAGGAGAAATTTAGAAAAACTAGAGCAAAGAAGAAGCCTGCTTTTCTAAAAAAAGGGATTGATATAGAACAGTGATTGCTCAATTTTTAAACTAGAAACTGAAGTGTTTTTCTCCCACGCGAAGATCATTAGAGCCTGCCATTTTAATGATAGCAACTCCTAGGAATTCTCCAGAAATTCCTTCTGGAAGGTTAAACTGAACTACTTGATGAGTGTCTGGCATCATGGAAATAGATGTGGGATCTAATTTAATTTCTTCCCCCGTTTCGGTATTGGTAAGTTCAAATTCTACTGTAGCATCATTTACTACATTCCCGTCATTAGTAATGCTTATGGCTGCTTTTTTACTAGCTGCATCCGTAATCTCTTCTATATTGGTAATTTCTAAACTCTTATTATTATTGGCTAGAGGCGTGTAATACACATGCAGTCCAAACTCAAACAACGTAATAATCCCTAATCCAGTACTGCTAGAAGTGGTTTTATCTTCTTGCGTAGGCAGCTGCGTAAAAAACAACATGCTATTAGTAAGTTCAGATGTAGAGGCGTTTTCTGGAATCTGCATAGTAACTAGCACTTCTTTAGTAGCCCCTGCAGCAACACTAACCGTGTTTTGTAGGGTAGAAAGCCAAGAAGCGTTAGAATTATCTAAAGCACCAGATTCAAAATAAATTTTATTGCCATCTAGTTCTCTCTTCCAATCCTTGTAATTAATAGAAAGGACATAATCCTTGTTAGAACTATTGTGCAAAATCACTTTCTCCGTAACAGTTTCTCCAGGAGCACCGGTAAAAAATAAACGGGTAGGCGACATGGATACACCCTGTGCAGCAACTGATGTCATTGCTATAATGGAAATAAAAAAGAGAAAGAAAGTACGCATAATTTATCTAACGGTTTAAATTAAAAAGATTCCCAAAATTACGGTAAAAACGCAACTATGGGAATCTTAAAGAGTTTAAATCTATATTAGTTTGCGGTAGCAGTATAAATTACGTTTTGAGTATAAGTACCTGCAGGTTTTCCTAAGATGTCAGATGAAGAGGCTTTAGCAGCAGGAATTTCATAGTCTAACTCCAATACAACTTCACTCCCTATATCCGCACCTTGAATTAATTTCTGATCAATAGTGGACAAATTCACATCTCCTGTAGCTCCAGTCATAGTTGTTGTTCCACCTTTTACTGGTTTTATTGTTAACACATTAACAGGAATAGTAGAGGTAGAGGGCCCTTCAAAATTCGCTCCACCAGCCTTAACAGCTATATTGAAAGTTTTTGTTGAAGTAACAATCAATGCATTTGGCTGATTTTTTGTTTGAACACTGTGGTAATCTTCAGCAGAATTATACTCAAAATTAATTTCACCTCCGTTAGCTGCACTTGAAGGCAAAATTGAAATTACATCTGCAAGTTTTATATTAACAGTTGTAGTTGCTGGGTTAGCATCTCCAGTTATTTGAGTTGCTTGAGCCTGTACATTATTCATTCCTAATAAAATTGCTCCAAGAGCCAAAGTTGCACTGATAATTTGTTTTTTCATAATTGAGTTATTTACTTTAATTTTTGTTTTCGTTTATTATTCAACACTGCAAAGGTATGTAGGAGATGTAGTTTTCTTTGTAGTAGATATTGGATTCGCACGTAGTAAATAAACTACAAGAGTTACTACGTTATACCTATAAGATTAGGTGAGAAAAAAGAAAAGGGTCTAATCTATAGCTAATTAGACTGATAGTATTACAGGTAGATTGGGTAATATTACTACAGAACTATAAACAGTAACGTAATAATACCGAAAGCACTACAACTTATATTAATAAAGCAATCGCTTAAAAAGTCAATGCACTAGATTGAAGAGAATAGGTAAGAAATAATATTATTAAAGTGCGGTGGCTGTATAGGTCACCTTTTGGGTGTATTTGCCCGCTGGTTTGCCCAGAATATCTGCGGAGGCCGATCTTGCTTTGGGAATAGTATAATCTAAATGAAGCTTTAATTTGCTCCCACTACCTTCACCGTTAATTAAAACCTGATCTTTAGTAGACAGGGTAATAGGTGCAGTGGTTCCAGTAATTTCAGAACTCTCATTACATTTAACCGTCAGCACATCTACAGGGATAACATGAAAACCATTCTCAAAGCTTTCTCCATTAGCTCTCACCTTTAAACTAAAAGGCCTTGAAAAAGTAATAATAAGACTATTAGGAATGCTGGCTGTTTTTTCAGAATTGTAATCGTTCACATTTTCATAATTAAAATCTACCGTACCACCCTTTGCAGCACTTTCTGGGTCAATAGAAACTACATCGGCCAATACAAGGTTTATAGTAGTTGTAGCCTCCTGCGCACACGCCTTTTCCATTCCAGCTATAAGCATAACAAAAGCAAATACCATAACGCAAATTCCCTCCTTCTTAATCAACCGGTAGATGTCCATTTCAGCGCGATTTAAAATGATTATATAAATATAACCATAAATTGCAATTGTAGGAAATTACCTCGAATATTATTTCATTAATTTTTATGTAGTAAACTACCTCGAGGCAAGCCCGCCTGGAAGATTCTGGCAAGACAGTCTCGGAGCATTTAATTCTCGATTATCGAGTAAATTTAAATAAATCCTTCACTGCATCTCCTATATTTAAAGAAGCATTTATTAGATAACGTCCCATAAACAGAAGCCAACTTCAATTACAAAAGTCGCTATAAAAAAGATTCCCTTAGTGACGCTAATAGTCACTAAGGGAATCCCAAATCGCACTAGTTATATCTTAAGCTTAGTGAGCTGCAGCGGTATAAGTTACTGTTTGCGTATAAACCCCTGTTGGCTTCCCTAAAATAGATTTAGAAGCATCTTTTCCACTAATCTCATAATCTAAGTCGAGCGTAAGCTTACTTCCATAAGGAGCTTTTTTAACCAATTTTTTATCAGACTTTCCTATTTTAATGCGTTCCTTTTTCCCCTCCATGGTGCCCCCTTTCGCGGTTATGGTTAATACATCAACAGGAATTTTATAGTCGCCATTTACAAAGTCCTTTCCATTCGATTTTACATAAATATCGAACTCTTTTGCTGAAGTTACTATTAAGCTGTTGGCAATTGCAATAGTTTGTGTAGTCTGGTAATCCTCTGCTGTATTGTAGTAAAAATTTACCTCTCCACCTTTAGCTACACTTCCAGGATCGATAGAAATAACATCTGCCAAGTTAATATTTACTGTAGTGGTGGCCGTTTCTTGTGCCTGTGCATAGTTAATTCCTAATACCATTACTCCAAGGGATAATACCGCTAAAACAAACTGATTTTTCATAAAATTTACTCTAATAAGCTTACAATTAATAATCACTTTCAAAATGTGTCAATCGCAAATATATATGGAGTTTCCAATTATGCTTGTAGTAGAGAATTGGGTTTTCTTGTAATAAAATAACTACAACATGAGTATAACTAGGTAAGGCAAGAGTAGGGGTTATGTAACCTAGGAATAAAGTACACCTCAATAAATATTCTTAAATAGTAAACTGCACCCACTTAGCAAGTGAAAAACTAATGGGCCTATACCATCAACATGTAGCCCTTAAATGTGTCTACCATTAATATGTACAACAGAGGACTGTTAGATCGTTAGAACAATTCAACTATTGCAGTAAGCCTTGGCTGCTTTTTAATCCACTACATCTGCACCATACACCAATTCTATAAAATCGTTTTTTGGGAGGTCTCCAAAGTATTCTTGGATGTCCACATCCTTCAACAGTGCAGTAATATCCTCCTTTTCGTACCTAGTACCAATAAAGAGTTGCTCTAAACTTTCTAGTGGCTCTTTTCCAAAGAAATCCCCAAAGATCTTAAAGTCCTGGATATGACCTTTTTCCACAAAAATCCGCATATCTACCTCCCCTACCGGGAAACGTTTGGAGCGTTGGATATTAAATTTAGGAGACTTTCCATAGTTCCAGTCCCAAGTGTCGTATTTATCCGCTTTTAATTTATGTACCCCTTCCCATTCCGCCGCTGTAAGTCGGTAGCTCTCAAAGGGTTCGCTCTCCTCATAAAGTCCTTCTAACAGCAACTCACGGAATTCAGCAATTTTTATAGCTTCTTGTAAAAACTCCGAGATATTCGCTACTCTACTTCGCACCGATTTATGACCTTTAGACACAATCTTATCCATCTTAACATTAAGGGCATTTACCACTTCCCCCAAATCGGTATCAAAAAGCAAGGTACCGTGACTCACCATTCTTTTCCCTGTAGAAAATTGGGCGGTACCAGAAATTTTCTTGTTATCTACCTCAATATCATTACGCCCCTTTAATTCGGCATTTAACCCTAACGCTTGCAACACTTTTATTACCGGAGCCGTGAATTTTTTAAAATTACTAAGGCTTTTGCCATCGTGGTTGGTGATAAAACTAAAATTAAGGTTCCCATAATCGTGATACACCGCGCCACCACCAGAAATTCTTCGTACCACATGTATATTTTTTTCTTCTACATATTGGTGATTTATCTCCTCCAAAGTGTTCTGGTTTCTCCCTATAATAATGGAAGGTTCATTGATATAAAACAACAGATAATCATTCGCAGGATCAAAATTCCTTAGAACATATTCTTCTAAAGCAAGGTTTAATCGCGGATTGGTATTCCCTTCGTTTTCTATAAAAATCATTTTGTTATGGTATAAAATGGATTAGCGCTAATTACAAAGGTAATAGAACTTGAGCAGCCAAAGGTTTATACCTTAATTTTTATGGTTTGGATTGATTATTAAAAGAAATTTTAAACTAGATGATTGTTGTTAAGCAACAGATTAAAACAATAACCCGACTCTTACAAAATCACACAGATACTCCCCTCCTAATCTATCTAGACCTGCACCCCAAATCTCATGAAAAATAATGTGAGTTTAATTCAACCTTCTTAAGATTTAAATACCTCCTATAACATAAATGCTTTATAGAAAAAGTATAAAAAAGCAGAAAATTGATTAACTTTTAAGATTATACAACTGATATATACTTTTAAGTTACTCCTAAAAGTATTCTACAGTTTTAACACAAAATGCTCGTATTATGGAAAATCAATTAAAATTACCTCAAATTCCCTATGGTGAGAATATAAATAAGAAGATGACGCTGCACTTATTTTTGCAGATATTGGGGAAAGTCCGACTTAAAATGACTCCTAGAAAAAATCATTGGTGGTACATAACAGAATATATAGGCACTAGCGGATTTACAACGGGAGAGATACCTTATAACTCTGGTGCAGATCAGTTTAAAATCAACATAAATGTGTTAACTCACCAATTGGAAATTAACACAAGTCAAGGGGAATATGAGCGTTTCCCGCTAAATGAACGACTTACTGTAGCCGATTTTTATCGCACGCTGATGGAGATACTCCAAGAATTGAAGATTTCGGTTTCCATAGTAGACGTTCCTTATGACCTAGGAATTGATAAACCCTTTGGAGAAATTACAGATTACCATCACTATGATAAAAATTACGTAACGGATTTATGGCGGGCCTTACTCTGGATTAATAATATTTTTAAAGAGTTTAGCGGTCGCTTTTACGGCAAAACTTGCCCTGTACAGCTATACTGGCACTCTATGGATTTGGTGATCACTAGGTTCTCTGGAAACGAAGCGCCCCCTATGCCAGCAGAAGCTAGACTCTCGGATAAAGATGCCTATTCCCACGAATGTATAAGTTTTGGCTTTTGGCCGGGCGATGAAAATGTTCCCGAACCTGCCTTCTATTCTTATACCTACCCCTCACCCGAAGGTTTAAACAAAGAAGCCATAAAACCTGCTTCAGCCGAGTGGGCGGATAGTAACGGGAGTCCAATGGCGCTTTTAAAATACAACGATTTACTGCTTTCTGACAACCCTAGACAAGATTTACTCGATTTTTTAGAATCTACCTATCAGGCAGGAGCTAAAAAAGCAAATTGGGATATTGAAAAATTTAGGGTTCCAGATTTGGATGAGATTTAATGAGAACCCATAGTGGTTCTTTTTTTAAAATATATCCAAAGGGATTTCGCTTAGTATAGGCCTTTCATTAAAGCCTATAAGGAACCTAGTTGAAATGCTTAGGTGAATTCTGAGGTTCGAACTCTAATACCTCTCCATGCCAACCTCTAATTGGAAAGTGGTGTTACCTCATCAGGATTAAGAACTGCAGCGTGAGCGGCACGCTGAGCAATATCTGCTTCTACAGTAGAGAGTCCATCAGGAATAAAAGAATTCCCCACAACATTGATATCGGTTAATGCCTCAAACCATGTGCATGCGGCAGTATATCTTCCTATTCCAAAATCTAGGTGATAACCATCTCGGGTAAAATGATCACCAATGATAGTATTTCGTCCATTTTGAATAGCGGTTCCTGCGGGAATCAACACATCAAAACTAAAATTGACCTTTGCTTTTCTCAAGGTATTAACAATGGCAGAATACATTGTTTCCTGATCGCTTCCGTAATTGGGAAAATGTTTATGGTTAGAACTTTTAGCATAGGCCCAGGTTTGATGCAAGATATACTCAACATTAGGATTCGTGCTGCGTTCCTTTACATATTCCATCAATGCTGGTAAGGGAGTGAGAAAAGTTTTATAATTCCCAGAATTCCCACTGACTTGCTGAAAGCTAATATAATCCCAATCTTCATCCAACACTGCGGTTTCAATAGAAGTTTCGGGCGTATTGGTCTTGCTACCGTCTATTTCTATTTTCCTATACTCATAAGCTGCCAGGTTATTTTGGGCATGATTCCAGTGCTGCTCTAGCGAGGCACCACCGCGATACAAGTTACCAATTACCATCGGGATATTTTCGGCTGCGGCGAGTTCGTACAAATAGTTCTCAATAGCATCCATAGAAAAACTGTTCCCTATAGCCAGAACTTTTATAATACCATCCTTATCATCTTTCTTACGGATCGTTGCTAAATCTACTCCCTCTTCTACTGTTCCCTGTTTAGCCTGATCTAGTTTTAAACTGCCACAAAAGGAGAAGGTCACAGACAGCAAGACCACCATTAAACTCCGTAATACTCCTTTACTAAAAATTAATATTCTTTTCATTATACTTTTATTTATTCCATATGGCTCCCTGCCATCTAAATTAAAAAATAGCACCTATAAGGAATTACACGACTTCAGTTTGTATATCCATCATAACGACTATTTTCTCACTCACTAAATACAAAAGTTCAACTAGATTTATAATTTTAATTAAGCCATAAGATAATCACCTAATTGAACTTGACTACAGCTCCCATCGTCTTAAGACCTGAACGGCTATTATTTAGTAAATCCGAGGAAATAACATCTGCTTCCACCTTAGGTTCTTGTTGATTTCCAATTCTAACAAGTTCTTCCAATTCTGTACCGTATAGTAAAGCAGGGTTATCTTCACCTACAGGGAGAATTACATAATCCCCATGGTCTTGGAGCATGGAAGTATGATTAAAGGTGATTCCATCAATTTCTACTCCATTGTGGTCTATCACCTTAGAAGCTGAAATTGAGGAAATTATCTGTGGAGATTGAGCATCTGCCTCAAAGACATCAATATCTTCTCCATCTACTAACTGCTTGTTTCCTGAAACAATAGAATTGTATAAGGAAAGTTCATTCTCCCCACTTCGTCTAAAGATACCACCTCCAGGACCTGTTGGAACCGCATTATCTATGATCGTAGTATTGATAAGAGTAAGCTTATTGTTGTTATACATCATTATACCACCTCCTCCATTTTTGGAAGTGCTACTATTGCCGGTTATCATACAATTAGTTAAAATAGCAATTGAATTTTGCCTGATGTAAAATCCAGCCCCATAAGATCTTCCTTTGTTATCGGCTACTATAGAATTGTTCATATAAATTTCAGCATCAGGATATCCGTGCACTCCTGCAGCGGTTCCACCAGAGTTGGCCAAAATCTTGGTATTAGAAATAAAAGCTTTGGCTTCCCTAATCCATATCCCGCCCACATTACTTGAAGAGCTATTGTTACTAACCTCACTTCCATCAATTGTTACCACGGCATCTGCAAACGCATAGAGCCCGGCAGCAAACTTCTCCGATTTATTATCAATAATATGAGTATCACGGATATCTACCACGGCATTACCGATGGTTATACCGCCTCCGTAATCCCTTCTGAATCCTAGGCCATTAATATCTGCGGAGGCAGACAAATCACCAGCATGACCACTAGTAATGGTAAGCCCTACCAATTTTACCTTAGCTCCTTCTTCCTTAACTGCAGATACCGTCACTACATGATAAGAGCTGTTATTTCCGTTAAGAATTGTCTTGTATTGCTCAGGATTTGGCTTAGTATCTTTAGTAGCATTTATAGGATATCCACCTACTAAGGAGATATTCCTGGAGATTTCAAATGTTAGGTCCCGAACATTTTCAGAATCTCCCCCCGTAATGGTCTCACTAGGATTATAGGTACCTTCCGCTATATGTATGGTATTTCCACTAACCGCTAAATTCAAAGCAGTTGCCAAATCAGTTGCCTCGTTCCAAGAAAAACCATCCCCGGTACCGTTGGGGCGCACATAAATGTTATCAGTATTACCTGCCTCTTGCGTAACTAGAATTTCATAAGAAACTCCTTCACCCAAAGTAATGGTGATAGTCCCCACTCTTTCATCATCCTCGTTTCTGATCACCGAAAATGGGAGATCTATTCTTCCATTGGTCCCACTAGTCATCTCCAAGGTTATCCATTCTACATTAGCTTGGGCCTCCCAAGTTGTATTAGACAACAAATCAATGTTGTACTGATTATCCCCATTAGAGACCTCATAAGAATCTCTTGATACTACTAATTTAGGATCTATGCTATCTTTATTTTTATCGCATCCGACAAAATGAAACATTACAAAAACTCCTATAAGCAGTTTTGCAATCGCTTTAAAATGAATCTTTTTATTCATTATTACATTGTTTTAAGTTGGCTTTATTAAAATAATTATTTTAGCTTCCATTAAGCAATTCTTCACATCTAACGGTTATAATCTTCCGTTTAAAATATTCTTTATTACCGGAAATAATTTATCGGCAATCCGTTTATGGCCCAAGTCGGTAAAATGGGTACCATCTATGGTGGCTTCATGATCCGTACCTATTAAAGCCATATTATCCAAGTAATAGATATGCTCCATTCCTCGCTCCTTCAATTGGCTATACGCCTCTCTAAAGGCGTAATTCTGGTCAATGACCTTAGCTCCTATTTTCTCATTCCAATGTCCATGCTCCCTAAAAACACTTTCCACCATGAGAATAGGTACGGAGGGATTCTCTTTTCGCAAGGTTTCAATAAAGGGCAATGTCCTAGTTCTTATCTCTTCTATGGATGGGTTAGGCACGCAATCCAAAATAAAGAGATCTGGATGGGAATTCTTCAAAACGTTTGCCACTTCACGTTCCATTTTACCAGCGCCACTGAATCCTAAGTTACTAAAATTCATATTTAACCTGCGACCAAGGATAGAGGTAAATATCATTCCCGGTCTAGAGGCCGATGCGCCTTGGGTTATACTAGATCCATATACCACTATTTGCTTAGAAGGTAAATAGAAATCCTCTAATGGCTGGATGTCACTGCCGCTATCCACGCCAATTTCCACCTCAGCAACGCCACTGTACAAGGGGAAGTACAATCTAAAACGTTGCATTTTCCCATCGAGGTTTTCAATGATAGTAGTTGAATTGGAAATTCCTGTTGGTTTTGCTGCAGCTACAAATTGCCATTCTTCCCCATTCCATCCATAGAGGTCGAAACCGGCAACCGCTAAAGGAGTCATATTCCAAAGAAGATTATACTCCCTGAGTGTCCACCTCAATTTAATGGATGAAGAGTTGGTTTTAAAAGGAACATTAAAGCCTGCTGTGTTTGTGGACAAGGCTTTCACCCTTTTAGGGAAATTGGCTGATAAATCCTTCCGGACCCTATAATAGTGCTCCGTATCGGCTATCTTAGTGCTCCCCAAAAGGGGAAACTTCAAAGCATCCACGAATTTAACAGCATTAGCATTCTGCGCTTGGGCAATATTCCCTAAACAACTAAAAAGAAGTGCTGAAAAAAAGATTCTTAACATGATAAGTCTAACTCTTATAGCTAAATTTAAAATTCCCTCTTATTTATATTCAAAATAATGAAGTTCTATGCTTATTCTACCATCCATTAATTGGACGAAATCAGATAATTGTTATACAGCATTTTATAACACACCATGAGATCTTTTTCATCATCGTATGCAGACTCATACATAAAAGGACCTCTATACCCTGCCTTATCTAAGGCAGCTAAAATTAACGTCCAATCATTTTGTCCCTTTCCCGAACATGGAAAATAATGATTTTCATGTTTACCTGTACCATCTGCAATATGAACCGATTTCATTCTACTTCCCATTGCCAATATCAATTCTTCCGGGTTCTTAATATGATTCATATCAACAGCAGAACCGATAGAATTCGGAAGCCTATTCATAATTTCTATGGTTTCTTGAACCGTACGAAGTAAAGGTCGCTCACGATTTTCATCCTTTAATAGTTCCGGCCCTAACATATTCTCTATTACCATGGTAGCATTAATACTCTTAACCACCTCATTTAATTCCTTTGCTGATTTTATAAGCTGCGCCTTTCGCAGGTCCCTTTCATTTAACCCTAAATAATAACTTGGGTGAAATAGAATTATTTTGGGTTCTAAAATCTCCAACAACTCAACCAACCTACCTTGCTTAGCTACCACATCCCTACGATTGGTTTCGTTAACCAAGGATAAATCCAAATTAGCACCAAAGGGCATATGAATAGACCAAATTTTAATACCTGCTTCATCCGCATTTTTTTTGGCCCTAACCTTCCATAAACACTACCTAAAACTTTACACACCGTAGATTTTTTGCTGCCCTGATAAACGTACTACTTGCGCACCGATTGGTCGAGCTAAAGGGTAGGCAGCAAAAAAAAGTGAAGTCCCGAAGCTGCTTTATTTTTTCCTGCAAATAACCTTCTAACGGTCTCGGCTATGCGTAGTGCGGGGTTTCAAGGCACTTCACTTTCCGTTTAGCACTTAGTTTGTTTAATGTAATTACTTTCAAATCAGCACTTTCGCCCGCATTACGTATATTTATTGTTATCTCTTGTACTTTCTTGTTCATTTATCAGGAATTCAAGAAAGCTTTCACCTCTATAATGACAGGTCTGGGATACACTTAAAAGAGTTAAATAATCTGACAATCCTTTCTCATTATAAATCCCATCTACTTTTTTCCGATACTTAGCGAATGCCTTAATTGCAAATTCAGCATTATTGTTATTCCATGGTATATTGTCAAAGTTTAAAAATAAAAATATTCTGTCTTTATTTTTAACTAAACGCTTTACTAATTTTCTTGCAACATCTGTATTAAAGCAACTTTTATCAACTTCTTGATAAAATCTCTCAACATCCAAATTGTGCTTTTTCAAATTTCTATATCGTAATCCATATTTATCAATTGTGCTTATTATTTTTCTCATTAAATTACCAAACAACACTGCTAGTGATTGCAATTCAATATTCTGTTGATTTTTAAAATATAAGTCATTTATATCTCGAATGAGATGTATCAAACATTTTTGCTGTTTGCATTTTAAAGAATCATAACCAGCATAAAAATCCGAAATTAAAACACCTTTAAAATCCCTTATCAATTCTGTTAGAAAATTACTTTCTCTATTCTTGCGGTAAATGTAATATACATTTGTAAAATTGGTTAAAACCCAGACATAACCTTTTGTTCCTTGTGTTTTAACACTTGTTTCATCAATGTGCAAAACCTCCCCATTAATTATGCTTTCCAAAATATTTGAATAGTAATCAGAGTAAAGTTTAGCAAACTTTGGTTTTATAGATGAAACATAAGTTCGCGTTACTTCAATTTTAAAAGTTTCCATTAGCATTTTAGCTAAATCTCCATAACTGATCCCATATGCCATGTAGTTATAAATTATCCAAATTTGGACATTCATTCCAAAGGTTGGTTGTTTATAGTACTTTGGGTCAGTAAATACATTTCCACATTTAGAACATCTAAAACGATATCCTTTGAAATTTGTAACCCACCTCTTGATTCCATTCTGGGTAAATTTTAAATCAATTAACGTGCGATTATATTTTTGATGAATATATAATCTTTCGTTATTACATTTAGTACAATGCTCAGGTCTTTCGGAAACTTTTGTAGTATTTGCCCTAATGTTAAATTGTGACCTTTTTATTTGTCTAGGTTTGCTCCGAACTGGTTTCTTTCGAAAAAATATTTTTGAATGCTGATAATTGAAATATGCTTTGTCATTAATTGAATTAAACGAATCGATTATAAACCTTGTTTTTCCAAATTTTAAAGTGCTTTTATTAGCAATATCTTTCACTTCAAGAATAGTACTATCTTGTTCTAATGAAATCTTTTTGAGCCAAATGGAAACAAGAAAAAGAGCTTCACAATCAGACTGATTATATTCAATTAAAGTGTGTTTTGATTTACTATTTTTATCATTTTCCCACTTTTTCCGATAAGCAATACTTTTCAATCCTGTCATAAAGTCCTTGCGCCAAAAAAAACCAATATTATTTGATATTTCCTTTAAGCCATTTGAATAGGTTGGAGGGAAAACATCTGAATAGAAATAGCTTAGAATATTTACAGATTTCTTGGTTATATAATTTACATCGGCATCATATTTATAAATATGTTTTTTATTGAATCTTATAAGTTCTTTAATCTCGAAATTACCATAATGGTATAAATTTAGATTTGGAAAGCTTCTAATTATTTTAAAGAAATTTTCAAACACGTCTATTTCTTCATTATAAGAATTTGCCCAAAACGAATATCTATGTTTTATTTTTTCATTGTCCGTGATTATTAAGCCTATCAGATATACAAAGTGTTCGTTTGGTAAACTCTCAAAGTCATAATAGATTCCACTACTCACAGTACCTATTTCAGGAATAGTCAATACAAACGTTTTATTTTCCCGAATAGCAAGTGCTTTTAACTCAAATTTGTAACGTCCATTGCTCTTGGGTAAAATCCTACTTTTTCTAGGCTTATACTTATACGATAACTGTATAACAGAAAAATACCCTTTCTCATTCCATTTTAATACTTCTTCTTCTGTCATTGAAGAAAGAAGGCGGAGGTCATTTTTCTCAATTAATTCTTTTCTACAATTAGATTGAAACTCACATACAAAACAGTGCTTTTTCTTTACTATAGGTTGCCTATTTTTAATTGCATCAATAATTTCAGATGATGCAACTGCATCTGTTATCTTAAAATATCTTGTTTTTAGATTTACTCCAGTAACTTTATAACTATCAATTGAAATATTTAGATAGCGAGCAAGCAATAAAACCTTGAAGGAAAAACAATGTCTTTTCTCCTTTGAAATAGTAGAATCATAAGATATAAAAACAGGAATAAGTTTTTGTTGGGAATGCTCAAATAAGGGTGTCTTAATTTCCATTCCATCTATTTCAATAGTAGAAGGAATAGTAATTGTCTCTTTATTTTTGTTTTGTATTGCGTCCGAATTCTTTAAACGCCATTTCTTGGCATATTTTTGCTTTAGTTTATTTTTAAGCCTACTTATTTCAGATTTATAGTCAAAAATTACTGGCAATTCGTTTACCTGAAGATAGTAAGCTTTTAAAGGGCAACTAAAAAATCCATCTATGACTTCTTCTTTTATCATTCATGTGGTTGCGTCTGTTTTTTGTATAAGAGATAACGGCAGTTTGTCTCAAAACTCCGTGATTTCTGTTTTAAAAATACACGATTTTTTTCATTAGGTGAAAATAAAGTTGAGGGAGCGATTTCTTGTAGAGTGATCGCCTTGTGGCCCAAAGAGGATTAAAATGACGATTAGGGGCGAAGTTATTAATAGGAAATAGTTGTTTTGCACGGCCAAAAGAGTTTTTGGGACTATTCCTAGGTTGTAAAGTCTTCTTAGATTGTAGGCCAGGGCCATAAGCCCGAAATCTGCACTTGCTGCACCAATCCCTTTCTTGGTCATGATATGGTCAAAGCCCCACTGTCGTTTTATGGTTCCATAAGGGTG
>NZ_AUKX01000033.1 GCF_000424985.1 Arenibacter latericius DSM 15913
GCCTGGAGGACCGCATGCGGTTCATATAACCGTAGATATAGAGTTTCAATAAATCTGCCGGATTGTATGGCGGTCTTCCCTGGGCGGGCAATGGATCAAAGCCCAATTCTCGCAGATCCATGCTTTCCACAAACTGATCGATAAAACGTACTGAATTGTCCTGCGGAACCATGTCGTCCAAACAAGTGCTGTAAAGTGTTAACTGCTCCCGGTCTTGTCCTTGTTGATATTCCATACCTTAAGTTACAAAAAACCGAGGTTGGATCTGAAGATGATGCAACGGGTTTTCAACAAGGTTATTAAGTTTTGAGACAGTCTGACGGTCTCGTATAACCGTCAGTTACGGGTTAATAATATGCGTTAATTTTCGGTTTAGCACAGACCTTAGCAATTCCGCGTGGATTCGGACGTAGTCGAATCCGCCGTAATTGCGGTTAGCATCTATGTAAAAGCAGTAAGTCGAGTATCTTTAAGATGAACTAAAAATTAAAGATATGAACACTCAAATTACTGCCACACCTAAGTTATTCATTGGTATCGACATACACAAGCGTAGTTGGAAAGTACATTGTGCGACTGATCTTTCATCCGGCAAGACTTTTAGCATGCAGCCTCATGCGGAATTGCTTTTGGAATATGTAACCAAACATTATCCAGCTTATGAAGTGTCTACCGCCTATGAGGCAGGCTGCTGCGGGTACCACGCACATCGTTGCTTTGTAAGTTACGGTTGGCGCTCATTGGTAGTCAATCCAGCCGATATTTTCAGAAAGGGCAAGGAGCGTCACACTAAGACAGACCGAATAGACGCGCAGCTTATAGCGCGTGAATTAAAAGATGACAGACTGAGTAGTATATGTGTGCCAGATAAATGTAGAGAGCAATTACGTAGTTTGTTTCGTCGTAGGAATGATTTGGTAAAGGATATGCGTCAGATCAAGAGCTATATCAAAATGCAGTTGTTGTATTATGGTATTAGCATACCACAGGATCTTGATAACGACCATTGGAGCCATAAGTTTAGGGATTGGGTTGATAGTCTGGATTTTGAGTATGATACTGGCAATGAAGTTTTGCGAAGCCGTATGCGCAGCTTTCGGTTTATTGATCAGGAGTTTCGTGATGTTTCTACATTATTGCGTCGATATACTAAAATACATTTCAAGAAAGATTATATGCTTTTACGAAGTATTCCTGGGATAGGTCCAATAGTTGCCAGTGGTATTTTGAGTGAATTGGGAGACCTACGCCGTTTTAAGAATATTAAACATTTGGCCGGATATGTAGGTCTGGCGCCGGGCATTTACCAAAGTGGTGATACCGTCCGCCATACCGGTGTGAGTATGCGTGCTCACCGCTTAATACGAAGTTATTTCATAGAAGCTTCTTGGCAGGCTATTCGAACAGATCCCGTGATGCAGGGCTATTACCGCAAGCATCATGGAAAAAATGTGAAGAGTGTCATTGTAAAGGTAGCTAGGAAACTATTAAGTAGAACATTAGCTGTAATAAAGACGGAGACCCCTTATGTGATAGGGGTATTGGAATAAAATTAAGAGGATGAACGGTAATACAATAACTAAGCTCACCAAGAATAGTAGATTTGCTTGGATCACAAAACAATGTAGGTGGACATTACCCATGTATCACATCGGTTAGCAAGTGACCAGGCTTATTATAACTTATAATCATACAGATGCTGGTGACCACTTCTGCTAAGACGAGGATCACATATAGGATGCCGAGCAAGTTATATGGTATTGAATTTTAAATGATGCACAGCCTCATTCATAATTCAATACGCTTAAAACTAATATTATGAGATAGTTAAAGGATAAAATATTAACTTTAGAGAACTGGACTAGTGCTTTTCATAGGATACATTGTTAGCTGTAGTACTTTTTTAATCAGGTAAATGAAACGCTAAAACTCCTAAATTAATTTCTCTGTTTCTATCTCCATTAAGGTGAAAGATATAATTCCACCAAGTCTCACCATTTTGTTTTTCAGTCCGAACATAATTCGGGTGAGTTTCTGTTATTTCCGAAATCGTTGAAATCACATTACTCATATCTTTGTTTTTTACAAATATTACTACTGAAGTTTTAGAATTGCGAAATGTTAGATAACCTAACAATTGGTCAATAGTCTCAAGATAAAGTTTTTGTCCACCCCAAAACTTGCATTCAGCAACGAAAACTACATCACTATCATATCGAATTAGAATATCTGTTTTTCCTGTTTTATTGAATGTTTCTCCACTTGCACTTCCAAGTTCGAAATTTGGGTCAAGAAACAATAATATATGGTCTCTTAAATCTTCTTCACCTTTTCCCGAATAAGTTGATGTCATTCTTTCAAAGTTCTTTCCTACATCGTAAATTATTTTTAAGATTTCCTCGTAATTTTCAATTGATAAAGTAGGTTCTGGTTTAAACCCTTTTTCATATACTTTTGGTTCAATTCGGATTTTCTTCCTTAACTCGGGTTTGGGTACAACAAAAGTTTCTGCAACATTTTCCTTTTTCTTAAGTGGTACACCAAGAGAAGAAAGCAAATCATTTTTTGAGAGTAGTTTTTGTTTTCGCTCCTTTATTTTTCCTAAAGCAAAATCCAAAATTTCATTGTTGAAATTTTGGCAATCTTTCTTCACAATGTTGTAGTCGGATAAGATATAGCGTTTGCTATCCTCAAATGACCTTTTAATTTTTTCAGGGTCGTTATTAAAATTTATTATTTCAGTAGTTATACTGTTCTCGGTAACACCAACTTCTATACTACCTGAAACAGAAAAGGAACTTTCTCCTTGATTCGCTAATATGTAAATATCGCCAGTGTAAGGAATGTGATAAACTATAACATCACGTTTGTATTTTTTACCGCTATAAACGTCAAAACTGCCAGGAAATCTTTCAGCTGGTATATCTTTTTCGTAGCTCTCAACATATACATTTTCAAAATCTAATTCCGGAAAGTCAATAAGATGGTCTTGAATTAAAAATTCAGCAAACTCGACTTCGCTAACATTTAAAATGTAATCTTCTGATTTTTGATTTATTTGGCTTTCAATCGTACGAGCAGAATTTCCAAAAACATTCTTTAGACTACCTTCTCTATATAATTTTATTCTATTTCCTCGATACATTTTTTTTGTATTAAAGCTAACGTAGGTGTATAGTGTGAATTGGTTATATATCTATTTTAGGATCCACCAATGTAAGACTTTATTTACTGTTTTGGAAGTGGTTTTACAAAGTGGTAGTCGTCCTGTTGGTAAAATTCGATGAAGTAGTAGGATTAATCGATGGGTAATGGGAAACCTTAAGCCTGATTATCGGAAAAATGAAGAGATAACACAATTAGCTCCTCATTCTTCAAGTGAGGATGGTTTGCAGTAGGGGAGAAGACTCACGACTTTACATTGGAAGAGACTATCTTAGAGGTGGTTCCAATTTAAATCTTCTTTTTAAACTCGGTAAGAGCACTTACAATAGCGGCTTCCATTTCCTTGTATTCCTCTTGTACATCGGCTTGGTATACCACGTTTTCGCCAATATTGGTCTTTGGGATAAACTCGTTGTCCTCAGAAAGAATCCATGCCGGATTATACCCAAGGGAATAGTAGTATAAAATCAATTTAATGGTTGTTAAGGATATGGCCCCTCGTTCTACATTGACCAAGGTATTGTAGTCCATATCGAAACGCTCGGTTATCGCTTTAATGGAAAATGCGCTTGTACGTCGGTTACCGGTATCTTTTTGTATCAGCTCCTCCCGTATCAATTTTAAGCGTTCACTGATATAATTAAAATCCTCGGTAGGGGCTTTCATCAACTCGTAAATGTCTTTCATGTTTTGAATGATTAGTTTTCTATGTCCATTATTGTTGGAAAGCTAGAATACAAGCTGTCCAAATCCCTTTCCTTACTATTGGTAGGCTCGATACAGTCCGATTCCACTAGCGTTTCAAAGTTAGTGATTTCATATTGTTTACGATAAGCATCTGCCAATGCCTTTTTGGGCCTGCTATGAAAATCGGTAATAAAACCCCTGGCGATAATGTCGTTCTCCTTTAGAGACTTTTCTATTTCACCGCCTATCTTATTTTTGTCAAATACCGCTAACTTCGGTTTTTTTCCTGTGGCGCGATGATACTCACGTTCCACCAGGGTATTAATATTTTGGATTACTTTCATGAAATTTTCCTCCAAAACCCTGTTTTTCTCTTGCTCTCTGAACATCCGATCTATCAAACTCGTAATATATTCTTTTATAGAGTTTCTTGAATCCATATTCTCTCTTATTAAGCTCTCTACTCTTGGCAGATGATCAAATAGTTTTATTTTCTTTGTCATTAATATAAACTGGGACTGCGTTAAAGAATTTTTATAACGTGTTTTGGTAAACTCTTCAAGGTAGTTCTCGTAGAATTTTTCGGGATCCCTCTGATGGAAATCGAGATGCGTCACCACCTCAAAAAAATCGAGGTTTTGTAAAATGCTCATTTTTGAGGCAACCAATTTCTGATGGTGCTTATTTTTAAATTCGGTGTGAGAAGGCAGTTCGTATTTACCCTGGATTTTCTTTGCTTCCATGTTGGGTTTTAACAATCCACAACATAGTTTTTGTGCTATCGGGTGCTCAAAGGTGTCGGCCACAATACCTGCAAAATGCCCGGTGGACATACTGGTTATCCTGCTCTTTGGTAACAAAGAGGAAAGGATGGTGCTAAAATTGACCGTAGTATCTTGGTTGGAAACCGCTTTGCTTCTTTTTTCTTGATGGATACGGCCAAAAATCTCACTGATCCGACGGGCGGTTTCTCCTTTTGCAGCACCACTAAAGACATTGGAGCAGTTGTCAAAAATCACCTCTGCCAATTCCCTGCCGTAATCGGCTATTAATTGAGTGATACTCTGTATGCCCAGTACGGTGGCTACGTAGTTGGCCCTTCCCGTATCGATAATCCTACGCAGTCCCATAATGAATACAGTGGGAAGTTCATCCAAGATCAATCCCATGGGCCTACACCCTGGTTTGTTTACCACCTGAAGTGCTTTGTTAATGTACAGGCCTATGGGAGCAGCATATATTTCAGAACGGTCTGGATTGTTTTGGATGCAGACTATTTTTGGGCGTTGGGGATTATTGATGTCCAATTGGAAATCGTTACCGGTCATGATATAATAGATTTCCTTGCTGGCCAGCATCGAGAGGGAAATCTGGGCACTGGCGGTCTGTCCGGCTAATTGCTGACTTGCTTTTCGCTCCATGGCATCCTTAAAGGGAATCATTAGACTGCGGACTTCCACCTCCTGCATCATAATTTCCAAGAGGTATTCGATGTTGATGGTAGATAAGGTAATCACATGGGGCAGGGTACAGAGGTATTCTCCTGTTTCCTCGGATTTCTTTTTTAAATACCAGATCAGCCCGGCTACAAAACTAATGGCGCTTTTGGAGAAAAAATCACCTCGTTTGATCCATTCCCTGTTCAGGTTCTTCATGATAATGGTAGCGGCATCCGAAGCGTCCGTCTGGTTTTGCATAAGGTAAGGGTCTATAGGATTGCAACGGTGCGATTTCTCAATGTTGTCAAAGCTCAAGATGTAGAATTCGGGTAGCCTTTGTGATGGGTCTGCTTTGTGGGGTTGCTCTTTTTTCCGGCGCCAATAATTGTAGGCGATTTTACTGAGCGTGTCCAATTTAAAATCGTAGATCAGCATGGTAAAGTTTTTAGTGATCATCTGCTCAATAATCTCTTCGATCAAGGCAAAGGATTTCCCACTACCTGGGGTGCCTATGACCAACAAAGCCCGAAACAGGTTTACGAAATTCACCCACCCTTTGCGGAGTTGTCCCCTGTAACGATACTCATAAGGGATGTTTACGGAATGCTCGGTAGCTATCTTTTCTTCCATTTGCAGGAAGGATTCGTTCTGGTCGTTGAAGGGGTCCTCCTTGGCCTCGTTGGAAAAGCCTGTCACTTGGAATAGGTAAACGGTGCCGGTGACCGACCATATAAAACCAAGGCAGTACAATAAAAGGGAGTACCCTAGTAATGTAATATGAACAGGTTTAAAATATGCTGTAATGAACAGTAGCAGACTCCCGAATGAAAAGTATACCAATCCGGTGACAAGGGAGCTGCTTTCTTTTTTTCTGGGATTATAGAGCAACACGCTTCCCAAAATAATCAGTAGCAATAAGGCCCTACTGAGAAAAGGTTTTTGCAATGTATTGAAACGTCCTAGAAACTCATGAACCAATTCGGAAAGGGGTGAATCCCATTCCAGGTATTGCAGTAATGGGTAGTACGGAATATATCCCAATACTGCGAAGAAACCTACCGATAGTAGCATGGCCGAAAAAGCCAGATTTTGATTGTTCATAATCGGTTTGTTTTAGTTATGCGTACTCTACTTATTCTATGACTGTATTTTACTTTGGTTAAAAGAAATACCGTGTTCACTGAGGAATTTTAATAAGCTCTCTATAAGCCCCTATTTAAAGAAGGAGCGTCTTGCTCCCTCAATAGGTTGTTCCTTCTAGTGATTTTCTCAACGGACGCCTGCTTAAAATGCCCTTTTATATGTCCGAAGGGCAGCGTAATGGTATCCCCAGGGCCAAATTGGCAGCTAATGCCGTCCTGGTTGATGGCTACTATAGTCCCAATGCTATCCGGGTTATGGTGTCCAACGCTGTATTTTAAAGTTACCTTATCTCCAACCTCCATACTATTGGGCTTACAAGCTTCCCTCTCTTGAAACTTTTTCTTTTGGGAATTCAATAGATCGTCGTTCCAGTCCTTTCCAATCGATTTGTGGATGGTGATGTGAAAAGGTAAATAGATCGTACTAATGGTTTCGATAAGAGCCTTGAAGGGATGTGTTTCTCCTTTCTTTATGGGAACGTTCATTACCTTCTGTATGTTGAATTTCCACGAGATTTTATCGTCCGTTTTAATCCATTGGACCCATCCTCCCTGTTCTAAGGCCGTGGTTGTTTCCGCTAAACTATGTACATGAGTTCTTAATTTATTTCTGCTATCGTCGAAATAGTTAATGGAAAAATTAACATCTCCGCGTCGGAACAGTGCTTCTGCCTGTAGATCCTGATTATGAAAATTCAATAAACTTGTGAGCAATTTTATATCGAACTCGAATCCCTTACGATCGTTGTCCATGATGGATTTTAGGATCGTCTTCTTGGAGCCGAGATAGGGGGCGGTTAGCTGGTTGAAGAAAACGAGTTTTTGAGCGTAGACGTTTCCGCTGAAGGAAACATAAAAGTGTTGAGGGCTTCCATGGAGTTGATGGTAGGAGAGGAGGTCTACGGCACTTTCCCCAACAACAATCGCAGAGGGATCTTTTATGGGAGCGGAATAAAACAGGAAGTGGTCCTTGCGGTTAAGAACAAGACGAAACTTTCTAAGCTTATTCTCATTTTTACTTCTATAGGCCTTGTTGAACAATATGTAATTCTGTGGGTTGCCTGCCAAATCGTATTTTGGAAAGGCGATATTCGCTATTTTACGCCCATTTTTTTTATTGGGATAGGCATTATAGATACGGCCACAAAAGTTCACGCTTTTCAGGGTAGCCATGGTTATCCCCCTTTGATGCAATAGGTAACTGGGATTTTCCAAAGGGGCAATAGTAAAACTCAGTTCCAAGGGTTTGTTTTTGGAAGTAGTCTGTCTTTTCTTTAAGGGGATGCTGACTATCTGTGCACTGGAATTCGCAATTTTTAGTCCTTCCCGTACGGCCTCGTAAAAGTTGTTGCTCCGCTTTAAAAGAAACTTAAAAAAAAGTCCCTTGTCCAGGGAATCGTTTCGGTTGAAATAGGTCACCGGATCGCGGCCTGTATGCAGTACAATGCGGTCCTTGGAATTCTGGAACTCCAGGGAGTTCGCACTTTTCTTGATTAAGGTATAGCCACTTCGATGGAGGAAACCAGAAAAGTGAACCTCAGAATTGATTTTAGAGATCAGTGTTTTATAGTGCTGAGGATCGTCTATATAATTGGGCCCGTTCATGGCAATGAAGATAAAGGCCGACCTATCCCGTAGACCGACCATTGGTTATATTTGTACTAAGAAACTACCCCTTGAGGGTATTGTTGAGGGGATCTTTTTGTGGTTCAGCCAGAGCGGATAGTTCAGCCTTTTGCTGTTCCATAGGTTCACAACTGCGATATAGGAATCGTTGCCCCTTGGCGCTCCATCGTACCTTATAGGTCAACGGTCCTTTTTGTGTTTTCTTTATCGTAATCTTAACCTCTTGGCCCTGGTTTAGTTTTTCCGCTTGGGAGGCGGTCAGCTGTTGGCCCAGCACATACATATTTGCAGAGACGGTAGACTTAGTGCGAATGTTGTTCAGTTTGGGCTCATAATAGGCCAGCTTTTGAAAGGTCTGCCCATCCAAGGAACTTCCTGTAAACAGGACGGTCTTCCCCTCTTCCACCATGGCATGGAATTCCTCCTTGGTGAACTGGTACCGATAGGCAATCGCCTCCTCCCATTTAACTGGTTCGGTGCGTTTTACCTGCACGTCCAATTTTGAGCCATAGGTAGGATGGTAGAGCATTTGCACCATTTTTACGGATTCTTTTAACTTCCCGTCCTTGACGTAAGTAGTCGTTAATTGGGCTTCCTTTCCCTCTACAATGTTCTCCTGGATGTTGGAAGCTAATTTCTCGAAGCTTATATAGGCCCCTTCCAAGCGTCTTTTGGCATCGGCCACAGCAAATTGCTGATCCCTGGTTTTTCGGACTTCCACATGAATGCTGTTCTTTGGCATTTCGAAGGGTGGATGGTTATGGATCTTTATCTTAAAAGTGGTATCGTCTATGGAT
Source organism: Arenibacter latericius DSM 15913 (assembly GCF_000424985.1). Classification (GTDB taxonomy): domain Bacteria; phylum Bacteroidota; class Bacteroidia; order Flavobacteriales; family Flavobacteriaceae; genus Arenibacter; species Arenibacter latericius. The sequence continues at coordinate 8,857 of NZ_AUKX01000033.1, forward strand.
ACGGCTTCGCCCTTTTGCCATACTTGGTTGACATAGACGAAAACTCTTTGAACTGTGTTTTCTACTTGATTCTCCATTTTTGAGTGATTTTAATTGTTACGGAATTTGAATTTGTTACCTTTGAATAACTTTCAGATCAGGAGTGATTTGTGAGTTACGGAATTTGAAGAAAAGAGGGCGGGAGCGTCCTCTTTTCATTTTAAAGCGCTATTCTGTATTCTTTCAATGGCACCTCCTTCCCTTCATTGACCTGGTTGCACGTATTTTCCCATTCGACATACCAATTCGCCGATCGTGGTTTTAGAATGTCGATCGTTTTGTTCAGGTAATATTTGTAATAGGACCAGACCAAAACCTTGATTGCGTGCGATTCTATAGGCAATCGCACCCTAATATCACCATTGTCCTTGGAAACCAAAATGCTGAATTTATTGAGCGTGTTTTGGTCGATGATTTTAGTGTATTCCAGCATTCGCTGGCCCAAGGCCTTGTTATAACGCCTTATATGATCGTATAATCGGGTAAAGGATCTATCACTTCCCATGGGGAACCGTACCATAAGCGTACGGTCGGTATGGGTCAGTTGCAGCTTGGAACCCTGTAGATAGGTGAGTAATTGCAGGTCCCGTAAATATCCTTCTATCTTTCCTTGGCCCGTGAAACTCAAATACAGTTTATCCACCTTTGTAATCCGCTGTATTTGGAAGAGGATATTGGTTGTCTTGTAATTAAGGGTGCCCAAGGCGAGATAGACCACATTTTCCAATCGGAATTTCTTATGGAAGGCCAGGGCTTCCTTGGGGTTGCTAAATAGAAATAGGCCGTCTATTTTCTTGGGGATATTGGAATACCATAGGGAGTGCCCTATGGCCGACTCACCAAAAGGGACAACCTCCTTGCCCATATCACGGAAATAGCCGCATACCTCATTCTGTAAGTTGAACAGCGGGAACAGTGGATCTCCTTCCTCGCTAAGAAAAATGCGTCCAGTAAAGGGACCGTTTTGCGCTATCTGGAAAAATTGCGTTTTCGATGATTCCTCTAGGGGTTTGCGATAGGAATGAAAATGGTTGAAATCCATCTCCACCATTTTTAAACCAGAGTTTGGGTTATTGGCTATAAGGAGGGATTCTGTTTGGATCACTTCCTCATAGCACTTGGATACCTTGTCCCAAATCAATTCTTCTTTGGCCCCCTCCATTTTTGATACATGGGCCGTAATTAGGTCCGAAGCAGCAAGTTTTTCCTGAGGCCGTTGTACCGTATAATAGAGATATCCCTTCTCCGTGTGTATGACTATACAATGCTTTCCGCCCTTTTTAAATAGAAGGTAAGTGTCCTCGGAGCGGAGGAGTTGGAACCCCAAATATTCGAAAAGTTTGGGGAGATGTATGAGATGGATTTTTGTTAGCCAATGGTCCATAGATATAAATTAGTTATTAATTTGTATATTATTAGTGAATTTGCGTATAAATACAAATATATGAAATTTTTCACTTTCTTTTGGCTTTGGAATAAAAAAATAGGAGGTAAGGAGCTGGAAACCAAGATGGTTTTCGGGAAAAAGGGACTATACTATATGGTAGTGTTCATGGTGATCAGTCTTTTCTATATCCTTCAGTATGGCTTGGGTAGATCGGATCAACAGTTGGAAAATGCCGTGAAAACAATGGAGTTATATGAAGTACGGTTGAAGATGAACATGAATGATAGCCTGACTACTGGGCAGGAGGCAGTAATGGAGCGGGAGCGATTGTTGATGGCTATTGAAACGCGCATAGTAGGTTTTCTATATCGAATACCGGATTACTCATACGTAAGCTCACTGGAAACCTACCTAAAGTACCGTCCAAATTTGTTAGCGCAATTTCCTGCTGCCGTACCCTTGGGAAAGGGCAACTACTCTATTTCCAGTAACTATGGGATTCGTACTCATCCCATTTCTCAAAACGAGAAAACCCATTTTGGGATCGATTTATCCGCCCCAGCCGGAACCACCGTACATGCAACGGCGTCCGGTACCATCAAGGAGGTAGTGTATTCCAAAAAGGGGTACGGTACCCATATTGTTATATGGCATCGCTTTGGCTTTGAGACGCTATATGGACACCTGGAAAAAGTCTTGGTCCATAAAGGAGAGTCAATAGCTCAGCACCAGATTATTGGCACGGTGGGAAGTACAGGAAGCTCTACAGGTCCTCATCTACATTATGAAATACTTAAAAACAAAGAGAAGATCGATCCGCGACCTTCCTTTGATCTAAAAAAGAAAATCTATGATGAGTTGTTCCTTAGCAACTCCGGAACGGAAGGAGTCGAGTAGGAGTCTTCCATTAATGGATTCTTAATATTATAGGCTCCTGGTTCCATAAACTATCGATCCAAGTTTCCAAACTGTTACTGATTGGTTCCAATTAGGCCCCTAATTGTTTTATGGGGACAAACTCAATCCCGGTTTTTATTAGCTCGAATATCTTAGTAGGTCGAAGGAATTGCCAAGACCTAATAAGTCAATTTTCATGACCATGCTGCAAGTTAATCAAGCCGCCTTTGCCCGGTCCATGTAGTATTTGAAAAAATGGGGTATCCCTCCTGTCGGGGGAGCCCACCGCAATTTTTTAAAATCTCCACTTGGACTTATCCGCACCGCTGCGCTGCTGTTGATTGTGTTGGCCGCATAATCTTAAAAATTTACTATCATGGAAAAAACTAGAATCGCAACCTTTAAGGATTTTGTTGGAGAATTAACGGCTATTTACAAAAGAACCACACTGCCTACGTTTAAGATAACCACTTCCAGTGATGTGAGAACTTTTATTTATCCTTACTTCGAGGATATTATGGATGATCACGAGGAGGTGAAGGTCATCCATCTGAACCGAAAAAATCAAGTGGTAAACGTTCACCATCTAACCTCCGGAACCGATAGTGGCTGTCTGATCTCGGTAAAAGACGTACTCCGGCAAGCAGTCCTGATTAAGACACATAGCATAATTCTTGTTCACAATCATCCCTCTGGGAACCTAAATCCCTCAGAAGCCGATAAGCAAATATCAACCAAATTGAGGAATGCTTCTAAACTATTGGATATTCCCACGCTAGATAGTATCATCGTTACCAGGGAAGGATACTACTCCTTTGCGGATGAAGGGCTTTTATAGGCCCTTTTTTTGATTGTTTATGCTCTGATTGTATTCGAAAATGGACTGCACTAATTTCCCAGATGCTTTATCTTCCGTTGGAGAAACTCAAAGGCTGGTAACTAAAATAGTTCCAATAACGGCCCTGACCTTTTCAGATTCGCCGTTTAATCATATAATTTCTCACCCATAACTTCAAAAATTATCGTCTAATCCAACTTTTAGGGATAGGAATAAATTTAAAGAAGAGGCTATTATCCTTTAAAAAAGAGCAAGGAGACACGACGAGACAAGATGAAAATAATCAAGTTTTTTAGAAGGGGGGAGCCTAACTGTGATTGTTTCCTAGTAAAATCGACCAACAATAGACTGTTGAAACACGCTAAATAAGTTCAAATTGGGACAGTTTTTTGAGTCTGAGAAAGACGACTGTAACTATATAAGTTGTTGGATAATAGGCGAAATAGTGGACAAAATGTTTTACCTATGTTTTACCTAAGAAAAAAACCCAGAAGATGAATCTCCTGGGTTGCCTGTATTTACTTGTAGCGAGATCGGGAATTGAACCCGAGACCTCCGGGTTATGAATCCGACGCTCTAACCGACTGAGCTACCTCGCCATTTGTTTTTTTTAACGGGTGCAAATATATAGTTTAATTTTTAGTCTTTCAAAATTTGAACGCAAAAAAAATTAATATTCTTCTTTTATTTTTTTATCCTATATAAATATATATATTGACACCCATTAAACACTACATAGTAATGAACGATAAAGTTAAATTTGAACTCGAATTTGTGATACAGGCTTCACCTCAGCTTCTGTATCAATATATATCCACTCCCTCAGGGCTTTCGGAGTGGTTCGCCGATAATGTAAACTCTAGAGGAGAGAAGTTCAGTTTTATTTGGGACGGTTCCGAAGAGGAGGCGAAATTATTAAAACGTAAAAGCGAAGAATTCGTAAAATTTACGTGGGTAGCCGAGGAAGATGAAAGTTTTTTTGAATTGAGAATTCGAGTTGATGAAATAACGAAGGATGTTTCTTTATTTATCACCGATTTTGCAGAAGAAGATGAGGTGTCCGAGTCTAAAATGCTTTGGGAAAACCAAGTATCTAGTTTAAAACAAGTTTTAGGATCTACTTAGGCCTTTTGTGAAATAAATGTATCTTTGGCCTTGATTTTTCAAGGCTTTTTTTATGATTAATTTTAATGGAGACCTACTTTCCAACGATTCATTTTTTCTAAACCACAATAATAGGGGGCTACGCTATGGGGATGCCCTTTTTGAAACTATAAGGGTGGTGAATGGCAAACTATTCTTTTGGGAAGATCATTACCTAAGACTAATGGCCTCTATGCGTATTCTACGTATGGAAATACCCATGTCTTTTACTATGGAATATTTAGAGGAGCAGATAATGGCATCAGTTACTTCAAATGCTCTAGAAAATACTGCGGCGCGCGTACGACTAACTGTTTTTAGGAATGATGGCGGACTCTATTTACCCGATACTAATGATGTCTCTTATCTTATTGAGTCGGCTAAATTAGATGCTCCTTTTTTCGTTCTTAACACAGATCCATACGAAGTGGAACTTTTTAAAGATTTTTATGTCAACCCAGACATGCTATCTACCTTAAAGACCAATAACAAGCTTATAAATGTTGTAGGGAGTGTTTTTGCAAAGGAAAATGGATACCACAACTGTTTGCTTGTAAACAATAATAAAATGGTGGTAGAAGCGCTAAATGGAAATCTATTCTTGGTAAAAGGGAACCGAATTAAAACTCCTTCATTAAAAGATGGTTGTTTAAATGGGATTATCCGTAAAAAATTAATTGATATTCTGGAGAATCTAGATCAATATGAATTAGAAGAAGCTCCAATTTCACCTTTTGAACTTCAAAAAGCAGACGAACTATTTATTACCAATGCGGTGGTAGGGATTCAGCCGATTAGCAAGTATAGGAAAAAGGAATATGCTACTACCGTAGCTATGGATCTTTTAGGCAAGTTAAATGCTGCTGCGAGGCTAAACTAGACAGGGCTAATTAAATCAGTTTAAATTAGGGTTTTCAGGAGAATTGGACCATATAAGATAATTGCCACCCAATTCTAACATCTTTTCTTTCCAAAATGCATTTGCAGATTTTTGGATGATGGAGCAGTGGTACACATTATCTACTACAATCCAAGATTTGGAATTGAGTTCTGCATCTAATTGAAGTGAAGACCAACCAGAATACCCTAAAAAGAAGCGAATGTCATCTTCAGTAATTACCTTATTGTTGATCATTTCTACAATGCTGTTAAAATCGCCTCCCCAATAAATACCATCGGAAATTTCAATACTGTTTTCTACCAACTCCGGAACTTTATGAATAAAATAAAGGTTGTCCTGTTCTACAGGGCCTCCATTGTAGACCTGAAAAGGTACTTCAATCTCGGTTACTAAATCGCTTATAGTGTAGTTTAACGGTTTGTTTAAAATAAAACCAACAGATCCTTCTTCATTGTGTTCTGCAAGTAATACTATAGATCTGTGAAAGGAAACATCACCAGAAAGAGTTGGCTCGGCAATAAGTAGTTTACCTTTTTTTGGTTTTTCCGCAATCATAATATTCTCTTATATCTTCTAAAGTAATGAATTTAATGTAATTAAAAAGAGTTTTTTATAAAAAAAAAGCACTTCTAATGAGAAGTGCTTTAGACGTATTCTTAATGTGGGACTAGTTTACAGAGTTACTTAAATCTGAACCTGCCTTAAACTTAACAACATTTTTTGCTGCAATTTGAATAGTTTTACCAGTTGATGGGTTTCTACCTTCTCTTGCATTTCTTTTAGATACAGACCATGATCCGAAACCTACTAAAGATACTCTATCACCTTTCTTAAGAGATCCTTCTACATTTCCTAAAAATGACTCTAATGCTTTTTTAGCAGCTGCTTTTGTAATGCCAGCATCGGCTGCCATTGCATCTATTAATTCTGTTTTGTTCATAATTTCAATAAATTAATTGTTATTATTTATATTTTAATACTCCAACAAAATTATACGGATTTGGCAGTAACGCAAGTAAAACGGGGGTAAATCGCTAATATTGTTAATAACTTCGGGTCATTGTTGATAACGTTGGGCAAATTAGGCGATTCTCGCTACCGTCAATGTACATAGGGGTTTAGCGCATATGGGCGTTTTTATCCAATTTTAAGCCGTTTAATACTTCTTTTGTCGTCATCCTACGTTTTCCTGGAAGTTGAATTTCTAGAAGGTTTATGTAGCCTCCCATTACTGCAACCTTTAACTCGTTTTTAGTGAAGCTTATAGCACCAAACTCCTCTTTGTGTTCTGCTTCTTCTTTAGTTGCTGTATAAATTTTCATGGTTAATTTATCTTCCCCATTATATAAAGTACTCCAAGCTGTAGGGTAGGGGCTTAATCCCCTTATTTTATTATATACCTTATCTATAGGTTTATCCCAAGCCAATTTACACGTATCTTTATGTAACTTGTGCGCAAGCTTTAATTGGCCATCGTCTTGCTGTTTCTCTGGGCTTACTTCTCCGGCCATTAGCTTTTCTACAGTTTTAATTACTAGTTTGGCTCCAAGAACCATTAATCGGTCATGAAGCGAGCCAGCTGTATCCTCTTCGCTAATAGAAGTTTTTTCTTGTAATAAGATTTCGCCTGTATCTATTTTTTCATCAATAAAAAATGTGGTAGCACCAGTTTCTTGTTCCCCGTTTATAATTGCCCAATTTATTGGCGCCGCTCCACGATAATTGGGGAGTAGGGACGCGTGTAGGTTAAATGTCCCCATATTAGGTATTGCCCATACAAGCTTTGGAAGCATTCTAAAAGCTACTACAATTTGTAAATCTGGTTTTAGGGCTCTTAGGTTTTCTAAGAATTCCTCATCTTTTAAATTAGTAGGCTGTAAAAGTGTTAACCCATTGGCGGTAGCATATTTTTTAACAGCAGATTCGTTTAATTTTCTTCCTCTACCAGCAGGTTTGTCTGGAGCGGTGATTACGCCCACTATGGGAAAACCTTCTTTGTGCAAGGCTTCTAATGTGGCTACTGCAAAATCTGGGGTGCCCATAAATACGATTCTCGGTTTTTCCATCATCTGTTTATTTCGTATTGATTTATTGAATTTATTCTAATCTTTCCGTCTTCTAATAATCCCTGTAAGGCTATAAGAACGGAGCTGTCCTTATAAGTTAGGATACGGGTTAAATCTCGGGAACTTTGACTATTTATGGATAAGTGCTTTAAAATTTCTTCTTTAATAATGGAGATAATATGTTGATCTACAGGATTCTTTTGAATACAGACATCACATTTACCACAATTAGGAGTGGTTTTCTCACCAAAATAGGAAAGGATTTGTTTGCTTCTGCAAACGGTGCTATTATTGGCATACGCCAAGATTTGATTCACATTCTCCGTTTTTACGGCTATAATCTGCTTTATTTTACTAGCAAAAATATTGATGGTACGTTCGTCTTCCCTAGGAACTAAAAAGGTAATCTCTAAGTCATTGTGTTGTGCATGATACTTAATAATTTCATCCTTCTCCATTTTCTCTAAAATGCGGATGATATCTTTTTCTGTTTTATTAACTTTTTTAGCGATTAAAAGCACATTTATTTTGGTGTTAAAATCGAACACGCCACCATAAGTACGCAAAATAGTCTGTATAATAGGAGCCGATACCTGATGCTTATCTATATAATCGAAAATTTCCCTTTTTGATGTAATAAATTGGATAGTAGTTTTCTGAGAAAACGATTCCGTAAGGGAGATAACCGAATTTTGATCTAATATTCGAAGTCCATTGTAGCTTAGGTTAGCTTTTAATTTATAGGTGTCACAAAAAGAATTAAAGGGTAATTGGAAGGTTTCTCCACTGCCTTCCCCAAAAGGAATTTGGAAATAATTGTTCAGTTTGTTGTAGAGGAGTTTTATAAAGGTCACATCTGGTAATGCTCCTAAAAACTGATTGCGTACTTGGGATTTATCCTTTTGGTTTAAAATCATCACGGCTTGAGCTGGCTCCCCATTTCTTCCTGCTCTTCCAGCTTCTTGGAAATAATTCTCCATACTATCAGGAATTTGGTAGTGGATTACCAAGCCAACATCGGCCTTATCTATTCCCATCCCAAAGGCGTTTGTGGCTACCATCACTTTTACCTTGTTTGTTAGCCAATGGTCTAACCGCTCTTCCTTTTCCTTTTTGCTTATTCCACCGTGAAAAAAAGTGGCCGTATGCCCTAATTGGGTTAAATAATTCGCGATTTCAACCGTCATTCTTCTATTGCGAACGTAGACAATGACACTAGATTTCGCTTCTCGGCATAATTCTCTTAACCTATAGTTTTTATCTTCATCCCATATAACATTAAAGGTAATATTATTTCTTGCAAAGGAGTCTTTTACCTTAAGGGGGGCATTTAGTTTTAGGTTTTCGCAAATATCCTGTATAACCAAATCGGTTGCAGTAGCAGTTAGCGCTATTACAGGCACATTGGGCACTAGATCCCTAATTACTGAGCATTCTAGATAGGCAGGCCTAAAATCGTTTCCCCACTGCGATATACAGTGAGCCTCATCTATGGCGATAAGGTTTACGTTCATTTGCTGTATGCGATCCCTAATTAGTGTTTGTTGTAAGCGTTCTGGAGAAAGATATAGAAACTTATAATTTCCATAAAGGCAGTTGTCTAAAAGCTGGTTCACCTCTTCATGGGAGATTCCACCTGTTAGGGCAATGGCCTTTATCCCTAGGGATTTTAATGATTCTACTTGGTTTTTTATCAATGCAACAAGGGGTGAAATTACTATGCAAATTCCGTCATTAGCTAAGGCAGGAACTTGAAAGCAGATCGATTTTCCTCCACCCGTAGGGAGGAGTGCCATCACATCCTGTCCGCCCAATACCGCATGGATAATTTGCTCCTGTGAATTTTTAAAATCCTGGAATCCCCAATATTTTTGTAATATCTCCTTGGGTTGCAATTGCACTAGATAGTATTTAAGCTATTTAATATAAAAGTAACTCTTTCATCTACACTTCCCTTGGGGACTTCAATAATGTTGTATCCATATTCCTTATAGGTTTTTTCTAAAAATGAATGGATACGGACGGCTTCTTCATAGCTTTCATACCGCTCATTGTCCGAAGCGTGAATCTCTTTCCAAGGTGGAAGTAAAAAAACATGGTCATATCTTGGCGTTTTACATTGCTCTACAAAATGAGGTCCGTAAGCTTGACCGAAACAATCCATATAAGCAATGACATCTGGGAGGCCACGATCAAAGAAAATTAAGGGCTCGTCAATTTTTTCTGAAGCATAAAATTGTTTTGCTCTCCCTTCCATAATACGTTCACTAAATAGTAAGGGATCCGTTTTAAACAATTGTGGAATTCCCTCTTCCCTAGCTTTTAAGGTAATTTCTCTGGAAATTTCTTCGTAGCAAAAATGACCAAGTGCTTCTATTTTATTAATGATAGAAGTCTTGCCAGTGCTAGGTCCACCTGTGATGACAATTTTTTTAGAATTCAAATAATGAAATTTAGTGTTTCGAAAAATATATGAGAAAATAGTCCTGCAAAGAAAGGAAATACCCCAAAGATTAAAAAATTGACAAGGATACTTTATATATTTGCCAAAAAAATGGGCATGGATCAAGATAAATCGAAGGAATTTTATAGTCGACTTAAAGAGCAATTATCAACCGTAAGTAAGTGGCCATCTGACTACTTGTATAAGTTTATAGTTCCTACTAATGAGTTAAAGATTAAGGAGATAGAGAATTGCTTCAATAATACAGGGGCCGTAATAGAATCTAGAACTTCTAAGAATGGTAAATATACCAGTTTGTCCATCACGGTTAATTTGAAAAACCCAGACGAAGTTATTAAATTATATAAGGAAGTAGGGAAGGTAGAAGGGGTAATATCGCTATAAAATAGCATATCTAGCATAATTTTATTAATTTGCAACCGTTATTAAGAATACTTCTCTTATCATAACATAAATCATAGCAAAAACATTTCAATTTGAATTTAGTAGAAAACTTAGAATATAATACTGAGCGCTCAAAGCTTATTATTCCCGAATATGGTCGTCATTTTCAAAAAATGGTAGACTATGCGGTTACCATAGAGGACGATGAAGAGAGAAATAAGGTGGCAAATGCTATTGTTAGCGTAATGGGTAATATTCAGCCACACTTACGTGATGTTCCAGATTTTCATCACAAATTATGGGATCAGCTGTTCATAATGTCAGATTTTAAACTGAACGTAGAATCTCCGTTTCCAATTACTTCCAAGGAAGTATTGCAAAAAAGACCAGAACCTTTAGAATATCCGCAAAACTTTCCAAAATATAGGTTTTATGGTAACAATATTAAAAGAATGATAGATGTTGCTGTAAAATGGGAGAAAGGCGATAAGCGTGCGGGTTTAGAGTACGCTATAGCCAATCACATGAAGAAGTGCTACCTTAATTGGAATAAGGATACAGTGGACGATAAAGTTATTTTTAAGCACTTATATGAGCTTAGCAACGGGGAGATTGATCTTGCTACTGACGGTGAAAACCTAACTGATAGCGGTCAGTTTTTAAAAAATCGCGTAGCTAAGACCCCAAGAAACTCTTCGTCAAAAAAATCTCAAAGAAATCATTCTCGCGGTAAAAAGCGTTACTAATATTTTCCACCTTTTATGGGAACATTTAAAATAGAGGGCGGTCACCAATTACATGGTGAGATAACGCCACAAGGGGCAAAGAATGAAGCCCTTCAGATACTTTGTGCTGTATTACTTACCCCAGAAGAAGTATCCATAACCAACATTCCAGATATTGTAGATGTCAATAAACTGATCTCCTTATTAAAGGATTTGGGAGTAAAAGTCCAGAAAAAAGGTCAGGGGGCTTATAATTTTAAGGCCGATGATATCAATCTGGATTACCTTCAATCTGCTCAGTTTAAAGAAGATGGTCGTGGATTGCGTGGTTCAATAATGTTGGTAGGACCCTTATTGGCTCGGTTTGGGAAAGGTTATATCCCAAAACCAGGAGGCGATAAAATTGGTCGTAGACGATTAGATACTCATTTTGAAGGCTTTATTAAATTGGGAGCCAAATTTAGGTACAATAAAGAAGAACATTTTTACGGGGTAGAAGCAGATCGTTTGCAAGGAACCTATATGTTATTAGATGAAGCTTCCGTAACAGGAACTGCTAATATTGTAATGGCAGCTACGCTAGCAGAAGGTAAGACTACTATCTATAATGCCGCCTGTGAGCCTTATTTGCAGCAGTTGTGTAAGATGCTCAATAGAATGGGGGCGAAGATTAGTGGTGTAGGATCTAACTTGCTAGAAATAGAAGGAGTAGAATCTTTAGGAGGTACGCAACACCGAATGCTTCCAGATATGATTGAAATTGGTAGTTGGATAGGGTTAGCAGCCATGACCAAAAGTGAGTTGACTATTAAAAATGTAAGCTGGGACGATTTAGGGCAAATCCCTACTGTTTTTAGAAAACTAGGTGTACAGCTAGAGCGTAGGGGAGATGATATTTTTATCCCTGAGCATAAAGATGGTTATAAAATTCAAAATTATATAGACGGATCTATTTTAACGGTATCGGATGCTCCTTGGCCAGGGATGACTCCAGATTTGTTAAGTATTATCCTTGTGATGGCTACCCAAGCGAAAGGGGAGGTCTTAATTCACCAGAAAATGTTTGAAAGTCGACTTTTCTTTGTAGATAAGTTAATAGATATGGGCGCTAAGATTATTCTTTGCGACCCGCACAGAGCTACTGTAATTGGGCACAATTTTAAGTCGAACTTAAAGGCGACCACTATGGTTTCTCCGGATATACGTGCGGGAGTTTCCCTGCTTATAGCCGCTCTGTCTGCTAAAGGTACTTCTACCATTCACAATATTGAGCAAATTGACAGAGGTTATGAGAATATAGACACCCGTTTAAGAGCTATAGGAGCTAAAATAACTAGAGTATAAGAATGTCTATGAGGAGAGAGATTTATCTTCTTTAGAGGTTATTAAAACGTAAAAAAAACTCCCGTGAAGATGATTCACGGGAGTTTTTTTTATGATGAGTGACAACGGTTATTATTCGGCAGTATTCCACCAAAGTGGCGTAGTTAACCGGATATAGGGATTGTTATCGGGCATATTAACATAGTTCCTATCTTCTTCGTTATACTCGTACATCATGGCTTGAATCCAGTCATCGTCATTAGGAAAAATATCCAAATTTACGTTTTCAGGTCTTTGCAAGCCATGATAAATAGCTTCACTATAGTCCATTCTTCTCATATCTACCCATGTCTCAGGGTTTAAAACATTGGCAATATATTTCTGAACAAAAATATGGGATAGCCCCAAATTATCTTCTCCTATCTCTACGTCCAACATCGTCATATAGTCCAAGATCTGATTAGAGGGCACCATTAGCTTTTCAAAATCAGCTCTTACTCCTTCCTTAAAATCTGCATAGGCACCGGCCTTGTCTCCTTTTCTAAACTTAGCTTCAGCAGAAATAAACTTAACCTCGCTATAGGTAATCATGTAGGTGGGAGAGCTTGCACTGGTATAAAAGCCACCATTACCTAGGGAGTAATCGTCTGCAGGGTTCCCTGCAAGACCGCGACCAATAACTACCCCATGGTAACCACCATTAACGGCTTCTGGAACAATAATTTCTAATCTAGGATCTTGAAAAGGAGTACTTAGGTTGAGTGGATTTTTTAACAAATTCACAAAGAAATCTGAAAAGAAATCAAACCTAGAGGAGCCATATCCGTTGGCGCTAAAGGGTTGATTGTCATTTTCTGCTTCACCACCTCCATAGTTTTTCTGAGCGTTTAATTCATTAGAATTTATAGCATTGTTGCAGGCTTCAATGATAGCATCTGGATTATACGCCATATCACCAGAAGATTTCTTGCTTAGATGATTTAGATATCTCGCTTTAAGGGAATACGCAAATTTTTTCCAGTTTTCCTGATTGCCGCCATAAAGTACGTCACCATTTTCTTGGTTAAGAGTAATTGTGCTACTTTCATCCAAGTGCATTATTGCTTCGTCTAATAACTGGAAAATGGTTTTATAAGCTTCTTGTTGTGTTACAAATTTAGGCGTAATGTTCATGGAAGACTCTCCGTCATAAGTGTCTCCAATTACTATATCGCCATATTGATCAGTAGTCATTCCCAAAATATAAGCTTTTAGGATTTTTCCAACAGCTACAAAATTCGGGGATTCATGTTTTTTACCTAGAACAATTAAATCTGCTGTATTAGGCAGGGCATAAACATAGGCATTTTGCCAAAGGAAATACCTTCCTGTTGTAAAGGTATTGCTCCAAGTTTCAGAATCGTAATTAGCAACGTTCTGTGCTCCATACTGTACAACTCCCAATACTTCGCGCATCCCGCGATACTGTGCAGTTCCCGTAGTATTTTCAATTGCGCCCTGAATTCGGTACTGAGGGGCTAGTGATGTGGTTGTAGGGGCTGTTTCAGAACCATTCACATCAAAATAATCATCTGAACAGGAGGTGCTCGCTATAAGCACCGTTAACCATAAATATTTAACTATTTTCATCTTTGTCTTTTTTAGAAAGTAAATTTTAATCCTAGATCGAATCCTCTTGTACTTGGAGTTCCCAAGTTGTCTATGTACATAGATCCTGCTCCAGATATGCCGGCACCAAAAGTGTTAATTTCAGGATCAATTCCACTATAGTCGGATATGGTAAATAAATTTCTACCGGTTGCATAAACTTGTAGTGAATTAATTGAAATTCTTTCTAGTATATTTTTAGGGAAATTATAGGATAGCGTAACATACCTTAATCGGGCAAATGATCCATCTTCTATAAAATTCTCTGAATTAGCGGAATAGTAATTTTGAAAATAATTTTGATTCTTTAAAATAGGAACCTGATTTGGATTTCTATCTACTGTAACCCCAGTAATAGTTGTAGTCTGACCCCTATCTAGTGTATTAGTGCTAAGCCCATAATAAGCTAAAGCAGATTCGGTAGCATTGTAAATATTTTGTCCCTGAACGATATCTAGCAAAAACGATAATTTTAAGTTTTTGTAACCTACACTATTGGTAATTCCTAAGGACCAGTCTGGCAGCCTATTTACATTAGTATAGGTATCATCGGTTAGGATAGGGTAGCCGTTAGAGTTTACTACTACCTCTCCATTGTCATTTAGTTGTGGACGTTTCCCTCGTAGTCCAAATAAAGAGCCATCCAAGATAGCGGCACCTGCTGCAGAATTTCGGAAAGTCCAAGAGTCAGAAAGGTATACTTCACTTAAAAATCCGGGAAGATCTAACACTTTGCTTTTATTCATGCCGAAGTTGAAATCCATTCCCCAAGAAAATCCATTGTTAGAATCCATAATTCTAGTAGTAAGTAAGGCTTCAACTCCAGAGTTTTCAATGGTTCCACCATTAAGGGTGGCGTAGAAAGTCCCTGTTGTAGGAGGGACGCGGATATCTCTTAGAATTTGATTCTCTGATTTATTTTTGTAATAACTTAGGTCTAATGACATCCTATTCCCTAAAAACCTCATATCAGCACCTATCTCCAAACTGTTGGTAAATTCTGGCGCTAGATTTGGATTACCTACATTTACACCGTTCCATGTGTATGCAGAACTTGCTAGACCATTAATGTTGGTACCCAGTGAGCTTTCTAAAGCCCCAATAGGCGCATCTTTACCTACCCGAGCCCATGTGGCCCTAAGTTTTAGGTAGTTTAACCCATTGTCCGTTTTAAGATTATCGATTAAATCTGTGAGGACTGCAGAAGTACCTACAGACGGATAGAAGAAAGACCTTTTGTCTTTCGGAAGGGTAGAAGACCAGTCATTTCTTCCAGTTGCCGTTAGAAATATGGCATCTTTCCATGCAAATTGAAGTTCTCCAAAAACACCTACGATTCGTTTTTTGGTAATTATCTCATTTATTTGCTGATTTTCAATAAGGATATTTCCTATACTATATATCCCAGGTGCTTGAAAACCACGTCCGCTACTATAGGTAGTTCTAACATCTAGCTCTTCTACCGAGTTTCCAGCCATAGCGTCTATAGTGAAATCTGTGGATACCTCTTTGTTATACCGCAATATAAAATTGGAGGTAAGGCTACTGTGGTCTTTTTCAAATTGACTTATACTGCCTTTGTCCTGATTTTCGATTAAAGAACCGTCGCCGATTACTTTCTTATTAAATTCGGAATAGGTATCAATCCCTAACTTGTAGGACAGGTTAAAGTCCTCCAAAAACTTGTAATTAAGGCTAATTACCCCTAGAAGTCGTTTTACCTGATCTGTATTTGGGCTATTATTAATACTCCAATATGGATTATCGAATTGCTGATCTAGGAAAAATTGCTTCTGAGAGCCATCTGCATTGCTATAATCTTTGGCGTTTACGTTGGAAGGATAGGCAAGCAAACTTCTAAAGCTTCCTCCGGTTGCATTTCCTTGTCTAGTACTTGCTGTTTGAGTGTCAATATAATTACCAGACACTCCTAAGGTTAGATTTTTTCTTATATTGGAATTTAAATTCACTTTAAAAGAGGTCTTATCATAACTGGTACTCTCGATAACTCCTTCTTGGGAAATGTCTCCAATAGAGAAATACATATTCCCCTTTTCGTTTCCATTAGAGTAACTTACATTGTGGTTTTGTGTAATAGCGGTTTGGTAGATATCCTTTAAGTTATTGAAAAGCGGTGAACCTGAAGCGATTGGCTCTCCCCAAGAGAATTCGGATTCTGGATCATAGGTAAAGGAACTGTCTGTACCTATTTGCATGCCTTGACCATATGTAGTTTGTACTTCCGGGGTTCCCAACACATTATCTGCGGAAATGGATCCCGAGTATGATACTTTGCTAACTCCGGCTTTTCCTTTTTTAGTAGTGATGATAACGGCTCCTTCAGATGCCTGAATTCCGTATAGTGCAGCGGCAGTGGGCCCCTTAAGTACTGAGATACTTTCAATATCCTCAGGATTAATATCAGATGCACGGTTGGTACTAGCTACAATTAAACTAGAACTAGTGGAATTATCTATTGGAATACCATCTACTACAAAAAGAGGTTGGTTGTTTCCGGTTATAGAAGTACCTCCACGGATTAGGATTACAGAGGAAGCTCCAGGAGCACCTCCAGAATTTACTACCGTAACTCCAGAGATTTTTCCCTGAAGACCATTAACCATATTGTTTTGGTTCCCTTCCAATAATTGTTCCGCATTAATGGCTTGTACGGCATTGGTAAGAGATTTCTTTTTACTTTCATTACCAAAAGCGGTAACCACTACTTCATCTAAACTAGTGGTATCTTCTTTTAAGGTAACATTTAAAGTGGTTTGTGACCCTACGGAAATTGTTCGGGGTTGCATTCCTAGATAGGAGAATAATAGATTATCACCTTCTTTTGCGTTAATGGTGTAAAACCCATCAAAATCCGTAGTGGTTCCTGTAGTGGTTCCTACAACCAGTACAGTGACTCCTGGTAAGGGGACACCGCTATCGTCGGTAACCTTACCTTTTATGCTTTGTCCATGTCCAACGATGGAGCATAGCATAATACATGCAAGCATTAATTTTAATTTCATAATTGGTTTAGTTGATTTATTTAATACAAGTATATTAAAATTTGTCCATACGATTCACTTAGAACAAGTAGTAAATTTTATTGAAATTAAATGCGAATGTGCTGGTGTTGATGGTAAAGTTCTGGTTTTCAGGATGGTTATGTCTTCAATAAAAGAGTGTTAGGTGGTATGGTATTAGATTAAGTGGCTGATAATAAAGTTAAAAGGAGAGAGAGTAGGTTTAGGAGCGTTCTAATATGAGGAAGGGCAGTATAAGTTTGTTTCTTTAACTGCAGTAGAAATCACGCTTAAAGTTGATTACTCAATAATTTATCAGGGTGATCATACTAATCCGTTCTGGGCCTCCTATTCCGGTGTGGACGTGATTACCCAAGGTAGTTGCTATAAATGCGCGGGTTGCGTTGACTAAGAGAAGTATTAAACAAAAAAAAGGAGGGGTTGATTCCCCTCCTTTAATTAAAAAAAACAACTAAACTAATTAACTAATACTAACTTAATTATACCCAGGCGTTTGTTCCAACAATGGGTTTCTTCCGATCATATCCGTGGTAATAGGCAATACCATTTTGTATTCATCCCCAGGGCTTAAGAATTCAATATTGTCCAGTACATAATTGGTACCAGCCCTTCTTAGGTCCCACCATCTTTTACCTTCTCCAATAAACTCTTTATAGCGCTCATTAAGTATGGCATTGGTATTGTCTGTCTCGGAACCGTTGGTATAACCGTGGGTAAGAACATCATAATTATCCCCGTAGGCTCTCTCACGAATTTCGTTTATTTCGCCTGATGGATCTTCGCCCAAAAGGTTTTTGGCTTCAGCCAAAAGCAACAACACATCTGCATATCTATAAATTGGCACGTCATTCTCAAAGATTCTTTCGGAACCAACGATAGGACCAAGAAATTTATTGAATACAGAGCCAAAATAGGCAGACTCGTCATAGGTAGGATATCCCGTTCCCCCGTTGTCGTCCGTGTATAACCTAATAAAAGTGGCATCCTTACGGCTATCGTCATTGTCATCCAATAAAAGGATGGTTTTTTCGGACTGCCCGTAACGGTTGGCGCCATCGATTACAAAAGTTTCCATGGAATCCCCGTTATCATTAAAAGTAGGGTTGATTTCCGTACTTCTACCGGTATGGCTATTGTAAAAGTTTTCAGCTTCGTCTTGCTTATAATCCAGAGCAAAAATAAACTCGATGTTATCTTCATTGTCAACTCCCCATAAATCTTCAATACTAGGAGCTAAGTCCACACCAAGTGAGGCAATCTGCTCCAAAGCAGTTTTAGCCTCTGTAAAATCGGCATTGCCGCCACCAAGTAAGTTTCCGGACCAGATGTAAACATCACCTTTAAGGGCCAAGGTTGCCGCTTTGGACCAATAGGACCTACTGCCCTCAAAAAAACTGTTGTCAGATCCAAAAGCACTCAAAGAGGCTGTTATGTCCGACTTGATCAAGTCCATTACCGCACTTTGTGGAGATCTTTCCCTAGCTAAGGACGCAGGATCTACAACACCTAATGGTTCCAATGTAATTGGAACATCGCCCCATGTCTTCAATAAAGTGTAGTAATACAAGGCACGTAATCCGTAAGCTTGACCTAACATATGGGTTTTGTCACCTTCATTAATGAAATCAATATTGGGTACATTTACCAAGAAATCGTTCAATCTATGGATTCTGGTATATAATCCTGCCCAACCTCCAAAAGGGGCCGTCGCTACCGTAATATCCGATCTGATCAAAGACTCGTTAAAAGGTGATTCAAAAGCTCTTCCGCCCCATATATCACTTCTAATTTCTCCCAATAACCATAGGTTTTGGGCGGAAGATCTTAAGTTTCCGTACAAGCCCGAATGGGCGGTTCTTGCTCCAACTTCTGAATCCCAGAAACCTTGTGCCGTTAATTCACTGGGACTGGTCAGCTCCAATTCGCTCTCACATGCCCCTAAGGCAAATGAAACTATTAATATGTATATGTATTTTTTCATTTTATTAAAATTTAAAATGTTAAGTTAAGTCCAATTGTAACAGTTCTTGGTACTGGGAAGGCTCCATATTGTATACCTCCTACTTCTGGAGTTTCCCCAGTATAGCTCTTAAAGTAATGTAGGTTGCTTCCTGTAACAAAAATGTTCAGTCTTTTAATAACATCCTTAAAATATTCTGAAGGAACGTCATAACTTAGGGTTACCTCCCTTAAAGCGAAGTAATCCCCCTTCTCCCAGAACTGGGCATTTCCAGCGTTTAATAAACTGGAACTATCGTCATATTCTCGTCCTTCACCACCTCTCCAAACATTCTTTGTTCCGTTTACAAATACAAAACGTGGCCATTCGGTGTCTGTATTATTGGGTGTCCAAGAATCCAACACTTCTGTTGGTTGGTTTAGGTTACCCTGTGTTTGACCATAACCTTTGTTTCTAATATGGTTCCATATTAAATGTCCTGTCGCAAAATCCGTTTTTACAAACAGGTTGAAGTTCTTGTACCTTAAACTAGTTGTTAAACCCCCAAGAAAATCCGGGGTAATTCGTCCAATAGCCTTTCGGTCCAGGCTATTGATAACGCCATCGCCATTTTGGTCCTTCCATTTTACATCTCCGGCAAAGTGCTTAAACTTGTCCCCAGGTAAAAAGGTATCCTCAATGCCTGCATCTGCATCTGCATCTGCTTGATCGGTATAAATACGTTCTTGTTCATAGGCAAAAACAAGGTCGTTCCCTACGCGTTGTCCTTCCTGTAGACCCCCAACCCATTCTTCTTGACCAGTTTTTGCATTCCAGATCAATTGTCCGTTCTGCCTATTTAAATCATTGGCATTTTCAGGAAGCTTTATCACATAATTCTTATTGGAAGTAATGGTTGCCCCAACATTCCAAGTCAAATCTTCGTTCTTGATAATATCGCCGTTCAGCTGCAATTCAAAACCTTTGTTCCTTATTGTACCGTTGTTGGTCAATATACTGCTAAACCCAGTATAATAAGGTAAGGTAAGATCGGCTAACTTGTCTTTAATGTCCCTTGAGTAGACATCGGTTATTATTGTAAGTCGGTCATTAAAGAACGAGATATCCAGACCGGCATTAAGGGTGGTCGATTTTTCCCACTTTAGGTCCAATGTAGGCAATAGGGAGTTTGCATAACCAGTTTGTCCACTATAAATACCTTGACTACCATAAGCGCCAAAAACCCCATAATTAACAGGTACATTAAAACCTCGTATGTCCTGTGTACCTCCCAAAACTTCCTCATTACCATTGACACCATAGCTCAATCTTGGTTTTATCCTAGAAATGGTATTGCTGATTTCAGAATCAGAAAAGAAACTCTCATTATGCAAGTTCCAACCAAGGGATACACCTGGAAAAAAACCGGTTTTATTGTTCCCCAATCTGGACGACCCGTCATTTCTAAAGGTAAAGCTAAATAAATATTTATAGTCAAAATCGTATAATAATCTACCAAATGCGGATGAAATTACATACTCAGTTTCAAAGCTAAAAGGAACACCATCGGCTTCTGCGCCTTCGCTCAAGGTAGGAATTAAATCTGAAGGAGAATTTCTTGTTCCCGCAAAAGTAGTGTAGAAATTATTTTTAAAATACTCCGCACCGATCAGTGCATTGAAATTATGTTTATCAAAACGCTTTGTATAATTTAGGGTTCCGGTCAATTGATTTCTCAAAGTCCTTTCTAAACTCACTGAAGCCTCCCTAGTAGTTCTTAATGGGCCTGTAGTACTTCCCGTCCTATACGCTTTATTGAAGCTTTCGTCATGATTGTTAATGGTGAAATGGCTTCCATTTACGGCGAGGATTAAATTATCCAATATATTCCAGTCTAATCCAACAGATGCAGATAAACGCTGCTCTAGATTTTTTCTGATAAACTTATCTTGGAAGTAAAGAGGGTTACCAAATCCTTGGTTTTGTCCAACAGTATAAGTGTTAGAGAAGGTACCGTCAGGATTATTGTCATAAGTTCTAGAAGTAGGTGCTTGACTTTGGAATCTTCTAAATACAGTATCATCACCTCCTAAAGGACTCCTACTTAAATTAGAATGAGAGTATAGTACATTAGAGTTGACTTTTATTTTGTCTGAAATTCTATAAGATCCAGAAAATTTACCAGAATACCTTTTAAATCCAGAGCCTAATGCCAATCCATCGTTATCTAAGTATCCTAAACCTAAATAGTAAGATCCTTTTTCGTTACCTCCGTCAAAAGATAGGTAATGATCTTTAGAGGCACTTGTTTGATAAATACGATCGCCAACAGTTTTGTTATCGTAAAACAATATTTGTTGAGATGGGTTTAAAACATCTGGTATAGCATTCCATCCAGGCTGGTTTAATAAATACTGGTTGTCTGCGTTTAGCAATTGTGTGGTAAATGGGGAGTCAATAGTGTTTCCTCCAGTACCCATTGCGTTGGCTCCATCCAAAAATGCGCCAAAAGATCCAGGATTGTTAATTGCTTCTCTGTACCAAGCAATTGATTGTCTGTTGTAGTTAATGAAATCTGCTGCACCAATATACTTTTGGTCGTTTCTTTCCTCGTTCATACTATACTTATACTTATAGTTGATAGAGGATTTTCCAACTTTACCTGTTTTAGTGGTAACCAAGATAACGCCATTAGCAGATCTTGCACCATATATTGCTGTCGCTGCAGCATCTTTTAAAACTTCAATAGACTCAATATCGTCCGAGTTTAAGGCGTAAAACGATCCGGGAATTCCGTCAATTAATACTAAAGGTGAACCTGTCCCATCAAAATTAGTTCCTCCACGTAAGACGATTTGCGGAGTAGAACCAGGCTGACCAGTGGTATTTGTAACCCTTAAACCTGCGATAGTTCCTTGTAATGCTGTAGCGGCATTAGACCTAGTGGAGCTCTCTAAAATTTTGGTGTCTAATTTAGAAACCGAAGTGGTTAAGGTGGCCCTAGTTTGCGAACCGTAACCGGTTACAACAACCTCGTCTAATAAGGCTGAGTCTTCCTGTAGTACAACATCTATGGTGTTTTGGATGCCTACTGGAATACTTTGAGTTGTAAATCCAATATAGCTAAACACCAAAATAGCACCCTCGCTAGCTTGAATGCTGTAATTTCCGTCAAAGTCTGACTGAGTACCTGTTGTGGTGCCCTTGACTAAGACGTTAGCCCCAGGTAGAGGCTGCCCACTGCCATCGGAAATAGTTCCGCTGACTGTTTTTTCCTGTGCATACAAACCGCCCATAAATAGAAAGGCAGATAGTGCGAGCACATACTTCAAAAGTTTGTTTTTGTGTATCATTTTGTTAGTTCTTATGTATTACATAATGCAATAATATCGAAAATATAAACATTAACAAAACTTTTTGATTTATTTCTAAGGGGTGAATTTTGAGATTTAAGGGGTAATTATTAGTCAAGTTTGTTAATATCTTATTTTAGTTAGTTGTTTTTTAATATTACTTTAATCTAATCTCAGATTGAGAATAATCTGGTTTAGCATTGTATCATTGGGGATTGTTGGGTTTAGAGGTTTTGGGATAAATAATTTCTATATTTCCGAAATAATATATATTGTACAGCTCAAAATCTTTAATTAAGTTTGTATTATGTATAACATAATTGAAAAATAGATATGAAAGGACTTATAGCAGCGACCTATGCACCAATGCACCAGGATTCTTCGCTTAATTTGGGGATTATTCCACAGTATGCGGAATTCTTAATTGGTAATGGGGTTAAAGGCGCATTTATAAACGGATCTACAGGGGACTTCGCTTCACTGTCCGTTGCTGAAAGGAAAGAAATTACCACGGCATGGGGTGAAATTAAATCGACTGATCTTTTTGTTATAGATCATGTAGGGCATACCAGTTTAAAAGAAGCAAAGGAATTAGCTAAACACGCTGCAGATAAGGTAGATGGTATTGCTGCTCTTGCACCTTATTACTTTAGATTGTCTGATATTAATAAGTTGGTAGAATATTGTAAAGAGATAGCCGCTTGCGCTCCTAATATTCCTTTCTATTACTACCATATTCCTGTGCTAACAGGAGCAAATTTCAATATGGCAGAATTCTTAGAACTCGCTACCCCACAGATTCCAAACCTTGCCGGCATTAAGTTTACTAACAATAATCTTATAGATTATAAGTATTCCAAAGAATTTAACAATGGCTCTGCTAATATCCTTTTTGGGTTCGATGAAATATTGCTTTCTAGCTTGCCTTTTGGTGCAGATGGATGGGTAGGTAGTACTTATAATCATTTGGCGCCATTATACTTAGCTGTTATTGAAGCTTTTAATAACAACGATCATGAGTTGGCCGCAGATCTTCAACAGAAATCCATGAAATTTGTGGATACATTAAATGCTAAAGGCGGATTTAACGGTGCTGCAAAATCGTTTATGAAAGCATTAGGTCTAGATCTTGGTCCAAGTAGATTTCCACATGTTACGCTTACCGATTCACAGATAGAGGAGGCAAAGGCTGAATTAGATGCATTGGGAGTTACGTCTTATTTAGGTAAGATTTAAAGGGATACAAGCCTTAAGCGAGTTTATTGTTCGCTCCCTGTGGAAGATGAATTGTTTTAACAGTATTAAATTGAGATATTTTTATTTGCTTACAATTTTACTTACTTTTTCTATGCAGGGACAAAAAATAAAAGTCGCCTGCGTAGGGAATAGTGTTACCTATGGTACCCGGGTAGCAGAAAGGGAGCGAAACGCTTATCCTGTGCAATTACAGGAATTGCTTGGTGATAATTATGAAGTGGCCAATTTTGGTTATCCAGGAGCAACGGCACTTAAAAATGGGCATAAGCCCTATTGGGATAATCCTATTTTTAAGGAGTCTAAGTCCTTTCAGCCCAACCTAGTTATTATTCATCTTGGTCTTAATGATCAGGGGAATAATAATTGGCCAGCGCATAAGGAGGAATTTGTCTCTGATTATCTAGACCTAATTCAAGAATACAGAAACCTTCCTTCTTCTCCTGAAATTATTATCTGTAAAATGTCCCCTTCCTTTTCCGGTCATCATTGGTTTGAAGAAGGGATGCGCGAAAATTACCAGGAAATTCAAGCTAAAATCGACACAATAAGAGAACTAGCAGGTGTTGATGTGATAGATTTACAAGAACCTTTGTATCGCTTCCCCGAATATTATGCAGATGATCTTCATCCCGCCAAGGAAGGAGCTACAATTATCGCTAATAAAATAGTTCGTTTTATAAGCGGGAATTACGGTGGATTAAAGCTTCCCTTGCTATATGGGGAAAATATGGTTTTCCAAAGAAATGTACCCTTGGTTATTAATGGTACGGCCAACGCTTTGGACAACATAACGGTACGTTTTAACGGTGAGACAATACGAACAAAAGTATCCCCGCACGGACAATGGGAGGTGGCATATCCTGCTAAAGAGGCTGGCGGACCTTATAAGCTTTCTATAAAGTCTAAGAAATCGGGAGAGATTAGTATATCTAAAGTCTATATAGGCGAAGTGTGGCTAGCTTCCGGTCAGTCCAATATGGGTTTTAAAGTAAAAGATGAGCAAAACGCGACTTCTATCTTAAAAGATTCCCTAAATGCGAATGTTTTCCTTTTTTCAATGGATCCTAAGGCGCATACCAGTAATCATACCTTTACAAAAGAAGAGTTGCAAAACAGTAATGCAGCAAATTATTTTGAGCCTTCTGGTTGGAGTAATAAGCCTGGTGCTATTATGGGAAATTTTTCTGCTATAGCTTATTCCTTTGCATATAACCTTCAAAAAGAACTAAATATACCCATAGGAATTGTAAATAACGCGGTAGGTGGTTCTACCACCCAGAGTTGGATTAGTAGGGAAGCTATGGAAACAACACACCAAACCATTAGTTTGCTAAATGATACCCATCTAAATCCCTTGGTACAGCTATGGGTGTCCGAGCGAAAAGCAAAAAATTTAGCTAGCATGAAGGACTTTGGAATAAAAGCCAGACACCCTTTTGATCCTACTATGTTGTTTGATGCGGGTATTTACCCTATTAAGGACTATGCTATAAAAGGTGTAATCTGGTATCAGGGGGAATCCAATGCAGAGCGAGAGGAGTTGCATTCTAAATTGTTTAAAATGTTGGTTTCCGATTGGCGTAATCATTGGAATAATCCAGACCTGGCATTTAACTTTGTACAGTTGAGTAGTATAAACAGGCCTAATTGGGGGGTGTTTAGGGATTCTCAACGGAGATTGTTGTCCATTCCCAATACAGGAATGGCCGTATCTTTAGATGTGGGGCATCCTACGGATGTGCATCCCAAAGAGAAGTGGGTATTAGGTAAACGCTTGTCTAATATCGCTTTAGCAAAGAATTATGGCTTTAATATTCCGCATTCAGGACCTTTATTAGATTATGTGAATGTAAATAATAGCGTTTTGGAAATTCATTTTTCCCATGCAGACGGTTTAAGAACCAATGATGGGAAGGCTGTTCGGGATATAGAAATTGCTGGTGCCGATCAAGTATTTGTAAAGGCAGAGAGCCAAATTAATAATAATGTTTTAGAGGTGTGGAATAAGAGCGTTGAGAAACCAAGATATGTTAGGTATGGATATAGTTCCTATACTGATGGGAATTTGATTAATAAACATGGTCTCCCTGCGTCTACTTTCTCCAATTTGGTAGATTAGTAAATCCCAAATAATCCTTATCTTTTAATTAACCTTAAAAAATTCATGGAAACTATTTTTAATAATACATTTACTAAAAGCGTATATAAAGGACTAACGGTCTTGGTTGTAGCACTATTTTCTTTAAGTGTTAATGCGCAGATAGAATTTAATAAACTAGCTAAGAAATACCCTATAATTCCGACCCCGCAGGAAGTGGAGTATGGGAATAATGAAAGAGCTTTTAAATCCATTAGCATTATTAGGAACGATTTTGAAAACCTAGATTTGTCGCCACAAAAGGTGGTGGATTATGATGGAATCTGGGTGGAATCTAAAGGGATGCGAATCCAATTAATAAAGGATGACCAACAACCTAATGAGGAAGGGTATTCTTTAAAAATTGATAAGAACATAACTATTACAGCACCTACCGTAAAGGGTGCTTATAATGGGCTTCAGACGTTAAGACAACTGATAAGAAGTAAAGGGAGAAGGTTTACCCTGCCTCAGGTAGATATAAAAGACTGGCCAGCCTTTAAGATCCGAGGTTTTATGCACGATACTGGACGTAATTTTCAAAGTATAGAACAACTAAAAGAGCAAATAGATATCCTTGCTCAATATAAATACAATGTTTTTCATTGGCATTTAACCGATGATCCAGGATGGCGTTTGGAAAGTAAATTATATCCAGAATTAAAAGCAGATAAATCTTTTAGCAGACACGTAGGGAAATACTATACTCAAGAAGATTTCAAGGAAATATTGGCCTACTGTAAAGAGCGTCAAATAACCTTAATCCCTGAATTCGATATTCCAGGGCATACCAATGCCTTTAGAAAGGCTTTTGGGATTAAAACTATGAAGGAAGAAAGGGTGCTTCCTATTCTTATCGATCTTTTTGATGAGCTGATGGGGCTTGCCGATGCTGAAGAAATGCCATACATCCATATAGGGACCGATGAAGTAAGAAATGCGCCTGAATATGTGGAGGACGAGATGATTCTTACTCTAATGAATCACATAAAAAGTAAAGGGCGTGAGCTAATAGTTTGGAAGGAAGGTATTGTAATTGAAGAAGATTCAACCTCTATAAATCAACTTTGGGCACAGCATAATGTGCGTGAGGGACACCGATTTATTGATTCTAGAGCTAATTATATTAACCATTTGGATCCTTTTGCTGGGATGGCACGACTGTTTTTTCAGCAACCCTGTAGACAACCAGCTGGAGATTCATTGGCTTTGGGAGGTATACTTTGTGCCTGGCCAGACAATAATGTGGCAGAGGAACGTGATATTTTAAAACAGAATCCAATTTATCCTTCTATAGTCTTTTATTCAGATGCTATATGGAAGGGGAGAGAGAAAAATTATCCTGAGTACTGGGCTAAACTCCCCCCAAAAGGAACAGAGGAGTTTAATAGGTTTAAGCATTTTGAAGACAAAGTGGTAGTGCATAGGGATTTGTTTTTTAAGGGTAAAGAATTTCCTTATGTAAGGCAAACTGATGCTTCATGGAAGGTTGTAGGTCCTTTTGATCATAAGGGTGATCTTACAACTTCTTTTCCAGTTGAAAAGGAGCTAGCACCTTCTTATTTGGTGGATGGTAATGAGTATTCGTGGGACGATAGTCCTGTTGGAGGAACCATACATTTAAAGCATTTTTTCGGTTTCCCAGCAATCACAAACGCTAAAGATGGCACCTACTATGCTTATACTAAAATTTACTCCCCAGAAACTAGGGAACAGGCATTTTGGGTAGGATTCTATGGGTGGTCTAGATCTGGAGGTAGAAGGGGAGGACCCGCACCTAGTCTTGGACAGTGGCATATTACCGAGCCAAAAATTTGGGTGAACAATAAGGAAATCTTGCCCCCAGTTTGGAAACAGCCGGCATTGGCAGTAGCTACGGATGAGATTCCATTCGTAGACGAAGATTATTTTTATAGAGAGCCCACTATGATAAAATTGAATAAGGGGTGGAATACTATACTATTGAAAGTTCCACATGGAGGTGGTTCCTGGAAATGGATGTACACCGTAATGCCAATAGTCATTGACGGTAATGATGTTAGGGAAGTTACCGATTTAAAGTTTGATGCCTCCTTTTAATTGATAAAAGCGTATGAAACCATTGTATTTTTTTATTGGATTTATATTAATGGCCTTAAGTGCAGAAGCACAGTCATTCTCTGACCATTATTATAAGCGGAAAGCACAATTTGAAGCGGAACCTGATACCCAGGGGGAAATAATCTTTCTAGGGAACAGTATTACCGAAGGTGGAGATTGGAGGGCACTATTTCCCAATAAAAATGTGGTGAATAGAGGAATAAGTGGCGATGTAACCGTGGGTATTCTCAACCGGTTATCCGAGGTAACCTCTTCCCAACCAAAAAAATTATTTCTTCTAATTGGGACTAATGATCTTGCTAGGGGGAAGACAGAATCTTATGTAGTAGATCATGTGGCATCCATTTTGCAGGAAATAAAAAGTGAATCGGGAAATACGGAATTGTTTTTGCAAAGTATCCTTCCTGTAAATCCTACAGTAGGTGATAAATTCATGGGTCATAAAAAGAATCAGGAATTGATAGTCTCCGTGAATAGCGTGTTAAAAGACCTTTCCAAGAGGATGAATGTAAAATTTATTGATCTCCATAAAAAGTTTAGGAACTCAAAAGGAGAATTAAAAGCGAGATATACCCATGATGGATTGCATTTGAATGAGAATGGTTATCAGAAATGGAAGAAGGTCTTAAAGCCTTATCTAAAATAAATTGGAGATATAGTGCTCAATTTTAAGGTATAGATTGTGTAACAACGGGTGAATCTGTACATTAAGGATCATTTTAAATAGAATAAACTATGAAGAAGCAAAATATCAGACCTTACGTATTGGCAGAAAATAATTGGAAATCGGTAAAAGAAACCGATTACCAGGTAGCTGTGTTACCATGGGGTGCAACGGAAGCCCATAATTATCATTTACCATATGCAACAGATAATATTTTAGCTGAAAATGTTGCGTTGGAAGCCGCAAAACAAGCTTGGGAAAATGGTGCGAAGGTGGTGGTGTTACCAACTATACCTTTTGGGGTGAATACTGGGCAGATGGATGTTAAGCTTTGTATGAATATGAGTCCTAGTACGGAATATGCGGTTTTAAGGGATGTGGTACAGGTTTTGGACGCACAGAACATAGATAAACTAGTTATTGTAAATGGGCATGGTGGAAATAACTTTAAACAATTTATAAGAGAATTAAGTTTAGAGTTTCCAAAAGTGTTTGTCTGCGCTTTAAACTGGTGGAATAACACGGATCCGAAACCTTATTTTGATGAACCAGGAGATCACGCTGGGGAATTGGAAACTTCCGTAGTTATGCATTTAACTCCACAATGGGTTTTAGATTTAAAAGAAGCTGGATCTGGAGCAGCCAAAACCTTTAGAATAAAAGGTTTAAAAGAAGGTTGGGTGTCCTCGCAACGTAGGTGGACACAAGTAACGGAGGATACCGGTGTTGGAAATCCGGAATTGTCCACTGCCGAAAAAGGAAAGAATTTTTTCGAGGTTTCTGTTAAGAATATAGGAGAGTTTTTGGAGTCTCTTTCTAAAGCGGACGTTAATGATATGTACAAATAACAAATCATAAACACTTAAATAAGAGAATAGTAGAATAATTATAATTTAATAAACGTAAAATGAAAAAAGTATTTTTTGGGCTGTTACTTGGTACCAGCATGATCTTATCAGGACAAACGGAGAAGCATAAAATTGCCGATGGAGTAAAGGTTTATCAAGACCTATTTAATGCTGACGAGGTAGATGGAGTAGCCTGTTTTAGAATTCCTGCGATTATTACCGCCCCTAATGGAGATCTTATTGCCGCTATTGATGAACGGGTCCCTGGTTGTGGCGACCTTAAATTTAGTAAAGACATCAATATTGTAATTAGAAGGAGTAGTGATAATGGGAAGACTTGGAGTGATATAGAAACTGTAGTGGACTTGCCATACGGACAGTCGGCTTCCGATCCATCGCTTATAGTGGACCGCGATACCAAGGAAATTTTTATGTTCTATAACTATATGGACTTGGATAAGGAAAAGGATGTTTACTATTTCCAAGTTGTTAAAAGTTCTGATAATGGAAAAACTTGGACAAAGCCAGAGGATATTACTAGTCAGATTGCCAAAGAAGAATGGCATAAAGATTTTAAGTTTATTACCTCAGGACGTGGAATCCAGACTAGAGACGGGAAGTTATTGCATACTATGGTGAACCTAAATAGCGGACTTCATTTGTTTGCAAGTGATGATCACGGAAAATCTTGGTATTTAATAGACACGCCTATACAGCCTGCAGATGAGTCAAAAGTAATTGAACTTGCTGATGGTACTTGGATGATTAATGCTCGTGTAAATGGTGCAGGAATGCGTTATGTGCATCGTTCAACTGATGAGGGTAAAACATGGACTACTGCAGAAGAACCAGAACTTATAGATCCTGGTTGTAACGCTAGTATAATAAGGTATACTGCTATTGAAGACGGCTATAAGAAAAACAGATTGCTTTTTTCTAATGCAAAAATGGAAAAAGGAAGAATGAATATGACTGTTCGTGTGAGTTATGATGAAGGAAAAACTTGGACAGAAGGGAAAACGATCTACTCAGGTGGTTCCGCGTATTCTTCTTTGACAGTGCTAAAAAATGGAGATATAGGATTGTTTTTTGAGCAAGATGGGTATACTAAGAATCCATATGTGAGCTTCTCCTTAAAATGGTTAACAGATGGTGATGATAAGTATAAGAAGCCTTCTAAGAGAAGGAGAAAATAATTTTAAAATTATTAACTTCATTCAATAAAGAGTAAAAAAATAGCGGGCATTGCCCGCTATTTTTTATTGTTTTTAAATATTCTATCGAAATGAGGTTCTAAATGCCTTCTCATAGCAACCCTAAAGGTTTCTGGGGTGCCTACTTTTAAATTATCCAATAACATTCTATGGGTAACAAACTGACCGCTAGAATATTGATAATCTTTTAGATTGGTTTCACTCTGGTGAACAAACTCGAATACGGGGAGTAATAAATCTTGGAACTTTTTGAGGGTGGTGTTGTTAGACATTTCATAGAGTTTCCCGTGAAATGCTATCTCCTTATCTAAAGAAAACATGCTCTTATTATAACTAGTCTCCTCTTCCAAGACTACAATTTTTTCTAAATCCTCTATATCCTTTTGGGTTTTATGCTCAAAAAGAAAATCGGCCATCCCCATTTCCATTATAAGTCGGAATTCAAATAAATTTTTCAGTGTGCCTGAAGCCAAAAGAGTGGGGTCTAACATGCGCTCAAAATTATGCATAATATCAGGGTTGGTGATAATCATTCCCCTGTGTTTCTTAGACTCAATTATCCCTAATGTACGCAAGCGTAGAATAGCCTCTCTTACTACAGTGCGACTAACCCCTAATGATTGGGCGAATTCCATTTCCTTAGGTATAGCATCACCCGCTTTTAAATTGTTTTCCTTAATAAACTGTAATAAACGCGCTTCTACTTTATCTGCAAGAGATAAGGTTTCTAAGGGTTCTATTTTTGAAAAATTATTCATAATATTGGTTGGTTTATTTTCATGACCAGCAAAGATTTCAATACTTCAAGGTGCAAAAATAGCATTGTAATTGAATTATACTCCTTAAGTCAGTCTATTCTCAACTATTTCTAGAATAGAACACAACTAATATAAGAATATTTTTTAGATTTGTATTATGTATAACATAAGTTGATAATGAAAAATTCTACTCTTTATAAAAATACCCTATTAAACGATGTAATTCCGTTTTGGGAAAAACATTCCCTTGATTTGGAGCATGGAGGCTATTTCACCTGCTTGGATCAAACGGGGGAAGTGTTTGATACTGATAAGTTTATATGGCTTCAAGGGCGACAGGCTTGGACGTTCTCGATGCTGTATAACCAAGTGGAGAAAAATCCAAAGTGGTTAGAAATTGCAAAATCGGGAATCGATTTTCTTAGGAAGCACGGTATGGACAAAGATGGAAACTTCTATTTCTCCGTAACCAAGGAGGGTAAGCCATTAGTGCAGCCTTATAATATTTTTTCAGATTGTTTTGCTGCAATGGCATTTAGTCAATATGCAAAGGCGACAGGTGATGAGGTGGTAAGAGAGTTAGCTAAACAGACTTACTATAATATCTTAAAGAAAAAGGACAATTCTAAGGGGATTTATGAGAAGAATACGGATGTAAGACCTTTAAAAGGATTCTCTTTGCCGATGATTCTCTCTAATTTGGTCTTAGAGTTAGAAGATGTTCTGGACAATGATGAAATAGAAAGAACCATAAACTTCAGTGTAAACGAAGTAATGGATGTCTTTTTGCAAAAAGATTCCGGTATTATATATGAATTTGTAAATCCAGATGGTTCTCTTAGTGATAGCTTTAACGGTCGGTTATTAAATCCTGGCCATGGTATTGAAGCTATGTGGTTCATGATAGATATAGGAGCTAGGAGAAACGATACGGAACTAATTGATAAGGCTACAAAGGTTATATTAAATATACTTGATTACAGTTGGGATGAGGAACATGGCGGAATTTTCTACTTTTTAGACGCTATGGGAAAACCACCGCAGCAGTTGGAATGGGATCAGAAACTATGGTGGGTTCATTTAGAAACCTTAGTGGCATTAGCAAAAGCTTATGAACACACCGGGAACAAGGAAATAGGAGAGTGGTACCAAAAAGTACATGACTATGCATGGACTCACTTTTCAGATCCAGATAACGGTGAATGGTTTGGATACCTCAATAGGGAAGGAAAACCTTTACTGACCTTAAAAGGAGGGAAGTGGAAAGGATGTTTCCATGTACCAAGAGCTATGTTCCAATGTTGGAAGAGCTTTGAAAACATAGAAGCAAAAGATAGTGAATAGGATTTAGTACATAGTATTGAGATTTGAGTGTTTATAGACCGATTGCTCGTACTTAACTTAGTTAGATCAATAAATAATAAAGTAAGGCTTCTCCTTTAAGATCAAGGAGGAGCCTTTTTTTTGTAAAAACAAAACGGAGGGATTGTTTTATAGTATTAAGTACAAGGTAGTTAGGATTAAGATTAGAATTTAGTAGTGAGAATTGAGTATTGAGTCCCTTATTAAGTTAAAGATCTCTTATCAAAAGAATTGGCTTGATCAGCGAACTCATGCTAGGACTTTATCATGCTTTTCGGAAGCGGACAATTTTTTTAAAATCTAAAAAATGGGGATTAATAGTAATTCAGAAATATGGCTTTATCCAAAGTCCTCCCTAGGCAAAGTGTTGATGGTTAAGTAGTTGGGTTTGCTTAGTGCCAATCTAAAACACCTTAACTTTGAAATATTATTTTTTAAGATTAAATAGTATGCGTTTCACTGGGCTTACTGCTAAAATAATTTATTGAATTAAAATTCTTGGCTATCGCTAAGGCTGGCTCCTCTAAGCCAAGGTATACCATACTAAGGAAGGGATGAATTAATTACCTTTTTTGCTATCTAAAATCTACTTTCCAATAGGGTTTTAACTATATTTTTTAAAGTATATTTCTGCTTTATTTTCTAACATATTTACAAAATGGACTATCTTAAAAATAAAATCCGCTTTATATGTTATACATAATACTTGATTTTATTATCTTGTGGCTTTTAAAGTATTGAAAAACTGTTACCTAATGAATATTCGTAAAGTTGTCTCTCTCTTAGTTTTGATTATTTTAATTTCTACTGGTCTATATGGGCAAGAAGAATCCAAAATAAAGCTGTCTAACCTACCAACCTTACCAGCTGTTGAAGCAGGTAGTAAATCCTTAGGATTTGCAGGGATGATGGGCGGTGTTCATAATGGTGTGGTTATCGTTGCTGGGGGTGCTAATTTCCCAACAGGGCTACCGTGGGAAGGAGGAGCAAAGGTATGGTACAATTCTATCTATATTTTAGAGAACGATAGCTGGAGATTATCCTCTGAAACGCTCCCCTCACCTTTAGGATATGGGGCTTCTGTTTCTACTGATAAGGGAGTTTTAATTATTGGAGGAGATAATCAAGACCAAGTTAGCAGTAGCGTTTCTTTGTTATCCTATAATCAATCTAAAAGTGACATTGAAATAACATCCTATCCAGATTTACCCGAACCCTTGGCCTATACTTCTGCTGTTTTGGAAGGCGATTATGTCTATGTTGCAGGGGGGATGAATGCTGAAAAAAGCAGCAATTCCTTTTATCGTTTAAATTTAACGGAGAAAAAATCCTGGGAGAAATTGGAGGACTTCCCAGGAGAGCCACGCGCTCTTCAGGCCATGGTGGTGCAAGAAACCTCACACTCTAGAAACATTTTTTTAATAGGAGGTAGAAACCAGTCAAAAGGGAAAATATCTACTCCTCTTACGGAATACCTTTCCTACGACCTCAATAAAAAACATTGGATTAATAAGGGAGATCTAAAAGTTAATGGCACGCCTAGGGTAATAATGGGAGCAGTAGCAGAGCCAATGGGGTCTATGCATGTGTTACTTTATGGAGGGTCTGATGACCTCTTGTTTACCCAATTAGAAACGTTAGGACAACAGATCAGTCAAGCTAATAATGATAGTATTGCCAAAAAGTTAATAGAAACAAGAGATCAGATATTAAATACTCACCCTGGTTTTAGTAATGAGGTTCTAGCATTTAATTCCATTACAGATAAATGGTACGTGTATGATACGCTAAATGTAAAGCTACCCGTTACTACCTTAGGTATTAAAAAGGATAATGACTTTCTAATTGTGTCCGGAGAAATTTCTCCAGGTATTAGAACCCCTGAGGTGTATAGCCTAAGTGTGGATGAGCCTGCTCATACCTTTGGCGCCCTAAACTATATGGTCTTGGCACTGTATCTTTTAATTTCGTTATTGATAGGAGTGTATTTTGCAAGAAAACAGAAATCTACGGATGATTATTTTGTGGGTGGTGGGCGAATTCCATGGTGGGCCTCTGGACTTAGTGTCTTTGGAACTTTATTAAGTGCCATTACTTTTATGGCCATCCCGGCGAAAGCATTTATAACGGATTGGTCGTTCTTTCTGTTAAATATTGCAGCAATTGCCATTACTCCATTGATCGCATTCTTGTTCATTCCATTTTTCAATAGAATGCATATATCAACGGCCTATGAATATTTGGAAAATCGCTTCAATTATTTGGCTAGGGCTATTGGTAGTATTTCCTTTATTTTATTCCAATTAGGGAGAATAGGGATTGTGCTATTGTTGCCTTCTTTAGCAATTTCAATTGTTACCGGTATCTCTGTTGAGACGTGTATCCTATTAATGGGACTCTTATGTGTGCTTTATACTGCATTCGGTGGAATAGAGGCTGTAATTTGGACTGATGTGCTACAAGTTGTAGTATTAATGGGAGGAAGTATTGTGGCAATAGTCTGGATTCTTTTGCATACAGATACCCCAGTAAATGAAATGATTGCATATGCATCTGAAAAGGAAAAGTTTCATATTATAAACTTCGATTTTAATTTTACCGATTCTACTTTTTGGGTAGTGTTTATCGGAGGCTTGGCTTCGGCCATGGTTACTCAAGGAACAGATCAGACTATTGTGCAGCGGTATTTAACGAGTTCAAGTATAAAAGACTCTCAAAAAACCCTATATACCAATGCCTTGTTAACGCTTCCTGCTACAATTATATTTTTCGGTATCGGTACACTACTTTATATATTTTATACAGAAATGCCAGAAAGACTCTCTCCTGCAATTTCTAATAACGACTCCCTATTTCCATGGTATATAGTAAAGGAGCTGCCTGTAGGGGTGTCTGGCTTATTGATAGCCGGAATTTTTTCTGCTGCTATGTCTAGTATTAGTAGTAGTTTAAATTCGGTTTCCACCGCTTTTTGTAATGACCTTTACAAGCGTTATGATCCTAAATTAAGTGACATTGGTATGTTAAAAATTGCACGTATCGTCACCGTCTTTGTAGGAATTTTTGGAGTGCTTTTAGCGTTATGGATGGCTAACTCTAATATAAAATCGCTTTGGGATCAATTTTACAGGTTCCTAGGACTGTTTACTGGTGGTTTAGGAGGAATGTTCCTATTGGGGATGTTAACTAAACGTGCCAACAGTACAGGCACCTTGTTGGGATTGGTAGTTAGTGGTATTTTGTTATGGTATATAAGTGTGTATACTTCCATTAACTTTTTAATGTATTCATTTATAGGAGTGGCTTCTTGTTTCGGTTTCGGTTATGTGTTTAGTTTATTTTTTAAAGACAAAAAATCACAGGGATAAATTAGGTTAGTTTATTGAAAAAATCCTCATAACTTTCGTTTACTGAGATATTCAATTTTTTCCGCAATCGGTGGCGCGCCACCTTTACAGAACTTAAAGAAATTCCGAAAAGAGTTGCAATGTGCTGAGAATTAAAATTTAATTTAATCAAAGCACAAAGCCGTATTTCACGATCGGTAAGCTGTGGACAATAATTTTTTAGGTCTTTAATAAAGGTGGTGTGAATCTGATTGAAAAGATTATAGAAGTTTTCCCAATCTTCGTCCAACATTAAGCTATCATCAATAAGGGCGACAATCTTTTCTAGATTCCGCTTTTTGGGAGTAGTCTCTTTGGTTTCTTTCAGTAGGTTACTCTTTATCTCTGTTAACAAGTGGTTTTTATGAACGGTTCTAAGGGTGTAGTTAGTTAGTTCCTCGGTTTTAAAGTTTAGCTCTTCTATTAGTTTCTTTTGGGTTAATTCTTGGTTGTCCTTTTCGGCCTGTAAAAGGGCTATCTCACTTTGATGAACCTTTTCCTGCTGACTTTTTACTTCTTCGGTCTTAGATGCTACCAATAATTCTAATCTTTCCTGTTGTTTCTTTATGGTGGATAATCTCAGTTTAATGAACAATAGTATTAAAAGTATTCCAGTTAAAATGCTTAGAACTCTAACCCAACTTTTTTGCCAAAATGTAGGGAGTACGGTTATGTTAATGGAGGCAAGTGAATAATCATTGTTATCGATATTTTCGGCAGAATTTACCATTAGGGTATAGTCCCCAGGCTTTAAATTAGAAAAGGTGAGTGCTTGTTGATTTCCAACTATTTGCCAATCGTTATTTAAGCCTTTCAGTTTATAGGCGTAGATATTTTTTTTAGGATTCCAATAATCAGAACTTGAGTAATTGATAGATAGTATATTATCACTAGGAGTTAAGGTTATATGATTGTTATTTCTAGAATCAATAATTAAATCTCTTTTGCCATCCTCGCCTAGAATAGTTCCAGAGGTGAAAAATACTTTAGAAGTCCCTGTATTATTTTCATTAAGCTCAGATGCTTTAAAATAGGAGAGCCCTAGTCGGCCTCCCATTAATATATGATTGCTTTTGGTTAAAATGGCACTTCCTCCTCTATAGGAGTGAACACCATATCGTAAACCAAAGTTTTCTACGCTTCCGTCTGGTTTAATTTTGCTAAGTCCTAAATTGGTGCTGCACCATATATTTTTGTCACGGTCTAAGAAAATATTCCCAATAATGTTGGCTTCCAAACCTTTTTCTTCACCTATTCGTTTAAATTTATTATTTGTTCTATCGTACTTATTTAGGCCGTGGCCATAGGTGCCTATTAATAGGGAAAGGTCCTCGTCTTCTGTAATAGACCTAATACGATTACTGCTAAGAGAATGTGGTGTAGTTTTATCGGATGTAAAAGACAATACCGTATCAGATTTAATAACATTTAAACCTAAGTTGGTTCCTACCCACATATCTCCCTTTATGTCATTATAAAGAGCGGTAATAAAATTTGCGTTCAGATTGTTAGTATTATCTGTAGTTATTGTCCGAATAATTTTTAAATCCGAATTATAGACATTAATGCCCGAATTTGTACCTACCCATACTTCTCCATTCTTGTTTTTTTCAATGGCAAATATGGCCTTGGCTTCATATCGATCTTCTGCATTTAGAAATCTATTATTCTTAGTATCGAAAATATTTAAACCTCCCTGGTAAGTTCCAATCCATATTCTTTCCTCATTGTCTTCAAATAGTGATATTATATTGTTTCCGCTTAAATCATCATTTTTATCAGGGTTATCTATGAAAACCGTGACCTCTCCGTTTTGTGGGTTATAACGTCTTAAGCCATTCCTTCCAGCAGTTATCCAAATATCCCCGCTACTGGCTTCCAGGAGTTGAGATCCCTGTTCATCTATTTGATTAAAGGCTAATTTAGAAGGGGGAACATGACTTATGGTGGTATGATTTTTAAAGTAGCTAGCACCACCATGCACAGTGCCAACCCATATTATATTATTAGATCCCTGATGGATACTTAAAATAGAGTTGTCCGCTATGGGGTAGTTAGTATAGGTGTTCTGCTTAAAAGAATAAAACTTATTTTCATCTTGTCGGTATAGGTTTAACCCACCCCCATCAGTACCTATCCATAGATTATTGTCTTTATCTACTAATAAATCCAAGATAAAATTATTTGAAATACTGTTTAATCTGGTATTTTTAGAAGTAGTATAATGCACAGATGTACTATCTTTATTATTGTACTTAAATAATCCGTTGCCATTAGTCCCTATCCATAAGTGGCCTTCCTGATCTTCGGATATGGCGTTAATATAGGTGTCGTTATTTTGCAGATTAATCTGGATAAATTTTGATTCTTGATATTTAAATAATTCCCCATGACTAGTACTTATCCAAATAGTGCCATTTCCATCCTGGATAATATCGGTTCCATTACTAGGGCTATTATTAGCCTCTCCTATAGGGATTTTGAGAATATTTGTTTCCTTATTGGAGTTAGGTCTTAGTGTTATAATTTCACTACTAGCATTAGTACACCATAGACTACCATCATTGGACTCCATTAGACTAATAATATATCCATTAAGGCTGTTATTTATAAATTGATCTAAATTGGTATACCTTTTAAAATAGTCCTTTTCTACATCAAAATAGAACAGTCCACTAGAAGTAGCGGCCCATATTATACCTGTATTATCTTGAATTATATCATTTACTTGGTCATTTTCATCCGGTAGAAGGTAGGATTTAGATTTTTGACCGTCATATTTGTCGATACCTAATGGAGTCACAAACCAAATAAAACCTTCTTTGTCTTGGATAATATTATTTATTCTATTATCCGAAATGCCGTCTTCGAAAGTGATTTTTTGAAACTGAATTATTCGGTCTTGAGTATAACCGTTAAAACTTAGGAAAACTATTATAAAAGTGACTGTTAACTTAATTCTGTCCATAGGGTTGTTACTCTTCGTTTAGGGTAAATATATGTAATATGCTATTAAATCTATGGTTTACAAGGAATTTATGTTGAAGAATGTTATTAAATTATTAATTAAATGTAACCTTTTTGTAATCCTATGTAACCTAAATTTATACCTATATTATCTTAATTTTCTGTTAATATAATTTAGTTTCGCATGTTATATGTAGACTTGGATTAAATATTCACTAAGTCTTCTAATTAATTAACCAAAACAATTCAAATGAAAAAAATTGCAATTTTTTGCTGCTTGCTAATGGTGCAGATGCACTTATTTGCACAGCAGCCCGCGATTACCGTAAAGGGTACGGTTTCTGATGCGGAAACAGGAGAGCTCGTTCCGGGCGCCAGTGTAATTGAAAAAGGCACGGGTAACGGGGTGGTAACCGATTTTGATGGTGAATTCGAAATCAAGGTACCAAGTAACGCTACTTTAGAAGTTAGTTATTTGGGGTATGGTTCTACGGCTGTTAAAGTAAACGGACAAACTCAGTTACAAATTAGACTTGAGTCGCAAGCAGAAGAGCTTGGAGAGGTGGTATTAGTAGGGTATGGTACACAGAAAAAGGAAAACCTAACCGGATCGGTAAGTACTATTGCAGGGGAGCAATTAGAAAGTCGCCCTGTTAATAATGTAATGCAGGCGTTACAAGGTGCCGCACCTGGTCTTTTATTAACTGTTGGGAATTCTGGTGGTGAGCCGGGAGCTAATATGAATATGAGCATTCGTGGAGTAGGTAACCTTCAAGGTACTGGATCTCCGTTGGTAATTGTTGATGACATTCCTTTAGACAATCCATCAGATTTAAACAACATTAACCCAGATGACATAGAGAGTGTTTCTGTTCTTAAGGATGCAGCTTCATCTGCAATATATGGTTCAAGAGCGGCTTTTGGGGTGATAATTGTTAAAACTAAAAGTGGTGAGGCAATGGATGGGAATAGGTTTACCTATTCTAATAATTTTATTTATTCTTCTCCTTTAAATACTCCTAATATGATGAACTCTTTGGAGTTCGCTAATTACTTTAATCTTGCCGCTACAAATGGTGGTAGTGGTGCGGTTTTTTCGGATGAAGTTATGGACCGTATTAAGGCATATTTAGCTGATCCAGAAAATACTCCGGTAACTGTTCCTAATCCAGATGGTACCCGTTGGCAACAGTATACGGGATCTAATGCCAATACAGATTGGTTTAAAGAAATGTATAAAGGAATTGTATTCCGTCAACAACATAACCTTAGTTTTTCTGGAAAACAGAAGGGAATTAACTATAATGTTTCAGGATCTATTTTAGATGCTCCAGGAATTATGAATTATGGAGATGATTCCTATATGCGTTATACCTTTAACTCAAAAGTTTCTAGTAAAATTAATGAATGGTTAACTTTTGATGCTAACCTAAGGTTATCTCGTGCTGAGACTGAGCGTCCAAGCTACGACAGAGGTTTATATTTGCATAATATCGCTAGAAGATGGCCTACCAATGGAGTAGTTATGCCTAATGGTAGTTATAGTGATGGTTCAGAAATTCCTTTTCTATTACAAGGTGGTCGTTATAAAAATATAAATCAAAGTTTGGATGGATCTATAAGCTTGATAATAGAGCCTATAAAGGATTTAAAAATTAAGCCAAGTTTACTATATACTTCTAATAACTATAGCTATGGTAATCATAATGCTAAAGTATCTGTTTTGGAACCAGATGGTGAAGAAAGATTTATAAGAAGTAACAATGGGTTTTCTAGGTATGCTAGTGAGAGAACATATTTGTCTCCTAACTTGGTAGTTTCCTATGATAAATCCATAAACAACGCACATAATTTTGCAGCTTTAGCTGGATACCAACAGGAGGATACTAAATATACCAGCTTATATGGATCCAAAAATGATCTTATTACTGATGGTGTGCCTTCTATCTCTACTGCGGTAGGTGAGGACAATGTTAACGATTCTGCGGGTTCATTTGCTACTCAAGGGTATTTTGGTAGATTTACCTATAACTATAAGGAAAAATATCTTTTTGAAGTGAATGGTCGTTATGACGCCTCTTCACGTTTTGCTTCGGATAGTCGTTGGGACTTCTTTCCATCTATCTCTGCAGGATATAACATGGCTAAGGAAAACTTCTGGGGAATAGATCAGATTAGTATGTTTAAGTTCAGATATTCCACAGGTAGTATAGGTAACCAGAACGTTCCTAATTATCTATATATTGGTCGTATGCCTATTAGAACTAATTTATGGTGGTTGGGCAATAATGGAAGACCTAATTATACCTTAACCCCAGGTATTATAAGTCCTAATATTACATGGGAAACAGTGTCTACAGATAACTATGCTTTGGATATAGCTGCACTTAATAATCGTTTGCAGTTCTCGTTCGAATACTTTATAAGAACGACAAAAGATATGTTTGGTCCTGCAGAACGCTTACCAGCAGTGCTAGGTACCAATGCACCACAATCTAACAATGCAAACCTAGAGACTAAAGGTTTTGATTTTAACGTATCATGGAAAGACATGATAGGGGATGTGAACTATAATGTAGGGTTAGTGCTTTCGGATGCAGTAACTACGGTAACGGAGTATTCAAACCCAAACAACTTATTGAATACCTACAGAACTGGCCAAAAATTAGGAGAAATCTGGGGCTTTGAGACAGTAGGATTGTATCAGAATCAGGCTGAAATAGATAATGGACCAGATCAAACTCCTGTTTATGGTGGTGTGTGGTTCCCTGGAGATGTACAATATAAAGACATCAACGGAGATGGAAAGATAGATTATGGCGATTCTACTACTGATAAACCTGGTGATAGAAAAATAATAGGAAATTCAACCCCTAGATATAGCTTTGGATTTAATGCAGGACTGGATTATAAAGGGTTCGATTTTTCTATGCTATGGCAAGGAGTTGCTAAGAGAGATGTGTGGACAGGTGATGCCTATACTTTTGGAGCAGTTGGTAATTTATGGCAGTCTGCAGGGATGAAAGAGCATCTTGATTATTGGTCAGAAGATAATCCTGGTGGATTTTTCCCTAGACCTACTTTCCGTTCTACCTGGAGAAACCAGCAAGTACAAACTAGATATTTACAGAATGCTGCCTATTTGCGTTTGAAGAATATAAGCTTAGGATATAATTTCCAATCTGATATTCTTGAGTCTCTTGGGTTACAAAAACTTAGAATCTTCGTAACTGGCGAGAATCTAATTACAATATCAGATATATCAGGAATATTTGATCCTGAAGCTACCGGTGGATACTGGGGTAACGGAAAAATTTATCCGCTACAAAAATCCTTGTCGATGGGATTGAACGTACAATTTTAAATATAAATTAAGATGAAAAATATTAGATACATTACATTTTTGCTGCTTGGGATTTTTGCGATGTCCTGTAGCGATGATTTGTTAGATAAGCTTCCGGAAGATGAAATCTCTCCAGAACAATATTGGAAAACACCTAATGACCTGGCGTTATTTCTAAATCAATTTTACACTACATTCCCGGTGCATAGTGGGTGGAATGGTGGAATCTTCGAATTTGACAATAACAGTGATAACCTGGCAAATGTTAGCATCAATACTAGATTTGTTGGTAGCAACAACACTGCGCCTACTTCCGATGGTACCTGGAATGGAAATTACAGCAATATTAGGAATGTAAACTATTACCTAGAAAATAGTGCAACCGCTGAAGGTCCAGAAGACCTTATTAACGCTTACAACGGTGAAGCTTACTTTTTTAGAGCAATGTTTTACTTTGAGCTATTACAAAAATTTGGAGGAGTACCTTATATAGATAAAGTGTTAAATACTGATTCTCCAGAATTGATGTCAGCTAGAATTCCAAGAAATGAATTGGCCACCAAAATTATAGAGGATCTAGATAGGGCTATAACTGGTTTAAAACCTAAAGCATCCACTGAAGCCTTTAGAGTGCACAGAGGAATGGCTTTGGCCTTAAAATCTAATGTTGCTCTTTATGAAGGGACTTGGGAGAAATACCATGAAGGAACTCCATTTGGAGCTCCTACCAATGAAAGTACCAAGTTTTTGCAATGGGCTGCAGATGCTGCTGAAAC
Source organism: Arenibacter latericius DSM 15913 (assembly GCF_000424985.1). GTDB lineage: Bacteria > Bacteroidota > Bacteroidia > Flavobacteriales > Flavobacteriaceae > Arenibacter > Arenibacter latericius. The sequence goes on from NZ_AUKX01000033.1 coordinate 51,816, forward strand.
TTTAATAAATGAAGGTAACTATACGCTTTACAACAACGGAGAAGAAAACACCTATTGGAGTCTTTTCAACAAGGTAGATTATTCTGGTGTTTCTGAAGTAATGTTCTGGAAACAATACGATACTTCTGAAGGGGTAGACCATAGAGTAGGTCACTATATTCCGCAAAATGGTGCAGGAACTGGTGTTACAAAATCCTTGGTAGATTCTTACTTAAGCATAGACGGACTGCCAATTGAAGTTAGTCTTTTGTACGATTCTAGTCAAGAAAGTAGCCTTTCTGATATCGTTGTGAATAGAGATCCTAGGCTAGCCCAAACCATTTGTACACCGGGAGATCTTATTACGGAAAGAGCCGGTAATCCAGATATATACTTTGAATATCCAACATTTAGAGAAAATAATGAGGTAGTTTCTACAACTGGATATCAAATTTATAAAGGAGGTAGCACAGACGAAGGACAAAGAACAGAAAGTACTATTGGAGCTATTATCTACCGATATGCAGAAGTACTTTTAAACTATGCAGAAGCTAAAGCAGAACTAGGAACTTTAACTCAAGCAGATTTAGACAAAACCATCAACTTGCTAAGAGCCCGTGTTGGAATGCCTTCACTAACTCTTACACCTGTTGCTGACCCTAATAAAGCATTTCCTGAGCTAAGCGATCTTATTAATGAGATAAGAAGAGAGCGTAGAGTGGAAATGGCTTTGGAAGGAAAGCGTTTTGATGATCTTATGCGTTGGAAAGCGGACCACCTTATTATAGGTAAAAGACACCAAGGTTTTAAAATTGTTGGAAGTGATATGGAAACTGAATTTGCAGATTTGTTAGGTAGTTCTATCCTTGTTAATGACGAAGGTTACATTGATCCATACATTAATGCATTACCTACTGGTTTTGGTTTTAATCCTAATAGGGACTATTTATCAGCTATCCCGTCGGAGCAAATTGTACTAACTGGTGGTGCTGTAACACAAAATCCAGGTTGGGAATAGAGAAGGTTCTATAACCGCAAAATTATATTAGTTGTTAGTTGAGAATCCCGCTAGAAATTTTGTCTAGCGGGATTTTTTTTAGTTAAATATTAACCAATCTAGGAGAACTAACACCTTTTTTAGTTTTTAATTATTGCCATAAATAAAATCCTTTGATAGATCTGTAATAACTCAGCTATAATTTTATAACCAACAAAGGTGTTTGTGTGGTATTTATGAAATCATGTTATATTTGAGACATTTTAAAAATAAGCACTTGTTTTCTATGTTTATATTGCGTGTGGAATTTATTTAATTTATTATTTTAATTATGAAGTATTTGTATGTTCTTAGTTTGTTGATGCTTTTTAGCTCATGTTCCGAAAAAGAACAAGAGAAAAAGACAAAGCCAAACATTATTTTTATCATGTCCGATGATCACGCTTATCAAGCCATTAGCGCTTATAGTGATAAGCTGATTCAAACTCCCAACATAGACAGGATTGCGAATGAAGGTATGCTCTTTACCAATGCGAGTGTTACAAACTCTATTTGTGCACCTTCTAGAGCTGTGATCCTTACTGGGAAACACAGTCACCTAAATGGGAAGATAGATAACCTTAGTAAGTTTGATACTACCAATGTTACGTTCCCGCAAATTCTGCAAAAGGCCGGTTACCAAACAGCCATGTTTGGGAAACTTCATTTTGGTAATAATCCAAAAGGTTTTGATGAATTTAAAATTTTACCTGGACAAGGTAGTTACTACAACCCAAGATTTATTACACAGAAAGGAGATACCATTATAAATGGATATGTTACGGACATTACAACCGATTTAGCCTTAGACTGGATGGAACATCGCAGGATTCCAGAAAAGCCATTCTTATTAATGTACCTACACAAAGCTCCTCATAGAGCCTGGTACCCAGATGAAAAGCATTATAAGGAATTCACTCAAAAAACGTTCCCCTTGCCAGAAACGTTGTTTGATGATTATGAGGGTAGGGTAGCAGCAAAAACTGCAGAAATGAATATTTTAGATCATATGCACTTGTCTTATGATAATAAGATAGAAGAAGATGTTTTAAAACGTCTAGATGTTAATTCTAGAATGAATAGGAATGAAGTATACCGAATGACTCCAGAGCAACGCAGTAGTTGGGATAGCGTGTATGGTCCCATTAACGAAGATTTTGAAAAACGTTATCCTTCTATGGATGATAAAGAGTTGATGGAGTGGAAATATCAGCGTTATCTTCAGGATTACTTAGGTACTATAGCCTCCGTTGATGATAATGTAGGGCGCTTATTAACCTATTTAGATGAGAATAACCTTTCGGAAAATACGGCAGTAGTCTATACTTCAGATCAAGGGTTTTACCTTGGAGAGCACGGTTGGTTTGATAAGCGTTTTATGTACGATGAATCTTTCAAAACACCACTCTTAATAAAATGGCCTAATAAAATAACCCCTGGAACTACAGAAGATGAAATGGTTCAAAATCTAGATTTTGCTCAAACCTTTTTGGAAATGGCAGGAGTAAATGCACCAGAAGACATGCAAGGTGAAAGTTTAGTGCCTCTTTTAACAGGTAAGAAAGAACTTTGGGATAGGGATGCTGTTTATTATCACTATTATGAATACCCTGCAGAACATGCGGTAAAAAGACATTACGGTATTGCTACCAAAGAATTTAAGATTATTCATTTCTACCACGATGTAGACGTGTGGGAATTGTATGATCGACTTAATGACCCTCAAGAAATGAACAATGTATATAATGATCCTAAATATGCAGATGTGGTAGCTGAGATGAAACAAAAGTTGAAAGAAATCCGTGAAAAATATAAGGATTCGGAGGATTTAGATAATCACTATATCCAGTTGTATCAAAATAAGAACCACAATAATTTGGAGGATTAAGGTTATGATTCTCATAGAAATGGATATTGCTATAAATTTGGATTATTCATTTAATTGAATCCATACGCTTAATAAAAATAATAGCCCTGTGTAAGTATAATAAACTTCACAGGGCTATTTGTTTTATTAGAAATGCTAGTCTCGTAGAATCTAGTCTATATCTTCTGATTAGAATGAGATTTTAATCTAATTTATTTTCAGTGAATCTTGTTTTTGAATAAATCCTATTAACCACGGCTATAACCCTTATAAGTCAAGTCTGTATCTACGACTAGTTTATGTTTATTATGGGAACCTCTTATTATCACCTTTTCGATCCAGTAAATCTTAAAACCAGATAACCTACAATTCCAGATACCCCAGAACCGACCATGATCCCCACTTTTGCAGAATCAATAATTAATTGATTATCAGCAAAAGCCAAATTCGCGATAAAAATGGACATGGTAAATCCAACCCCAGCCAAAATAGCTACTCCCATGATTCGCTTAAAGGAAATATTGTCTGGTAAAATAGCAAGTTTCAATTTTATCCCAATCCAAGAGAACAAGGTTACTCCTACCAATTTACCTATAAATAGGGCAATTGCGATATGAAACAATAAAGCGGTATCCATTTTCATGTCCGTACCCACGGCTACCCCTGCATTAGCCAAAGCAAAAACCGGCATAATGAAATAGGCCACCCATCCGTGCAATTTATGCTCAGATCGTTGTAATGGCGATTTAAATTTGTTACCTAAAGCTTCTAACTCATCCATTTTTACGATTTGTTCACTAGAAAGGACTGGAAGATAATCTCGTTCAGTTTTAGCAAATCCCTCTGAAATTTCAGAAAGCCGCGTCATAAAAGAATCCATATCAATCGTTTGTCTTAATGGTACTGTAAATGCTAGTAAGACTCCAGCGATTGTAGGATGTATACCAGATTTAAAGAATAGAACCCAAATCACAATCCCAAGAATAATCATTAGGTATTTGGAATATAAATTGCGATAAGACAAAAAGAAGAGTAGTCCTAAGAGTGCAAATGCATAAAAAAGAAGCATCCAATCTATCCCTGTACTATAGAAAAGGGCAATTACAATTACTGCACCTAAATCGTCCACAATAGCAAATGCTGTTAAAAATATTTTTAAACTTAAGGGAACTCTGTTGCCTAAAACCTGTAAAATAGCCAGAGAAAATGCAATATCTGTGGCCATGGGGATTCCCCATCCAGCATGTGTTTCTGGAGAATCGTTTAAAAGAAGAAACAAACTCATAGGGATCAACATTCCACCTACGGCCGCAAACATAGGCAGAGCCGCTTTACGCAAACTGTTTAGCTCCCCGATTAAAAGTTCCCGTTTAATTTCTAATCCAATTAAAAAGAAGAAGAAAACCATTAAGGCATCATTTACCCAATAGTGTAATGGCAAAGTAAATTCAAAGGTTTCTGAGCTTATTCCCAAATGATAATGCCATAAAGCTTGATAAGATTCGGCATAACTAGAGTTTGCCCATATCATTGCAATTATAGTAGCGGTGAATAATAAAATGCCACTAAAGCTTTCTATTTTTGAGAAATTCAGTAAAGGAATGAGTATTCTTCTCTTTATCATGATTTAGATTTAGTGTATTGTTACAATCAAAAATAGTAATATTCTTAATAAATCAATTAGGTGGTAGTATTTATTTTTAACTATTAAAAATCTCTAATTTCATCCCTTGCACTAGTTATTTCCTAAACTTATCCCATCAAAGTTTCCGCTACTTTTCACCTATTCTATTAGTAATATCTATTAATTCTGATTGTATTTTAAAACCCAATCGGCAAAGATGTTATTGAGCGTTAAGACTGTATCTTTATGTTTTTCTTGTAGATTGTAGATTTCCGTAGGATCATTTTCCATATCATACAATTCCCAAATATCATTTTTAGCGTTGCGGACAATTTTCCAGTTATTTAATCGTAAAGCCTGACTATTTCTCCATTCCCAAAATAAGGGGTCTTCTCGTTTCGTTTCCGGATTTTTAAAAACAGGAAGAAGACTTTTGCCTCGAAGAGGCGTAATTTCCTCCCCGTTAAAATTCTTTGGATAAGTAGCACCCGATATTTCAATAAAGGTAGCCATGAAGTCTATAAAATGGCCTGGATAGTTTGTAAAAGTGTTGGGCTGTATTTCTTTTGGCCAATAGGCGATAAGCGGACTGTTAATTCCGCCTTCATAATTATAATTCTTGTAAAATCTAAAGGGAGTATTAGATACATTGGCCCAATCCTTTTTAAGGGAAGTCCATCTTGCTATAGATCCTCGAGGGGCATTATCATCATCATTATTTAATTCTACTACCTCTGCAGAGGCCCCATTGTCTGATACAAATAGAATTATAGTGTTATCACTAGCGTTAATTTCTTCCAATTTTCTTAAAAGTCGACCTATATTCTGATCTATTCTATCTATCATAGCAGCATAAACCTCCATAACGGAAGCCTCATACTCTTGTTCTGTTGGGGAAAGGCTATCCCAATTCTTATAAGTGGGTTTAGAGAGAGTTACATTTTCGTCTAACAAACCAATGGACCTCTGCTTTTTAAACCTTTCTTTTCTAATATGGTCATAGCCGAGATCGTACTTTCCTTTATATTTTACTATATCATCTGGCCAAGCCATTAGTGGATCGTGTGGCGCGGTATAGGAGAGGTATAAAAAGAAAGGGTTGCTTTTATTTTCTTCCAAGTAATCCAAGGCATAATTGGTAAAATAATCTGTGGAGTAAAAATCCCGTTCTTTTGGGGTGTAAGGGATATAAATAATACTATCTATTCCCCATTTCCTATCAATTCTTTTTTGTGCCGGCTTAGGTTCTCCCTCCCTTTGTAATCCTGGATTAAAATGGTTAAATGCCCCGTCTATTAATCCATAAAAACGTTGAAACCCTCTGTCATATGGATTTTCAATGCCATGGTGTTTTCCAGAAAAATAGGTGGCATATCCGGCCTCTTGTAGCACCTCTCCTAAGGTTACCACATTGCGTAAGGGATTGGTATGTGTCTGGTCATATCCAGAATCATGAGCATACACACCGGTTAACAATGCCGCTCTAGAGGGGAAACATTTTCCTGCATTGTAGAAATTTCTAAATCGCATTCCCTTTTGGGCAAGCTGATCCAAATTGGGAGTGTTTATTTCTCCTCCGTAGCATCCCAAGTCGGACCAACCCATATCATCAACAGAAATCACGATAATATTGGGTCTTGCAGGCTCGTTTTCATTGGTGCAACTTAAAAAGTTTAAGCTAAGAAGTAATACGTATATAATTGATCTATGATGGTTGAAAAAAGATGCCATATTAGGGAATTTATTCAGTTTATTCATGGACTTGTTATTAGATTTTAAAGTCAATTAGTATTTTTTAAAGATATATAATCAATTATATAGAAAGGTAATGCATAGTAACATTCAATTAGATTGAAATCCACGATTACCCAATGGCGTAACTAATTTACTGTCTATTAGAATTTAATTAGGGATAGTTATTATGCATTATAATGTTGCGGGTAAAGAACAATGAATATATATTTAGGAATCTAAATGTTTACCAAATATGAACATCAATAAAGTTTCTTTTTTAACTATATCGATTTTAATAACCATTTCTCTAATTCATTCTTCTTGTACTAATAAAACCACTTATACCAGCTGGAAAGTTACAGGGGGTAGTAAGGAGAATATAAAATTCTCCCGCCTTAATCAAATCGACACCTCTAATGTAAATCAACTTGAAGTTGCTTGGGTGTATCATTCGGAAGGTAAAGATTCCACCAAATATGGACCAATGGAATGCAACCCCATCATCGTTAATGATGTTTTGTACGGGGTTTCTCCAAAATTAAAATTGTTTGCTGTGAAGGCTGATACGGGTAAGGAGAAATGGACATTTGATCCTGCCGACTCCCTTCAGAATAAAAAATGGCATCGATCTAGTGTAAATATGAATAGAGGGGTATCTTACTGGGAAGAAGGAGAAGATAAACGGATAATATATAGTGTAGGACCAATTGTATTGGCTGTAGATGCTATTACTGGAAAATTGGTAAATAGTTTTGGAGATCAGGGTGGAGTAGACTTGAGAATTGGTCTGGGGCGAGATGAGTCCAAAATGTTTATAGCACCTACTTCTCCTATGATGATATATAATGGTTTATTCTTTGTAGGTGGACTGGTAGGAGAAGAAACACCGGGTCATATCCGAGCCTATGATGTGGTTACGGGAGAGCAGAAATGGATCTTCCATACCATTCCGCAACCTGGAGAGCCGGGACATGAAACCTGGGAAGACAGTACAGCTTATAAACGAATGGGATCTACTAATAGCTGGTCTGGTTTTAGTATGGATGAAAAGAATGGACTATTATTCTGCGGAACCGGTAGCCCTACAAACGATTTTTATGGCGGGGACCGATGGGGGAGTGGCCTATATGGCAATAGTATTCTTGCACTGGATGCGATGACAGGTAAGTTAAAATGGCATTTCCAAACCGTTCACCATGATGTATGGGATATGGACCTATCTAGTCCCCCTATGCTGATTACCGTAGAGCATAAAGGGAAGATGGTTGATGCTGTAGCACAATCTACTAAAACAGGACATATCTTTCTTTTTGAAAGAACTACAGGTAAACCCCTTTTTCCAATTGAAGAAAGGTCTGTTATCACGCAAAATGCAGTAGAAGGAGAGAAACTTTGGCCTACACAGCCTTTCCCAGAAGTGCCAAAACCCTTTGCAAGACAAGTTTTAACAGAAAACGACCTAAATACGTTGGTGCCCGATTCATCCTATCAAGATATTTTAAAAAGGTTCCGCTCTTATAGATCTGAAGGTATCTACACCCCACCTACTGTGGAGGGAACTATTGTTTTTCCTGGATATGATGGGGGCGGAGAATGGGGCGGACCTGCCTATGATCCAGAAACACAAATTTTATATGTAAATGCCAATGAAATGGCTTGGGTATTAAATCTTGTAGAAATGGATAGCGCTAAAGATAAGGAATTGACTAATATGGAAGCTGGTGCTATTTTATATTCCAATAATTGTATGGCTTGCCATGGTCCCGAAAAACTAGGTGGTGGAGATGTTCCAACCCTTGTAGGTGCCAATCAGAAATATACCCTTCCCAAATTTTCTGAGTTAGTAACAACGGGACGAAGAATGATGCCTGGATTCGCACAACTAACCGATGTGGAAAAGGAGGCAATTGGAGCATATGTTCTAGATTTAAAGGACAGACAGGATGAGCCCTTTACTGGGAATCTTAAAAGTGTAAACAAGAATTATAAAACTAAACGCCCTGCCTACAGTTTTACGGGATATAATAAATTTTTAACTAAGGAAGGATATCCTGCTATTAGTCCGCCATGGGGAACACTAAACGCCATAAATATGAAAACTGGAGAGTATGAGTGGAAGATACCCTTGGGAGAGTTTGAAGAACTAAAACAGCAAGGGCATCCACCTACTGGAAGAGAGAACTATGGGGGGCCTGTGGTTACCGCAGGTGGACTATTATTTATAGCAGCTTCTGCTGATGGTAAGTTTCGGGCTATAAATAAAAGGACAGGAGAGATTTTATTGGAAACCGAGCTTCCTGCTCCAGGGGTAGCTACGCCGGCAACCTACTCGGTAAATGGGAAGCAGTATGTGGTAATTGCATGTGGCGGTGGAAAATGGGGCGGTAAAGCTGGCGATGCCTATGTGGCTTTTGCTTTGCCGTAAAGATTGGTAAAGTAAAATTAATCCCTTATTCCCCATAATTTAGGCTTATCCAACAAAAGTTATTCCTCGTTCTAGGAGCTATTAAATGAAAGGTTTCCCGATTTCCTGTTTTGGAAAACTTAACTATGCGTGTAAACTTATTTTAACAGTCACTGGTAAAAGAAAAATTATAGAATTAAAAAATTCTTCGACTCCCATGCCCCCAAAATCGCGAATAACCTTACTTTTGAATTATGGTTATTGAGATTATGATAATTAATTTCTTTTTTCTGAAATATAATTATAATTCTGAAAGCCTATTGTGAGAATAGAATACATAATAAGATAATGAAGCAAGAGTCTAGTAGTACTGCAACAAAAGCATCAGCAAGTTTAGAAAATCACTTTCAACAGTTTAGACCTAATATAATTGGGAATTCCCATGTTTTTGAATCTTTGAACGGGAAACAAGAACTGTTATATGCAGATTGGATTGCTAGCGGCCGACTTTATGCACCTATAGAAGAAATTATGTGCAAAAAGATAGGACCAATGGTAGCTAATACCCATTCGTTTTCTAGTGAAACAGGAAAAGCGTCTACCTATGCATATAAGCACGCAAGAGAACTTATAAAAAAGCATGTAAATGCAAACGAAAATGATGTACTAGTAACTTGTGGTACGGGTATGACGGGTGTTCTAGCGAGATTACAGCGCATTATGGGACTTCGGTGGCCAGATGTAGTTAAAAATAAAATTTCGTTGTCTGAGGAAGAAAGACCAGTGGTGTTTATTACCCATATGGAACATCACTCCAATCATGTGCCGTGGATGGAAACTATAGCAGATGTGGTAATTCTGCCTTCCGATGAAAACCTATTGGTAGATCCAAAGCAGTTGAGCTTGGAGTTAGATAAATACAAGGATCGGCCCCTTAAAATTGGATCCTTTACAGCATGTTCTAATGTTACAGGGATAATTACTCCTTATGAAGAACTTGCAAAAATTATGCATCAGAATGGGGGATATTGTTTTGTGGATTTTGCGGCCTCGGCTCCTTATGTAAGAATGGATATGCATCCAGCAGATCCAGAAGCGCAACTAGATGCTATATTTTTTTCTCCTCATAAATTTTTGGGCGGACCTGGAACCTGTGGGGTGTTAGTTTTTAATAAACAACTATACAATACACAGGTTCCCGATGTGCCTGGTGGGGGAAATGTAAAATGGACCGATCCATGGGGAGGATTTGCTTATAGTGATGATATTGAAACTAAAGAAGATGGAGGAACCCCAGGCTTTCTTCAGGTGATGCGTACCGCTCTTACCATAGGTTTGAAAGAGAAAATGGATGTAGATAAGATGAGGGAACGTGAAGAGGAACTTTTAAAACTTTGTTTTAATATGCTCCAAGACATTCCTGGACTCTACATTTTGGGCTGTAAAGACCAAAAGCGGATTGGTTGTGTATCTTTCGGAATTCAAAACATTCATTATAACTTAATAGTAAGATTGCTTAACGATCATTTTGGAATTCAGGTTCGCGGTGGTTGGTCTTGTGCTAGTACTTATGGACATCATTTATTTAATATTGATCAGGATGATTCTAAAAGCATGACACAAGCAATTTATAATCAGAATTTAACCAACAAACCCGGATGGGTACGGATCTCCCTACATCCGGTAATGACAGATGAGGAAGTGATTAGAATTTGTAATGCTATAGCATTGGTTGCACAAAATATTGAGCATTGGAGTTCTCCTTACGTATATAATAACTCGAATAACGAATACGAATGCGAAGAGGGAGATTGTAGAATTATAGAAGAGGTTAAAGGATGGTTTAAAATATAAAATGAGTATCGGGGGAATACTTATAGTTTCCCCGGTTTTCCTGCTCCTATTCCCATATATATTTTAAGGAAGACGACAATTAAAAGGAGAGTTAGGGAGTAAGTCCACCCTCCGGTAAAATCGAATAAACTTCCAAATACTAAAGGACCTGAGGCGGCTACTAGGTAGCCAATAGATTGTGCCATTCCCGATAATTCTGTTGCAGTGTCCGAATTCTTCGATCTAAGGACTATAAAAAGTAGCGCTAGTCCAAAAGAACCCCCAAGAACAAACCCAATTAAGGAAACCCATAGTGAAATAAACCCAAGAGAAGGAAGTAATAATCCTAATATTCCTATACTCTCTACAAGCATTAATATAATTACAATAAATCGCTGATCATTGATTTTTCCGGCCCACAGAGGAATAATAACTGAACCAAGAATCCCCGTTGCCTGTGATAGCGAAAGCATCCACCCTGCATAATCAGCATCATACTCTCGACTTTGGACAATAGCGGGTAGCCATGCAAGAATTACATAAAAGGTAAAGGATTGCAAGCCCATAAAAAAGGCAATCTTCCATGCTTTTGGTGCCTTCCCTAATGTTTTCATAGCCGCTTTATAATTGCGCTTTTGATCCGATATACTAATCCGAGATAGTTGAGGAATCCATACTAGAAAACCTATAAAAGCCAATATAGCCCATACAGCTAAGGAACCCCTCCAGCCTAAATTGGTATTATCTGCCAGAGGAACACTAATTCCTGCAGCTAAGGAGGCTCCAATAGCCATTACGCTAGAATAAAGGCTGGTGATAAAACCGGAGTTTGATGAGAAATTCCGTTTCGTAAGACTAGGTAGTAAAACATTGCCAAAAGCAATGGCAATACCAAAGAGTAGCGTTCCTAAATACAGCGGAAATATGCCCTCTAAAGATCTAACACCTATCCCAATAGTCATTAAGAGTAGCGCACCGAATAAAGTTCTAGCAATTCCAAAACGTTTAGTAAATAATGGGGTTAGAGAAGAAAATACCCCAAAAGCAATTAAAGGCAGGGTGGTCAATAATCCCAACATAGAATTAGAAAGTCCCGTTGCAATCCTAATATGATTTACTAAAGGGCCAACACTAGCCAGGGCAGGCCTAAGGTTTATAGCAATGAATAGTATGCCTAATATTAATAGGATGTCGTTGGTGCTATATCTTTTCTTTTCTAACGAGGGTTTCTTATATGACATTAGACTATTTATAAGGTTGTAAGTTAAAGAATACTAAACTACGGAATCGTTAAAGATGATCTTAGTTGCGTTTAAAATATTTATGCTTGTAAAGTTGAAAAAATGACTCAATCTAGTTAATATTCCTATAAGAGAGCCACTCCAATGGACTTGTATTTCAGAACATAAATCGATCTTTCTTAAAATTTATCGAAATAAATAGGTTTAGAACGGACTTATTTTAAAATTATATTACGTACCTTAAAGCTAAATATGCCAATAAGGGGTTATGGAATAATTTAAGTGAATAAGTAAGCACAACGTTAAAGTGAATAATTTTTAAACGTTATAACAATCTTCTCTCAACTTTTCAACAACTATTTATTGCCATAATATTCTATTGGGTTGGCTTTCCGTTGTATGTAATCACGTGAGTGAAGTTCAAATCTATCCTATTCTTTCCCCACAATAAATCATTTTTGAATCATCCATCATTAGTTCAATAGAATTTCTAAAGATAAAGTTACTTGGTTAATTGACTGATTTATAGCTGTTTGAGGTCTGTGTTAATTGTTTGTTTTTTTTAAAGTTTCACATTGACCTCTTTTCATAAGTTTCTGAACTATATCAATAAGTAGATAGGAGCATACCTACCTACCTTTGTAATGTAATTAAAAGTGCTCTTAGAGAGTGCTGTAATCCCTATCAATAATTTAAAACCACAAATATGGCAAATGTAACAAAACCCAAATTTAAAGAGAGATATGATAATTTTATTGGAGGGAAGTTCGTCTCACCGGTAAAAGGAAAATATTTTGACAATGTATCTCCGGTAGATGGTAAAGTATTTACCCAAGCTGCCCAATCCACTCAGGAAGATATTGATCTTGCTCTTGATGCTGCCCACGAAGCATTCCCATCTTGGAGTACTACTTCGGCCACTGAACGTAGCAATGCGCTTTTGAAGATTGCACAAGTAATGGAAGACAACTTTGAGTACTTGGCAACTTTAGAGACTATTGATAATGGGAAACCAATTCGTGAAGCTCGTGCTGCGGATATCCCTTACTGTATTGATCACTTCCGATATTTTGCAGGAGTTATTCGTGCTGATGAAGGAACAATTTCGGAACACGATAAAGACACGGTGAGTATCGTATTACACGAACCTATTGGTGTTGTTGGTGAGATTATTCCTTGGAACTTTCCATTGTTAATGTTGGCTTGGAAAATAGCCCCAGCTTTAGCGGCTGGTTGTACTGCAGTTGTTAAACCAGCAGAACAAACCCCAACTAGTGTAATCGCCTTAATGGAACTAATTGGTGATATACTTCCAGCGGGTGTATTGAACATCGTGACAGGTTTTGGTGCAGAAGCAGGTCAAGCTTTAGCATCTTCTAATCGTATAGCAAAGCTTTCATTTACTGGTTCTACGGAAACAGGTAGAAAAGTATTGCACAACGCAGCCGAAAACATTATTCCTGTTACCATGGAACTAGGAGGGAAATCTCCTAATATTTTCTTCCCGTCTGTTGCAGATCATGATGATGATTTCTTTAGCAAAGCTATAGAAGGTGCATTAATGTTCGCTCTTAATCAAGGAGAAATCTGTACTGCACCATCTCGTATTTTAGTACACGAGAGTATTGCCGATCTCTTCATAGAAAGAATGCAGGAGCGTTTAAAAGATGTTAAGACAGGTAATCCATTAGATCCAGAAACCATGATAGGTTCTCAGGTATCCAAGGCACAGTATGAAAAAATCCTTAACTACATCAATGTGGGTAAAGAGGAAGGTGCAATGGTTCTTGCCGGTGGGGATGCTGGTAATTACGAGGGGGAACTTTCTAAAGGCTTCTACATTCAGCCTACGGTACTGAAAGGACAGAACAATATGCGTGTCTTCCAAGAAGAGATTTTTGGACCAGTGGTAGCCCTTACTACTTTTAGTTCTACGGAAGAAGCCATCGCTATCGCCAATGATACTCCTTACGGATTAGGTGCCGGTGTATGGTCTCGAGATGCTCATGAATTGTTCCAAGTACCTCGTGCTATTCAAGCTGGTAGGGTTTGGGTAAATCAATACCATACCTATCCTGCACACGCACCATTTGGTGGTGTTAAGGAATCTGGTTTTGGACGTGAGAACCATAAAATGGCACTAGATCACTATCGTGTTGTAAAAAACATTTTGATCTCCTACGATAAGAAGCCTATGGGATTCTTTTAATTAAAGTTTAAGTTTAAGCACTTAGCAGAACCCTGGACAACCAGGGTTCTGTTGTTTTATCAATAGTTGACATATAAGTGCTGCATAGCATTAATTACTAAATTAGCGTGATTGGATTCTATTCTTTTTGTCACTTTTGAATTAAATGCAACCTTATTTAAACCTATTAACCCGGATAATTCATGGGTATATAGTAAAATTGGGTGTAAAGTGTTATATTTAAAGAGCTTACAGGCATCTTTACTAACACTAAAATCACCCAATTTTGAGTACTAAAAATACAGTTTTCTACCGAGGTAAAAAATCAATTTCCGTAGATTTTTCTGCAGAAGAAATAAGTTCTGATGGTTCTCTGGTTTTACTGGAGAAAATAGAGCGGGAACACAAGTTAATCAGGTATTTCAGT
>NZ_AUKX01000034.1 GCF_000424985.1 Arenibacter latericius DSM 15913
ATTGAGTTAGTCACTTAAATGCTGTATCTTGTCACCAATAAAACTAAGCATTATGGAACAATTTACAGGGCAAAGTATACTGAACTTTATAAAGGAATTACCTGATGACGATGCTTGTAAGGCCTATTTGGCAAAAATAAAATGGCAGGACGGCTTTACCTGCATGAAATGTGGACATACAAAAGGCTGTGAGAAATCTGGATACAAATATCAATGTTATGGGTGCCAACATGTTGAAAGTTCAACCGCCAACACGTTGTTCCATAAGGTTAAATTTGGATTGCAAAAGGCATTTTGTGTCGTATTTGAAATGAGTACAAGCAGTAAGAGTGTTTCGAGCATACAAATGGGAAAACGATTTGACATTCGACAGGGCACAGCTTGGTATTTTATGCAAAAAGTTAGAAATGCTATGAAAAGTAGTCAAAACTATCCTCTGTCAGAGTTGATCCATGTCGATGAATTTACTGTTGGCGGAAAAGAACAGGGCAAACAGGGAAGGAGCTACGATTCAAAAAAGAAAAAGGCTGTTATAGCAGTAGAATTGAGTAAAAAGCAACAGGTCAAGCGGGTCTATGTCAGGTCCATTGACGATTACTCCGCAAAATCGTTAACGCCAATATTCGAGGAACACATCAGTACTACGGCCCAGATCGTCACTGATAAATGGAGAGGTTACGAACCTTTAAAAAAGCGGTACAATATTGAACAGAAATTTAGTGACAACGGTAAAAACTTTAAAGAACTCCATATTATAATCATGCAATTAAAATCTTGGCTAAGAGCAATACCGACCCATGTTACCAAATGGCATATACAAGCTTACTTTGATGAATTTTGTTTTAGGATTAATCGCTCTCAGTTTAAACAGAGTATTTTCCATAAAACAATAGAAAGAATGGTCATAGCAAAACCTATCTACCATAAAGATATAAAGCAGACGCTAAGTGTATAACTCAATACATAAAATTAGATCCTACAAAGCTTAAATAAAAAGGATAATGAAAAAATGGGGAAAGGTATCACTGAAAATTATGGTTGGGCTTCTATTATTATTAGCCTTAATATTCCTTTTTGCTACTGCCACTATTGATACCACTCCCTATTTTGAAACGACGTATTACCATAATACCATTGCAAAAATGGAGGTGGCAGCAAAAAACAAGATAGAATCTAAGGGTCCGCTTCTTGCCGGCTTTGCCAAAGTAAATATTACCCCCACGATAGTTGAGAAAAATCCAAATTCTGAAAAAGGAGAATTTAGCGGAATTAAACTAGCAGGGTATGGAGATGGTAAGCTTGCCAAAGGAGTGCACGATTCTATTTATGCGAAGGCCATTGCTTTAGAGGTGAGACAAAAAGAAGTGGTTATAATTAGTGCCGACCTCCTCCTAATGCCAGAACCTATAGTATTGGCAGTTGCAGAAAAACTAAAAGGGATAATTGCAAGGGATCAACTATTATTTGGAGCAACCCATACCCATTCTAGCATTGGCAACTGCCTTCCTAGTTATGTTGGGGAAAGTTTTGGGGGAGAATACCAACCAGAGATGGTTGCATGGCTGAGTGATAAGATAGTCACACTTATAAAAAAAGCCTTAGCAGATAAACAACCCGCTCAGTTTTCATCGGGGGATATTAGAGTTCCTAATTTGGTGAAAAATAGAATCATCGGAGAATCAGGAAGGTTAAATGACAGGTTAGATGTGTTATCCTTTAAGCAAGACTCAGGAAAAAGCGCAACTATAGGAGTCTATTCTGCACATGCCACTGTGATAGGAACATTTAATGACGAATTCAGCGGGGATTACCCAGGTTATTTTCAGCGACATTTAGAGGCGAACGGAACTGACTATGCCCTTTTCTTTGCTGGTACAGTAGGAAGTCATTCTAACAAAGGAGAAGGCGAAAAGTTTGAGAAAGCCAAATATATAGGGGAAGCCTTGGCAGATTCTGCTCAAGTAATTTTACATGGATTAGAATACCATGCAGTCCTTCAGTTATCAACCATCAATACAGAATTAGAGATTCCAAAACTACAGTTCTTTAAGATTTCTGACCGATTGAGGTTGTCTCCTTTTTTGGGGAAACAATTGATGCCTAAAATAGCATCTATCCCTTTGCAAGGATTAAAATTAAACCAACTTGTTTGGATTACCCTACCCTATGAATTAAGTGGTGAGTATGGATTAGACCTTAAAAATGCTATGAAAACTGCAAATCATCAATTGGTCTTAAGTAGTTTTAACGGACAATATTTAGGCTATATCATTCCTACCAAATACTATTATTTTGACACCTATGAAGCGGCTCTTATGGGATGGTACGGTCCTAGCATGGGAGATTACCTTATGGAACTTAATTTTAAAATGGCCAATGCACTTATCCATACCAATTTGTAAAGCAGCAGAATTATGAAGACGCTTAAGAAAATTTTAAAAATAACGGGAGTCGTTCTCCTCCTCATCATGATTGCGGCTGTTTCCATAGCCATGTATAATTGGCGCGACCGAAACCCAGGGTATGCTCTTGATCTAAAAATTAAGAACCAATCAATGAATCCCATTAGAGCAGGATTTGCGAAACGCCCTATTACCCCTACCATCATAGACACCTGGAACGATGCTAATGGCAATCATAAATACAATAAGAAGGAGGGCGACACTTATAACGACAACAACAATAACGGAAAGTTTGATGCCTATTGGATTGCTGGCATGAGCAATGCCAAGCCTGCTCAGGGGGTACATGACGATGTTTGGTCTAGAGTAATGGTCATAGAGGATAATAATACAAGAATTGCTATGATATCGTTGGATGCTATAGGCTTTTTGCATGGCGATGTGATAGATATACGGAACCGAATTCCCAAGGAGCTAGGGATCGACTACACGCTTATATCCTCTACCCATACTCATGAAAGCAATGACCTAATTGGAATATGGGGCGAGAATATCTTTACCACAGGGGTAAACCCTGAAATGATGGAATATGTAAAGACACAGACCGTAGCGGCCATTAGCGAAGCAGTAGGAAATATGCGTAATGCCAAACTGGTGTTTGCTGAAGACCTTTCGGGAGCGGATGGAGCATTTATAAAAGATACTAGAGAGCCTATTGTAAAAGCAACGGGCATACATCTTATGCAGGTGTTAGATGCCGAAAGCGAAACTACCATGGGCACTTTAATCAATTGGTCCAACCACCCAGAAACGCTTTGGTCCCAGAACCTTTTAATTAGCTCAGATTTCCCTCATTTTTTAAGAGAAGCCATAGAGAATGGGGTATACCATAACGAACAATTAATGGAAGAAGGCCTTGGCGGAATGGCCATATATTTTACAGGGGTAATTGGTGGACTTATGGCACCGCATCCCTCTTTGCCTATTCCAGACCCTTACACAGGAGAGGAGTATTTGGAACCAACCTTTAAGAAAACAAAGGCATTAGGAGATCAAATTGCCTTATTATCCTTAGCGGCTCTAAAACATAAAGGGGACACTATCGCAGAAAGTAATATTTCCTTAAGAGCAAAGACCCTCTTGGCTCCTGTTGAAAACAACACCTTTAAACTTGCCAGTGCCATTGGGCTAATTCAGATGGGCATGCCCGAATATTTTAAGCTCAGGACCGAAGTAGGTGCTATCCGTATTGGCCCTAGCCTTTGGCTAAGCATTCCAGGAGAAATCTATCCTGAAATTGTATTTGGGGGCATTGAAGCGCCTGAAGGGAGAGATTTTGATATTGAACCCCAAGAAGTCCCACCTATAGAAGAATTTATAAAAGACCAATACAAATTCTACCTTGGTCTATCTAATGACGAAATTGGTTATATTATCCCTAAAAGCCAATGGGATGTAGAAAAACCCTATCTCTATAATCGGGAAAGAGCCACTTATGGGGAAAGCAACTCCTTAGGCTCCGAAACTGGCCCACTAATTTATAAAGCTCTAACAGAAGTGATTCAAGATTTGGAATAAGACAGCCTATTAAGTTTATATTTTATAGCTTGTAGGAGTACATGGTTTACAGTGTACAAAAATTGAAGGGCTATTATCCAAAATAACAATCCCAGGGACAAAAAACTTCCATCAGAATGCAATTAATATTGATATATTTCTAGATTGGTGCTTTCCTGATTAGGGTTTATTAACTTGTATAGATTTGTATAAAACGATAAGAATTATAACTAAACCAAGACTTTGACACTAATGTCGTAAGAATGACATAGTAAAGACGCTATCAATTAGGGGGATCTAGTATACATTTACTCCGAATTGAAAACCCATAAAGATGAACAGTTTGAATTTAGGTCAACGAGTAAAAGATTTAAGAAATAAAAAAGGAATGTCCCAAGAAGTTTTGGCAGAAGAATCTGGCTTAAGCTTACGAACCATCCAAAGAATTGAGAATAATGAGACCGCGCCTAGAGGAGATAGCTTAAAAAAATTAGCTATTGCTTTAGGCACGTCTCCTGATGAACTAATAAACTGGAAAATACAGGAAGATCAAAACTATTTAATTATAATGAGCCTATCTGCCTTTGGATTTCTATTTTTTCCAATCCTTGGTATTATTATTCCTTTAATACTCTGGATTTTTAAAAAGGACAAATTAAAACATGTTAATGAGCTGGGGAAATCAATGCTGAACTTTCAAATATCATGGACACTATTACTGTTCCTGTGTTACACATTAACATTCTTAATGATTTTCCCTTTATCTAGACAGATTTTAGGGGGAATAATTCCAAATTTCAGAATTGGAGTACTAACCATGTTAACTCCTTCCCTATTGCTATATTCTTATAATATTATTGTTACCTTATATAATACTTTAAGGATATATAAAAAGAAACCAGTGAGGTACGGACCAGCACTATCCATTTTAAAGTAGTTCATTGTCAGTACAAACACCTTCAATATTAATGTGCTATTTCTATTATTCTATGAAAACATCCACAAGTGGCAATTAGAATTAGTATACAATACTCCAGTTATCTGATCAATTTCTCATAACTTTATTGTCCTCCAAAAATTGGGAATCAGTAGATGTACAGTATTATAGATATAGAAACTACCGGAAACGGTATTAAGGGAAATAAAATTACGGAGATTTCTATCTTCAATTTTGATGGCAAAGAGATTGTGGACGAATTTACCTCCTTGGTTAATCCGGAATGCGAGATTCCCTATTTTATTACGGGCTTAACCGGAATAGATGATACTATGGTTAGAGATGCTCCAAAGTGGGAGGAAATAGCAGACAAGGTTTTGGAGATGACTCAAGACACTATTTTTGTGGCCCATAGTGTAAACTTCGACTATAATGTAATTAAAAATGAATTTCTAAATATAGGCATTACCTATACTCGAAAGAAACTCTGCACAGTTAGACTTTCCCGAAAATTAATTCCTGGCTTTAACTCCTATAGTTTGGGAAAACTATGTTCTTCCTTAAACATTCCTTTAACCGATAGACACCGAGCAAGAGGAGATGCACATGCTACCGTATTGTTATTTAAGAGATTAATAACTACCGAAGGAGCTGAAGCTGTATTTAAAACCTTTCTTAATTCCCGATCTCAAGAAGCTACCCTTCCCCCTGGGCTACCTAAAGAAGATTTTGAGAAACTCCCCAACTCGGCAGGCATCTATTACTTTAGAGACAAAAATGGTGCTATAATATATATTGGTAAAGCTATAAATATTAAAAAGCGAGTACTTGGCCATTTCTATAATAAATCTAATAAGGAAAATTTATTATGCAAAGCTACACACCAAATAGATTACGAACTGTCGGGTAGTGAATTAGTAGCACTGTTAATGGAGTCCGATGCCATAAAACAACACTATCCCAAGTTTAATATCAGCCAAAAAAGAAACTCAAAAGAGTATGCTATTTTCACATATAAGGACAGAAATAACATCACCCACATAGCTTACAACAATGTAAAAATGGTAGCTGATCCCATTTGTACCTTCAATAACATTACGGAATGTAGGTCTTTTTTAGAAGAACTATGCCAATCCCATAAGCTATGCCCCAAATTCTGTCATTTACAAGAAAACACCCTCAGTTGTTCTCACTATAGTATAAGCAGCTGCCAAGGGATATGTAGGGAAAAAGAAACAAATATCATTTATAATAAAAGAGTAGAAGAAGCTATTAAAGAAGTAAAAGAAAAGAACCTAAATATTATAATTACCGAAGAGGGGAGGCAACCTAACGAAAAGGCTTTTGTTTTAATAAATGACGGTCAGTACAAGGGATTTGGTTTTATAGAAAAAAGCGAACAGATTACTAGCTTAGAAGACTTAGAAATCTATTTAGAACGCAAGAAAGAGAATTTAGATACGAAACGAATTATTGCTGGTTACCTTAAAAAATTCCCACAAAAAAGTATACCACTATCACAAGTATCCATATAGGGAAATACAAAAAGTATAATTAAGCTACATTTCTTTAAAAATTTCAACTATTTTTTTTTGCCACTACTTAGAAACACTAGCACTATACCAACTAATGCTACACATACCATAGCAAAGATAGCTATCATCACAATGCCATTATTCCAATTAACCAAGGGTAGAAATCTCATCATCATCTAAGTAATTATAATTTACAAATACAAAAATAGCAACTCGTAGTTTTCAAATTGATGACAAAAGTCAGTCTCTAGAAAATAAATCATCTGTTAACCTTGTGCCACTATTTATAACCAAAACGAATCTAACATACAAAAACTATCGCATTTGGTCAAACATAACGCTATAAATCAAATGTTTTAAATCGATATCTAATTTTTGAAAAACAGATCATCTTATTTAAAAAATATGCCCAAATAGTAATACAATAAAGTCTACTATTTGGGCATACCTACTTATTAAAACTACTTCTAATATATTTCTACAGTGTAGATGGGCACACAAAATCGGTTACTGGTATTCCACTCTTCTTTATCCCGGCAAATCCTCCTGCTATATCTACAAGATTGTGGATTCCCCTACTTTTTAGGATTGATGCTGCGATAACAGATCTATATCCTCCGGCACAGTGCACATAGAAAGGCTCCTCTTTAGGGAAATCTGCCATGTACTGATTTAAATAATCCAAAGGCGTATTTAGGGCGTCCTTAACATGTTCTGCCTGAAATTCCGATTCTTTTCTTACATCAAAAACCGGAACATTTTCTTCCTCCAATATGGTTTTAAATTCATTTGCTGGAATAGATGTTAAGGTATCATAGTCCATACCTGCGTCTTTCCAAGCTGAGAAACTTCCTTTTAAGTATCCGATTGTTGCATCAAAACCAACTCTAGATAATCGGATAATAGCCTCTTCTTCTCTACCTTCATCCGTCACCAACAAAATAGGCTGTTCCACATCTGCTATTAAAGCCCCTACCCAAGGTGCAAATCCGCCATCTAAACCTATAAAGATAGATCTAGGGATATGCCCTTTAACAAAATCGTTTTGATGACGCACATCTAAGATTATTGCATTGGTGGCATTGGCCGCCTTCTCAAACTCTTTAGGTGAAAATGCAGTAGTTCCTTTTTCTAGAATTTCTCCGATATCTGTATAACCTTCTTTATTCATTTTTACATTCAAAGGAAAATACTGTGGAGGAGGAAGAAGCCCTTCTGTGACTTCTTTAATAAATTCTTCCTTAGACATATCTGCTCTTAAGGCATAATTCATTTTCTTCTGATTTCCCAAAGTATCTACGGTTTCCTTCATCATATTTTTTCCACAAGCAGATCCTGCTCCGTGGGCTGGATAAACAATTACCTCATCATTCAAGGGCATTATTTTATTTCTAAGGCTATCGAACAAAATTCCTGCAAGATCTTCTTGAGTCATACTTGCAGCTTTTTGCGCTAGGTCTGGTCTACCTACATCTCCCAAAAACAAAGTGTCTCCAGAGAAAATAGCATGGTCTTTTCCATTTTTATCTTTTAACAGGTAGGTAGTACTCTCCATGGTATGCCCAGGGGTATGAAGTACTTTTATAGTAACTTCCCCTAAAGGAAACTCCTGCCCGTCTTCAGCTATAATAGCGTCATAGGAAGGATTGGCCAAAGGACCAAATACAATTGGGGCACCAGTCTCCTTAGATAGGGTAATATGCCCACTTACAAAGTCGGCATGAAAATGGGTTTCAAAGATATATTTCACTTTGGCATTATCCTCTTTTGCTCGCTTCAAATAAGGCTCCACTTCTCGTAGAGGGTCTATTATAGCCACTTCCCCTTTACTTTCTATATAGTAAGCACCTTGTGACAAACATCCCGTATATATCTGTTCTATTTTCATCTCTCTCAATTTTATAATTTTATTTAATCGGCATTAACTATTGCCCAAATAGGCAAGTTTACAAAGCTTCAAGCCAATTATTTTTACTCCGAAACTCAGAGTAAATACTATTGTTTACACCAATTTTAATAAGCCAAAATTTAGCGAACCTTGCAAAAATAATGGATTCCTTTCACTTGATTAGCACTATTATTCAACTAGGTTCTGGTACGCCACTCTTTCCCGTAATGCGGGGATATTTTTTGGATCATCAAAATAATCAACGGCTTCCTTAATTTTTACAAAAAGGTATGCCTTATCCAAAGAATTGACAATCCCACTCCTAAAAATAATATCTCTTGTTGGCCCAATTGCCCCAGCGATAAAGAATTGTATATCCCTTTTATGGATTTCTCCAATAACTTGGATAAGCACATTAGAGGCACTTGCATCTATATAATTAATAGCTTCTGCATTCAAAATCACTGCTTTTAACTTAGGACCTTTAGCATTGATAAATTTAAAAAGCTGACTTTTAAAATAGGCGGTATTCCCAAAATAGAGTTGGGAGTCGAACCTAACTATTAATAGGTCATCACGAACCTCTACCTCATTACCAAAACGATTGACATTCTTATAATAGTCTGATCCTTTTATTTTACCCAAAACCACAAAATGAGGCTTAGAAGTCCTGTACACCAATAATAACAAGGACAACAATACCCCTATTAAAATTCCCTGTACAATTCCTATTGAAAGAGTTATTAAAAAGGTGAGTCCAAGCACCAGAAATTCGTCCTTATGTTGCTTCCATAAATACTTAGGATAAGATAAATCTATTAACCTAAACACCGAAACCATAATTATAGAAGCAAGCGCTGCTTTTGGCAAGTTATAAAACAAAGGGGTTAAAAACAGCAGTGTTAATATCACCATCATTACACTAATCACAGAGGCAATGGTACTTTTTGCTCCTGCTTCAAAATTAATGGCTGATCTAGAAAAACTAGAGGTTACGGGATAAGCTTGAAAAAAAGAACCTATCATATTAGCACTCCCTAAGGCTACAAGTTCCTGACTGGGGTCTATGGTTTCTACTTTGTTCTTCTCTTCAAACGCTTTACCTATAGAGATAGCCTCTAGGTACCCTAACAACGCCAAGGCTAGTGCAATTGGCCATATCTGCGTTATCTTTTCCCAGGTGATATTGTGCATTTGAAAACTGGGTAATCCTGCAGGCACATGCCCCACAACCTGCACATCATAGGCTTCCAGGTTAAAAAAATAGACTACTAAGGTGCTGAGCACAACAACCACTAAGATTGCTGGAAACTTTTTAAACCATTTCTTAAAGGATACAATAATTAGAATTCCAACAAGGCCAATACTAAAATCATAGATATTAGTATCACCGAGGTTTTGAATAGTATTAACAACAAGAATATGAAACTTATTACTATTAGCAATGTCGGCACCCAATAAATGTTTTATCTGACTAAAAATAATAATTAGGGCAGCAGCAGAGGTAAACCCACTGATAACCGGTTTGGACATAAAGTTCACCAGAAACCCCATCTTCATTAGCCCCAAAGTCAATTGAAAAAGTCCCACCATAAAGGAGAGAAAAAGTGCCATTAAGATATAATTTTCCACGCCAGTAATGGCCAAAGTCCCTAATCCAGCTGCTACAAGCAGCGAATCCATAGCCACAGGCCCAACTGCTATTTGCCTAGAAGTTCCCAGAACGGCATATATAAGCACGGGAAAAATGGAAGCATAGAGTCCATATACGGGCGGCAAGCCTGCAATCATCGCGTAAGCCATCCCTTGTGGAATCAAAATTATCCCAACTGTAAGTCCGGCTACAACATCTTTTCCAAAATATGATTTATTATATTTTGGCAGCCAATCCAAGAAAGGGAAAAATTTTCTCATTTGTCAAAATTAGTATTAAATACTTAAATCGAATATAAACACCCTTATTCAATTCAATTTCCGTTTAATCCTAAGCAATATATACACAGATAAACAAACCAACGGCATACCATTTGGAAATATTTAGATTAAATCTCCTATCTTGTCCCCTTAATTTTTCAAATCAATTAAAAATGCGAAAATATTCCACTCTTGTACTCTGCTGTCTATTAGGTTTACTATTTACTCAGTGTAGCACTGTGAAATCTGTTTCTCAGCAAGAAGATGACGGCTGGGTAGATATGTTTAACGGAAAGGACATAGAAGACTGGACCGCCAAGATTCACCATTATGAGACAGGTGACAATTATGGTGATACCTTTAGGGTTGAAGATGGCATTATAAAAGTGCGATATGATAAATATGAAGGCGACTTTAATGAACGTTATGGTCACCTATTTTACAATACACCATATTCTTATTACCACTTAGTTATTGAATATAGGTTTGTAGGGGAGTTACATCCCGGTGCTCCCGGCTATACTATAAAGAACAGTGGAGTTATGTTCCATTCCCAAGACCCAAAAACCATCCTAAAAGAGCAAGATTGGCCCATTTCTGTAGAAATGCAATTTTTAGCAGGACTAGAGGAAGGAAAATCTCGTCCTACTGGGAATATGTGTTCGCCAGGCACGGATGTGGTCTACGAGGGAAAAATAGACCCTCGCCATTGTATAAATTCAACTTCTAACACCTATTACGGGGATCAATGGGTTCGCGCTGAGGCTATTGTTCTCGGAAGTTCCTTGGTGACGCACATTGTTAATGGTGAAAAAGTATTAGAATATTCTAACCCGCAAATTGGTGGTGGAGTAGCTAACGGGTACGATCCTGCTATAAAAATAGATGGCAAATTGCTGGAAGAGGGATTTATTGGTCTACAGTCTGAAGGTCAGCCCATAGACTTTAGAAAAGTATCCATTAAAAACCTTAAAGGTTGTATGGATCCAAAAGCTAAAAATTATAAGAGTTACTATTTAGAGCCCGATCCAGAGAGTTGTAAGTACTAATAAATGATTAGATCCCTATTAATTATCATTACTCTTACTGTTAAGTGGGAGTAATGATAACACTAGTGGATATTGCCTCCTACAGGCAGTCCACTTGGTACTTTTTCCGGAATATCTGTATCAAAATCAGGATCGTTCAGCGTGTTTAAAAAGGAAATTATTCTAGACATATCCTTTACACTAAGCTGTAGTTCCCTTACTAACGGATCAAACATTTCTTTTGATACATTGGGGTTTCTGGTTTTTCCAAATGAGATATCCTCATAGAACTCCAACACTTGCCTTAGGTCTCGGAAACTACCATTGTGCACATAGGGTGCTGTAAACCTTAAATTTCTCAAGGTGGGTGTTCTAAAGGCATAACTACTATCCACACCGCTATCTGGCGTATCTAACTTGCTATTCTCTGGCACTCCCAAAACATGTAATTTATAATCCGAGAACATAGGACCATTATGACAATTGATACAGCCAACGGATTTAAAAAGCGCAAATCCTTCCTTTTCCGATCTAGAAATAGCATCT
Organism: Arenibacter latericius DSM 15913; assembly: GCF_000424985.1. GTDB lineage: Bacteria > Bacteroidota > Bacteroidia > Flavobacteriales > Flavobacteriaceae > Arenibacter > Arenibacter latericius. The sequence goes on from NZ_AUKX01000034.1 coordinate 11,808, forward strand.
AAATCCCCATTCATATATTGATCAAATCGGGAATTATTGGCTATCAATGTTCTTTCAAATGCAGCAATAGCTTTAGCAATATGGATGCTATCTATAGAAACATGGTCACCAAATGCTTTATTAAAAAGATCCCTATACTCCGGAATATTTTTAAGTCTTTGTGTGACTTCCTGTAATATCTCGGATTTATCAAAATGATTCCCTCTCATTTCTTCCAGGGTTTTTATAGGTTCCAAAGCTTGGTCCTCAAGGCTCTTTACCCGATCGTCCCAGAACATGGGCGCTTTCACAGGATCATACTCGTATTTATCGGTAATTCCGTTAAAAGCCGTATTTAGGATAGTTGGGGAGTTACGTTTCATCAAGGGAATGGTATTGGGCGTATTAAACACCCTTTTACTACCCAACCCCTTACCATTAGCACCTATAGAAAGATCTAAAAATTCTGCATATCCAGTAGAAGGGTGGTGGCAACTTGCACAGGAAACATCCATCCCTCCCGAAAGAATGGGATCATAAAATAAGACTTTCCCTAAATCTTCCTTATCTACGGAATTGGGATTATCGGCAGGGAATTTAATTTCTGTTGGCAATGCGGCTACAGTAGGAATTTGCCTAACAGGCTCAGGATTATTAATTTTCTCAACTTTAGGATTCCCACAGCTTATCCAAAGCATAGGCAAACACAACATATAATTTAAGGTGGCACATTTCATTTATGTGAAACTTTTCATAAAAAAACATATCCTTCGCCATGTAAAACTTAAGAAAAAAATGGACTAAAGTTTTAAAATTTTAATATGGTTCCGGTTTAGTTCTATCTCCCCGTCTCTTTCCATCTTCTTTAGTAGTCTTGATACCACTACCCTAGAAGTATGCAAGTCATACGCAATTTCTTGATGGGTGGTATACACAATATCATCTTGGGTTACCTTGGCTTTATCGTGAAGATACTTCAATAGGCGTTCATCCATTTTTAAAAATGCCAAAGAGTCTACCGTTTCCATTAATTCCATCATTCTAGAGTGGTAGCTATCCAATATAAAACGCTGCCATGTTTTATATTTCCCCATCCAGCTTTCCATATATTCAACGGGAATCATCAGCAATTCGGTATCCATTTCGGCCATTGCCCTTATTTCGCTCTTTTTACCTCCAAAACAGCAAGAAAACGTCATAGCACAGGTATCACCTCGCTCAATAAAATAAAGAAGCAGTTCGTTTCCATCGTCATCTTCTCGCATTACTTTTACAGCGCCTTGTAATAAGAGTGGCATTGTTTGGACATTATCACCAATATCCATTAATTTCTCCCCTTGTTCTATTTTTTTATAAATACCAACATCCCTAATTTCTTTGAGCAACTCCTTTTCAAAAAGATAGCCGTAATAACGATCTAATGCCTCTTTCATAATTCTCCCATTAATTATTGACCTCCAATGTCACTCTAAACACTTCCCCAGATTTTTTCAGTTTCTGAAAACCAGTATGTAATTGAGGCTGCTGAACATTATACGGATAAAAGGAGATAGGTTCTAAACATACCATATTAGATACCTCTGTCCACAACATAAAATGCCCAAACCCTTCGGTCGTAATCTTTAGTTTCTTACCGTCGGACAGCGTTAAGGAATCACAATCCAAAACAGGAAGCGCTCTATTCCCCACTTCCAATATTTGATCTAATGATACTGTTTTCTCCCCAGTAATGACTACTGGATTAGCGGTATGCAATTTAAAAGCCGGATGATATCCTAACATAAACGGCATGCCCTCCTCCCCTTTAATCTCAAATTGAATTGTTAAACCTCGCTCATTAAGATTATACGATTTTAAGAATTCAAAACTATAAGGCCACGATAAATATTCCTCGGTAGACTTATCGGGAAACTTACTATTTTTCACTTTGGTGCCAGTAACATATTGTTTCATAAAACTGGCACTATTTTCCGTTTGCTGAATAAGCTTATAATTTAACTCCCTAAGCAAACCATGTTGGTCTTGTACTGCTACTCCTTTGACAGTTTCCACCCTAAAATTAGCTTCTTGCGTAGGTCCAATTATAGGAAACATCTCCGTATCCGAATTTCTCCATCCCGGACTCCCTTTTTGGTGAATATATTCATGACCATCCACATTAAATCCTACCAACTCTCCGGCGTCTATAGTAACTCTTTTTCCGTTTTGTATTAAATTCAGCATCTGTTCTTTTCTTGTATTAATCTATATTTTATAAAACAAATCTATTACAATTACAGTTAACGTTATAGTAATTGTGGTAGTATATAATTCTTGAGATAGAGGCTTTTGCTCCTATAAAATTCCTAATCCATAAACCCATTTTCTTTCATCCATTCATCGTTAAATATTTTACCTACATATCTACTTCCGTGATCGTGAAATAAAACTACCACAAGGTCATCTTTAATAAAGTGATCTGCTAATTGCAATACCCCTTTTATAGCTGCCCCAGCAGAATTACCTAAAAACATGGCTTCTTCCTTGGCTAACCGCCGCGTATAAACCGCAGCATCTTTATCAGTAACCTTTGTAAACCCGTCTATAATATTAAAATGGACGTTTTCTGGTAAAATATCTTCACCTATGCCTTCCGTAGTATAGGGATAGATTTCTTTTTCGTCAAAAATACCCGTTTCATGATATTTCTTAAAAACAGACCCGTAAGTATCTACACCCCAAATCTTAATATCCGAATTCTTTTCTTTTAAATAGGTACCTACTCCAGAAATGGTGCCTCCTGTTCCCACCCCAACTACAAAATGAGTAATCTTCCCCTTAGTCTGTCTCCAAATTTCAGGCCCCGTACTTAAGTAATGGGCTTTGCAATTGGAGGGGTTGTCATATTGGTTTACGTACCATGAATTGGGAATTTCCTTAGCCAATCTTTTTGCGGTTGAATAATAACTTTTAGGATCTTCTGGAGCAACGTTAGTAGGACATACATGAACCTCACTACCCATGGCTCTAAGAATATCTACCTTTTCTTTGGACTGTTTATCACTAATAACACACACCATTTTATACCCTTTTATAATCGCTACCAAAGCAAGTCCCATTCCTGTGTTTCCTGATGTACTCTCTATAATGGTTCCTCCAGGTTTTAATAAACCTGAAGCTTCGGCATCCTCAATCATCTGAAGTGCCATCCGGTCCTTCACAGAATTTCCGGGATTAAAAGTCTCATATTTAGCGAGTACTAAGCAGGGTAAATCTGCCGTTATACGGTTCAATTTTATCAGTGGTGTGTTCCCTATGGTTCCTAGTATATTTTCCGAGTACTCCATATGATATAAAGATAACGGATTCTTAAGGGAACAACAATTAACTAGCAATCCGAATCACAAATAATAAATAGTTCTCGCATTTCTGCAACTAGTTGCGTAGCTAAGCGAGAACAAATGAAGAATGAATTTTCATCAGACTGTATTGCTTTAATAAAAAAGGGATGTGATTTTGATGGACTATCACTTAAATTCTAGCGAGGGCAAAACACCTGCAGCTCCATTTCTTTGAGAATATCATGAAAACCTATTAGGTCTATTCAAACTTAATAGCCTTTACCGGAGAAATTTTAGTGATTACATAGGATGGAATTAAAAGCATCAACAAACACAAAAACAAGACTCCTATATTTAACGCCAATACCATCCAAACATCAATATACACGGGAACATAGTCTATATAATACTCCTTGGGATTGGGGAATTTCAACAATCTAAACTTATACTGTAGGCCAATAAACCCTAATCCAATAACATTCCCCAAGAGTAGACCAACTCCGATAAGATAACTTGCGTTGTACAGAAATATTTTTCTAATACTCCAATTAGAGGAACCCAAGGCTTTTAATATTCCAATCATCTGCGTACGCTCCAAGATTAAAACCAAAAGTGCAGTAATCATATTAAAACCTCCGACTATTATCATAATCCCTATGATAATAGCGATATTTAAATCGAAGAGGCCAATCCATTCAAATATTCTAAAATATTTCCCTTGAATGGTTTGGGTATCTAAATCTGACAAGGTTTTCCCATAAATCTCTTTCGCTTTGATTTCCATATCATCAAAATTATCGAGAAAGATTTCAAAATTTCCCACCTCATTATCGGCCCATTTATTCATATGGCGAATGTGACGAATATCGATAAAAATGTAGGAAGCATCCAGTTCTTCAAATCCACTATCATAGATCCCTGTGATAGTAAACTTTCTTTGATTGGGCATTTTAGATTCATCGTCCTCCTTAAAAAAGATAGATATAAAAGTATCTCCCGTTTTAAAGTTAAGCCTGTTAGCCAAAACCTGGGATATTAAAACCTCATCATTTAAGTCCTCTGTATAATCGGGTAGCCTACCATCGATTAAAAATTCTTTAAAAACCTCCCAATTAAAATCATTGCCCACGCCTTTAGCAATTATCCCCTCGAAGGTTTCCTCTGTCCTAATTATACCCGCTTTAGTAGCCACACCCTGAATGTGCTGTATACCACTGATATCTTTAAACTCTGGGTAAAATTCTTGCTCTAGAGAAACGGGGACTACGGATACGTCCGAATTATTATTGTCGTAGTTGTAAATCTGGATATGCCCATTAAATGCAGCTATTTTCTCCCTTATCTTATGTTTTAATCCAACGCCTGTTGCTATGGCCACCAACATCATTATAACCCCTAATGCAATTGCAGCAATTGCAATTTTTATTATTGGAGCAGATATACTAATTTTATGCTCTTTGGCAGTAACCAGCCGCTTGGCAATAAAAAATTCTAAATTCAAATTATGGCAGTTTTTTCCGTTTTCAAAAATACAGTTTTATTATTGGTTTTTATAGCTTCTTCTTGTGGAAACCCAAACAAGTCTAACAACAAGGATCAAGGTACAAAATTGGGCACAGCTGCCATGGAAACCGAATCGCCCATAATTGTAGGCGCTAATAGGACCGAAAAGTATCTTCCACTGTTAAAAGGAAAAAAGGTAGCCATTGTAGCTAACCAGACTAGTGTGATCTTTAAAGATCCAGAGCATTTGACACATACGCACTTAGTGGACTCCTTAAAAACGCTAGATATAGACTTAAAACTTGTATTTGCACCAGAACACGGATTTCGTGGTGAGGCAGATGCCGGAGAAAAGGTAACTGATGGCAAAGATGAAAAGACAGGCCTTCCCTTGATCTCACTATATGGAAGTAATAGAAAACCAACAAAAGAACAGTTAAAGGATATAGACGTGGTGCTTTTCGACATACAGGATGTAGGTGTTCGCTTCTATACCTATATAGCCACCATGCAATTGGTAATGGAAGCATGTGCCGCAGAAAACATTCCCGTGATTGTATTAGACAGGCCTAACCCTAATGGGCACTATGTAGACGGACCCACCATGGAAACAGAACACAGAGGATTTTTGGGGTTAACCAATATTCCACTAGTATACGGGATGACTATTGGAGAATATGCCAATATGATTAACAAAGAGGGCATGATGGAGAACCAAGTAAAGGCAGATCTTACCGTAATCCCTTTAGAAAACTACAATCATTTTAAAGATTATAATTTACCCATTAGGCCGTCACCAAACTTACCTAACAACACTTCTATTTATCTATACCCTAGCTTAGGATTCTTTGAAGGCACCAATATAAATGCAGGAAGAGGTACGGAATTTCAGTTTCAAAGGTACGGGGCTCCTTTTCTAGATAGTACCCAATACAGCTTTAAATATACCCCTGCCCCCAATTTTGGCTCTAAAAGCCCCAAACATAATGGCAAGGTATGTTATGGGAAAGACCTTTCTGAAATGCCAAAAATGAACTCAGTAGATTTAAACTTTTTATTGGACGCTTATCAAAATAGTACCGATAAGGAGTTATTCTTTCTCACTAGTGGCTTTACTAGGCATGCTGGAACAGAAAAACTACAAAAGCAGATAGAGGCCGGACTCTTACAAGATGAGATAAAAGCGACTTGGCAGGAAGACATCAACAACTTTAAAAAAATTAGAGAAAAGCACCTCCTTTATAATTGAGAAGGAGATTTTATCTCTACTTCTTCAGGAGACTTGTAAGATTTAAAAGGGATTTTCATCAGTAACCCAATATTCGAATTTTCTTTTTCATTAAAATAAGTATCCACTCCATATACAATATCTTCATTGGAAAGCTTTAGGAAGGTTCCAAAAAGCCTGTCCCAAAGGGAGAAGATATTGCCATAATTGCTATCTGTATATGGCAATTTATAGTGGTGATGCACCTTATGCATATCTGGAGAAACGATAACCCAGCTTAATGCATTATCTAACTTTTTCGGCAATGAAATATTGGCATGGTTAAATTGAGAGAAAATTACTGAAAGTGCCTGATATATCATGATGATTGCCACCGGAGCTCCTACGATAAAGGTTCCAAAGCAAGTAAAGACAAAACGCACTACACTTTCTCCTGGATGATGCCTATTAGCGGTAGTAGTATCTACTTGGTGGTCCGTATGATGTATTATATGAAACCCCCACAGCAATTTAATCTTGTGCTCTACCCAATGTGCTAGCCAAGCAGCAAGGAAGTCTAGCAACATCACTCCAATTAGTATTTTAACCCAAAGAGGCATTGTAGGTAGCCACTGTAGCACTCCGAAATTATTAGCGATGGTCCAATCACTAGTTTTCAACAGTAAAAATGCTAATGGAAAATTCACTAAAATCGTGGTCAGAGTAAAAAAGATATTCACTCCTGCATGCTTTATTTTCTTGTATTTAAGCTGAAATAGCGGAATGATATATTCTAATATCCAAAATAATGCAATTCCCGAAACTAAAATTAAGCTCCGATGAGCAGGTGGGATGGTTTCAAAATAGGTATAAATACTTTCCATATTTTAAAAATACAAAAATTTTACCCTGAAATCATAAAATGATAACATCCCTATTCTAGCACTTATAAATTCTTACAATTAAGAAGATGATAACAAGATATTCGCAATCTATTTAGACTTAGAATCTGCTTAAGGTTATAATACCCACCAAAGAGCGCTAAACAGCTAAGATTATTTATTGGCTAGTCGTTTTTTCATCTCTTCCACAATATTGAAAGCTGCTGGACATATAGCTACATTTTTCATGGTAAGATTACTAATCTGCTGAAACTTTTTTCTATCGGTATGTGGAAATTCTCTACATGCTTTTGGTCTTACATCATAGATAGAACAGTAATTATCTGCTCCTAAAAAGGTACAGGGAACACTTTGCAAAACATAATCTTGGTCCTCGTCTATTCGTAAATAAGTCTCCACAAATTTCTGAGGTTTCATTCTAAAATGTTTAGCAATACGCACCACATCATTATTGGTAAACAATGGCCCTGTAGTTTTACAGCAATTGGCACATTTTAGACAATCGGTTCGTTGAAATTCGGCCTCATGCAACTCTTGCATCATATAGTCTAAATCCTTTGGCGGCTTTTTACGTAGCTTGGCAAAGAACTTCTTATTCTCATTCTGTTTTTCCTTAGCAAATTCGGGAAGTTGCGCTATAGTATTATCCATTCTGGATTTATTTTAGGCATTAGATTAACTTAAATAGTATGGTTGAATTAGCTGGTTATAGAAATACGTCATTTTTTAAGCTTCCTTTATCGAAAAACTTAGGGATTAAAAAATAAACTCCTCAAAATTATTAAAAGTCGACCCGAAATACACATAAAAATCTCACTTTTGTATATAAATGCTAAATTTAGAATGGACAAAGACATCTTAGGAAGGGCAGTATTAGATTATCAAACGGGGAACTATTCCGAGGACATAAAAACATACTCCTCCCTTGAAGAAGAGGATAGTATTCCCGTACCCTACCTATTTAGAAATTATAAAAATATGCCAGCGTTGGAAAGAGAGGCACTAAAGCTCTGCAAAGGCAGCATATTAGATATAGGGTGCGGCGCTGGTAGCCACAGCCTATACTTACAAAAAAAAGGACATACAGTTACAGCTTTAGACAACTCTCCGGGGGCCATTGAAACCTGTAAATTAAGAGGAGTTGATCAGGTAATACAGGCGGACATCCTAGAGCTAGAAAATAAAAAATTTGACACACTATTGATGCTCATGAACGGTATTGGTATAGTAGGAAAATTAAATAAAATCGATGCTTTCTTCCGTCACCTAAAATCTATTTTAAAGCCAAATGGACAAATACTTTTAGACTCTAGCGATATAATTTATATGTTTGATGAGGATGAAGATGGTGGTTATTGGATTCCAGAAGACATGGATTATTATGGAGAGGTAAACTTTATTATGGAATACAAGGGGCAGAAAAGCGATCGGCTACCTTGGTTATATATCGATTATAATACTTTACAACGAGCGGCAAATTCAAATAACTTATCTTGTGAGTTAGTTTATGAGGGTGAACATTATGATTATTTGGCAAAACTTACCCTATTAGAGGAATAAACCAGGATTCCAATTTTATTAAAGGGACTATGTCCATTATCAAATTACATTATTATGAGAAAGATTTCCTTATTGATAACGCTACTATTTATTTGCCTCCTAAGCTGCTCTAAAGACAGTGGTGAAGATCCAATTAAGGCCATAGACAGGAGTGCTAATTTAAAAGGACCGGGTGAATCTGCTAATGAAATACTTTCCGATTCAAAATATAAAAATATGATAATTGAAATAGCATATGTTGCCGGTTATGCCCCTACCGAATCTGCCATTTCAGAACTAAAATCATTATTAGAAGAGCGAACACATAAGGAGAAAATAAGCGTGATTAAAAAAGAACTCGCCTCCCCTGGAAAGGATAGTATAAGTATCAATGAAGTTTTTGAACTAGAAAAAGAGAATAGAACAGTATACAACGATGGCGATACATTAGGAATGTATATTTACTTTTCCGATGCCTCTTCTGATAGTGACAAACCTGAAGAAGACTTGGTTACTCTAGGTGCTGTTTATAAGAACACCTCAATGGTTATTTACGAGGCAACTATAAGAAGATTAGCCAAGAATAGCCTACTAATTTCTACTGCAGATGTAGAGGCTGCTACCCTTTCCCATGAAGCAGGACACTTATTAGGACTAGTAGATTTGGGGTCTCCTTCTGTAAATCCACATCAAGACCCCGATGCCCCGAGCCACTGCAATGAAGGAAACTGCCTAATGAGAGCAGAATTACAATTTGGGAGTGGAATGGCTAAAATGCTAGCTGCCAAAAGAGGAAGCAGTCCAGGATTTGGGGTGGAGTGTATAAAAGACCTGCGTGCTAACGGGGGCAAGTAGTTTTGTGGTATTAAGTAGGTTAGTACTAAGTATTTAGTAGTGAGTATTTAGTAGTGAGTATTGAGTCTCTCCCTCGGGCAGGCCCGCGAACACGAACTTTAGCTAACGTAAGTTTTGGATAGTTTTATGGTAAAGCTACTTCATTGGCGAAGCATATAAAGCTCCTCGCTTTCGCTAGTATTGAGTCACTCCCTCGGGCAGGCCCGCGAACACGAACTTTAGCTAACGTAAGTTTTGGGTAGTTTTTTAATAAAAAGCTACTTCATTGGCGAAGCATATAAAGCTCCTCGCTTTCGCTAGTATTGAGTCCCTCCCTCGGGCAGCCCAATATTAAGCACTTTTTCTAACGCTTATCCTAGATATGGTGAGTAACCAACAATCTGCCCATTATTTTACTGAAAGCTTATTAAACAAAAAGGGCAGAATTAGCTAATTCTACCCTTTGTATCGTTTTTAATAGGGCTTTACCCTAAGGAATATTAAGATATTTATGTGTTTGCAAGGAAACTTTCCATTTAGGATTTTTCATCACATAATCTACAATCATTGGAGTAACTTTATCTCTTACACTCCACTCTGGCTGTAGATATAAAATACAATCCTTATTTGTTTTGGCAGCCTCTTGCTCTGCAAAAATTAAATCGTGCTTATTATAAACAATCACCTTTAATTCATGCGCTTTATCGTAAATAACCTCCTCAGGTAATTTGTTCTTTTTTGGAGAGAGACAAATCCAGTCCCAAGTTCCCGATAGTGGATATGCCCCAGAGGTTTCTATATGCGTCTTTAGGTTTTTGGCTTTTAATGCCTCTGTAATAGGACCCATATCCCAAGTTAGCGGCTCTCCTCCGGTAATAACAATAGTATCAGAATATTTTTCGGCATTAGCCACAATTTGATCTATCCTTGTTGGTGGATGGGTCTCCGCATTCCAGCTTTCCTTTACATCACACCAGTGACAACCAACGTCACATCCTCCCACACGAATAAAGTAAGCAGCGGTTCCCTTATGAAACCCCTCTCCTTGTATCGTATAAAACTCCTCCATTAACGGGAGCATAAGCCCCTGATCTACTAGCGCTAAAACTTCTTCTTGTACCATGCGGCAAAGATAGAACATAGACTACTCTAGCCCTACTATTTTATTAAAAGAAATCTCACCACACATCTAACCGGATTAAAAACACCCGATAAACTTTCAAAAAAGATTCAATTTTAACACATTTAGTTAGGATTCCTTACTATATTTAATAGCAATATTGCATTAATTCTAATTGAACAAAGATGAAAAAGTCGATTTTTTACCACGCAGGATGCCCTGTATGTATTAGCGCAGAACACGACATCCTAGAACTAATAGGTACGGACAATGTGGAAGTTGTACATTTTGGCGAGAACAAATCCCGAATTACCGAAGCAGAAAAAGCTGGAGTAAAATCCGTTCCCGCCCTAGTAACCCCTAATGGAAATGTTCTTCATATTAATTATGGTGCTTCCATGGCAGACGTAAAGGCATAGCTGAAACTTTATTCAACTTTAAAAGATAGGGCCCTTTACCCCCTAGCGCCCTAACTTTTAAAGTTATTGTTTAATGATTAAACTAATCTTTTTAAGCTTTATCAATCCCAACCTTAAAGTTTAATAGAAGTCAGGGTGCAAACTATTAATCGAAAGTCATATCCATATCGGGAAATAGCAATAACCTTTTACCCTAAGCACCACAACAGCTTTATCTTGTCCAATAAATCAAATACCTAAAAATCAAAAACTCCACTATAAGGGGTGATATTCTAGTAGTATCATTATTTTTACCTGCCGGGCAAATCCCAATAGATCTTATGAAAGAACAAAGCATTTTTAACCCAGACCATCAAAACTCCGATGTTTCTAGCAAAATTGTAGCAGGACTATCGCGCATATCGGAAGTTTTTAAGGTACTTCTATGGGAAAAAGCTAAGCTTTTAGGATTAAGTCCAATACAAATACAACTTCTTATTTTTATTGCTTATCACAAACCAGAGCTATCTAATGTAAGTCATCTTGCTAAAGAATTTAACCTCACCAAACCTACTATTAGCGATGCAATAAAAGTCCTTCATAAAAAGGGTATGGTTGTCAGGAAAAAATCTACAACAGACAATCGGAGTTATATAATTAAATTAACGGAGACAGGAAAGAACATCATTCAGGAAACCGATGATTTTGCTAACCCAATAAAAAAAGGAATACAGGATATAGATGAGGCTAAATTGGAACATCTCTTCGCAACTCTTAGCAAGGTCATCTATCAATTAAATCGTACAGGGATTCTCACAGTACAGCGCACCTGCTACGGATGTAAGTTTTATAGTAAGAAGAAAGATCATCACTATTGTAACCTACTAGAATCAACCCTTCATAATACCGATATAAGGATTGACTGCCCAGAGTTTGAACCGAGGTCCAATTAGAAAACATACTATCCTCATTAGAAAAGCACCCATACTCTACAGAAGTCAGCACATAATAAATCATTACATCTTTGTGTAAATTCCCAATAATTAGGATATTTACCATTTCTAGCTATCCCCAAATACAGGGAAGTAAAATCCGAATTTATTACAGCGTAATTGATACAACAAACATGAAAAACTTTTGGCTACTGAGCGGCATATTCCTATTGTCCCTCACCTCAACTTTTGCTCAAATTGAGAATTTATCATCCCTATCCATCAAAGAAATTATGCAAGGGGACAATTTTATAGGTCACCTCCCTTCTAGCCCTCAATGGTCTATAGATGGGCAAACCATATATTTTAGATGGAACAGAGAACAAGCCCCTAGCGACTCTCTTTATGCACATCATTTAAAATCGTCTAAAACCGTAAAAACAGATTTTGAAACAGAATATGCCCTACCTAGTGCCTATGGCACCTTTAATGAAGATAAATCTCTAAAGGTGTACTCCAAAAGAGGAGATGTTTTTCTACTAAACCTAAAGACTCAACTTATAACCCAAATAACCAATACTGAAGAATATGAGAGCAACCCTCATTTTACAAACCACGGTAGTAAGGTTGCATACGTAAAGGATAATAATTTATACAGCTGGGATATTTCTACCGGTACAACAACTCAACTAACTAATTTTAAATCTGAAAAAAAAGAAGCTAAGAAAAGTGAAAAGGACGAGTGGTTATATAATGATCAATTAGCTTTATTTGATGTGCTCCGCAGCAGAAAGGAAAAAAAAGATCGAGCAGAAGAATTAAACAAGCGACTAGAAGCAAAAGGACCCCTACCTATTGACCCTAAAGGCAAATCGGTTTCCAATATAAAAATTAGCCCTAATGGTAATTTCATTACTTATTTAACCTTTAAGTCGCCAACGGATAGAAAAGGAACTATTGTCCCTCATTTTGTAACAGAATCGGGTTATACAGAAAATCAGAATACAAGAACTAAGGTAGGCGATGAACCCACCGAATATGAACTTTTTGTATATGACATACAAAACAGAAAGGTTTACCCTGTAGTTCTAGACAATTTGGAAGGACTAGATTATGTGCCAGAGTATACCAAAGATTACCCAGACAAACCATACAAGAACGAAAATAGAATTGGCTATATCTCTGGTCCGATTTGGAACAACGACGGAAAATATGCGGTACTCGATATTAACACCAACGACTATAAAGATAGATGGATTGTTCTACTAGATGCTGAGAAAGGCACTGTTTCCAACTTAGACCATCAGCATGATGAAGCCTGGATAGCAGGCCCAGGCATTGGTGGATATCGTGGAGGAGCAATAGGATGGATGCCCGACGATAAAAGCATATGGTTTCAGTCAGAAAAAACAGGCTACTCCCACCTATATGTAATGGAGGTAACGTCTAAAAAAGCTAAGGCCCTAACTTCTGGTGAATTTGAAATTTACGACCCTCAAATCTCTAAGGATAAAAAGCGATGGTATTTTACTGCCAATAAAAATCATCCTGGAGATAGGCAGTTCTATAGTATGCCCCTTAGAGGTGGAAAATTTCAACAATTAACCCAGATGACGGGAGGTAATGAAGTTGTACTATCACCAGATGAGCGAAAAATGGCCATACTTCATTCTTACACCAATAAGCCAACAGAACTATTCCTACAAGACAATCCTATTTATGGAAAATCTAAAGCCGTAGCTAAACAAATCACTTTTTCTACTACCCAGGAATTTAAGGAATATCCATGGCGAGATCCAGAGGTAATCACTTTTAAGGCTGAAGATGGTGCAGACGTACACGCGCGACTCTATAAGCCTAAAGCTGATGTGAAAAATAAGGCAGCCGTTATCTTTGTGCATGGCGCAGGTTATTTACAAAACGCTCACAAATGGTGGAGTAGTTATTTTAGAGAATATATGTTCCATAACCTCCTAGTAGACAATGGTTATACTGTATTAGACATAGATTATAGAGGAAGTGCTGGGTATGGAAGAGACTGGCGAACAGGCATCTACCGACATATGGGCGGAAAAGACTTGTCTGATCAGGTAGACGGAGCTAAATTCTTAGTAAACGAATTAGGAGTAGACCAAGATAAAATAGGTATTTATGGTGGCTCTTACGGTGGATTTATCACCTTAATGGGAATGTTTACTGCCCCAGAAACTTTTAAAGCTGGAGCTGCAATTAGATCAGTAGGTGATTGGGCGGCATACAACCACGGTTATACCGCTCGTATTTTAAACACCCCCGTTACCGATAGTCTAGCCTACCGCAGAAGCTCCCCAATTTATTTCGCAGATGGATTGCAGGGCGACTTACTAATACTACACGGTATGGTAGATGACAATGTACACTTCCAGGATATGGTACGTCTCTCACAACGGTTGATAGAACTGGAAAAACACAATTGGGAAATGGCTCTATATCCAGTAGAACGCCATGGTTTTGTAGAACCAAGCAGCTGGACTGATGAATACACCCGTATTTATAAGCTATTCCAAAAAAGTTTACTCAACAAAAAGAACTAGTCGTTTTTAACGGCAACCACCTCGATTTCTATTTTCGCATCCATGGCTAGTCCACTGGCTGCGAAAGTAGTTCGGGCGGGTTTTTGAGGAAAGTAATTTGAGTACACCTCATTAAACGTTGCAAAATCTGCCATCGAATTTAGAATTACGGTACACTTAACCACATTATTGAGGTTCATTCCATGATGTAGCAATACCTCTTGGATATTTTTTATCGTCTGTTTTGTTTCGGCAACTATACCACCGCTTACTATAGTTCTGGTTTTATTATCTATTCCAATCTGACCAGACAAGTAAAAGAGATTCCCCACTTGTACCGCATCACTAAACGGAGCGTCCTTTTTACGCTCTACATGACTCTCATGAAATATCGGAGCTTGTTCTTGCTGCGCCATTAATTCGGCCACAAAGGTTAGGAAACAAATAAATATGATTATCTTATAATTTCTCATGATTAAAGTATTTTAGGATATGCACAAATATAATGTGCTTTTCTGTTGACTAAAATTACCCTATTTTTATCAAAAATTTTAAAAAATGGATGCTAAGGAACAGTTCTTTGCACATATAGAGGAAGGATATACTACCAAAGGTGATTATATAACCATGGGAGCAGCCATGCTTAATGAGGAAACTTTAACCGATGCCTTTGTAAAAATTCCACTAAAAACACTAAATAGACACGGACTTATTGCGGGGGCTACGGGTACGGGAAAAACCAAAACCCTTCAGGTAATGGCCGAAAACTTATCCGCAAAAGGAATTCCCGTTCTTTGTATGGACCTTAAAGGTGACCTTAGTGGGCTAGCACAACCTAGCCCAGGACATCCCAAAATAAATGAGCGGCATGCTAAAATTGGATTACCCTTTACTGCTTCTGGATTCCCGGTAGAAATTCTTTCCCTATCTGAGCAAGGAGGGGTTAGATTAAGAGCTACGGTATCCGAATTTGGCCCTACACTCCTATCTAGAATTCTAGACCTATCTGTTACCCAAGAAGGAATTGTAGCAGTAATTTTTAAATATTGTGATGATAACCATTACCCTTTATTGGACCTAAAAGACTTTAAAAAAGTATTGCATTATGCCACCAATGAAGGTAAAGAAGAGTTTACTGAAAGTTATGGAAGCATTTCTACCCGGTCTACAGGTACCATCCTTAGAAAAGTAATAGAATTAGAACAGCAGGGAGCTGACCTATTTTTTGGTGAAAAATCTTTTGAAGTGGACGATCTTACCCGTATTGATGATCAGGGTCGAGGTTACATCAATATTATAAGACTAACAGATATTCAAGACCGACCTAAACTGTTCTCTACTTTTATGTTGAGTCTATTAGCAGAAATTTATGATACCTTCCCAGAACAAGGAGATAGCGATAGACCAGAATTGATACTCTTTATAGACGAGGCGCATTTATTGTTCAAAGAAGCCTCTAAAGCATTATTGAATCAAATAGAAAACATTGTAAAACTAATTCGCTCTAAAGGTATCGGACTATATTTTGTAACTCAAAATCCTACTGATGTTCCCGATGCTGTGTTAGCCCAATTAGGATTAAAAATTCAACATGCACTAAGAGCTTTTACAGCGAAGGATAGAAAAGCAATAAAACTTACAGCACAAAATTATCCTATATCCGAATTTTACGATACTACAAAGGTACTAACCTCCCTTGGAACTGGTGAAGCCCTAATTTCTGCCTTAGACGAAAAGGGTAGACCAACCCCCTTGGCCGCAACACTGGTAAGGGCTCCTATGAGTCGTATGGATGTGCTTACGGATAGTGAACTAAAATCACTGATAAACAATTCTAGTCTAGTTGATAAATACAGTGAAACTATAGACCGAGAAAGCGCCTATGAAATGCTTAATGCGAAAATTGATCGTGCAGAAGAACTAGCAGAGAAAGAAAGTGTTAACACTACCTCCAAAAGAACCACTAGGACTAGTAGCCGAAGAACCAGCACCCGCCAGAACCCTGTTGTAAAGGTGCTTACC
The DNA here is from genome assembly GCF_000424985.1 of Arenibacter latericius DSM 15913. GTDB lineage: Bacteria > Bacteroidota > Bacteroidia > Flavobacteriales > Flavobacteriaceae > Arenibacter > Arenibacter latericius. Next base: position 28,116 of record NZ_AUKX01000034.1, read on the forward strand.
AGCGCTACCTTTATCAGAGGTGTTATGGGCATATTAAAGAAAGTAATGCGCTAGAACAGCCCCTATTGAAGAACAACAATTATTTAAACTAACTCACAAAACCCTATATTCTAAAAATGACAAGACTCCCTATTTATGCAATAGTACTTTTATCTCTTTTATTTATTCAATGTAACACTAACAACGATTTCTTAATTACAAAAGGCCAAGTAGGTAAACTGGACAAATCTACCCCTATAGACCAATTGGAAACCATATTTGCAACAGATTCTATAGTAAGAGACACGGTGTTTACTAATATTGGAGAACGGGTAAAAAAAATAGATATTTTTGAAAAAGGGGGTGCACATCTTATGACCCTTACTCCTACTTTAGACAGCGTACCCAAGGTAGATATAATCCGAATTTACGACCCTAGGTTTGTAACAGACAAAGGTGTGGGATTAAATAGCACTTTTAAAGATATTAGAGAGAAACACAACGTTGGTAAAATTGTTACTGCCTTAAACAATATTGTAGTTTTCTTAAAAGATTCTGACGCTTATTTCACCATTGCAAAATCTGAACTACCTAGTAGCCTACAGTATAATTCTAGCACCAATATTGAAGCAGTCCAAATCCCCGACGCTGCTAAAATAAAGTATATCATGGTTGGTTGGGAATAATACAGCGCATGAAAAAAATCCTTTACCATACCTTGGCATTATCCTATGGGGCGTACTTTAATAGCCTTGCTCTTTTTTCGCCAACTTCAGCAGCAAAAAAGGCATTTCAACTATTTAGCACCCCTAGAAAGGGTGGCGTATTGCCCCACCAGGAAGAATTTCTAAACAATGCCAAGGACAAAAAGGTTTTAATCAATGGATTAAATATACAAACGTATCATTGGCCCGGAGATAATGAAACGGTATTACTTATGCATGGTTGGGAAAGCAATGCCTTTAGATGGCGTAATTTAATTGAAAAGTTACAAGAAAAAGATTTTAATATACTTGCTTTTGACGCACCCGGACATGGTTACTCTAATGGCACAATGCTAAACTTGCCCATTTATACAAATAGCGCCAAAGAAATAATTAAGATGCATCATCCCAAATATATTATTGGGCATTCCATGGGCGGCCTAGCAACCATTCATCATCAATATGAGAATCCAAATACCTCAATCCAAAAAATTGTTTCCCTAGGAGCTCCAGCTGAACTTTCTCAGCTTATGGAACACTATCAAAATCTTCTTAAATTTAACGATAGGGTTTTACAGGGATTAGACAAATATCTTTACGAGCATTATAGCTTTAGAATTAACGATATATCTACCCCTTACTATGCTCGGTCTATCTCTAAACCTGGATTAATAATCCATGACAAAGAAGATACTATCACTCCTTTTAGCGCCTCAGAAGCTTTACATAAAAGCTGGGAAAACAGCCAACTAATCGCTACCACAGGTTTAGGACATTCCCTTCACCAGGATGAAGTAAATCGTAAAATCGCAGAATTCTTAAACTCCTAGAAATCAACACCCCTGATTGACCTAATAGGGGAATTAAAATCTTTTCATATACTTCATATTGTGCGCCATACTCTCGAAAGGTGAGCTTGCATATTCTTCTTGTTCTATAAATATATATTCTAGGCCTGAATCTTTCTTATGCGCCAACATTTGTGAAATATTAAGTCCGCCCTTACCAAACTCGGTACTTTCTTTTTTCTCCATGTCCATATCCTTTAAGTGCCATAATGGAAACCTCCCTTTATATCTTCTAAAATAATCCAAGGGGTCTTTTCCAGCAACCACCACCCAACCTAGATCTAGTTCCATATGCACTAGATCTGCTTGGGAATTATCTAGAAGTACATCATATAATACTTCCCCATTATGCGACTCAAATTCATACTCATGGTTATGGTAACCAAATTTTATTCCTCTTTTCTTACAATCCTCACCAGCTTTATTGAACGCTTCCGCAACTGCCTTATAATTATCCACTGTCTGACCATTACTAGGGAGGGATGAGCAAATTAGATACTCCTGGCCCGACTCAGAAGCTTGGTCTAGGGTATCTGCCCAATTATCATCTAAGGCAACATGCCCACTTCTAAGTGTCATTCCCAAGGATTTACACACCTCTTTCATTTCTTTTGGCCCAAGCCCGTAGTACAGTCCTTTAGCACTCCTAGCAGTTTCTATTTGCTTTATACCAAGTGCGGCGATCTTTTCCAAAGTACCTCTAGCATCCGCCAACATTTCATCGCGGAAAGTATATAATTGAACCCCTAAATTCTTCTCCGCCTTTTTCTGCGCAAAAGTAAATGAAGGAAGCAATACAGCTCCTGTGGCCAATAAGCCAGATTTAAATAAAAACTCTTTTCTCGTTGTCATAGTTATTGTTATTAAAATTATTGAGACCAAGAAGTTGGTTTTCTATCCCAACGATGTTCTTTTATTTGTTGATAGAGTTCCTCAGAAAGGCCTTTCCCATCACTCACTGCAGTATTCATCAATACATTTCGTTCCTTCCTCATGCCTGGTATAACAGTACTTACTGTCCTATTCATTGTAATAAAACGCAGGGCCATCTCGGCCATTGTCATCTCAGTAGGCACTAAAGGTCTAAGTCTATCGGCCCTTTCTGCGCTAGCAAGCAAATTCTCTGGCACAAAATAACTTGCACTCCAACTGTCCTCAGGAAAAACAGTATCCTTAGTAATATTACCTGTAAGTGTACCCTCGTCAAAAGGCACTCTCGCAATTACCCCTATATTTAAATCTTCACATAACGAAAAGAGTTTATCTTCTGGAGCTTGATCAAAAATGTTATAAATCACCTGCACCGATTCAAACATCCCGGTTTGTAATGCTTCTATTCCATTTTCGGGCTCCCAGCGATTAACACTAATTCCCATTGCAGCTATTTTTCCCGAAGCTTTTAAATCCTCTACCGCACGCCTCCACTCTTCCTGATGAGACCAACTATCATCCCAAGTATGAAACTGCAAAAGATCAATCTGCTCTACCCCTAAATTTTTCAAGGACTTCTCGGTATACTCAATAATATGGTCATTGGGATAAGACTCCTCCAACGTATATTCGGGTTTTGCCGGCCATTTAAAATTCTTTGCCGGAATTTTAGTTGCCGCATATAATTTCTTGTCAGGATGCCTCTTCAACAATTCCCCTAATAACTTTTCACTATGTCCGTGACCATACGCCCATGCGGTATCAAAGAAATTAACTCCCCGTTCTACAGCGAGATCCAAAGCCTTAACAGAAAGTAGGTCGTCTTCCTCTGTCCACTCCCCCATCCCCCACATTCCATATCCTATCTCACTAACATCCCACTGCGGTATTCCAAATTTTCTATTTATCATATTCCGTATTTAACTATTTCTGAAGTTCTAAAAACCCTCCAATTTCTTTATGCCTTAATGTTGATGAAAGGCATCGGAGACAAACTCTAATACCTTTGGTAAAGATGCTCTCCAATACGTCCAGCTATGACCACCATCCCTTACGCGATATTCATGAGGAATTTCTCTTTTTTTCATAGCAATATGCACTAAGCTATTACCTTCATACAGAAAATCATCATCCCCACAATCAATATACCATCGTACCGATTTTATATCCTCTACCGGCATATTCTGTATTAAAGAAATTGCATTATGCCTATTAAAATAAGCCGCAACGTCCTTTTTAGGATATCTTTCATTTTTTCTACTTAATCCTGCTTCCATCTCTTCAACACTTAATGGACCTACATACGCGCTTAGTGGACATGCGGAGGAAAATAGATCGGGGCGATGTAGTGCATACATAAACGAGCCTCCCCCACCCATAGAAAGTCCGGCAACCGCCCTATATCGCTTCTCTGATTTTATGCGATATTGTTTTTCCACATGTGGCATTAGTTCTTCAAAAAAGAAATCTTCATATCGCCAATCCCCACTAATAGAGTTAAAATAACCACGAACCCCAGAATTTGCATCGGGCATAATAATAATCATAGGGGTAGCTTTTCCTTCCTTAATGGCTAAATCCGTAATACGTAAGACCTCACCAAATTGTATCCATCCGGTTTGATCGTCCCCTGCCCCATGCAGTAAATATAAAATGGGATAACTCCTTTGTGAAGTTTCATAATCTGGCGGTAGATAAACAGCATATTTCCGCTCACTATCTAAGATAGTACTCTTCATGGTTAGTTCATCATAAACTTTTCCTGATTGTGCATTAGCTGCTAACAACCCAACTATAAAAAACAACAAAAGGAACTGACTTTTCATATATAGATCTTAATTTTATGAGACCGGGAGCCTTCCTTAACAGAATCACTTCCAAGCAGATTCATTAAATTTAAAAATATTCCTGCTATATAACCATTAATGAACAGATTAAAGTTTTAAAACCGCATTATTAAAAGGGAATAAAAAATATAAAACAGTACCAATAAAAAAATCCGTTAAAGACCAGTAAAACCTCAGCATTTAATTGCCGATATTTCACTGCCCTTAACGGACTTTTTAAACTATATAAGTAGAGAAAATTCTAATTAGGCATCACCTATTGTAAGCCTGGGATTTCTACTATCTCATTTACATCTTTATCATAATCTACACCAGGCACCATAAATCCAAATAGATTAAAGAAGTCTTTTTTATACCCTTCTAGATCTCCAATGTTAGATAAGTTTTCTGTTGTAGCCTTCTCCCAAAGTTCAGTCACCTGAGCCTGTACATCGTCGCGCATTTCCCAATCATCAATTCTAATCCTACCTTGATCATCTGTTGGAGTATTAGCTGAATATAATCGGTCTTCAAACAAACGTTGAATCTGCTCTATACAACCTTCATGAATTCCCTTTTCCTTCATCACCTTATAAAGTAGAGATATATAAAGAGGAATTACCGGAATAGCAGAACTTGCTTGGGTAACCAAGGCTTTATTTACAGAAACATAAGCCTCTCCGCTAATAGATTTTAGGCTATCTCCAATTTCAAAAGCTGTAGCTTCTAAATGATCCTTAGCTCTACCAATAGTACCTTTCCTATAAACTGATTCAGTTAGCGCTGGCCCTATGTAAGAATAGGCAACCGTTTTACAACCGTCTGCTAACAATCCCTCTTCTTGCAAGGCATCCATCCACATTTTCCAGTCTTCTCCACCCATAACGGCTATAGTGTTTTCTATATCATCTCCAACTGCAGGCTCTATAGAGATATCTGAAACAACCCCTGTATGGAAGTCAACCGTTTTATTTTTATAGCTAGATCCAATTGGTTTTAGCACAGATTTATATCTAACCCCTGTTTCTGGATGTGTTCTAACTGGAGAAGCCAAACTATAGATAACAAGATCAACCTGACCTAAATCTGCCTTTATTAAATCTAAGGTTTGTCTTTTAATCTCTTTAGAAAATGCATCCCCATTTATACTTTTCGCATAGAGTCCGGCTTTATGAGCTTCCTCCTCAAAAAAGGCGCTATTATACCATCCTGGTGAAGCTGGTCTACCTGCGGAAGGCGGCTTTTCAAAAAACACTCCAATTGTAGCTGCTTCTGACCCAAAGGCGCTAGTTATTCTAGAAGCTAGTCCAAACCCTGTAGACGCCCCAATAACCAACACTTTTTTAGCCCCATTAATGGCGCCTTTTGATTTTACGTATTTAATTTGCTCAATAACATTTTGTTGACATCCAGTAGGATGTGAAGTGAGGCATATAAACCCTCTTGTTCTAGGTTCTATAATCATGTTCTGTTTCTTTTCAAAGCCCAATGCTCCTACATTAAGCGAAGTAGTTAATGTGTTTAAAATTTACCAATTATCGAAGATATAGAAAAGATTTCTAAGACACCCCTAACGATCATAAAATTGAATATAAAAAATTCTACCAACCCTCATCCAAAGACAGCTATAAGACTGAGGATCAAACTTTAAATCGACTTATCATCTATGGATTAAAAAAACTAAAATTGCACTCCCCACCCATAATAAATAAGGTCAGAAGGGGATACCAACTATTAAACACTTAACTCCTTAGATGCTAATACGCTACTCATTTAATATAAGAAAAGGGATGATTTGCCGTTATAGCATAAAACCGACTTTGCATAACATTTACTAAATTCTAAACCGTGAAAAAAATAACTCTTATTCTGATTATTCTTTTTAGTTTCATTGCCATGGGCAGTTGTACAAATGACGAAAATGATGAGAAAATTGACATAATAATCCCTACAGATAGCACTAAAATCAAGCAATCCGTTAGGATTATAGCCATTTAAGGGAATAATAAATCGTCTTAATAGTTGTTCCTTTTAATGAGCACTATTTATAATCACCTAAATTGAGAAATGTTATTTATTGAAAAGTAATTACAAAGGTAGTTCCCTCATTAATTTTACTATCTACAGTAATAGAACCTCCTAGGCTTGTTATATGGTTATACACCAAATACAATCCAACCCCCTTACTGTCACTATTTCCATGGAATTTCTGGTTCAGGCCAAATATTTTATCCCCTACTGCATCTAAATCGAAGCCAAGACCATTATCGGTATAAATAAGTTGTTTCTTCCCGTTAACTATAACTGTAGCAACATGAATTACCGGATGAACCTCTGGTTTAGTATATTTTATGGAATTGGTTAATAGGTTTAAAAAAATGCTTTCTAGATAACTCCTATTGAAAACCACTGTAGGCAATTCAGAAAAATCTAGATTTATTTTCACCATTGAACTTTCCAAGAGTGATCCTATTGATTGCTGAACATGCTTAAAGGTTGCTTCAAATTCTACCTCTTCCAGCGCTATCTTTAACGACTCATGCGTACTTAAAAGATCCACATATTTATCCATAGACTTATGTAGCCCCTCCGTAGCCATCCTCATATAGTTCAGGGTTTCTAACACTTCAGGATCAGTAATTTTAGATAAGTCAAGAAAACTAAATAAAGATAATAAGTTATTAACGGGAGACCTTAGATCGTGCGCAGTAGTATAGTTAAGTTGTTTTAAGTCTTTATTTATCTTTTCTAATTGAGCCATATGCCCATTGCGTTCTTCTTCTAACTTTTTTTTGTACGTAATATTTTTAGCAATGGCATAAATCAACTGTTCATCTGGCAATGGAATAGAGGTCCAATGCAACCATACTATATCTCCAGAGGCTGTTAAAAATCGGTTTTCAAAATTGATTAGGGGAACTTCTTTTTTTAAATTCTCTCGATAGCCTGCCGTTCGGGTTTGGTCTTCCTCATAAATAAATTCAGAGATATATCTGGAAAAAAGCACTTCTTCAGAATAGCCTAAAAGCTTCTGGAAAGCTGGATTTACTTTTTTAAAGTAGCCATCATAACCAGCAATACATAGCAAGTCCATAGACAATTCAAAGAAAGGCTCAAGACTGAGTTCAACGGTTTTCTCCATAAATGACTCTAAAAATCGAAATATTATTTTAATATTTCCGTATAAAATAGAAAATAATAAGGACCTGAATAATTATTTTCAAGAGAGCTAATAAAAAAAGCCCGCATCCAAATTTGTCTGCGGGCTTAATACTTTATTTTCTACTTCTGTGTCTCTCTCTTGCTAACAACGTATTTTTCAATAACATTGCAATAGTCATAGGACCAACCCCACCAGGAACAGGGGTAATAAAAGAAGCCTTTTTACTTACATTCTCAAAATCTACATCCCCAGTAATATAGTATCCTTTTTCTTTAGTTTCGTCCGGTACTCTTGTAATACCAACATCTATTATAACAGCATCATCTTTCACCATCTCTGCCTTAAGGAAATTAGGCACTCCTAGGGCCGATATAATAATATCTGCTTGTGAGGTGATCTGAGTAATATTTTTAGTGTGACTATGGGTTAAGGTTACCGTTGAGTTTCCAGGCCATCCTTTTCTACCCATCAAAATACTCATAGGTCTCCCTACAATATGGCTTCTACCTATTACAACGGTATGCTTTCCCTGTGTATCTACCTTGTAACGCTCTAAGAGTTCCAAAATACCGAAAGGAGTGGCAGGAATGAAGGTACTCATATCCAAGGCCATTTTTCCAAAATTGGTTGGATGAAATCCGTCTACATCCTTATCGGGATCTACTGCCAGCAGCACACGCTGAGTGTCTATCTGATCAGGCAATGGCAATTGGACGATAAACCCATCTATATCCTCATCCTTGTTTAACTCTTCAATTTTATTTAACAACTCTAATTCTGAAGTAGTACTAGGCAATTGAACCAATGTAGATTCGAAACCTACGCGCTTACAAGACTTAACTTTACTACCTACATAGGTAAGACTTGCTCCATCGTTACCAACGATTACTGCAGCTAAATGAGGTACTTTTTCTCCTCGCTCTCGCATTTTAGCTACCTCAGCAGCAATTTCCTCCTTAATTTGATTCGATACTTTTTTACCGTCTAGTATTTCCATTTGTTAGTATTCAGTTCTCAGTGACAGTTGGCAGTACTAAACACCAAACTCCCCTGGGTTATTAATCGTATATTATATAATCTACCTTTTTTTCAAGATCTAATTGATAAGATCTTGCTCGTTTTCAGCCGACAGAAAGCAACCCATCTCTGCAAAATTTAGCTAAACTTGAGTTTCAGCATTCTCTCTATCTACATCAATCAGCCTACTTATAAAGTATTTTCCCTGCCGCTCAAATCTATCTGTAACGTAATATTAGCACAAACAAAACCAGAATTTCTTCTTATTTGGTCGGTCAATGCAAAGTTCCTCTTTTGTAAAGGATAAAGACACTATAAACATCTTAATCGCCATATAGAATCCTTTTTAGTCTGTCTACATTATTTTCTGCATCCCATACTATCCTTGTTATACTTAAAGGTTTAATATGCAAACTACCTGCTGCTACTGAACACTGCCAACTAACAGAAAGCTATTTCATCCCTTTCATAGCTCCCATCATCTGCATCATTTTCTTACCGCCGCCGCCTTGCATCATCTTCATCATCTTACTCATTTGATCAAATTGCTTTAAGAGCTGGTTTACTTCTTGTACTGATGTTCCACTCCCCTTAGCAATTCGTTTTTTACGACTAGCATTTAATTTAGACGGTGTAGCTCTTTCGTCTGGGGTCATAGAGTGGATAATAGCTTCAATATGTTTAAAGGCATCATCGTCTATATCCAATCCTTTTAAAGCCTTACCTGCACCTGGGATCATTCCCATTAGGTCCTTAAGGCTTCCCATTTTTTTAATTTGCTGTATTTGACTTAAAAAGTCGTCAAAACCAAACTTATTTTTGGCAATTTTCTTTTGGATCTTTCTTGCTTCCTCCTCATCAAACTGCTCTTGGGCACGTTCTACTAAGGAGACTACATCTCCCATTCCTAAGATCCTTTCGGCCATACGAGAAGGGTAGAATACATCTATAGCATCCATTTTCTCTCCCGTTCCAATGAACTTAATAGGCTTATCTACTACAGATTTAATGGATATGGCCGCACCTCCACGAGTATCTCCATCTAATTTGGTCAATATAACCCCGTCAAAATTAAGTACATCGTTAAATGCTTTTGCCGTGTTTACCGCATCCTGACCTGTCATGGAATCTACCACAAAAAGCGTTTCCTGAGGCGCAACAGCTTTATGGATAGCAGCAATTTCATCCATCATCTGCTCATCTACCGCCAATCTACCCGCGGTATCTATAATCACTACGTTAAATCCATTTGCCTTGGCGTGAGCAATTGCTGCCTTAGAAATAGCTACAGGATCGGTGTTGCCACGATCGGAAAACACCTCTACTCCTATCTGTTCCCCTACAACATGCAACTGATCTATTGCTGCCGGTCTATAAACATCACAAGCAACCAATAAAGGATTCTTAGTTTTCTTGGTCTTTAGGAAGTTCGCCAACTTTCCTGAAAAAGTGGTTTTACCAGACCCCTGTAATCCAGACATCAAAATGACCGATGGCGTTCCGGAAAGGTTAATTCCCTCTGCGTCGCCCCCCATCAGTTCGGTAAGTTCGTCTTTAACTAACTTAACCATTAATTGACTTGGCTGCAGGGAGGTCAATACATTCTGGCCCAAGGCCTTTTCCTTGACCGTATTGGTAAACTCCTTGGCAATTTTAAAATTGACATCGGCATCCAATAGTGCTCTCCTAACCTCCTTTAAGGTTTCCGCAACATTGATTTCTGTAATTTGTCCATGTCCTTTTAGAACATGTAACGCCTTATCTAACTTATCACTTAAATTATCGAACATAGTCTTACCGTTTTTACAGGAAAGCGCAAATTTAAGAATAAGTAAGAGAAGTGTGAAGTTTGAACTACAAAATATAAATGTAAAAAGGGTAATCCCATTAAGAGACTACCCTTTTCTAATAAAACTTGGGGCAAATTCGATTATTTTCTTTCAAAAATCAAAGTATTCGTACCGCCATCGTCATCTTTATCCCTCAACTCTAATCTATTGGCAGTGGAGGAAATCACCCTCCAATTATTCGTTAGCTCTTCTAAGGAACCTATGACTCCAAAATTGAGATAGCACTTTAACTGACCATCGCTACTTTTTATTACTTTCCATATTCCTAAGTGCACAGGTAAAGAATTGGCCGATACGGTTACTAGAGCAAGGGAAGAGAAAGTAAAATCAAAATTAGCATAATCTTCAGTTTCATCATCACCATCATCCAAGTATTTGGTTACCTCCCATTTTCCTGTTTTCAAAATATCTCTAATCTCAACGGCATCTACATCTGCAATATTATCAACACAGATTTTCTCTAAAACTAGTTCGTAATCATCATCACCCATACTAAACTCTAAGTTATTATCCTCAAGATCAGACAGCAACCAATCAAAACTAACATCGGGTTCGTCTGTAATTTCTATGGACATAACTAATCTACCTTGAGTATTATTAGCAACTTCCCATGTGCCATTTTTAATATCAGCACCGTTAACTAAAGTCACCTCTCCATTAGCCAAAAAAGTAAATTCATAACCCAACAATCTTTTTAACACCTCATCATCTACCGTAACCTTATTAATAGCCCAACTACATTCTTGTAAAACATTCCTTAAGACCTCGGGATCATTATTAACAAAATCACAACCCTCTTTCAAAATGATCTTATTCCCATCTTTGGCAATTAGTTTTAACATCTCATCATCTATATCATAAACAAACCATTCTAAGGATATCCCTGATAATTCATTAAAATTCAACCTCAATTTTACTTTAGAGCCTACTTTAACCGTATTCCAAGTTCCATTTACGGTATTCCCTACACTATTATTTACAGTAACAGTGCCATCTGCTTGGAACTTCATCAGGCTTTCTAGGTATTGATTGGTTTGGTTAGTACCATTAGTAACTACTTCTTCAATTAACCAAGGACAACCTACTAGATAATCACTTAACTCTTCTTGTGTAAAATCATTATCGTCATCATCACAATTATCCTTTACGCTCTCAATAATATCGACCAATTCTGCATTGTCATTAACTGTATGCTCAATATCGTTATATAGTTTCAGGGAAATTGGAAATTGAAAACTAACAAGGGCATCATCATCCAAATCATCAAAATAACGTCTTAGTTGCATATCGCTTTCTAAGGTTACACTCCCAGTTTGCTGAAAAGCAATATCGAAAGAGTACACTTTTATAGGATATACAAAACTCACACATTCTATATCATCATCGTCTTCCAATACCTGACACGCTTCTACAAGATCTTCCAACTCATCTTCATCATTAAGAGTCATTTCAGTAAAATCTGCCAAAGTAACGGTTATTGGAAATTGAATTTCAAGGTCATCTTCACCATCCGTTAGCAAGTCCTGGACCAATTCTAATGTACTAACTGCGTTTACATTAACATTTAGACCATTTATATTTACTACGTACGGAAAATTGATAGAAAAGCAACTTGCTCCATCCACTATATTATCATAGGAGCCATCATTAGAAGATGCACTTTTAATAAGTTGCGCTGTATTGGAACTAGCTTTAATAGCTTCCGAATTATTTTGCTCAGGTAGGTCTTCAAATTCCTTTTGACACGCCCCAAGACTAATAAATAACATCAGAATACTTGAGTACAATAAATATGAAATTAGCTTTTTCATTTGTAGTTGGTTTTCTGTTTACACCTATTTAACAATCACCTTTTAAAATACCCTACCAACAATTTAAATTATTTTAAAATATCTTTGCACAAAACTAAGAGATTGAAAGAAGAGAATATAACCAATGTTTGCGAAGAGGAAGTTTACGCCTCTATCTTTAGTTCTCATTCCAAAACGATATTTAATTATATATATTATAAATTTGGTAATGAAGAAAAAGCCTACGATGCAGTACAGGAGGCTTTTATAAAACTTTGGGAAAACTGCTCCAAGGTTGCACCTCACAAAGCTAAATCATTTGTTTATACCGTAGCCAATAACCTTTACCTCAATGTAATAAAAGCTGAAAAGGTACGCTTAAAACACAGAGAAAAGGCCCTGAACACAGAATACGAGTCTCCAGAATTTATAATGGAGCAACAGGAGTTTAAGGAAAAACTAGATAAAGCCCTTCAGGATCTACCTGAAAACCAACGCACTACCTTTTTACTAAACCGTATAGATGGTAAAAAATATGCAGAGATCGCTGAAATGGAAGGTGTAAGCGTAAAAGCAATTGAAAAAAGAATGCACCTGGCCTTAAAATCGCTAAGGGAAAAGATAGATGGCATATAATTAATTATCCGTTTTAAGTATTGTGTACATTGTACGTTTCTAAAATAAATTTCCCCTTAACAATGGGAAATAATAATCTAAATGTCGGTAAATTCAGTTCCATACAGCCCCTTCCTTTTATAAGAGGTTGTGCTGAATGGGAGTTAGGGAGTGAAAAAATTAACTGTTACTACAAATTTTTTATTACTAGTGGTAGGGTTTTCGTTAATTAAGTTGTTATACCGATATAATGTTGAATAACATGGAAGAAAATTATCTAGCAAAATGGCTCAACAACGAGCTTTCCGAAGAGGAAGTCTCCAAATTTAAGTTGACCAAGGAGTATACGACCTATAAAAAAATTGTGGACGCAACCAATAATATGGAAGCCCCAGAATTTGATATGGATAAAGCCAAAAGAGATCTATACCAAAGAAAAGAAGAAAACAAGGGGAAGGTAGTCCGCCTTAATCCTTATAAGAAATATTTGCGTATTGCTGCAGTTATTGCTCTTATAGTAGGCATCTCTTACTTCTATAATTTTACCGGAGATGAAGTGGTAAGCACCCAATATGCAGAACGGACTGCTGTTACCCTTCCTGATAATTCCGAAGTGCAGTTAAATGCAGATTCCCAGATTACTTACCAAAAGAAGAATTGGAAAGACAATAGAAATATCGACCTAAAAGGTGAGGCTTTCTTTAAGGTAGCCAAAGGAGAGCGATTTACAGTATCTACCGATATGGGTATGGTAACCGTACTAGGAACTCAATTTAATGTAGAAAACAGAAAAGATATTTTTGAGGTAAGCTGCTATGAAGGCTTAGTGAGTGTACGCTACAATAACAAAGAAACAAAGCTTTCTGCCGGACAAGCCTTGGTAGTTATAAATGGAGAACTAAGAACCTCTGAAATAGCCAACGCCCAACAACCATCATGGCTACAAGATGAAAGTACTTTTAAAAGTATTCCTCTAAAATATGTTTTGGATGAATTTGAAAGACAGTTTAATATAAAAGTAGAAACCAAAAATATAGACTTAGAACAATTATTTTCAGGGTCATTCAGCAATACTGATAAAAATCTAGCGTTGCAGAGTATAAGTGCTCCTTCTAGCCTAAAATACAAGATAGAAGAGGGAAAAGTGCTAATCTATGCGGAAACACCATAACTACGCTGTAATACTTATTTATCTTACCCTATTCCTTTCCTCTTTTTTGGGAAGGGCTCAGAACGATACTATCCAAATTGTACCATTAATTACTTATATAGGACAGTTAGAACAAGAGAACAACGTTAAGTTTTCCTATCTAGATTCCGATCTACGTCCCATTAAAATCACTACACCCACAGCAATACTATTAAATGAAATACTTGCTGATATTGAGAGGCAGACCAACCTTAATGTTTCAAAGCTCAACGACCGGTATTATACCATTGTCAAGAATCCATTAGTAGAACTCTGTGGCATTCTTATCGATAATTTTGAAAACAGCACAATTCCTAGTGCTACGATAGAGGTTTTAGGCACTAATAAAAATATAATTACAGACGGCAATGGGCAATTTAAATTAACTGACATCCCCAGAGATGCTCATCTTGTTATAAACCACATTGGGTATAAAACTAAATATATATCGGTTGAAAAACTCTTAACTTCTACCCCATGCCCAGTAATTCCAATGACTACTAATTACGAGCAATTAAATGAAGTAGTAGTTTACCAATTTTTTACCACAGGTATTAACAAAGAGCAAGATGCCAGCATTTCTTTAAACACTGGTAAAATTGGAATATTGCCAGGGCTTATAGAACCAGATGTTTTACAGACCATTCAAGCGCTACCTGGAATTAAAAGTGTGGACGAAACCGTCTCTGATATTAATGTGAGAGGGGGAACAAATGATCAAAATCTAATTTTATGGGACGGCATAAAAATGCACCAATCTGGACATTTTTTCGGGCTAATTTCAGCTTTTAATCCGTATTTAATAGAGGAGGTTACACTTATAAAAAATGGTACTAGTGCCGAATATGGGGATGGAGTAAGTAGTGTAATCAATATTCAAACTGAGAATAAGGTAAGACAAAATTTTGTTGGGGGTACTGGTTTTAATTTATTGAGTGGTGACATATTTGGCCATTTACCACTATCAGAAAAGGTTTCCTTTCAATTTTCCGGGAGACGATCTATGACAGATTTTATAAAAACCCCTACCTATAATCGGTTTTTTGATAAGGCATTCCAGGATAGTGAGGTAGCCGAAAACAATAGTACAGAAGACACCAGTATATTAACCCGAAACGAAGATTTCTACTTCTATGATGTAAGTGGTAAAATCCTTTATGACATCAACAATAAGCATAAAGCACGCCTCAGCTTTATCCATATAAACAATCATCTAAACTATAACGAAACCACTGAGAATGAAAACCAAAATAGCATCCTAAAACAAAGTAATTTATCATTTGGAGGGAGCTTGGAAAGCAATTGGACTTCACGGTTCAATACCCATTTAAACCTATACTACACCAAATACGACTTGGATGCGCAGAATATATCCTCCGAGGCACAACAGCTATTCCAAAACAACCAAGTACTAGAAACAGCTCTTAAACTAACAACCCACTACAAGCTTCATAACACCCTACAATGGCTAAACGGTTATCAATTAAATGAAACAGGTATTACCAATCACACCTTGGTAACACAACCTGCATTTAAAAGCTCTGTGAAAAGAGTAGGCCTTACCCATTCCCTATTCTCCGAACTAACTTTTAACTCCTCTAACAACAAATGGTTTGCCAGGGGAGGAATGCGATTAAATTACATTACAGATTTAAAAACATTTGACACTTTTAGTGCTATTTCATTAGAGCCTAGATTAAATGTTAACTATGCTATTACGCGCAATTTAAAAGTAGAAATGTTAGGCGAATTTAAAAGCCAGACCACCAACCAGATAATAGATTTAGAACAGAATTTTTTAGGCATAGAAAAAAGAAGGTGGATTTTATCTAATGAAGAAACTTTACCTATTACAAAAAGCAAACAAGCTTCTTTAGGGCTCAACTACGAGAGAAACAGCCTTTACCTTGGCTTAGAAGGCTTCTATAAAAAGGTAGATGGCGTAAGTACTACAACCCAAGGTTTCCAAAACAAAGATCAATTTAACGGAGAAATAGGAAGCTATGATGTTTCTGGGCTAGAGTTTCTTATCAATAAAAAAACCAAAATGTATAGCACCTGGTTAAGCTATACTTATAACTACAATAATTATTATTTTCAGGATCTTGTTCCCCATAAATTTCCAAACAACCTAGACATAAGACATACTTTTACCTTTGCTGGCACTTACACTTATAAAGATTTTAAAGTTGGATTAGGGGCTAATTACCGTACAGGAAAACCGTATACACAACCATTGGAGGGAGAAGACGCAATAGACAACAGCACTTTCCCAAATAAGATTAATTATGCAGAACCTAATAGCAGTCGGCTTTCTGACTACCTAAGGGCAGATGCCTCTTTTATCTATCATTTTACCTTAGGGAAACAGATGAAAGCCTCCGTAGGCGCATCTGTATTAAATATTTTGAACAAAAAAAATATTCTAAACACGTACTATCGCCTAAACGATAATAATGAAATAGAAACCATAAAACAGGTTTCTCTTGGTGTGACGCCCAACTTTAGTTTCAGGATGAATTTTTAAATCTGAATTTCTTTAATTTTCAATAGATCACACCTTACCTGGATAATACCCTGAAACACATCACAAAAAAAACAAAAAAAAAAAATCGGAAGCCTTGAGAACATCATTCCCAAGACTTCCGATTTAAACTAGTTTGATTATAACTATTTAGTTAAATCCTTGATTCTAATATTTCTAAATGAAAGTTCGGATCCATGACCAAGGAAAGCGATATGCCCTTTCTTTCTTAACAACCCTGGATGATCTTTTTTATCTAAGGTACCGTTCTTGGTAGCCTCTTTAATATTACCATCCAAAATCACCTGTCCGTTTAGGGTAATCTTTATGTGATCTCCTTTCACGAAAACTTCTTGGGAGTTCCATTCCCCAACAGGATTAAGTGCCCCTTGCTTAGCCGCCATGATTCCATAAACAGAACCATGATATTGGTAAGGTTTTAAATTAGCATAAATTTCAGCGGTATCATCTAGGATCTGCAACTCCTTACCTACGTATGCTACATCACCAGTTAGAGGAGCGTGAATCCCCAAACCGTTATTAGCTCCTGGGGTCAGTTTAAAGTCGAACCTGAAAACAAAATCAGAATACTCCTCAACGGTGTATAAATTACCATGTCCTCCTTGTTTTGGACGTACAACCAATTCATTATTTTCAACAAAGTAATCTGTCTTATTCCCAGTCCAATGATCTAGTTCTTTTCCATTCAACAAAGATTTAAACCCTTCATTCTTTTCAGCATCGGTCAATTGATCATCGCCAGAATTTATTTCCCTTACATAGATATTTCTAAATCCAAGATCTTCACCATGGGCTTGAAGTTCTATAGCCTCCTTAGCAAAGATAGCCTGCTTACGATCCCAATAGTTTTCTAAGACCACGTTATCTGTTACCAGTACTCCATTTAAATAAACGGTAACACGCTCTCCTACCATTTTAATTCTAAAAGTATTCCATTCATCCACAGGATTATCAGCAACAACTAATGGTTTACTCTCATGCTTCTGGTTGTTATATAATCCACCAGAACCAACTTGAGCCCCTACTTTTACCAAAGCGGTATCCCAAATCTGAACTTGTGGAGTACCTCTTAGATAAATTCCGGAATCTCCTCCGTTGGTAATCTTCCAATCTACAAGCATTTCAAAATCCCCATAGTCTTTAATGGTACAGATATTATTATATCCTTCTCCTTTAAATCCAATTACACCATCTTCTATATACCAGTCTCTCATCATCTGCTCATTAGCTTTAGCCTGCGCCTCTGCTAATTGTTTCTTAGACATTTTAGAACGGGCAATTGGGTTTTGCACCAAACCTTCCCATCCTGTAAAGTCTTTTCCATTAAAAATGGAAACAAAACCTTTTTCATTCGGCATTTTATCTAAAAACTCCTTCACATCAATTTTGATGTACTGGCTATCTGGACCTGTAAGGTTATCTACACTTCTAGAAACGATATCCCTTACCACTTCTCCACTTAGACCATTCTTGGCTCCAGGAGTTGGTAGTGCAATGGCTATTGCAGCATTAGACGCTGTAGTCAATAAAGCCTCATCGTCTAGATATTCTGAAACAAAAACTAAAGAAAGGAAGGTCTTAACGTTTTGAGCCGCTCTTAATACCTGCTGTTTTTCCGAAGTACTTTTTGCCTCGGGCATCAACTTTCTTATTAAAAGTAGTTTTTGATCTGCTGGAACATTAGAACGCACCACTTTAGTAAGGTAATTTGAAAAAGATTTTTTTCTAATCTCTCCGTCCTGAGTATTCTTTACAGACTCGTATAAGTATGGAATAGCATCATTATTTTTCCAATTAGATAAAGCATTCAATGCTATTATTCTTTCCTCATCATTTCCATTAGACAACTGATCCGAAACCAATTTCAATGCTTTATCACTACTTAACGAAGCCAACACTGGTAACAATTTGGATTTATCAGATGCTGATTCGTAAGCTCCGTACAATTCATTAGAATACTTTCCATTCCCGCTATTCACAATATTCAATAGCGCTCTTTGGGTACTCTCAATATGATCGTTATTTTCAGTTTTATCTATTAGCTCTAATAAAACAGAAAAATCTTTTTCTGAAGCTACAGAGGATAGTGCTTTGTACACAGCACTATTCACTTTGTCACTCTCGTTATCTAATAGCCCCAAAAGCGTATTAAACTGCCCTTTGGCATCTCTTGCAGCCAAAACATCTACTAACACTACCTTAGCATCATCACCAACAGTTGCCAACTGATCTGCCAACAACTTATTATCCTCGGCACTTGCCAATCTCAATAACGTTTCCTCAATTGCTTTATACTCGGAGGAAGAGTTGGCAGTTTTCAAACTATTAAATAAAACAGGAAATGCTTTAGCCTTATCTTGATAAGACAATGCTTTAATTCCTGCGGTACGTACCTCGCCATCTTTATCCTTTACTGCTCTTAAAATAACTGATTGAAACACGGTTTCATCGTTGTTCTTCTCAAGCATTCTAATAATTAGCGGCTTAGTATCTGTAGAAGCTCTTCTATATTGCTTTGCCCATCTTGCCAATTCTGCAGAAGAAAGATCTTCACCTGCAGCATCTAAAACAGCGCCTACATAAGCGTTGTCCTTATTTTTAGATTCTTTAAGCAACATTTTAGTAGCATTACCACCTTCATTTTCACTCAAAATATGAACTCCTGCAGATCTAAAATGCAGCTGATCTTCGCTTTTACATTTTTTAAGCAACCTTTTAGCCACCAAATTACTCATGGTTTTATTCCTCTTTTCTTGCAATTTGTTTCCAAAGTGAATAAAAGCCAAGATACTCTTAGTATCATCTAAATTGTAATTGGATTTAGCAGCCCAATCCTCTAACAAAGGATAAGAAGCAGGGCTAGCAATATTAGCCAAAGCCATTAATGCTTGCTCTTGTACAATTAAAGACGAAGAGGCTAATGAAGCTTTTATAACTCCTTCAGCAGGAACATGTTTTAATTCTCCTAAAGTATATGTGAAGTCGGCCAATTTCTCTCCGTCCGCGGTCTTAGCGGCTTCCAAAATAACATTAGCTGCATTGGTACTTCCTATAGAAGTTAAAGCTGCTAGGGCAGGCTTATACAACTCATCATTTTGAAGGTAGGTGCTTAAAGCCGATACGGATGCATCTGTTCCGGTAAAGATAAGTCGATCTATAAGAAAAGTTTTTACCTCTTTATCTGATGCTTTATCCAAAGCTTTTAATATGGCATTCTCCACCACTCCATTTTGGATTGTTGGCTGTACTCCTCCATTATAAATTGCCAAACTGTTTACGGCATATCTAGCTTTGGTGTCGTTTCCTGTACCTAAAGGAATCAACATATCAGTAAATTTCAAAATTCCCTCTTCCCCTAAGCCAATTATCTCTTGCATTAGACGATCGGAATGCCCCAAGTCTTCTGCTGGCAATTGAGCCAAAATATCGGCTACTTTAGTATCTAGGGTTCTGTTGTCCTGTGCATTAACAACTTGTGTGCTTATAAATAGTAATAGCACACCTATGATCTTATATAAATTATTCATCGTAAAAATTCTTAGTATTGATTAATAAGCCCAAGAGGTTCTCATTGGTTGATTGATCAGTCTATTTGCTTCCTCATCATTTATAAACTCCTGTTTAACAGGATCAAATTCTAAGGTTCTTCCTAAACGGAGTGCAACAAGTCCCATGTTTACAACGGTACAAGACCTATGTCCATTCTCCTCATTTAAGGCAAATTTCTTTCTAGTTTTTACTGATTCAGAAAAAACGGTAATCTGCTCCTCTGGGTCGGGGATACTATTGATTAAGCCCTCGATATTTGGGATAGTGGATTTAAAGCCATTATATATCTTTCCATTTGGACCTTCAATATAAGCTGCATCCTTATCCTTGTTTTCACCGTCTAAGATAATCTGACATCCATCGGCATAGGTATAAACTACTTTTCTCCAAGTACCAATAGCATCATGGTGTTGCTCTGGAGCATCTACCTCAACCTTTACTGGACTAGTATTATCTTTTCCTAGGAAGTATTGTACTGGATCTATATAGTGCTGCCCCATATCTCCTAATCCTCCTCCATCATAATCCCAATACCCTCTAAAGGTACCGTGAACTCTATGTGGGTGATAAGGCTTTTCAGGAGCTGGCCCTAACCACATATTATAATCAAGCTCCGATGGTACCGGTTGTGGTGTTAAGTTTTCCTTTCCTACCCAGTAAAATTTCCAGTTAAAACCAGTAACCCCACTAATAGTAACTTTTAAAGGCCATCCTAACGCCCCACTATCTACTACTTTCTTTAATTTTCTAACAGGAGTTCCCATTCCGTAAAAGTTATCCTTAAAACGGAACCAGGTATTTAAACGGAACATTCTTCCGTGTTGCTGCATTGCTTCAACCACCTTTTTCCCTTCACCAATGGTTCTGGTCATAGGCTTCTCACACCAAACATCTTTACCGGCTTCGGCAGCCATAATAGACATTAATCCATGCCAATGTGGTGGTGTAGCAATATGGACAATATCAATATCTGGTCTTTGTAACACTTCTCGGAAATCACGATAACCTGTTACACCACTTCCCACTTTTTTAAGGGTATTTGCCAAGTGATTTGCATCAGCATCACAAATTGCTAAGAGTTTTGTACCCTCATAAGTTAAATGGCCTTGTCCCATTCCACCTACTCCAATAACGGCTTTAGTTAATTGGTCACTGGGAGCAATAAAATTAGTTCCCCCCATCACATGTCTTGGAATAATACTGATCCCTGCAGCTGCCACAATGGATTTTCTTACGAAATCCCTACGGCTTGTTGAATTTTTCTTCATCGATTCCTATACTATTTCTATTAATTATATGAATAAGTGCTATTTACTTGCTCAAAGAAACAGCACAGTGCGTAAAAATAGGGGTAATGTTTGGGGTAATATTCTTGAAATATGCAAAATACCTGTTAAAGTTATCCTCTAAATCAAGTTTAGTAATTTCAACTACCAATTATTTCCTCAAATTTTATGGGGTACTCTTCTCCATAAAGTTTATGGTATAGCTTGATGAATTTGTCATAGGAAGCATGAGCTGTACTTAGGTTTCCTTGCTTTATCAATATTTTTAATCTTAGTTGCAAGGCGGTTTCGTTAAGATCATCATAGATGTACATTACCGAAACAAGATCTTGAAGTAGAGAAAGATGCTCCTCGAGATTTAGGGTTGATGCTACTTT
The DNA here is from genome assembly GCF_000424985.1 of Arenibacter latericius DSM 15913. Taxonomy (GTDB): domain Bacteria; phylum Bacteroidota; class Bacteroidia; order Flavobacteriales; family Flavobacteriaceae; genus Arenibacter; species Arenibacter latericius. The sequence continues at coordinate 49,784 of NZ_AUKX01000034.1, forward strand.
CTGACAGAGCTCCAATATATCATTACTCAGTTTTTCTACAAATGGATCTAACCAAGCGTCCTCTATATTTGCCAAAAATCGCTCTTCTTTAAGTATACCAAATAAGATAGGTAATCCTTTTTCCATCTGTTCTACCCCAATGTTTACTTTACCGAAGCGATCCAAGTACTGCAAAACCACTTGATACTCACAATAACAATCATCCGTAATTTCTAGAAACCACAGTTTATCTCTAAAAACCAACTGAATTGTATTAGATGCCGATAAAATAGATCTAAGATTTTGAATATTGGTACCTCTTGTGTTTTTTGCACCGCTAGGAGTCATGCCAGGCCAGAGAAATTCGGTTAGTTTTTTACTACTAATCCCTTTCTTATCCCCTACACTATGCAATAACATTACAAGGAACAGCTGTTTTAGTTTAGGGGAGAGCTTCTTAGATAGATCGGTTCCATCCGCAACAATTATTGAAAGCGAGCCAAAGCATAGAATTTTCTCTTGATAACTAGCCTCTTCTTGTTCTAAAATAGCGCTCTCCTCCTCTAAAGTCTTGGTAACCCCTATAGTAGCAAGGTCATTTGGTTCTCTTTCCCTTCTAAAATACAGGAACAATAAAAATCCTCCCACCGCCAATATTGTCGGGATAATAAAAATAGCCATCCCAAGTGATTCTTCTGGTGAGACATCTAAAAACTCATCTTGTATCTCATCAGAATTTAGCTCTCTATTCCAAATCTTGATATGATCTATATAGCCCACAAAAAATTCTTGCCATAAATTACTTCCAACCACCAAATTATAATCCGAAGTATCGTAGTCCTCTATTAATTGGATTTTATCCGTTTGCACCCCGTTAATAAAGAATGAAAGGTCCCCATTCAATTTAGAATGAACCAAAGCCACATGAGTCCATTGATTTATAGGAACAGGTGAAGATCGCGATATATAATCTTTAATATCGGCCATGGTAAACGTAAGAAAACCATCGTGTAATTTTAATACAAAGTTTTCACCCTTTCCTAAAATGCTATTGTTTTTACCAAGAACCGTGGGCTTTATCCAAGCCCCTATTGCAAAACTACTTTGCAAAGCCATTCTACTATCTAACCCCGCATCTACATAGGCTCCATCATTAAAATAGCCAACTTTTCCCCGGTTTCTATCCTCAAATAAATCGACCTTATTCACAATTAGCTCCCTATTATTTTTTCGGATGTTGTTTTTAATAGTTGGATTAAATGAAAAATAATCTGTGAGCCCGTATTCAGGATCTAAGGGAAAACCAACAAACTCCTTTAAGTTCCCCATATTATCACCTGTAGTACGAATTATATCAGGAGAAAAATAAAATCCAGCCTTATGAGGAATAAACACAGGTAATTCTCCTTTTGAAAGCATTGGAAAACTAAAGTTCCCATTTACCTTAAGATTTTTATGATTTTTAAATCCTACCTTACCTAGTAAGCGACTTTTAGATTTTACGGTTCCAAAAACTCGCTTTATCTGGTTAAGCTCTTGAACTATACTATCTGCAAACAAAAAGTTCTGTGGATCTACTTGAATAAAATTAGGCACTTTCCCTGTTGCCTTCCAGAATTTTACAAAAACACTATCCGGAACAAACTTCTTATCCTCTAGAGGTACTAAAGTTAACTCCCTTTCTGGTGTAATGTATAAGGAATCCTTTACTGAAGTAATTTTCTCCCTTAAGATGGTATCTATCACCTTCAAGGGAACAGTTTGGTTTGAATTTTCAAGAAGGATGCCCCCATTAAGTTCTCCTTCTCCTACAATTAATATAGGATTCTTTTTTGCCCCCAAGCTTTTAAGTATTGACAGGTATTCCTCCCTGTATTGCGTAATACTAATGGCTAATGGAGCTTCTCCATGGGTTAACGCAGATAAATTAGAAGTGTTTAGTTTATCGATGTCAACTAAAACATATGACTGCAATCTAATCTTCCATTTATCCTCTTCTGAAAGGTTGGGGAATTCTTGAGCCCATCCCTTTCCCATGAAGTGAAAGAATAATAGAAAGTAAGTGAATAAAAGTATTGATCTTTTAGACAAAATATACGCAATAACCTATTTTAAGTTCCTTAGATTATTCTCGCAATTTAGTAAGAATTAATAGAAAACCCACAAGATGAGCTATACGTTTCAGGAAGATGCTTTACTGTTAAAACACCTTCCTGCAACCTTAAAAATTAGTTTCTACCGGCACTTACATTCTTTCTGGAACCTGTATTCCTAAAAGCATAAATGCAGATTTAATGACCTCCCCAACTTTTTTCGCCAATTGAACTCGGAATATCCTTTTGCTTTCATCCGTTTCACCTAATATAGATACGTTTTGGTAAAAGGAATTAAACTCCTTCACCAGGTCATAGGTATAATTAGCAATTAATGCTGGACTAAAGTTATCTGCAGCTAACTGTATTGTCTCGGGAAATAGCTGAATCTGTTTTAAAAGTTCCTTTTCTTTTTCGTGCAACTCTGCTAAATCCGTAGCTATAGAGACATCATAATTTAGCTCCTCTGCTTTTCTTAGTATGGATTGTATTCTTGCATAGGTGTATTGAATAAATGGACCCGTATTCCCTTGAAAGTCTACCGATTCTTCTGGATTAAAGAGAATTCGTTTCTTGGGATCCACTTTAAGAATAAAGTACTTAAGCGCACCCATACCTATTATTCTGTAGAGTTCTTGCTTCTCCTCTTCAGAATAGTCCTCCAGTTTTCCAAGCTCTTCGGATATTTCGGCGGCAGTCTGAGCCATATCATCCATAAGCTCATCAGCATCTACAACAGTCCCCTCTCTACTTTTCATTTTACCGCTTGGCAAGTCTACCATCCCATAACTTAAATGGTATAGATTTTCTGCCCAATTAAAACCAAGTTTTTTAAGGATTAGGAAAAGCACTTTAAAATGATAATCCTGCTCATTACCTACGGTATATACCATTCCTCCAACATCTGGGTTATCTTTTACCCTTTGGATAGCAGTACCAATGTCTTGAGTCATATATACCGCAGTACCGTCTGATCTGAGAACGATTTTTTCATCTAACCCTTCATCAGTAAGATCAATCCATACACTTCCGTCGTCCTTTTTATAAAAAACGCCTCTTTTTAGGCCGTCTTCAACAAAATCTTTTCCCAGTAAATAGGTATTACTTTCATAATACAACTGATCAAAATCTACCCCGAGGTTTTTATAAGTTACATCGAACCCATCATAGACCCAAGAATTCATGGTTTCCCAAAGTGCTACAACCTCAGAATCACCTGCCTCCCATTTACGCAGCATTTCTTGTGCTTCTAAAAGTATTGGTGCTTCCTTCTCTGCCACTTTTGGTTCCACCCCTTGAGCTACAAGTGCAGCTATCTCCTCTTTATAGGCCTTATCAAAAGCTACATAGTAATTCCCTACCAACTTATCACCTTTCAACCCTGTACTTTTTGGAGTCTCTCCGTTTCCATATCGTTGCCAAGCGAGCATACTTTTACAAATATGGATTCCTCTATCATTAATAATTTGGGTCTTATACACCTTTTTACCTGAAGCTTTTATAATCTCAGCTACAGAATACCCCAATAAATTATTACGTACATGTCCCAAATGCAAGGGCTTATTGGTGTTCGGCGAAGAATACTCCACCATAACAGCCTCTTCCTGTTTTTGAGCTACTAGTCCATAATTTGAATCCTTCAATATTCCGTTAAAAAATTGAAGATAATAGGAATCACTAATCGTAATATTCAAAAAGCCTTTAACTACATTAAAATCCTCAACCTCATCCACTTGATCCTTTAAGAACTGACCAATTTGCTCGCCAATTTGCACTGGATTGCCTTTTAACACACGTAGCATTGGAAAAACAACTACGGTTATGTCTCCAGCAAACTCTTTTCTAGTAGGTTGAAACTCTACCGTAGGTAAAGTTACCTCATATATTGCAGTTACCGCTTCCTTTACCTTCTGGGATAAGACTTCTTGAATGTTCATCAAATATTGGTGTTTAAGGCTGCAAAATTAAGCATTTTTATTATTACAACGAGATGTTTAACCTAGACCTCCATTGAAGTAAGAAGATTTATTTAACTTTATAACAAATACCATAATTAAAATGCTGCTCAACGTATCATACAACAACAAGGAAGTCTTTAAAAAAATAGAAGAGGAAGTGGGAAAATCTTTTTCAATTAAAGAGCGATTTGCTCTAGATGGAATTGGATCTCCCAAATTGTTTATTTTAGATAGTAGCCCACATATTCAAAACCTTCTAATCTTAGATAACAACACCAACTCTTGCAATATAGAACTTCGTCCAAAAGGAATAATTATCCGCTTTAGATCCTTATTGGAGACCTTTGGGTTAATTATTCCATACCACAAACTATCACTTAACAAAACCGATTTGGGACTTTATACCATTTACAGAGATCAATATTATATTCAGGTAAGGGCAGATACCAAGGCTATTCAAAAATTTTTCACCAAAATGTTAGGTCACAGAGCAGATAACAGTCCAACCGCCATTGAGGATCTATAAGAAAGGCTACCACTAATTTCTTTTATCTCCGTAACTTAAGAAGCAAGAGGAAATTAATATGCACCACATATCAACAATGAAGAAAGATAATACCAATCAATTGTTTAACTAAAGACAGACATAATTAAAGCGATAGGTCCCATTTTTAAGCATCCGTTACTTTCAATTTCCCTCGGGATTTTGTCCTTTTTAACGCTAGTAGTTTTCATAGCCACAGAGGCCAGTTACAATACCATTGAAAACACTTCTATATGGGTTCGCAATTACTTTGGACCATTCTATCTTTATCTCGGTTTAGGCTGTGTCCTTTTATTATTGGGCATTGCGATTTCGCCCTTGGGGAAAATTAAATTAGGGAAGCCCTCAGAAAGACCAGAGCACAGCTTTTGGGCGTGGACGGCGATGCTTTACAGCGCGGGGATGGGAGCAGGTATTTTATTACGGGCGGTACAAGAACCCGTTTTTATGCAACAAAATCCACCCTATCCATCACAAGCCTCCCCAGATATCTTAGCTTTAGTGTACACCTTTTATCAATGGGGTTTTACAGCCTGGGCATTTTATGGTTTATTTGCGATGGTAATAGGTTATTTCCTCTTTGTTAAAAAACGAAAGGTTTTGGTAAGCGCAACAATTTCGGACGTAGTTACCAATAAACCATCTAAAACGGCCATAGATATTTTAACCGTAATTACTACCGTATTTGGTTTAGTTGCCGCAATAGGATTGGGCACCACCCAAATTAATGGAGGAATAAATTATATATTTTCCTCGCAAAACGGGGCATTAACTACGTTATTATTAACCACAATAATTTCCTCCTTGGCGTTCTACTCTGCTTGGAATGGAGTAAACAAGGGCATAAAGGTAATCTCAAAAGTAAATATTCTTATCACCATTGCTTTGCTACTATTTACATTCGCCAATAGCGACATGAGTGCTGTAGTCTTTAATTTTTATAATGCCACCGTGCAGTATGTAATCGAATTCATTCCGATGAGTTTGGCTGTTGGCGATTACAACCCTGGGGTTGTCTTTCTTACGGATTGGACCTATTATTATTGGGCTTTTTGGATTGCTTGGGCACCATTTACCGGAATTTTTATAGCACGAATATCAAAAGGACGATCCTTAAGACAATTATTACTAGGAGTTTTGATTGTCCCTAGCTTAGGTACTTTTTTCTGGTTTTCCGTGTTTGGAACATCGGCATTTCAGCTTATAGAGGGCTGGGGAAGCTACCAAGGGGAATTTAGTGGTGTATTTTCATCCCTATTTATTTTCTTCGCCAATTACCCTATGGCTTCCATTTTAAATTTAACCACCATCCTGCTTTTAATTGGGTTCTTAGTCACTTCCGTTGACTCTGCGGTCTATGTATTAAGTATGTTCTCGGATAAGGGTAAAAAGAACCCGAGTAAGACCCATCGGTTGCTATGGTCGGTAATTATATTCCTTACCTCCGTTGCACTTATACTCTTGGGAAATGCAAAACCAGAAATAAATGTATTAATTGCAGCTCAAAAGCTACTGATTATAACCTCACTTCCATTTGCTTTTTTTATGGTAATAATGACCGTAATTTTCTTAAAACAACTTATTAAAAAAAAGAAACTTCCTTCTTAAGGGGTAAAATCGCCTAAAAGAAGGAAGTTTAAATGATCCGTAGGATTTTAGATTATTCTTTTGGCAAGAACACTTCTGCCATCATACATCTTGCGCTACCTCCTCCACAGGTTTCAATAGTTTTTAAAGAACTGTGAATAATTCCGCAATGCTTTTCTATAGTAGCAATTTGCTCTGGCCTAAGGCTTTCATACGCAGCTGTACTCATCACCAAGAAACGTCTATCTCCCATCCCTAGCACCTGTAGCATATTTCCTGCAAATTGATGCATTTGAGCCTCTGAAATAGCAATTATTTCCTTCCCGTCTTGCCTTAGATGAGAAACCACATTTTTCTTTTCCTTTTTATCATCAATAGAATCTAAGCAAATAACAGCAAAGGTTTCTGCTAAACACATCATCACATTAGTGTGATAAATTGGCTTTCTTTGGCCACTCACAGACTGATAAGCAGTAAATATTACTGGCGTGTATTCAAAATCTTCGCAAAATTCTATTAAAAGATCTTCATTGGCGCGTTGAGAAAGAGCGCAATACGCTTTTTGGTTTACCCGATCTAATATTACACTTCCTGTAGCCTCCAAAAAAATTCCTTCTTCCTCTGCAGAGGTATAATCAATAATATTATGGATAACAAAACCTTTCTCTTCTAAAACCTCCAAAACATCTTCCCTTCGTTCCTTTCTTCTGTTTTCAGCAAACAAAGGATATAGTCCCACAGTGCCATCTTCATGAAAAGATATCCAATTGTTAGGGAATAGCGCATCAGGAGCATCCACCTCCTTATTATCGTTCATTACAATCACATTAACTCCCTTTTCTCTAAGTGCAAGAACAAAAGCGTCAAATTCTGACTGGGCTCTACTATTGATTTCTTGATTTTTTAAATCAATGTCTTCCTGAAAGTAATTATTGACAGATGTTTGCTCGTTCATCCGAAAGTTTTCGGGACGAATCATAAGAATGGTATTGGTAATCTGCATTATTTTTATTTTATAATAATTGAAATTTCACCCCCTATTAGATAAGGCAGAACAGACGTCGAGATCTACTTGATGTATTACACTTCTCTTCCACATACTAATAACGGCTTGTCAAATTTATACTTTTATTCCCTAATAAGAGTAGTACAAGTAACACTTAACATTAACTAAAACCGTCCCCTTTTTCCATGCCGCACTTATTTACTAACCCCATTTATTTACTAGAGTAAAGTCAGCCCTATTACTCTCTTACTAACGGCAAGGTACTACACCTTAACAAACCTTCTTGTTTAGCAATTTCTGCATAGGGTATCTCTTCTACAACAAAACCTCGTTCTCGCAACCAGTTGTTCAATCGGGTAAAATTACGCTCAGACACTACTACGGTAGGCGAAATAGAGAAAATATTACTCATCATATTATACATCTCTTCTTTAGTAATTTCAAAAACTTTATCCTTCCCAAAGTAATCTACCAACCACTGGTATTCCTCCTCTATTAGGAACCCGTTTTTATGTAAAATTGCCATATCCTTCCCTATAGGCTGAAAACAACAATCTAAATGAAGGGCATTTTCCCTAGGATCGGTATTAGATTTTCTAAGCTCAAACGATTTTACAATTTTATTTGGAAATTTCTCTCTAATAAAATCAACGGCAGCTTTGTTGGTCCTTGCGGTAATAAAGTTTGAATATTCGGGTCCGGAATAGGTACCTATAAATATATATTCTTTCCAGGGCATAACATCCCCACCTTCTATATGAACTTCATTAGGGGGATAAATGATCTGATCATCATCTATTTTTTCTAGCACATATTTTATAGCCTCGAACTCCTCTTCCCTATCTGGTAGTATATTTGCTTTTATCAGCTTATCCTCAATCACGAATGCAATATCTCTTGCAAATATCTGATTACAATCTTTTATGACTCTGGGTCTAAATACTTGCACCCCATATTTCTCTAAAACCGTAGCAAAGGCATTTAATTCTTGTACCATATCCGCTTCTTTAGGATAGGTACCAGCCAAAATGTGCTGTAATGACTTAGGATCGTATGCCTCCTCTGCTAAAGGAACGGGACCGCTACTTATTGCCGTTCCCAACACCACTGATTTTAGATCTGAAGTCTCATCTTTAACATTCAACTTAAGCATAGCTGATTTTTTTAAAATAAATATAGAACTATTTATTATTATAAATTAAACAGCCCCAAGTAAAACTACTAGGGGCTGTTAACATGGTACTATGAATTATTATCTTTTGTCTAGGGCTACAAACTCTCTAGACGGATGACCAATATACACTTGTCTTGGACGTCCAATAGGTTCATTCCTCAACCTCATTTCTCTCCACTGTGCTATCCAACCTGGCAAACGACCTAAAGCAAACATAACGGTAAACATTTCTGTTGGGATTCCCAAAGCCCTATAAATAATACCAGAATAAAAATCTACGTTAGGATATAACTTTCTATCTACGAAATACTCATCGTTCAAGGCTTCTTTCTCCAAGCCTTTAGCAATCTCTAAGATAGGATCTTCAACACCTAAATCTCCCAACACTTCATCAGCAGCTTTTTTGATAATTTTAGCTCTTGGATCAAAGTTTTTATATACTCTATGTCCAAAGCCCATTAATCTAAACGGATCTTCTTTATCCTTGGCTTTGTTCATATATTTTTTTGTATCACCACCGTCAGCTTCTATAGCTTCTAGCATTTCTAATACGGCCTGATTGGCCCCACCGTGCAATGGACCCCATAAAGCAGCAATCCCTGCTGATAACGATGCAAAAAGTCCGGCATGCGACGACCCTACCATACGAACAGTAGAAGTAGAACAGTTTTGCTCGTGATCTGCATGTAAGATTAATAATTTATCTAAGGCATCTATTACCACCTTGTTCTTTTCGTACTTATGGTTAGGCCTTTTAAACATCATTTTATGAATGTTCTCTACATAACCTAAGGTATCATCTCCATAATCTAACGGAAGTCCCTTTTTCTTTCTTAAAGTCCAAGATACCAATACTGGGAATTTTGCCAATATTCTAACGATAGCCCAATACATATCTTTTTCAGAAGTTACGTTTACAGAGCTAGGGTTAAAAGCAATAAGAGCAGAAGTTAAACTGGTAAGTACTCCCATGGGATGCGCCGACTTAGGAAATCCATCTAGGATTTTTTTCATCTCCTCATCTACGTGAGACTCCCCTTTAATATCATTATGAAACTTATCTAGTTCCTCTTGATTAGGCAACTCCCCAAAAATCAACAAATAGGCCACTTCTAAAAAATCTGCCTTTTCCGCTAGTTCTTCGATAGAATAACCTCGGTACCTTAGAATCCCTTTTTCTCCATCTAGAAACGTTATAGCACTTTCACAAGAACCCGTATTCTTATACCCAGGATCGATGGTTATCATTCCTGTTGCGGAGCGCATAGTTTTAATATCTATGGCTAATTCATTTTCAGTACCTTTTTTAACTGGAAATTCGTAACTCTTCCCAGCATATTCTAATCTTGCGTTATTTGACATTTCTTAGCTTCCTGTTTTTTTGATTAGTGGTAAAATTACTAAAAACAGCTAAGTTTAACAATGCTGGATTTCTTATTTTACAAATAATTAAGAAATCCTGCTTATCAAACTTATGTTTTTATTTATGGATTTATGGAATACAAATATTTATAATAATCATCTAAGGATTTCTCCCATGTAAATCTCTTTTTTTTAGCATTAGCGCCAATCTTATTCCATTTGGGTTTATCGTTCATATAAACATCCAGAGCTTGATCTGTTACCTCCAACATATTCTCTATTTTTTCATCATAGGTTTTACCATCAAAAGTAAATCCCGTTTTCATATGCTCTACCGTATCCTTAAGTCCACCCGTATTATGAACTAGACAAGGGTTCCCATTTCGCATGGATAACATTTGACTAATACCACAGGGTTCAAATAAACTTGGCATAAAATAAAGATCAGTTTCCAAATACATAGAATCTATGAGATCCTCAGACTGTCCATTAGTAAAAATGAAATTATCATGCTCGTAGCTTAAACTACGAAACAACTGCTCATATTCTGGAGCTCCTGTACCTAATAACATAAAAATTCCATCTACCTTTTTAAGTTTCTCTAAGATAGCAACAAAAGCCTCTGGTGATCTTTTAAAAAAATAAAATTTTTGTTCAGTTAACCGCGCCACACTAGATACTATAAATTTAGGCCTATTAGAAACATACCTCATTACTTTCTCTCCCGTATGGGCAAGAAAATCAGCTTTATACTTTTTATCCTCGTCCTGCAACCAACCAAAAAGAGCCTTTACTGTGTTTCGATAAATAAGCCCTTTTTCCGCTTCTCTAATATTTTTATAATTAGCTCCATTTAGAATACCATACAACCTTCCTTCGTTATTCGCCAGCTGTAGGTCGGACTCTAAGCCTTCCCCTCCTATAAACTCGGGTGGCCTACTAGGTTTAAGCACGTCTTCCTTATAGGACGGTGATACTGTATGTACGGCATCTGCAAGTCTAATCCCTACGGCCATTAGGTTTATACAATCCTGATAGCGGTGATCCCTCAACATTTCTACATCAATTGGGATATTTGGAAACCAATTAGACAAGGAGGAATAATTATCATAAAAAGGCCTTATTCCCTGAATAGCTAAATTGTGAATTGTATACACAAAACGCATTTTTTTCAGCTCCGTATAGTCAGGGTGATATGTTTTTAAAAACAATAAAAGACTGGAATGCCAGTCGTGTAAATGTATGATGTCTAGTTCTCCAAAGTAACCCGACTTTACGGCTTCTGCCACTGCGGTACAAAAGATTGTATATTTTATGTTATCTGTATAAAACGGCTCCTCTGGATCGTCATGATAGATATGTCCTATCTCCCCTGCTTTTATTTCAGGATGATGAATAACGTAATGATGTAAATTGTCTAGCTCTCTTTTAGGAGCAACCTTATAAAGTTCTGCTTCATATACAACACCCCTTAAGTTAAAAGACAAATTACCGATGAGCGTTCCATTCTGATGCAACCTGGAATAGGATGGCACTACGATATGCGCAGAGTCTCCCCGATCAGAGATTTGTCTTGGCACATCCCGGACCACATCCCCCATTCCTCCGGCCTTACATTGAGCGATCCCATCATTCTCAGCGGCTACAAATAGAAAATTGATCATAGGTTTTTTAATTGGTTAGTTAATATAGGATAATATAATTATTTATTTCTGATATCTATAGATTACCCCATTAAAATTAGTAAATAATCCCCGGGGCAAGCCCACGGGGCATTATTTTATTTTTCAAAACAATCTCATTTGACCATCCTTATGTAAGACTTCATATTCCTTTTCCTTTCCCTGATTCTTCACGTATGTCGCAATAGTCTTTTCATTTCCATGCCGACTGACTGAATTGATATAATATCCACTGCCCCAAAAAGAACCTCCCCATAATGCCCTTTTTACTCCTGGGTCATGAAAGAAAATCTCACGGGCAGTAAGGCTCTTTACCGTCCTTGCTATTTTGGTCGGACTATATGTTGGAACACTCTGAATCAAAAAATGAACATGATCCTTATCCGTACCTATCT
>NZ_AUKX01000035.1 GCF_000424985.1 Arenibacter latericius DSM 15913
GAGGCTGTCTAAAAAGGCAGCCTCTTTTTTGTGCTTTATATTTTAAGAAAAGTACTGTTTTTCGTATCTTAAGGTATGAAAAGAAAAGTTGCATGGAAGACCAACAGTCAGGCACAATTGAGTCTTCTTCCACCCAGTTATGATGATCTTGTTCCAGAGCACCATCCTGTACGTATCGTCAACAACATTTTGGACCAGATAGATATTACCTCCATAGAAAGAACCTATAAAGGCGGTGGCACCTCAAGCTATCATCCTCGGGATTTGCTCAAAATCTTAGTCTACGCCTACCTTCGCAACTTGTATTCATCCCGTAAGATCGAACAGGCATTGGGCGAGAATGTTCATTTCATGTGGCTCAGTGGCTGTATCCGGCCTGACCATAATACCATCAGTAATTTTCGTTCAGGAAAACTCAAAGGAAAGTTCAAAAAGATCTTTAACCAAGTTGTCATTCTGCTGGCAGAACAAGGCTACTTGAGTTTAAAAGACATCTTTGTCGATGGCACCAAGATCGAGGCCAATGCCAATCGTTATACTTTTGTGTGGGGAAAGAGCATCAAGACCTCACGCACGCGTATTGAAAATCAACTCAAGAGTTTATGGAGATATGTAGAGACCGTATATGCAGAGGAAGAACAAATGCCTAACCAGCCGGATAACTTTAAAGCAATAGACCCTAATGAAGTATCACAAACGATCGATAAGATCAACAAGGCACTTCAAGGGAAGGATATTGATAAAAAAGTAAGGCAAAAACTCAATTACGCCAAGAAGAACTGGCCAAAGAATATTGCCAAGTACAATACCTACGAGCAACAAATGGGCGGACGCAACTCCATGAGCAAGACGGATCCCGACGCGACCTTTATGAGGATGAAAGAGGACCACATGCTAAATGGTCAGCTCAAACCTGGGTACAATCTACAAGCAGCCACCAATAATCAGTTTATAGCAAACTATACCCTTGCACGGACCACGACAGATACTACCACACTTATCGGGCATACCGAAGATTTTATAGCAGGTTATGGAAAACCACCTGAGACACTAACGGCCGATGCAGGCTATGGAAGCGATGAAAACTACACCTACCTCGAAGATAATAACATTGAGGCCTTTGTGAAATACAATTACTTCCACAAGGAACAGTTGGATGAAAAACGTAGTAAGCACAAAAAACCATTTGCAGCGAATAGGCTCTTTTACAATAATGAAACAGACACCTATTATTGCCCCATGGGACAGTCCATGGAAAACATAGGAAGCTATGTAAAAAAGACTGCTAATGGATACCAGCAAAAAATAAACAGATACCAGGCTAAAAACTGTACAGGCTGTCAGCTTAGAAGCCTGTGCCATAAATCTCAAGGCAATCGGATCGTTGAGAGAAACCACAAGCTGGTCAGACTTAAAGCAATGGCGAAACAAAAGTTACTAAGTCCAGAAGGTATTGCTCACAGAAAACAAAGATGTTGGGATGTGGAGGCAGTATTTGGCAACATAAAACACAATATGAACTTTAGAAGGTTTATGTTAAGAGGTCTGGATAAAGTAGAAACAGAAATAGGTCTAATTGCAATGGCGCACAACCTTAAAAAAGTGAGTTTAGCGATGTAAGAATCGCTTTGACTCATTTTAACTAGCCACTAATCACCTAATTAACAAACCAAGATCAAAATAATATCAGAAAAACCAAAAAATAAAAGGTCGCCTAAATAGTTTTTAGACGACCTCATCTAAATATAAATTTGTACAACTTAAAAACAGATTGAATTCTTTCTAAAGTGTTCCATGTTTGCCATGCCCCTGCGGCCATCGGACCAACCTTCCGAACCTTTTCTTTTCCCTACCCACATTTTACCCATCCACTAGGGGAGGATTCCTCCCGCAGTATTTCCCGACCGCCTCGGGGCCGCACCAAAGCACAAGGGGTGAAAAACCCCTTGCCCTTTTTAACCCTTGCTATGTAATCGACCTATTTAATCCTTTTTCCACCATCTTTTCGAATAGAATATAAGACCATATTAAACCAGGACTGGTCTTATATGGTCTCATATGGCTTTATATGGTTTCGAGGTGTAAAATGCTGGAAATAAGTTTTTTAGGTTGTGTTTTGATGTATTATATTTATATAGAAATATCCGTTTTTAACGGATAGCAAGTTATGTTTTGCGCTACGCAAAACTCCTACTTCTAGCGAAGTGAAAAGTTGCCCTCGGCAGTAATAAACAACAAAAAGATCATGATCGCACGACTCCTATATCGCAACAAAGTGCAAGGCGTACTGAAGTACGTACTGGAGAAACCGGAATCTACCATTCTTGGCTTCCACAATACCTATTCCGAAACGGATACCAATCTTAAGGTCTTCGAACAGGTGCTTGTCTTTTTGGGCTTTCGCCATGCCTCCGAAAAACGCTATGTACATGCAACCCTGAACCTTCCCCTTGGTGAACACCTGGACGATACTACCTTTTTGGCCCTTTCCAAAGCCTATATGGAATACATGGGCTATGGGGAACAGCCCTATATGGTGGTACGGCACCACGATACCGAGCACGAGCACGTGCACATTGTCTCCAGTACCATCAGGGAAGACTGTACCCAGATCAACCTATCCTTTGACTATAGAAGGAGCATGGCCGCCCAGAAATACTTGGAGAAAGAGTTTGGTCTTTCCCCCTCGCCAAATATGAAGACGGTCCGAGAGCTTCCCAAACTGGAAACGCCCCAGCTTAATCCCCAGGATGGTAACGGGGTGCGCTACTATATGCAGGACATTTTGAACAACACCCTGCAAAAGCATAAGGTGCGGAGTTTTGAGGAGCTTGGCAAACTACTGGAAAAGTACCATATCCAACTGAAGGTAGTGGAGCGTTCCGGTAGGGTAGGGGTGGCTTATGGCATTGCTACCAGGGAAGGGTACCGATCCCGTTTTATTGGCGGTTATACCGTACACCCCCAATTCTCCGGTCCCAAACTCCAACAGCTCTTCGAGCGTAATCAACAATCGGCCCTATTGCCCATGGTAAAAAAACGCTTGGAAAAGCAAGTGCGCACCACCTATAAATTATTCAGGACCCTTCGCCCCGAGCACCTCCCGGACATCCTAGGCGCCCATCAAAAGCTGGATTGTAGGCTAAACTACAGCGACCAGGGGCAGGTGATCGATTTCACCATCCATGATAAATCGGGCTATGTGCTGCGCAGCGATGAGATCGCCAGTGACCTTGGTATCCATGAGAACCCCGAATTCTTCCAAACCGAACACACCCAAATGTATATGGATAGCAGGCAATTGGAAATGGAGATCCAACGCTGCTTAAGGGAATCCTTCCAAAAGACCTATCGAGATTTAAGGTACAAGCCCCTGTTCTCGGAGCATATCCTGAAAACTCCTTTAGATGTTTTGGTTAGGGAAATGATGAAATCGGAGCGCTTTCTCTTCCTTAAGAAATACTTGCATACCGATAACCGGACCTTATGGAAGGTAATCGCCTCTCACTACTATCCTTTTAGTGAGAAGCTATATACTTCCGCCATTAATAATGAAAAAGAGCAGTTGCAAAAGAAGGCCGACCTTATCCAACGGGCCAGGGACCAGCTGTTCATCTATGCCCCGGACCAAAGGGAGGTCCTTGGTGCGCTTGTCCAAAGTCTGGGTGTACGATACAATGAGGGAACACTGACTTATGTGAATTCCAAGCTCCACCAAGTGCCGATCGATCTGGGCAACAACCTATTACAGACGAGTGCAAACCCAACTACCCCTCCTAGTTTTACACGTGAAAGTGAAAAGTTGTTGGAAGGGCTGCTGCACGGCAAATCCGCCAAAGAGATAAAACCGGGTCCCACCGCCCTATTTTTGCCCATGGTATTCCCGAAGCTCTATAACGCCATGGCCCCAACCTTTAGAGAGCGATTCGATACCTTGGCCCTACAGGCCTACCATCGGTATGCCGAACGGATGCAGGCGTCTTTTGAGAAATCGCCCAAGGACTATATCGCCTTTTTCAATGCCCGGGGCTTTTATTTTGAGGAGCAGGGTGGAAAACTCCGTATAGGCTCCATGTACTCCAAACATTCGGTAACGATCGCCCTTTCAACGAAAATGCAGGACTATTTACTATCGTTCCCTGAGCTGCCCAACGCTATGACCACACAGCCGCTCATCCTAAATCATATAATAGCCAAAGGACAGGACAATTTAAAAAGCCTTTGGATGGGCCATTTAATGGAACGCGGACTTTATAAACAAGCGGCGTATAGTTACGTATTGGAAGGTGTATTACCCAATTTGCCGTCCGAACTAGTGGAGCACCATATGGCAAACGGATTCAAGGAGGCCTTGGTGGCCGCTGCCACGGAGCGGGACCGTCAGGCACAGGCCAGGATACTCCGAGCAGGTTGGAATGCTCTAGATACGCTCATGGGCCCTACTTCTTATAAAGAGGAAGAAGCCTATAACGGATTTAAAGATGAGCTTACGGATTATTCTAAATACAAGGGGAGTTGGTTTTCGATGTAGATAGGTCTCATTATCGGCGTATAGAAAAATAGCATAATACCTGTTTAATCCCCAGTCAAATTTGGTAGTATAGAATAGGATGTGAAGTCCCATTTTATTAAGGAGTCAATAATCCCCAATCAAGTAATACGAATAAAACCAAATGGTTGATTGGAAAATTCAGATGGATTGAAGAACTTACGCCTCATGCGATTTAGGGACTAAATTAATTGGTAATAATATAAAATAGCTATGCTGTACATAATACCAACAAAAAAAGGAATGGGCGTGGAGCTCTGGGGGACTTATGAGGATTTAGATCGGTTATACGACTTGATCGGTAAATTTTGGAATGATGAAAATCAACTGTACGGTAAAGGCTATGAAAATAGGGGGAAACTTATTAGTAGTTTTTCCTATGAAATACGGAAAGCCTACAGCAATCAAAGGCTTCATAGGACTAAAAGTCACTTTTCTCCAGAAGAACAAGCTTACTACGGTACGCCATTATCCTGGGTGCATTTTCTGTTTTCCTTAACTGCTATTAAATATAATATGCGGTTTTACCAGACCAATAAGCTTGACGTTGCCACAATATTACAGATTGAATACTGGTTAGATCATGCAATGAATACGTATGACGAAGTTGGGGCTAAGGCCTTAATTGGCTTTATAGAGGATGGACTCTACGGTGGAAATGACCTCATATATCAATATATGAGGAGTATAAACCTAGATTACTTTTTGCTAGGTGGGGGTAAGCGGGCATTCCGAAAATTACCTACTCTTTTAAAACGGGGCACTTACTTTTCTTCGGAATATAATGAATATGCTAAGGTTTTGACAGATGAGGCCAAAAGGCTCGGATGTGAAGCCACCGATTTGGAAATTGATGATGACGATATCGATTATGCGGGTATCCAATGGTAGCACTTTATAATCAACCAGCTCAAAGGATTTTTCTGCCTTGCCGTTAAACCATATTTAAATTTTGATGTTTTGCTCTCACGGTGCAAACTAAAGTCGATCGGGATAATGACACTTCCGTTCCAATACCCTGCCACAAGTAGTTTGAAGCCTAGGTAATAGGTTTTTGATACATGGTTGTAAATCTTTGAGACCCCTTCAATGGTCTTCCCTGTTTCTGAAAGATCGGTATCATTGAACACTAAGCATCTTGTAGCGTCGGCCGAAGGCGTGACAAGTTCGTCCTTTAATAGGTATTGCTTTACGAACTGAGCTAAAAAAGCTCTCCAATTAATTTTTTGATTTGCTAAGATACGATAGTACGAATCTTTTCCATAAGGACTTAATTCCGTGTCTTTATGGGTCGCAAGCCCATGAGTTGAGTCAATCCCAATAAGTGGTAAAACTAAAAGTGTGGAGATCAAACTCTCGAATGAATACCCTGCTTTTTTACACCAACTGAACCGGCTTTTAATTTTATTGAACCCTAAAATGTTTAGATGCGCCTGTAAATATTCTGAACTGAGCCAAACCTTATTGAACTTCCCTTTTATTTTCTTGGACTTTTGCAATATCTTCGTGTTGTAGCATGTTTTGTACTTTGTGTGTCATAACTTAAAGATACAATAAAACCAAGGGATCCCCTTGGTTTTCATGCTATTTTTCTTCGTTTAAACCCCCTAAATAATGGGTGCGAAACTTGAGAAATGGATTTTGTTTCTGCTGGAAAATCACCCGTTACTAGGTCTTTGCATTTTAATGTTGCTCCAAGTTTATTTGGGCTAAAGTATGAGGTAGTAACAGCTAAGGTAAGAGTAACAGTATAATTTTTTTACATTTTACCTAAATGTAAAAAAGGGTGCTTTATGACAACTATCAATCCCTTGTTGCAAAAAAAGATGAATATTTTACAATAATAATTCTGTTAATGCAAATAAAGACATTATTTTGCATTAGTATTTTTTTTAAGCAAATGATAATAGAAAATAAAATGAAGTCTTTCAAATCTGGTACATACATCAATCAGGGTACATATAAAAGTTTTCAGCCCAATATTATAAATAAACAATGGATGTTGGACGATATGGAAATTATAGATTTACTTTCTAAAGCCGATAGGCACTTAGGACGTTTAGATATGTACAGTGAGCATATTCCAGATGTTGACTTGTTTATTAGTATGCACGTGCTTAAAGAGGCTACTCAAAGTAGTAAAATTGAGGGTACAGAAACCAATATGGAAGAGGCGCTATTAGATAAAGAAGATGTTAGCCGCGAAAAACGAGACGATTGGGAAGAAGTGCAAAACTATATAGAGGCAATGCAAAAAGCCATTAAGATGCTTGAAGAGATACCGTTTTCCAGTAGGTTAATAAGGCAAACTCATAAGATTTTATTACAAGGTGTAAGGGGTGAACATAAATTACCAGGCGAGTTCCGTACCAGCCAAAATTGGATTGGTGGGGCATCTATAAACGATGCGACTTTTATTCCCCCTATACACAATAGTATAGCAGATTTAATGAGCGATTTAGAAAAGTTTACGCATAACGAAGAGTTATTCTTTCCAGACCTCTTAAAAATTGGTATCATACATTATCAGTTTGAAACAATACACCCCTTTTTAGACGGAAATGGTCGTGTAGGCCGTTTACTAATTACGCTCTATTTAGTCAATAAAGAAATATTAAAAAAGCCAATTCTTTATTTATCAGATTTTTTCGAACGTAATAAAACCTTGTACTATGATAACTTAATGCGAGTGCGTACACACCACGATATCAAGCAATGGTTAAAATTCTTTTTAGTGGGTGTTATTGAAACCGCAAAAAAAGGAGTGAACACCTTCGATGAAATTTTAAAACTAAAAAAGAAGGTAGAAATTAATACGCAAACACTTGGTTCTCGCGCTACAAATGCTCAAAAAATAGTACAATACTTATTTAAACATCCAATGATTGATGTAGATAAGGTAGTTAAAATAACTGGTGTTTCTAAGCGAACAGCATATAACTTAATTGACGATTTAGAGCAATTAGAAATTATTAAAGAAATCACAGGAAGCAAAAGAGGTAAATTATATGTTTTCGATGCTTATTTAAAATTATTTAGATGAAGTAACCACGATAAAATCTGACAGTTAAGAATTATATTTAAAGAGTCAAAACAACAATTATTAATCCTTAAAACCGTCAGACGAACTCGTAGCTATAACAAACAACATTTTTTATACTTTTTCCCGCTGCCGCAGGGACAGGGCTCATTCCGTCCAATTTTCGGTTCCGCTATTATAGGCATTTGTGAGGAATGTAGAAAATCAAAGAAATCTTCTGGAGGACTACCCAATTCCTCCCTGTAGCCGGCCCAAGTATTTGTTATGATGTCGTAACGGTCTGCCATGGGCAGAATTTCATTTCTTTTATCTCGGGGGCATGGTTGTTCAAAGGCTTCAATCACTTCCTGCCAGTCCCCGCAAATACCCTGGGACACTAACCCCCGGTCAAATAACTGTTTTATTTCCGGCACTAATTCGGCACCATCGATATCGATTACATTGCATATCAACAGCGCTATCACATCGCTGTCAATCACATTATCCTCTAGGCTGCTGTCCAAGAAAAACTGTATGACCTCCCTGAACCAGGTCAAAACTTCATCGCGCCTTTCGGGATGGTGTAAGGCAAGCTGTTCCAATACATCCGTGATGGTAGTGCGGGCATAGGTGTCCAACCCGGGTGTATACATGAATTCTTTACATGCTTCCAGGTTATTGACGGCAATTTTGTAGATAGGTTCCCAAATTGCCGAAGTAAGAAAGTCACCTAAAAAGAGCTCGAAATATGCATCGGATTGGCTCAGAACATCCAAAATGACATCCAAGCTGTCGGTTGCCTGGAGTTCTCCCAATAGGTAAATGGCATGGATTACAAAATTCATCTCCTCCTCGTCCCATCCGTTTTCTTCAATGGATTTTATAAAATAGCCATAACGGGCAATACTATCGAGTAACACCATTTCAAGGTCATTGATAAGTGTGTCCTTGGGGAGCGAAAGTATTTTGTTCAATTTTTCTTCACCGATGTGGAGTCCATGGGTGTAGAGCCATTCTATTTCCTCGTGATGGAAAGCGGGAGCTTCTTGGGTAGGATAAATTTTTTGAGGACTAGTCGTTACCGATATTCTAGTTTTTTGTTCCTCTTCATACCGGGCTTGGCTTGCTTTTAACGAGGCCGTATAGAATCGTTTCCAGGCCATTTCTGTTTCTTCGGAATCAGGTGCCAGTTCTTGCATTAAATTGAGTCGGACCTCCGCTTGATCCAGGTCACCGATAGCGGAATAATAAAGGGTTGCGCATTTATAAAATGAAATGACCTCATTTATATGAAAGGTGTCGCGGTCTGGATAGAGCGATTGTATCTCCATGTTGGTGCCTAAAACTTCAGGCATTTTATCGTATTCCTGATTGAAGTAATATTCGCTTGCCAAGTTTAGCTTTCCGAATAGGTAATCGGGGTGTTCCGCAATAACCCACCTATTGGTCTCGTGCATCTTCTTGGTATCGTTCAGTTGGCCATACAGAACGGATAAATAATTTTTCAACTGAGGATTATTGGGATAGCGCTCTATAGCGTCCAGCAATTTTTGCACGCTCGATCTTTTTCCTTTTAACGCCAGTTTGTGAAACCATTCCAACTTGCGCGAAAGTTCAGGAGTAATTCCATTTTGTTTGTCCAACAAGTTTGGATCGGTGGTTATGTTGTAGTTTATTTCCATGTAGGGATGGTTGCGGGGTGTTGATTGACGATTTTATTTGCTCCCTTCAAATTACTAAGAGTCATTTTGATAATAAATATCAAATTTAGACTTTACTAACAATAATCAAAAACTTTTAGGAGGTATAAATCATGATTTTTTTTGGATCAAACACAACAACTGTCCGTGCTGCCTTAAATATATAAATCCCAGAAAAGAGACTAAATCTTAAAAAATGTTGTACATATGTTGTACAGTAGAAATAAAAAAAGGGCTTCAATCTCTTGAAACCCTTGTCTTTCCTAGTAGCGGGAACTGGACTCGAACCAGTGACCTTCGGGTTATGAGCCCGACGAGCTACCTACTGCTCTATCCCGCGATATGGGTTTCCAAAATAATCAACTTAGCTTTTAACTCTCAGTTCATAATGCTGACTGAATTATTTCGGACTGCAAAGATACACGCTTTTTACGATTACCCAAACTTATTTTGAATAAAATACTGAAAAAAATTCATTCAATGTTTAAGTGTCAGATTATCAAGACTTAAATGAAGGGGGTGTCTTTACGAATTTTGGTTGTGTGAAAATAGGGAACTTCACCAATCTGATATACTGTTATTGTGGTTTATGTGAAATAATGTTAGCTTTTAGTAAATCTTTTGTTTTAAAATGCAAAGTTGTGTTCCATCTTGTCAAATTCTTTATATTTTGTAGCGTTTTAAATAAAAAGTATATAAACTAATTAGCCCGACTATTTATGGATAACTATGGATTTCTCTCCATCTTGCCGCCCATCATTGCTATAATTCTTGCATTAAGAACGAAACAGGTTTACATAGCCTTGCTATTGGGAATCTGGTTTTCTTGGATAATAATCTATGATTGGAATTTTCTTACTGGTACCTTGGCAACCGTAGAAGGTCTTGTTAATGTTTTTAAATCCCCAGGGAATACAAGAACAATAATGTTTAGTGCGTTGGTTGGGGCATTACTTTTATTTATTCAGTATTCTAAGGGGGTAGAAGGCTTTATTAATGTGTTAAATAAAGTTATTCTCTATTTCGAAAAAAAACAAACTGGGTATAGTAGAGTGGTGGTGCAACTCATGGCCTTACTTACAGGTATATTGTTGTTTGTAGAAACTAGTATTAGTTCTTTAACGGTAGGAACGCTTTATAGGCCAGTGTTTGATAAGTTGAAGATCCCTAGGGAAAAACTTGCTTATATTGCCGATTCTAGTTCCGCTCCTTCTTCTATTTTAATTCCTTTTAATGCTTGGGGTGCTTTTATAATGGGATTATTGTTAGCGCAGGGGATAGAGGATCCCTTTGGAACTATGTTGTCTTCTATGGGGTATAATTTTTACCCAATCCTTGCAATATTATTCGTGTTTTTAGTGATTGTTTTTAATAAGGATATTGGTCCCATGGCCAAGGCTGAAAAGCGGACACGTGAAACGGGGAAATTAATGAATGATAATGCACAGCCAATGTTATCTAGTACGGTAACCTCCTTTGAATCTAAGGAAGGTATAAAGGCAAAAGCATATAATATGATTGTGCCATTGGCTACCATGGTTTTAATGATGCCTTTTTTTCTTACTTATACCGGATGGGATGCTGTCCCTGATGCTGACTCCTTTGGAGATCACGTATTTAAGGCTATTGGAAATGGATCAGGATCATCTTCCGTACTTTATTCTGTGCTAACAGCGATCCTAGTAGCAATGGTGCTGTATAGGTCTCAAGGGATTATGAGAATTAAGGAAATGGTAGAGTTGGTGTTAAAAGGAATTAGTGAACTTATGCCATTGGCCTTGTTAATGTTGTTAGCCTTCGCAATAGGCGATGCATCAAGCGAATTAGGAACTGGGGAGTTTGTGGCCAATTGGTCTAAAGAATGGCTGTCTCCTGCTTTTTTGCCGGCGATCATTTTTGTAATTAGTTCTTTTATTGCTTTTTCAACGGGAACATCCTGGGGTACTTTTGCAATTATGATGGCAATTGCAGTGCCTATGGCAGATATTCATGGGGTGCCATTGCCATTTGTTGTGGCTGCAACACTTGGAGGAGGGATATTTGGTGATCATTGTTCTCCTATTTCGGATACCTCTATTATATCATCTATGGCTTCTGGGAGCGATCATATAGATCATATTAATACGCAAATGCCCTACGCTTTAATTGGTGGGGTGATTACTGTGATACTATACGTTATTTTAGGGTTAATTATCATCTAGAACCAAGGATTCTATTACCTTTGTGTTAACGTAAATTAAAATTGAAGTATGTCTCATAAAGCTGGTTTTGTAAATATTATAGGAAATCCCAACGTAGGGAAATCTACCCTCATGAATGCTTTCGTGGGAGAAAAATTATCTATCATAACCTCTAAAGCACAAACTACCAGACACCGAATATTGGGTATTGTAAATGGGGAGGATTTTCAAATGGTTTTGTCTGATACCCCTGGGATTATAAAACCTGCCTATGAGCTGCAGTCTTCTATGATGGACTTTGTTAAATCGGCCTTTGAAGATGCAGATGTGTTGGTTTATATGGTTGAGATAGGGGAAAAGGCCTTAAAAGATGAGCGTTTTTTCGAGAAAATTAAAAATAGTACTATTCCTGTATTGTTATTGCTGAATAAAATTGATATCTCTGAACAAGGGGTGCTAGAAGAGCAGGTGCAATATTGGCAAGAGCTATTGCCTAATGCTGAAATTCACCCTATATCCGCATTGCAGAATTTTAATGTGACAGAAGTATTTCATAGGATCTTAGAATTATTGCCAGTGGGTCCAGCATATTACCCTAAAGATCAGCTAACGGATAAGCCAGAGCGTTTCTTTGTAAATGAGACTATTAGGGAGAAAATACTTCAGTTTTATAAGAAAGAAATCCCATACGCTGTTGAAATAGATACAGAGGAATTTTTTGAAGATGAAAAGATAATACGTATGCGCTCTGTAATTATGGTAGAACGTGATACCCAAAAAGGTATTATTATCGGTCATAAAGGTGCTGCTCTAAAGAGAGTGGGGATAGAGGCAAGGAAAGATTTAGAAAAATTCTTTGATAAGCAAGTTCACTTAGAATTATATGTGAAAGTGAATAAGAACTGGAGGAATGATCCTAATCAGCTGAAAAGATTTGGGTACAACAATTAAGTCTTTTATTTAGGTGTCTTTTGTATGAATGCCTATTCGTTGCATTAAATACTGGTGTAGTAACTGCATTTGGGGTTTGCCCTTTCTTTTACCTGCTCTGCCAAAAAAATACAATGCAATCCATATAATTACCATAAAGATCATAAGGCCAATTTGTAGTCCGTAGGGTTTCTCTAAGGCGTGACTAGAGTAGGCCCAAGTTCCTATAATTATAAAAAGGGTTGCCACTACAAAATGTATGAACATAAAAAATGTCCATAGGGTTGGGTTGGGGCCAAATAGACCGTAAACTATACTTCCGTCTTCTTCTTGGTCAACGATTTCAATTTGTAATTGTGGCGACCAGAAGTTAGATTCGCTCTTGTGGAATCTTATAAAAACATGATGGTCCGAGATCTTCGTTATAAATGGATGCTCCTCCGAATTTTTAAACAATTCCAAAATAAAGTTGGCGTTTTTATTCAGTATGAGTTGAAACCTAGGGCGTAAGACAATAGTGTTGGGGAGGGCCATCGTAGAAGGAAACTATTAATAAAGGAGAAAAGATACTGTTTTTACCTCAATTATTAATAGTACTTTTGCATCAAATTTAAGTATATGAGTGCTATAGTTGCCATTGTAGGAAGGCCTAATGTGGGTAAGTCCACTTTTTTTAACCGTCTTATTCAGAGAAGAGAGGCCATTGTTGATGCCGTGAGTGGCGTTACACGCGATCGCCATTACGGGAAGAGTGATTGGAACGGAGTAGAGTTTTCAGTGATTGATACTGGAGGATATGTATTGGGAAGTGATGATGTTTTTGAAAAAGAAATAGATAAACAAGTAGAATTAGCTATAGATGAGGCCGATGCCATAGTATTTATGGTGGATGTAGAGTCGGGACTAACTGGTATGGATGAGGATGTAGCCAAGCTGATGCGACGGGTAGATAAGCCGGTGTTTCTAGTGGTAAATAAAGTGGATAACGCCAAGAGAGCTCAAGAGGCAGTGGAGTTTTATTCACTTGGTCTTGGAGAGTATTATACCATTTCTAGTATCAACGGTAGTGGTACTGGAGACCTTCTGGATGCGTTGGTTAAAGAATTGCCGGAAAGAACTAAGCAGCCAGACGACTTACCTCGCTTTGCGGTGGTGGGTAGGCCAAACGCAGGGAAATCCTCGTTTATAAACGCCCTTATTGGAGAAGAAAGATATATCGTTACAGACGTTGCCGGAACCACTAGGGATAGTATCGATACTAAATACAACCGTTTTGGATTTGAGTTTAACCTGGTAGATACCGCTGGTATTAGGCGTAAGTCTAAGGTGCGCGAAGATTTGGAGTTTTACTCTGTAATGCGTTCCGTAAGGGCTATTGAGCATTCTGATGTTTGTATCCTTATGCTTGATGCTACACGTGGTTTTGATGGGCAGGTAGAGAATATCTTTTGGCTGGCCCAGCGTAATAATAAGGGAATCGTTATTCTTGTGAACAAGTGGGACCTTGTAGAAAATAAGGAAACCAATACTATTAAGGCGTATACTCAGAAAATAAAAGAAGCCATCTCCCCTTTTGTAGATGTACCAATCCTTTTTATATCTGTACTTACTAAGCAACGTATATTTAAGGCAATTGAGACGGCAGTTAAGGTCTATGAGAATCGCTCTAAAAAAGTAGCTACTAGAAAGCTTAATGATGTGATGCTGCCTTTAATAGAGAATTATCCGCCACCAGCGTATAAGGATAAGTATGTGAAAATTAAATTTTGTACGCAATTGCCTACTCCTTATCCTCAATTTGCTTTTTTCTGTAATTTACCGCAATATGTAAGGGATCCTTACAAGCGATTTTTAGAAAATAAGCTGAGGGAGAATTTCGACTTTACTGGAGTACCAGTATCGGTATTTATGAGGAAAAAGTAAAAACATTTTTTGGATTAGAGACTCCCCGTCTCTAATCTATTAAAGTTCTGTTAACCATTTGGGGTTTCTTGGGTGTTGGGTTATTTTTGGTCGTTTGTGAAAACGTCAATAATTCAACGCCAACTTACCAAATGTATAAATTAGTTTTATCTACTCTTCTTGCCTTTTTATTTCTTCAATTTTCTTATTCTCAAGACTTTATACTAAGCGGTAAAGTTGTGGATGCTATAGATGATACGCCTTTGGAGGCCTCTACCATTTATGCGGAATCTATTAAAGATAGTACCTTAATTTCTTATACCATTTCCAATCAAAAGGGAGAATTTGAACTGGAAGGTAAAACCCATTTAAAGGATGTAAAGCTGTTTGTAACCTACAATGGCTATAAGTCTTTGGTGATGGAGGTTAAGCTAAAGGAAAATGTTGACTTGGGGAAGGTGAAATTGGAGGTGCAGGCCGAAGAATTAGATGAGGTGCGTCTTGTAGGGCACAGAATACCAATTGCCATAAAAAAAGATACCCTTGAGTTTAATGCCGATTCTTTTAAAACTAGGCCCGATGCCACGGTAGAAGATGTATTGAAGAAATTACCTGGGGTAGAAGTAGATTCGGACGGTAAAATTACTGTGAACGGAAAAGAAGTAGACCGAGTGCTAGTTAATGGGCAAGTGTTTTTTAGTAATGACCCTAAGGTGGCTACTAAGAGCTTGCCTAAAGAAATTATCAGTAAAATTCAAATATCCGATACCAAAACAAAAAAGGAGGAATTTACTGGAGATGATGCAGATGGAGAGAATAAAACCATTAACCTAACCATTAAAAAAGATAAGAACAAAGGGTATATGGGGCGCGCCGCTGCAGGTTATGGTACAGATGACAGGTATCAGCTTAGTGGACTACTCAATTATTTTAACGATACAAAACGCGTAAGTTTTATTGGGGGTGCTAATAACATTAACAATTCTGGTTTCTCATACGATGAGATTTATGATATGGTGGGGAATTCTGGGGCTAGGGGTTCTAGCCTTCTGAATAATTTTGGGAACGGGATTACTACTTCCTCTAATTTGGGAGCTAGTTATGCGAATGCAAAAAAAGGAAAATATAAGATAGACGGTAATTACTTTTTTGCATACAGTGATTCTTATAATGATCAGAAGACCAATAGGGAAAATATTCTACCAGATCGAAGGTATTTTACTGAGAATGTATCCAATTTTGTTGGGTCAACAAACTCTAATAAAGGGTCGGCGAATTTGGAATTTGATCTTGATGAAACCCTTAGGATATCTGTACAGCCTAATATGAGTGTCAATTGGAATAACTCCAATAATAGAAATAATACAATAAGTAAGAATGAAGATGGGGAGCTGATAAACTCTAATGAACGAGTGTCTATAAGCGACGACTATCAGAGGAATTTCTCCAATAGGGTTAGCCTCATGAAAAAACTAGATACCATTGGTACTATCTTAAGTTTTTCTTTCTCTAATAATAATTCTGAAAATAAAAGTACCTCTAGCTTAAACTCAGTCCGAGAAATTTATGGTGATAATGCCAGTTTAGAAATCTTGGATCAATTATCGGAAGTGAATAATAGGCGCGATTCTTATGAGTTAGAAGCTTCCTATAGACAACCCTTGGGCAATAAAGTGTTTGTTAATATAGGATACCAGTTTTCTCATGATAAAAGGGGAGATAATATAGAGGTAATGGATTACGACGATAATACTAATGGTTACAATCTCTTTAATGAAACGTTGAGTTCCGATTTTAATTTTACCAACCAACAACAAACCCCTTCATTAGGAATCCAGAGTCAAGGTGAGAAGCTTAATTTTAGAATTAGTGCTAATTATGTCTTTACAGACCTTACGAATACGGATTATTTAAGGGACAGTAACTTTTCCAATTCTTATGAAAATATAACATTTAACGGCAATATAAATTATTCATTAGGAAAAAATAAGAGATTATCACTGAGGTATAATTCTAGATTGAATATCCCTAATGTAAATCAGTTGCAGCCAGTACCCAACGTAAATAATCCGCTAAATGTTGTAATCGGTAATCCAAACTTGCAACCTGGTTTAAACCACCGTATTAGTTTTAATTATAATAATTATAATTGGAGAGAACGCAGTGGTGTTTACGTGTATTCTGGATTTAACATTCAAGATGATTGGGTTTCTGCTGTAACAACCACAGATGAAGACTTCTTAAGAACTACTAGGTTTACCAATGTAAACGGAAATTATAATGGCTATGGAGGCTTTGGTTATTCCAAAGAGATTAAGAAAGATAGTTTATATACCTTTAGAATAAACGTAAGGCCTGGTGTTAGTATTAATCAACGCGTTAGTTTTAGTAATGGAGTAGAGCTTAAAGGGAAAAGTTATAGTTTTTCTCCTTTTGTATCTACGACGTATAATTATAAAGAGCTCTTAGAAATAGAACCTGGGTACGGTATTTCCCTAAATAAGACTAAATACAACCTAGACCGTTTAGAGGATATTACCTATACCTCTCAAAACGCTACGTTAAGGGTAACAAGTTATTGGCCTAAGAATTTAATTTGGGGTAATGATTTACGATATAGTTATAATGATAATGTGGGGCCAGGATTTAAAAAGGATGCTTTATTCTGGAATATGAGCCTAGGTCTTCAGGTATTAAAGGAGAAGGGTACAATAAAAATATTAGCATATGACCTGTTAGATCAGAATATAAATACCCGTAGAACAACTGGGGAAGATTTTATTCAAGATTACCAGGGTACTATGCTAAAACGCTATTTTATGGCTAGTTTTAGCTATAAGTTTGATCAATTCGGAGGGAAGAGAGAAAGTCGTGGGAGACGATTCTAAGCCTTATATCTCTTTCTGTTTAATTGACTCGTTTGTGAGTGTTGTAGCGGTATAGCTTTGCTTTACTGCTAGTATATGTTCTTAAATCTCTAGTGTAAATCATACTGAATTATCGGGATAGTTGTCTTGTATAATGGTGTTGATCTAATGCCAATATGGCGAATAGTTTTCTAGATTAAATTCCTTTGAAGTAGGTATCTTGAACAGAATCTTGTAACTTTAAAGTACTTCTGTCTGTAAATAAACACGATATGGCTTCTAAAAATCCTGTGGTTTGGTTTGAAATATATGTAAGCGAAATGGAAAGAGCCCAAGCCTTCTATGAGGCTGTTTTGGGAATTCAATGTAGCAAGCTTCCCATGCCCGATGAGATTCAAGGTAATATGATGATGGCGGCATTCCCAATGAATATGAATGGCCCTGGAGCAAGTGGTGCCTTAGTTAAAATGGATGGTTTTAATGCTGGTGGGAATAGTACTATCGTGTATTTTCATTGTGATGATTGCGCTGTGGAAGAGAGTAGGGTAGAAAAGGCTGGGGGTAAAGTTTTTGAAACCAAACATTCCATTGGGGAATATGGATTTATATCCTTGGCTTATGATACAGAGGGTAATATGTTTGGGCTACACTCCATGTTATAAAATCAAAAAGCTATTTTCTAATAAGGGTGCTATTTGTAATTACCAGCTAGAAGAGGGGTGTTGCAAGTAGGTTAGCGAGTTATATTCTTTAGTAATATTTAGGGGTGTTTAAATTAAGAAGACCTCTTACCAACTGCCTCCTGCACCACCTCCGCCGAAACCACCACCAAAGCCGCCACCACCGCCAAATCCTCCTCCAGAGGAGCCGGTTCTACGTCCGCTACGTCCCATATTACTTAGAATGATCATATCCCAAATATCTAGTCCTGAGGATCTTCCGCCGCCCTTTCCACCGTTATTGCCTCTATTTCCTCTTTTGGAAAGAATAATCATAAAAACAATGAATATAATAATGGGTAGCACTGAAGAAAACGGAGGTCCTTGTGATTCGCCAAGCTTGCGTTCCTCTTTATACTTACCGCTTAAAACTTTAATTATGGCATCGCTACCCTTATTTAACCCCGCGTAGTAATCGTTCTTTTTAAACTCGGGTATAATTATGTTTCTAGTTATACTCCCTACAGTGCCAGCGGTAAGTCTATCTTCTACACCATAACCCGGGGATATCCAAATATTGCGTTCTTTTTCAGCTAATAAGATAAAAACACCGTTGTCCTTATCTGCTTGTCCAATTCCCCACTTATGAGCCCATCTAGGGGTTAGTAATCCAATGTTTTCCCCGTTTATAGTGTTCACTATAGCAATAACTATTTGCGTTGAAGTGGAATCTGCATATGCAAGAAGCTTGGTTTTTAACGCTTGTTCTTCTGCAGGGGATAACAGTTTAGCGTAATCATAAACACTGGTAGGTGTTTTAGGTACTTCGGGAATATCGAACTGTGCGAAAATGCTAGTGCAACACGCTATAAGAATCCAGGATAAAAGTGTTCTTTTAAACATTAATTTGTGTTTTACCCTTTTGAAATTTCATCAGAAAGTTCATTAGTATCATCTTTAGCCCATGGGAAATGCGTTTTAAGCTCTTTGCCAGCAAGTAAAATACCTTCTGTTAGTCCTTGTTTAAACCTTTTTTCTTTAAAATGGGAGATTATAAGGTTTTTGGTAGTGTCCCAGAAATTTTCTGGAACTACTTGGTCTATCCCTTTTCCTCCACAGATTGCAAATGTGTGATCTTTTGCGGCTATATAAATTAACACGCCATTGTCATTCTTAGTATTATCCATTTTTAAAAGATGGAATACCTCTTTGGCGCGTTCTAATGGGTCTTTCCCGTGTCCATTCTCAATGTGCACACGTATTTCCCCAGAAGTGTTTCGTTCAGCTATGCGAATAGCTTCAACAACTTCCTGTTCTTCTATAGCGGTTAATAAATTTTCACATGCAGACATTTTTGCTTCTTTTTAAAAATCAAATTCAACGTCTACAGGTTTTTCGGCACCTGGCTCTGAATCAAAATAAGGTTTATTATCAAACCCTAACCAACCGGCTAAAATAGAATTTGGGAACGTTTTTACGTGGGTGTTGTATGGTTTTATCGCCTCGTTAAATCGTGTTCTATTGGTTTGTATGGTGTTTTCTGTGCTAGTAAGCTCATCCTGGAGTTTTAAAAAGTTTTGGTTTGCTTTTAACTCTGGATATCTTTCCACGGTTACTAGAAGTCTAGACAGTGCACTGCTTAATCCACCCTGTGCTTGGTTAAACTCTTGTAATTGTTCCGCAGTGATATTAGAGGGGTCAATCGTGGTTTGGGTGGCTTTGGAACGAGCTTCTATAACCTCTGTAAGAGTATTACGCTCAAAATCAGCGGCGCCTTGTACCGTTTTAACAAGATTCCCAATGAGGTCGTTACGGCGTTGGTATGCTGTTTGTACATTACCCCAAGCCTCACTTACATTTTCATTTAATTTTACAGCGGTATTATTAAAGCCTACGCCCCAACGGTAGAACCCAAAAGCAATAATTACAATAACAATAACGGGGATTAACCATTTTTTCATAAGTATTATTTTTTATAAAGGTTAGTGTTTATAGTTGATTTTTAATTCTGATCAATTCGGCTTTTACCTTTTCTAATTTTTGAATGACATCAAAAGTACTTAAGGTTTTAAGTCGGTTTTCCTTTAATTGGATTTTTGCTCCCTCTAGTGTAAAGCCTCGTTGCTTTACCAAATGATAAATTAATTGAAGGTTTTTAATGTCCTCGGGAGTGAACTTCCTATTCCCCTTAGCATTTTTTTTGGGTTTAAGCACATCAAACTCCTTTTCCCAAAAGCGAATAAGGGAGGTGTTAACCTTAAAGGCTTTGGCAACTTCGCCTATTCCGTAATATCTTTTTTCAGGGAGATCTATATGCATTAATCTAAAGATTGATTTTCTTGTGTAGCATATTTCAGCATATTTTCAAATTCTTCAGCGCTTAAACTTCCGTAGTAGAAATTAATCGGGTTTATACGTTGATTGTCTTTCCATACCTCATAATGTAAGTGAGGTGCTTCCGATCTTCCTGTATTTCCTACAAAACCAATGAGGTCTCCTCGCTCTACTTTTTGCCCCTTTTTTACGTTGTACTGACTTAGATGGGCGTATAAGGTCATATAACCATAACCGTGATCTATCCTAATATGTTTTCCATATCCAGAAGAATTATTATCTGCTCTTTCTATTCTACCATCTCCGGAGGCATAGATGGGAGTGCCTTTTGGTGAGGTGAAATCCATTCCCCAATGCATCTTACGAGCCTTGGTAAAGGGGTCTGTACGCCATCCGTAACCTGAAGCCATTCTAGTAAGGTCTTCATTTTTTATTGGCTGTATGGCAGGAATTGCCGCTAGAAGCTTTTCTTTTTCTTCTGCTAATTTGGTAATCTCGTCTAAGGACTTCGATTGGATTACCATTTGTTTTTGTATAATTTCTAATCGCTTAGTACTCGCTATAATCATTTCGGAGTTATTATAACCCTCAAGTGATTTATATCGGTTTACGCCACCAAATCCAACTCTTCTTTGCTCTTCCGGTATCGGATTAGCTTCAAAATATAACCTATAAAGATTATTGTCCCTTTCTTCGATATTGCTCAAAACCTGCTCTATCTGAGTCATTTTTCTGTTGAGAATTTCAAACTGAAGCTCGTAATTCTTAAGTTCTCGCTGTAATGAAAGCTCATGCGGGGTATTAATTAGATTGGTATTTAATAGAAATATCAATCCTAAAAAACCAAAAAGTAAAGAGCCTAAAAAAAAGAAGGCTATATTTCTATACTTTTTCGCTTTTTTGGGTTCTATCTTTCGATAAGATAGGGTGTCCGGGTCGTAATAATATTTTACCTTAGACATGTATGTAATTTATTCTATTTTTGTGGCGGTAATTAACAGCTACCCGCAAAGTTAAGAAATGTTTTCTAGCATCAGTTAAATATATAAAAAGCTTACCAATTTAGATGAGATCCCAAGAGATTAGAGCCAAGTTTTTAGAATTTTTTAAGGAAAGAACCCATAAAATTGTTCCTTCTGCGCCTATGGTCATCAAAGATGATCCAACCTTGATGTTCACCAATGCCGGAATGAATCAGTTTAAGGAGTTTTTCCTAGGTAATTCCGTACCTAAACATACAAGAGTCGCAGATTCCCAAAAGTGCCTTAGGGTGAGTGGAAAACACAATGACCTAGAAGAGGTGGGTAAAGATACCTATCACCATACTATGTTTGAGATGTTGGGGAATTGGAGTTTTGGAGATTACTTTAAAGAAGAAGCAATTGCCTGGGCTTGGGAGTTTTTAACTGAGGTATGTAAAATAGATAAAGACTGTCTCTACGTAACCGTTTTTGAAGGGAGTAAGGATGCCGATAACCTAGGTCAAGATACTGAAGCTTTAGAATTGTGGCGCAAGCATGTGGCAGAAGATAGAATATTGTTCGGTAATAAGGCAGATAACTTTTGGGAAATGGGGGATCAAGGTCCCTGCGGACCTTGTTCGGAAATTCATGTAGATATTAGGTCTCAGGAAGAGAAAGAAAAGGTTTCTGGTGCTTCTTTGGTTAATATGGACCATCCGGAAGTAGTGGAAATATGGAATCTGGTATTTATGCAGTACAACAGGAGAGCTAATGGGAATCTGGAGCCATTACCTGCAAAGCATGTAGATACAGGTATGGGCTTTGAGCGACTCTGTATGGTGATGCAAAATGTTCGTTCTAACTATGATACTGATATATTTACCCCGCTTATTAGAGAAGTGGAGACTATAGCTAATGCCAAATATGGAAAGGATGAAAAGGTTGATATAGCTATTCGGGTTATAGTAGATCATATTAGAGCAGTGGCCTTTTCTATTGCAGACGGACAATTGCCTAGTAATACCGGAGCAGGTTATGTAATTCGTAGGATTCTGAGAAGAGCTATTAGATATGGGTTTACCTTTTTGGATACTAAGGATCCTTTTATGTACCGATTGGTTAAGGTGCTTGCCGATAAAATGGGGGAAGCTTTCCCCGAGCTTAGAGTACAAAAACAATTGATAGAGAACGTGATTAAGGAAGAGGAACAGTCTTTCTTAAAAACTTTAGAGCAAGGTTTGGTATTGCTAGATACTATGATCTCTATTAACAAAGGACTTACCGTAGATGGTAGAAAGGCCTTTGAACTTTATGATACCTATGGTTTTCCTATAGACCTTACGGCACTTATTTTAAGCGAGAGAGGTTATCAATTAGATGAAAAGGGGTTTAAGGAGGCCATGCAAGAACAAAAAGCCCGCTCTAGGTCGGCCTCCGAAGTTTCTAAAGACGACTGGGTAGTTTTGTCCAATGATTTAGAACAGGAGTTTGTGGGGTATGATTTGTTGGAAACCTCGGTTAAATTGGTGAAATATAGAAAGGTTACCTCCAAAAAAGAGGGGGAACAATACCAAATGGTGTTTAATTTAACTCCGTTTTATCCAGAAGGTGGTGGCCAGGTAGGTGATAAAGGTTATTTAGAAGCATCTAATGGAAACGTATACTATATCTTAGATACAAAAAGGGAAAATAATGAAATTGTTCATTTTACTAAGGAATTGCCAGTTGAAGTAAATGAAAGTCTTAAAGCGGTTGTTGATAAAAAACAACGCTGGAGAACGGCTTGTAATCACACTGCTACCCACTTATTGCATCAGGCGTTACGCGAGGTGTTAGGTGAACACGTAGAGCAG
This sequence comes from Arenibacter latericius DSM 15913, assembly GCF_000424985.1. Taxonomy (GTDB): domain Bacteria; phylum Bacteroidota; class Bacteroidia; order Flavobacteriales; family Flavobacteriaceae; genus Arenibacter; species Arenibacter latericius. The sequence goes on from NZ_AUKX01000035.1 coordinate 22,956, forward strand.
AAAGGTTCTGCAGTACACTCAAAATATTTGCGATTCGATTTTTCTCATTTTGCTAAACTTACAGTAAGCGAGATACGGGATGTAGAAAGTTTTGTTAATTCACGTATCTATGGCAACTTGCCTCTAGAAGAGCAACGAGGGGTTACTATGGAAGAAGCCCTAAAGCAAGGTGCTATGGCTCTCTTTGGAGAGAAATATGGGGATACGGTAAGGACCATCCGCTTTGGGCAATCTATTGAGCTTTGTGGAGGGACCCATGTGAAGAATACAAGAGATATTTGGCATTTTAAAATTAGATCAGAAGGCGCAGTAGCTTCAGGAATACGTAGGATAGAAGCGATTACCTCAGACGCCGTTAAAGATTTTTATTCGGAGAATAATAGGTTGATGCTCGAGATTAAAGATCTATTGAATAATGCAGCAGACCCAGTGAAGGCGGTAGCTTCTCTGCAAGAAGAGAATGCATCACTTAAAAAACAAATTGAAGGGTTTTTAAAGGATAAAGCCAAGAATTTAAAAGGGGACCTTTTAAACGAGTTAACCGAGGTAAACGGAGTGCAGTTCCTTGCGAAGAAGGTAGATTTAGATGCCGCTGGTATTAAAGACCTGTCTTTTGAAATGGGAAGTAATAAGGATAACTTATTCTTATTATTCGCTACAGAGCAAGATGGGAAGGCTTTATTATCTTGTTATATTTCCAAAGAAGTGGTGGCTGAAAAGAACTTAAATGCTGGAACCATAGTACGGGAATTGGGGAAATTTATTCAAGGTGGAGGAGGAGGTCAGCCTTTCTTCGCTACCGCTGGTGGAAAAAACCCTGCAGGTATTCCAGAAGTATTAAATAAGGCAAAGGAATATTTAAACTAATGTCAAGCATTTTATTGGAGCGATAAAGGTAAAAAGCGCTTTAGTAAATCGTACGACGCAGATTGGTTTTAATGAAGTGCGGAAGAGAATGAAGTTACAGACCTATATACCATTAGATAAGGCAAAGGGCCCAATGGACTACCAAAGCAGGGTAGTTTTGTTGGGCTCCTGTTTTTCAAAAAATATTGGGGACAAGCTAGATTATTTTAAATTTCGGACACTTTGTAATCCATTTGGGACGCAATTTCATCCCAAAGCTATAGAGCAGTTGGTGAGTAGGTCTATTGAAAAGGAAAATTACACCGAAGAGGATGTTTTTTTGCATGATGGAATATGGCACTGTTTTGATGCGCATTCCGATTTGTCGGCAGCATCTAAAGATCAATTGCTCCAAAATTTAAATTCGGGCCTAAACGTTGCATTTAATCATATTACAAAGGCTACACACATAATTATTACTTTGGGAACAGCTTGGGCGTATAGGCACAATGCAACAGATAAAGTGGTTGCTAACTGCCATAAGGTGCCACAAAAGGAGTTTTCTAAAGAAATAGTCTCCATAGAGTCCAATGTAAAGAGTCTTAGGAAAATTGTGGAAGGTATTAGAAGTGTAAATAAAAAGGCTCAACTTATTTTTACGGTTTCCCCAGTAAGGCACCTCAAGGACGGTTTTGTGGAGAATCAACTTAGCAAAGCAAACTTAATTACCTCTATCCATTCACTTCTTAATAGTATGGAACCTAAAGGGCATTACTTTCCGTCTTATGAAATTATGATGGATGAATTGCGAGACTACCGTTTTTATAACACAGATATGATTCATCCCAACACTTTGGCTATAGATTATATATGGGAGAAATTTATTTATGTTTGGATGTCAGAGTCTGTATTTCGTGTGATGGAAAGAGTTGCTAAAGTTCAAAAGGGGTTGCAGCATAGGCCATTTAACTTATGTTCGGCACAGCATAAGCAGTTTCTAGATAAACAACAACAAAAAATAAGGGAACTCCAAAAAGAGTACCCATTTATGAGATTTTAAGGATGAGAAATATTATAATAGGAATCGTATTAACCTTAACAGTGGTATTAGTTTTTCGTTCCTGCTCCGAAGATAAAAAGAAGACTTCTATTTTAGAGGAGAATTCCATGTTAATACAAGAGCAAGTAAATAACGTGGCTAAACTTATCGTTACCGAGGGGCATTTTGCCGAAGTGTATAACTATAAAGATTCGCAACAGCTATTTGGACCATTGATTACTGCAGATAAAAAAGCGCTAGTAGTGGTTAATGCAGAGGTAACTGTAGCCTATGATTTAAGTAAGATTGATTTTGAAGTAGACAAGGAGTCTAAAACCTTGTTTATCCGAAGTATTCCTAAAGCAGAGATTAAAATTTATCCCGATTTTGAATACTACGATGTTACCGCAGATTTCCTGAACCAATTTAATGCGGGAGATTATAATAAGATAAAAAGAAACGTAAATGCTTCTTTAATGAAGAAAATAGACGCTTCTTCCCTAAAGTCTAATGCAGAAAACCGACTGATAAGTGAGTTGTCTAAGTTTTTAGTGCTAACGAATACCATGGGGTGGACTCTAGTGTATGGTGATAGTACTATTGAGAGTTTAGAGGAATTAAAACCTACCAACAAAATTATTAAGAATTAGCTGAGGTTAATACTTACTTAAAGTGGGTATTAGCCCACTTAATATACTGTTCCCAATCATAATCCGTAACATCATGCTTGCCTGTACGTATATGGTAGGCAACAGTGTTATGGATAGGTGAGTTGGTATTTGGCATTTCCATGTTACCAATACCTTTCTTGCCGTATAATTCATAAACTGATGATGCATATTTGGTGGATAAAAATTCACCTTTTGGATCTGCCCATCTATCTTCTTTTGCGCTTGCTACATAAAGAGGTCTTGGTGCTATAAGGGCCAAAAGTTGGTGTTGGTCTACAGCTAATGCCCCCTCATTATTATTGTATTCTTTAAAGTTGGTGCAGAACCAATGAGGAAAGCGTTCGTTTATAACTGCTATGGTTTCCCCAAATGTTCTTTTGGACATTGAGGCACCACCACATCCCGAATTGTTAGATATAACACCAGCAAATCTTTGGTCGTTAGCTCCAGCCCATAGGGCAGATTTTCCTAACCTAGAATGTCCAAAAACAATAACTTTTGAAGCATCAACCTCAGGATTTATTTCAAAATAATCCATTGCCTTGCTCAAGCCCCAGGCCCATGCGGCAATACTTCCCCACTCTTCTAGTTTTGGCTGATTTTGATTTTCACTATATAAAAGATGGTGTATTCCGTCTGATAAATCATTTTTATCTGGATCAACCTCCCCATAGTAAATAGTAGCGAGGCCATAACCGGCATTTATGATTTTTTCAATTGCCCACCTATTGGTGCGTTTGCCTCTAGAGGCTGCAGTTAAGGTGTTGTTTTCAATTCCAAACTCCTCATTATTGTTGGACCATGCAGAAGAAATTATTACCGCTTCGTCTTCAGTAATCGTATGATTTCCATAAAAGTTATAGCCTAAAAAGAGGGCTGCATTTTTCACATGTTTTGGGAGGTAAAGTAAAATGGTAAAACTCAATTTTTTATTGTTATGAGTAAAAGTGAGTTCTACCTGTCTGCGCAGGGCTTTTCCATTAAGCGCATTGTCGTCCTGCTCTAAGATATGGTAGGAGTCTATTTTTAGATTTTTAGGCACCCGTCCATAAACATTGTCTTTAAAAAAAGCATGTAGTTCTGGTCGTCTTAATTTTTCCCAATCAGCAGTAGTACTAATGGTTTTGCCTTTAAAGGTGATTAAAGGGTTAGGGACCTCAAATAAAGGAACTTCGTTTTCATTATAAATGGTTTGGGCTTTGGAAATAGACATGGAGACAAGGAATAAGAGTATTGTAAGTAGGACCGGTATTTTCATAACATTATTAATTAATGGTCATCTACACTCTGTATAATTTTAGATTTCGACAAAAGTCTAAATTACTAAATTTTTATCTACTAGTTCCAACCCGTCATCTATTAAACGTCCTACGCTAGGTTTGTTGCGCTTTACATTGGCGAGATGTGCTGAAATTTCATTGGCAAACTCGCTATCTCCATTATTCATTGCCAACTCGTATAATTCCACGGGTAGTAGCCAATCTTCGGGGTGGTTCGATAAGAGTTCTTGGAATACCTTATTTCGGGAAATAGTGGTGTTTTCACCCTCTCTAAACTCTCTAACTTGTTTGTAGAGTTGCTCTAATTGGAGATCTAATTTAGTTTTAGGTGTTTTGATAGTGGTATCGGAAATTTTGTGAGTAATTAGGTCAAAACTAGATAAGTCTGCCGGACCATTGAAAACAGAAACAATAGATTGACCAACTGCCATATTATATAATCCTTGTTCTGGATGGAAGAGTATTTGATCGTGGTGTTTTACAGTGCAATTAGAAAAGGAGATTAAGATAATTTCTCCTTTTAAGTTTCTTGTCCCAGTTATGATCTTTCCGCTAACGGTGATGCCTCCAATAAACTCTAGGGTAACCACTTCACCTTCGTAAATATTATAAGCCTTTAAGTCTCTTGGGCTCATATCCTCAATAGCGATATTTATTCCCTTTAGTTTTCCTATCGGAGCGCCAAATCCATTAGGGTAATGCTTAGTTCCATGTCCTATAAGTTCCTTCTCTCTATAAGAAAGTGCCGTCTTGCCTTCGGTGAAAAAATAAATAGGCTTCCCTTCATGAGCAATAGCCCTAGTGAAATTCCCGGAAATTTGAATGCCTGTGCTTAATTCTATGGTGCCTAATTCTTTGGACTCCACTAACTTTTCTAAACCGCTTAATCCGCCCTTGCGGAGGGCCATTGTATTGGCAAATTCTTCTAGTACTTGGTTGAGGTAGGCAAAGTCTGGGGTTACAAAAAGTTGAGGTTGGGGTTTGGTTATATCAAAGGAAGTATGTACCGCCTCAAGCGAATAGGGTATCTTCTTTACTTCATCTGTCATGCACCAAGCACTTTCACCAATAGAGGATAAAAGACCAGCTCCATATATTTTAGGGTTTTCTAGGGTGCCTATAAGTCCGTATTCTACGGTCCACCAATGTAAATTTCTAATGAGAGCCATTTCACTAGGCTCTCCCATATTTTGCTGAAGTTCCTCAATTCTTTTTTCTGCTTTTTCAATGAGGTCTTGGGGTGTTCCTTCCGCTTCCTTTATAATGGAAAGATGTCTTACAGCTTCATAGAGTTCATAATCTTTTTTGCTAGAAAGGGCTTTGCTGCCAATTTCCCCAAACCTTCTTAAATACTCTGCATATTCGGGATTGGCAATAATAGGCGCATGGCCTGCACCTTCATGAATAATATCTGGTGCGGGGGTATATTCTATGTGTTCTAGCTGTCTAATGTCAGAAGCAATAACCAAAATATTATAAGCCTGAAATTCCATAAATGCACTAGGGGGAATAAATCCATCTACCGCTACCGCTGCCCAACCAATTTCTTTTAGAATACGATTCATTCCGTACATATTGGGAATGTGGTCTATGGCAATCCCCGTTTTATGAAGGCCATCTACATAGCTTTTATGAGCTACCTTACTGAGATAGTCAACGTTTTTTCTCATTACATAACGCCAAACAGCCTGATTTATCGCGGTGTATTCCTCATAGTTTTGAGGCTTTATATATTGCTTTAAATGTTTGGGTAGCTTATCTAATATGAAATTGCTTTCAAAGGTCATTGAGTCTGAATTAACTGATTAATTAAAGATACAAAAAAAGCCACGCCTTAAGGAAGTTTTACTTCTCTAAGGCGTGGCTTAACAGAAAATTATTGTGGTCTTTAACTCTTTGTTCCTAGCTGATTATAATAACAAATTACAGCATAAGTTTTAAATAATAGGTGATGTTCTAGTGAGGTCTCCTATTTGTTATCGGATCCTGGGGGATAAGCTTTTAGAATTTCGGCAACAAATTCTTTTATTCTCGCTTCTTTCTTTTCAATATCTTTTATGTTGTGAAGGCTACCAACTCCTCTTCCTTGCCATACCAATTCTTTGTTTTTTGCGTCTATAATATCTATGTATAAAGAACCTTCTGTTCTTGTGCTTACATTACTGTTATTGTAAGGTCCTCCCCAAAAATATGGGTTCCATCCCCAACCATAATAACCGCCATTCCAATAGTTGCTATAGACATCTACTTGCTGTCTTTCTTTTGTAAAAATGCTGAGAAGTATGTCTGGGTCATTAGATTTCACGAATCCACGAGAGTTCATTTCAAAATCTATAGCTTTTAGAATTCTTTTTTTGTCTAGATCGGAAATTTGTGCCTTGTCTATACCCGTCTTGTAAAAAGCGTAAGTTTTAAAGTTGTCAAAATTTGCTTCCCTATCGTAATCTGTTAATACTTGTACCGAGGTACATGAACCTAATAGAAGCAAAGCGAAAATAGGAACGATTAAAAATCTAAGATTCTTCATAGCTGTTATTTTTGAATTCGTAGTCATTATAATTCTAATAAATAATCTCAAAAACCGTGCCGAATGAGTAGTTATTAGTTTCTTCGGTTAGTACGCGGATTATAGCCATAAGGGCAATGTCTACAGCCACTTTCACAACAGTATCCTCTTTTTAAGAGATATTGCTTAGTGAAAACTTTATACCCTTCTTCCGAAAGATAAAAATCCCCTTCTTCTATTGGTATTAATTTTTTCATCAGTGTAAATTTATAGGATTTTAATGAATAACCCACCTATTATACATTTGATTGGGAATATTTGTGCTATTCTCACGTAGTGTTTTGTGTAGTTAACCCCAAAGAGGCAGTTTTAAATCGATTAGAGTTCATTTTTCAAATAAGGACTTATATCTTTGAATATGTTGTTATTTTTTTAGGTCTATGATCATTGTATTTAAACATCTTTTTTATAAAAACTATGTAGGATTGTCGTTATGGCCATTTATTATATTGAAGCATACTGCCCTAAAAAAAGATACAGTGCTCATCAATCATGAGAAGATACACCTTAAGCAGCAACGAGAATTATTAATTATTCCTTTTTATCTCATCTACTTACTAGAAGGCTTAATTCGGTTTTTCATTTATTTTAATGCCTATAAGGCTTATAGAAACATTAGTTTTGAGCGAGAGGCATATCAGAATGAATCCAACTTACTTTATTTGCAACAACGAAGTCCGTATAGTTTTATTAAATATCTTTGGGGTGAAAAGATATAGATGTGTCAGTAATTCATCAACAAGTAAAACTTTCCTTATTAAAAGATAAGCAGGTTTCCCTAGTTGTAAAAAGGGAAGATTTGATACATCCTTTTATTTCAGGGAATAAATTCCGAAAATTAAAATACAACCTTTTAGAAGCTCAAAAACAGGGGTACCATACCCTTGTTACCTTTGGTGGTGCTTATTCTAACCATATTGCGGCCACTGCTTATGCAGGCAAAGAGACTGGTTTGCGTACTGTTGGTATAATACGGGGAGAAGAATTAAAAGGTGGGTATAAAAGTAACCCTACCCTTGCCCAGGCTAGAAAAAACGGAATGGAATTTATCTTTATTTCTAGAGATCAATTTAGGGATAAGACTAGCCCTATATTTTTACAGAGTTTACAAGATAGTATAGGGGAATTCTATCTGGTACCAGAAGGGGGAACCAACGATTTGGCTATAAAAGGATGTGAGGAGATATTGGGAGAGAGCGATATTAACTATGACTATCTGTGTTGTAGTGTAGGTACAGGAGGTACTGTAGCGGGAATAATTAATGCATCTGGTGCTACTCAAAAGGTAATAGGCTTTGCTTCCCTAAAAGGTGATTTTCTAACAAAAGATATTCGTAATTTTGTCACCAAAGACAATTGGGAAATAAGAACCGATTATCACTTTGGCGGTTATGCCAAAATATCCGGAGAACTAATATCGTTTATAAATTGGTTTAAGCGAGAGACCGGCATTCCCACAGACCCTATTTACACCGGCAAGTTGTTTTATGGTGTTTTGGATTTGATAAAACAGGGTTACTTTAAACCAGGAACGTCCATCTTGGTAGTACATACAGGGGGATTGCAAGGGGTTGAAGGAATGAATATAATTTTAAAAAAGCGACAGCAACCATTGATAGAAGTATGATAAAAAGAATAGTAGCGGTAGTTATTTTTGGATCCTTAATGATCGCTTGTGGATCTAAAAAACGGGTGTCTCACACAAAGAAAACAACAGAGAGAACGGTAAAAAAGCCTGCAGAAAGAGCAGCTGTAAAGGAATATAAACAAGAAGAAAGTGTGCTTTATCCACTTCCAGAAGATACAGGAGACTTCGTTCAGTTTTCTATTAACTCTGTAGAAGAGTATATAGCATCCTTTGCTGATATTGCTCGTTTTGAAATGAAAGCTTATGGTATTCCTGCCAGTATAACTTTGGCTCAGGGAATCTTAGAGAGTGGAGCAGGGAGAGGATCCCTTACCCAGAGGACCAATAATCATTTTGGAATAAAATGTCATACCGGTTGGGAAGGCGATTATGATTTTCATGATGATGATGAAAAGGGGGAGTGCTTTAGGAAATACAACCATCCTATGTATTCCTTTAGAGATCGAAGTATCTTTTTATCTACGCGTGCTCGATATGCTTTTTTATTTGATTTAGAGCACGACGATTATGTGGGCTGGGCAAAAGGATTAAAAAAAGCAGGTTATGCTACGGATAGAAAATATCCGGATAAGTTGATTTCAGTTATAAAACGATATGGGTTAGATAAGTACGACCAGGAGGTTATAAAAACTGGAAGAATAGTAAAAAAGGAACCCAAGCAATATAACTTTGAAACCTACGTGGTAAAGAAAGGGGATACTTTGTACTCTATTGCAAGAAGATACTTTGTTACTGTTTCAGAACTGATGGAGTTGAATAATATGAAGAGTAGTGATTTGGCGATAGGCCAAAGACTTACTGTTAAAGCTGTAAAAAAATAGGTAAAATGATATATAAAAGAAGTAGTGCCTTGTTTGCCGAAGCGCAAAAATTTATTCCAGGAGGGGTAAACTCTCCAGTTAGAGCGTTTAAAGCTGTGGGAGGGAATCCCATATTTGTTAAAGAGGCTAAGGGTGCTTATTTGTATGATGAAGATGGTAACCGCTTAATAGATTATATAGCTTCTTGGGGGCCCTTAATCTTGGGGCATGCCTACGAGCCTGTGATTAATGCGGTGATAGAAAAGGCAAAAAAAGGGACCTCCTTTGGAATGCCAACAGAAATAGAAACTCAATTAGCAGAACTAGCGGTTTCTATGGTGCCTAATATAGATAAGATCCGTTTTGTAAATAGTGGTACCGAAGCCTGTATGAGTGCTGTTAGGTTAGCTAGAGGTTATACCGGAAGGGATAAGGTTATAAAATTCGCGGGATGTTACCACGGACACTCAGACTCCTTTCTAATTCAGGCGGGTAGTGGAGCGGTTACCTTTGGTACTCCAAATAGTCCTGGAGTAACACAAGGTACTGCAAAAGATACTCTTTTGGCTACCTACAATAATTTGGAAAGTGTAAAATCTTTAGTAACTGCGAATAAAGGCGAAATTGCCGCTATTATCATAGAACCCATAGCAGGGAATATGGGATGTATTATTCCAGAGGAAAGTTTTATGAAAGGCTTAAGAGATATTTGTACTCAAGAGGGGATATTATTGATTTTTGATGAGGTAATGACTGGGTTTAGACTTGCCAAAGGTGGTGCCCAGGAAGTATTAGGAATAGATGCCGATATCGTAACCTTTGGGAAAGTTATAGGTGGAGGTTTGCCTGTAGGCGCCTTTGCGGCTAGGGATGAGATTATGGGGTATTTGGCTCCAGACGGACCGGTTTATCAAGCAGGTACACTTAGCGGTAACCCTTTAGCTATGAGTGCTGGATTGGCTATGCTAACCGAATTAAATAATAATCCAGATGTGTTTAGAAGTCTTGCTGATAAAACCGCCTACTTGGGAACTGGATTGGCTAAGGTGCTGACGGATAATAATATTCCCTTCCAAAAAAATAGATTTGGTTCTATGATGTCTATTCACTTTACGGATGAACCTGTAGTTGATTTTGAAAGCGCTGTTAAAGGGAATAATGATAATTTTAAAAAGTATTTCCACGGAATGTTGAGAGAGGGTGTTTATCTTCCTCCTAGTGCCTATGAAAGTTACTTTTTAAATGATGCACTTACTTATGAGGATTTGGATGCTACCATTGCTGCCCTTTCCAATATTGTTGACGATTTAAAATAATAAGCAATTAAATTTGGTATTCGCCTTCTAAGTCCCCTCCTTTTTACAGGAAGGAGCTTGGAAGGCAGACTACCAAATATTTTTTTAGTTATTGTTTCGATCTTTGATTTCTTTTATGTCCTTTGCTTCTCCCTTTTCTTTTATGCATTCTGTCTGCTTTTAAACTTTCCCACTTCTCAAATTGATCCTTAGTAAGTATTTTTTGCAATTGCTGATTTTGCGCAATTTGATGATCTAATCGTTCATTTCTAAGAGCATAGCGTTCTTCCGAAGTCAGCTTTTTCATCTCTCCGCTTTCTTTTTTTGCTCTCATCTCTTTCATTTTCTCCATACGAAGAGTCGCGTTTTCTACATTTAACTTTTGGATTTGTGCTTGTTGAGCATCATTTAAACCTAGAGCCAAAGTCATTTTTTTGGTTTGAAGAGTAGCCACCTGCTCGGGGCTCATATCCATCATTCCTTTTCTGTGATCATTTTGTGCGAAAGCTGTAAAGCCTATCATTAATAAGACTGTAAAAATTAACTTTTTCATTATCTGAAATTTTAAGGTGTTTAATACTAAGACAGTAGAAATGAAGTTTGGTTTAGTTAGGGTTTCCAGCTTTAGTAAAGTTTAACAGCAATTTATAATGATTGAGGGTGGGTAAATTGCCTCATAATTAATTAGAAGCGCTATGCGTTGGGGTTGTATCCAATAGCGGAGAGTATCAGCTAAAGAAGTAACCAAAAGTATTCCCAGATTTCCTTTACTATTATTTTTAGATTACAGAATTCTTGGAAAAGGGTGAAAATAAAAAAGCCATCCTATTAAAATAGAACGGCCTTTGTTTGTATTAAATGATTGGTTTTTCTGTATTTATAACAGCCTTCGGGACTTAATTCGTTATTCCAAGCTTGCAATAGTATTGTCAACTTTCTCGTTGTTTTCTATGGTTAGCACTTCTTTTTCATTATAGCTGTCTTCTTGCAGATGATTGCAAATTAAGGCTGAAGCAACGAAAGCGATAAGGTAAAAAAGACTTTTAATTCTGTAGTTCATAACGTAGAGGAATTGGTTATACCCTCTAAATTATGGTAAGTATTGAAAATCTAGGTGAGAATGTTGTGAATTAGCGTATTTTTGTGGTGTAGATGCGTAAAAGGGTATTTTGCCTATTAAAATTCTGAAAATTGAGGCTCCTCACTAGCTTTATAGGCCTCGCTAATTCGCTGGTTGGGGGTAATAGTGTCTTTCTCCTTTATTGGTATTTCAACAGATTGTATTGGGGTAGGTTGCTCATTATCTATATCCAAATAGTAATAAAATAAAGCCGATGCTATAAAACAGATAAAATATAGAAGACTTTTAACTTTGTAAGACACTATTTTGGATTTAGAAATACCACGTCAAATGTAGGAATAATCTTTAATATTTTTGCGATAAGTGTCAGATTTTGTGAAACTTTCATGTTTTTAATTATGTTTTCGGGAGGTAGTTGAGGTGAATTTTGGGTGGTATGTAAAAAAAAGGCTAGGGTGTTTTAAAGTACCCTAGCCTTTTTAATAATGCTGTTCTTTACTTATTATTTGGGATCTAAAATATGGTCGATCCTTGTTGCCGCATCTTGCAAGTGATATTTACTCATAGCATCTGAAGTTCGGCCAATTGCATTTTTAATATCCCGTCTTAGTATATTTAATTCTGCTCTGGCTATAGATCGTATGTCGGACTGACTTGTATTTATGGCAGTAGATTTCTGGTAACCACCCCTACTAGATTTTTTACCTTCACTTTCTGCAACCATTAAATAAGCTAAACGATCTATATGTGCTTTTTGTAGGTTTCTTCTATAGGTGTCTATAGTTTTACCATTTCTAATTTCCGACCAAATTCCCTTTCTAAGGTCGTTCATCATAGTTATAAGGCTATAGGCTTCTTTCCCATTCATAGCCTCATTTTCAATCAGCCTAGCCATTCTGCCTAAGCTTAGAATGTTATTTAAGGTTCTTTCCTGCATATTTCTTATGCGCTCTACAGAACCAGAATACTCTATTTTGCTAAAAATGTTTTGGTCAATAAGCCATTCTGGTGTTTTAAAGAGTTGATCTTGAATAAAAGCCATGCAGTTTTGTTGATGGGTTTTATCTACTGGAGTGTACACAGGGCCTTCCTGATCGAACGTCTTTAGATTCTCATATACACCACCTATATTATTGCTTACATGCCCCATGTATCTGTTTAATTGGCCAATAACTTGTCCGTACATAATATTTAGGTCCTCATAATCTTTTCCGTCTTCAGCGGTCCATTCTACGAGTTTTGGAACAATTAGTTTTAGGTTGTTTATTCCATAAGTGCTTGCTTTAATTGCATCGTCACCTAAGTCTTCAGTTTGCGAACTAGGGTCTACTACATCGCCTACTTGTTGGTGACCGAAACGATAGAGAGGGTCTCCGGCATGCTTTAAGATCCAGCTATCTAATATCTCTTTCTCTTCGGTTTCCGATTTATCTAAGATTGGACGGTAACCCCAACTAATGGCATATTTATCATAAATACCAATATTAGGCATTAGGGCAACGTCTTTATCTCCTGGTTGTGCTATATAATTAAATCTAGCATAATCCATAATAGAAGGTGCCGTACCGTATTTTTTGGTGAATGTAGCAGATCTTAATGAGTCAACAGGGTAAGCAGAACTACTTCCCATGTTGTGGGGTAATCCTAAAGTATGACCAACTTCATGGGAGGATACAAAACGTATTAAACGGCCCATTACTTCATCCTTAAAAGCAACACCTCTAGCGTCTGGATTAATAGCAGCAGTCTGTACAAAATACCAGTTTCTTAGCAAAGACATTACATTGTGGTACCAGTTTATATCAGATTCTAATATTTCACCAGTCCTAGGGTCGCTTACATGAGGCCCATTAGCATTAGGTATAGGAGAGGCTAAATAACGAACTACAGAATACCTAACATCTTCAGGAGACCAATCTGGATCTTCTTCAATTGATGGTGGATCCTTTGCTAAGATGGCGTTTTTAAAACCTGCAGCTTCAAAAGCTACTTGCCAATCTTCAATTCCCTGTTTTATAAAAGGCACCCATTTTTCTGGGGTAGCTCTGTCTATATAATAAACAATCGGTTTCTTCGGTTCTACCAATTCACCTCTTTTGAACTTTTCAATATCCTCGTCCTTTACCTCTAATCTCCAACGATCTAAAAAGGCAATCCGCTTGCTTTCTTGTACATCAAGACCATAATCTATCTGACTACTTGTAAACCAACCAACACGAGGGTCAAACTTTCTTCGCTTCATAGGTTCTTCTGGAAGTAGCACCATAGAATTGTTAATTTCTATAGAGATAGATCCCACAGTAGCATTAGATGGCGGATTGCTTGCAGCGTAGGTTTTTACGTGTCTTGCCTCTATGTTTAGAGGAAAACTTTTAAGTGACTCTATATAGCTTCTAGAGGTTTCTAAACGGGAAACTTTATATTGTTTTCGGTAATATTCTGGCATCCCTAAAGCCTTTACATCCTGCTCAAATAGTTCGTTTACCTCAATAACGGTGGCTAATTTGGTAGAATCTTTTTTGTTTATCGCTTTTATGTCGAATGCATATAAAACTGGCTCAAAATTAGAGTTCACTACCGCTTCATAAATCGGGAGTGAGTCAGATGCCACTACATCGTGACTAACCACTCTAAGAAGTACCTTTTCATCCTTCTTTTCCCATCTAAGGACTTTGGTGTTAATCTTTCCTCCGCCAAATCCTATTCCACTTGCGGTCTTGGAAATTCTGCTAACCATTAGCATTTCTTTTGTGAACAGGCTATCTGGAATTTCATAATAGTATTTGTTATCTACTTTATGCACGTTAAAAAGCCCCTTATCTGTGATAGCTTCTTTGGTGATAACCTTTTCATAGGGCTCAATTCCTCCTTTTTTTGATTTCTCTGAACCTTTTGCCTGTTCTGTCTTTTTAGATTTCTTTTTAAAAATCTGGGCTTCCGTAGTTGTAATAAAGCCCAATAACAAAAATGCGCAGAGCATTTTTGGGAGTTGATTTGTAAACATGAGTTAGTTGTTTTTTGTGCTTTTTCAATTTTATCAAAGAACTGAATTAAATTTAAATTTTGGAAGTGCGTTGGTTATATTCAATAATCATTAGTAAAAGTAAATGTTGTGTGGGAATAATGTAAGGATGGTGTTTACTTTTTAAATATATAGTAGATAAATGTTGATTTTCATTGTGTAAATGATGACAGTGATATTTTTATTTTTCCTATTGAGATGTGATAATGTATTAATTACTAGAACTCATTATTAAGAGGGTAGCGCTACTTTTCTAGAATTTGGATGGACTGATTTCTATGGCATTTTTAATATTAGGGTCTGTCTCCTATCCTTTTTATGGTAAGAGAAGTGTTATTAGATTCCTGTATTTGGGACTATTTCTAAATATATCTTAGAATTCTATTTAACTCTGTTCAAAACTAAAATACAATAGTATCGGTGGCAATTTTGGGGAGGTGGTAATTCCCATAATCAATATTTAAACCATTAGGTAGGTCCTCGTTTTTAGATTCGGGTTGTTTAACCAGGGAATTAAAAAGGAAGAGATTTTTTAAATGTTTAAATGAAGTAATATTAGAAAGGTGTTCCCCATTAAACTTAGAGTGAGTTAAATTAAGGGTCCTTAGGTGCTCCAAAGGTGCTAACTTTTCAATGTTTTTTCCTGTTATATTGGTATGACTTAAATTTAGCGTGGTGAGATGTGGAAATGTCGCAATATGCTCAAAAATGGCATCTGTTACTTCTGTACTTCCTAAATCTAGATAAACTATTTGTTGTTTTACTGAGTTCAGCAATTTTATGTCATCATCGGAGAAGGAGGGCATGTTAATGCAAGAGACCCGGATTAAATTATTTGACTCGCTAATTGGCTCTATGTGGAATCCGTGTTTTCTTATCGCTTTTATAGTATCCTCAGGTATAGCTTCTACCTTAACATCTGGATATTCAGAAGTATTTTCCTTGCGGAAAAAGGAGGTAAACAAATGTTTTTTAAGTTCTAACTCTCCAATGTTTTTATCAAGGGATGAGCCTGTTTCTATCCAAGCCTTAATCACTTCAATTTCTTCCTTAGATAATTGTGTCTTTTCTTTAGGTGGCATATGGTCTTCATGGTCTTGTGGAAGAATGAGTCTCGCATAAAGAGGACTGTTTTTAGCATCTTTCGGAATTATAACATCTCCATTTTCACCCCCTTTTAAAATGCCTTCAGCATCGTTTAATTGTAGGTCTCCTTTACTTTTATTAGGACTGTGGCAGCTTAAACATTTATTGTTTAAAATGGGTTGTATAACTTGATTGTAAAAATTAGATTCTTCCCAAGATGCCTCCTCTAGTTTGGGCATTTCATAAGAATTAACTTTAAATCCCAAAGCAATTTTTATACTAGTAGGCAAAGGTTCTAAGAGATAGTCGGATCCATGAGTAATGCTGCCACCAAGATGACCGGTCATTGAAATTAGAAATAATAGAGAAAAAGATAATATAATTTTAGGTATTCGCTGTAAAAACTCCACCTTGGAATTTTCTTTAACCCTTAGGTACATTAGCCCAGAAAATAGAGCAGTGGCTATTCCCACCCATAAATGAATTTTCACGGTATCAAATGAGTACCCCTCACCTATATAAAGTAAATATCCACTAATACAGGCAATTGTTGCTGCTATAAAGCCCCATAGAAAAACCTGTGCAATTACTTCCTCTTGTTTATTTTCCTTGCGATCTATCCATTGAAGTAATAAAGCAGTAATTATAAATCCTATTGGTAAATGAACGACTATGGGATGTAAACGCCCTATGAGTTGTTGGATGACTTCCATAAATTAATTACTCAATTTTAGACGTTTTTTTATCGCTTCCATCATAAATACATTGGCTTCCCATTGGTCAGACAATGGGATTCTCGTATAGGGTAAGGTAGGCATATAATCTGCAGGGCCAAATTCTGTGGTGACGGTAAATATGCCCTTATTTTCTTTCCAACCTTTTTTGATGATGGCTTCCCAAATATCCAAATGTTTTTCCAAAGCATTTGTCCATTCAGGGGCTTTGGGATCGTTCACCTGAGGTCCCTGGCTATGGCCAATACGTGCATGAATGTGATGCGACCGGTCAATAACTGGTGCAAGCAAATTTTCCTGTCCTTGAAGTAAGGATTCATGAACCATCATCCAATGACTCACGTCCAAGGTGAGTTTTAAATTGGGGATTTGTGTTAAAAATTTATTGGTTTCTGGAAGGCTATAGCTAAATCGGCCCCTGTGCGTTTCATGATAAACGGGAATATTATATTTTGAACTCAGGGAATTGGCGGCTTCTATAAATGCTTGGTTTTGTTCAAAAGTAAAAAAATCGCTACCGGTATGACAGTTGACTAAAAAAGGATTCCATTTCAGAATTTCTTCTAAGTTATTCGTATAGTCCTCTAAACTTTCTTTAAATGGCAAACCTTTATTGGTGCCATGTAAAAAAATAAATTTAAGCTCATGTCTTGCGATTGCCTCTTTTAAATTGTTTTGTGCATCAATTTTAGATGGTCGCCAAACTTCT
The DNA here is from genome assembly GCF_000424985.1 of Arenibacter latericius DSM 15913. Classification (GTDB taxonomy): domain Bacteria; phylum Bacteroidota; class Bacteroidia; order Flavobacteriales; family Flavobacteriaceae; genus Arenibacter; species Arenibacter latericius. The sequence goes on from NZ_AUKX01000035.1 coordinate 39,733, forward strand.
ATGCCGTCATACCCTGCTGCTTTTACACGCGCGCAAAACGCATCATAATTTAATTGATTACCCCAATCTGTTTGAAAAAACAATATTTTTTCCTGAGCTAGGGAGGTGGAGACAAAACTAATAAGGAGAATTATAAAGATTTTAATTGAATGCATAATGATAGTGTAGTTGGTTAGTTAGGCTAGAATTTCGTGTATTACGTGTCCTTCTACATCAGTTAATCGGAATGGTCTGCCCTGAAATTCATAGGTAAATTGCTCATGGTTAAACCCTAATAGATGTAGAATAGTAGCATGTACATCGTGAACGGAAACTTGTCCCTCTAGGGCAGAAAAACCAATTTCATCTGTAACTCCCCAACTGGCTCCTTTTTTTATTCCGCCTCCTGCCATCCACATGGTAAAGGCATCCCCATGGTGGTCCCGTCCTAAATAGGCCATTTTTTGACCTTCCCTGTTTTCTAACATTGGCGTTCGTCCAAACTCCCCTCCCCATACCACTAAGGTTTCTTCTAATAACCCTCTTTGTTTTAAATCTAGGAGTAGGGCTGATATAGGTCGGTCTATTTCCGTACACTTATTTCTAAGGCCAAGATCAATAGAAGTATCGTGTCCTGTTCCATGGCTATCCCAGCCCCAATCGAACAACTGAACAAACCGAACTCCGTCTTCTACTAGTTTTCTTGCTAGCAGACAGTTATTAGCAAAAGACTCCTTCCCTGGCTCAACTCCGTACATTTCTCTGATATATTCTGGTTCGTTGTTGATGTTCATTACTTCTGGAACGGCAGTTTGCATCCTATATGCCATTTCGTACTGATTAATACGGGCTAAAATCTCCGGGTCGGCATATTCATTAAATTCGGCTTTGTTTATTTTATTTATAGCATCAATGGTACTCTTTTTTAAATTTCTACTGATACCTTTTGGGTCTTCTATATAAAGTACTGGGTCTCCTATAGAACGACATTGTACTCCCTGGTAAACCGATGGTAAAAATCCGCTTCCCCATACACTCTTCCCTGCATCAGGTGTTTTTCCACCCGAAGTTAGTACTACAAAACCGGGTAGATTTTGGTTTTCCGATCCTAAGCCGTAAGTGACCCATGACCCAATACTAGGCCTTCCTAATCGTGGGCCACCGGTATGCATAAATAGTTGAGCAGGACCGTGATTAAACTGATCTGTATTTACAGCTTTTAAAAAGGCTACTTCATCTACTACTTTAGAAAAATGGGGCAGAAAGTTAGAAACCCAATTCCCCGATTCTCCATGTCGTTTAAACTCAGCTTGTGGACCTAGCAGTTTAGGTGTTCCCCTAATGAATGCGAATTTTTTTCCCTCTAATAGGGATTGCGGGGTAGCCTGTCCGTCCAATTTGTGAAGTGTAGGCTTATAGTCGAACATCTCTAACTGTGAAGGAGCCCCGGCCATATGTAGGTAAATAACCGATTTTACTTTTGCTGGGAATGGTGGCGGCATCGAAGCCAAGGGGTTTATATCGCGCTCCGTAAGTGCTATTTTTCCATTATCACTATCGCCTAGAAAGGAATTACAGCCCATAAACATGGAGCCAAGGGCTAATCCGCCCATCCCTGCAACACATTCCTTAATAAAATGCCTTCGGGTTTTTGCCTGTATATCCCTGTTTATCTTTTCTTTTATAAGTCGGTCTAAACTGTTCATCGCTAGGATTTAGTTAAAAATTCGTCCAAATTCATAATGGAGTTAGCCACTACGGTCAGTGCAGCTAATTTTGCATCTCCATTTACATCATTAGGTATAAATTCTTTTATATTGTCCGGATTAATTTTGAAATCGGATAGGGATTGATCGTACAATTCCTTTAGAACTTCGAGCTTTTCTTGATTGATATCTGTCAGAACTGCTCTGCTATATCCCTTGCTTATTCCTATCTCTACTTCCTTGCTTTGTTCCATATATTTTGCCAAATGATAGGCGGTTTCCAAATACACAGGGTCGTTAAGGGTGACCAATGCTTGTAGTGGGGTATTCGTTACCGTTCTTCTTACTGTAGATACCTCCCTACTCCCTGCATCAAATGTTAAAAATGAAGGGTAGGGGCTAGTTCTTTTTAGGTAGGTGTACAATCCTCTCCTATATTTATCTTCCCCCTTGCTTTCTACCCAATTACCTCCGTTATAAACAGTTTGCCATATTCCATCTGGTTGTGGGGGCATTACACTGGGGCCATACATTTTAGCACTCAACAGTCCTGAAACCGCTAGGGCTTGATCTCTTATCTGCTCTGCACTTAGGCGTATTCTAGGACCTCTAGCATAAAGTGTGTTGTTAGGATCCAAATTAAATAGCTTTGCATTACTCTTAGAGCTTTGCTGGTAGGTGCCAGACATAACAATGTCCTTAACCAATGCCTTAATACTCCATTGATGCTCGTTCATAAATCTTAGAGCTAACCAATCTAATAATTCAGGGTGGGAAGGGGGATCAGATTGTGAACCCATATCCTCTAATGTAGCTACTATACCTCTCCCATAAAGCTGATGCCATACACGATTAACAAGGGTGCGTGCAGTAAGGGGATTTTCTTTACTGACTAACCATTTGGAGAGTCCCAATCTATTTTTTGGCCATGCGTCATTCCATTTGTTCAGACTTTGTGGGGTGGCTGGTTCAACAGTATCTGTTTTCATAAGCCAATTGCCACGCTCAAAAACTTGGGTAGTTCTTTTTTGATAGTCGGGGTTTTCTATTACAATTGGTAAAGTGGGTACATGGGAATTTATTAGCTCCATAAAGTTGTCTTCCATATTAGCTTGTGCAACATTTTCGGAATTAACTTCAGGTAGAAATGCAAACCAAGTGATATAGCTAGTAGGGCTGGTTGAAGGTATTTTATCATTGTTTACCTCTATATATAGGTTTATTTTCCCTTCTACTTTTTTAAAGGGGAATTTTTGTATTACTCTTCCCTTTGTTTTATTGATGGTAAACTGAGCTAAAATTTCACCTTCAGAATTATCTTGGCGAATAGTCATTTTGGTACCGTCTATTCCGGAGGAATACCTTAGGTAAATGAAATTGGAGTTTTGGGTATACACATCATCAAGGTGGCACGAGCCATTGTCTCGTAGGGCTAGCCATTTGGTGTCGGCTAAATTTCCATTGGTATAATTATACGCTAAATGGGCATGGTAAACAGGCTCTAAATACTTTATGAATTCCTTATAGGAATTAGCGACCTCTTTGTTGTTATTGTTAGAGATCCACTCATAAATCTGATCTATTTGCGACTTTTGATTTTCGTTGTAAAATCTAAGGTTAGGCTCATCTTCAGAAGTATCCTCATCTCTAGAATTATTGAAAAATGCCATAAGATTATAATACTCCCTATGTTTAAATGGGTCGTAGGTGTGGGAGTGACATTGTACACAGCCAATGGTGGTGCTTTGCCATACTTCAAAAGTGGTGTTTACCCGGTCTATTACAGATGCTACTCTAAACTCTTCATCTTCCGTTCCTCCTTCGTCATTACTCATTGTATTTCTATGGAAGGCAGTAGCAATTAATTGGTCATCAGTTGGGTTGGGCAATAAATCTCCTGCTAATTGTTCTATAGTAAACTGGTTAAAGGGCATGTCTTTATTGAAAGCCTTAATAACCCAATCACGATATCTCCACATGGTTCTTCCCATATCTTTTTCATAGCCTTTTGTGTCGGCATAACGAGCGTGGTCTAACCACCAACTCGCCCATTTTTCACCAAAGGAAACATCGGCTAATAAGATGTCTACCAATTGTTCATAGGTGATTTTTCCCGAGTTAAAATTCTCGTATAAACCAGCTTTTGGTGGGAGTCCTGTAATGTCTAACGCTAATCGTCTTGCAATAACACTAGATGCAGCAGGTACACTAGGTTCTATTCCGTTTTGCTCTAGCTTTCTTAGAATAAAATGGTCAATACTATTTTTTACAAAATCATCTGTCTTATAATTAGCTAAACTTGCCAATTGAGTGGTGGTAGGCACTTCTACCTCTTCGGGTAAGGTATATGCCCAATGTTGACCCCATTTAGCACCTTCATCTATCCATCTAGTTAATAAATCAATTTCTTCCTCTGATAGTTTGGGCTTTTGATACGGCATACGGAGTTCTGGATCGTCCTCATGCAAAAGTTGTATCATACGACTCTTTGTGGCATTACCCGGAATTATTGCAGGAGTACCCGATTCGGTGTTAGCAAAAGCTTCTTCTTCAAACAATAAGCTAAATCCACCATTTTTTTTAACACCTCCGTGACAGGTGATACAGTTCTTATTTAGGATGGGTTTTATCTGAGTGCTAAAATCTACAGTTTCTTCTGGTTTAAAAATATCCCACGTAAAAAGCCCTAGGACAATAAACCCAGCAATAAATAAAAGTATGTATAGTCTATTTTTCAAGATGGTTTAGGTTACAATAACTTCACATATTAAAACATAAAAGAGAAATAACTAAGCTTTCTCTAAATGTTATTCATCATATTAGATTGATTAATAGGATGTAGCGTAACAATTATAGCGATAAATTAATCTAAATTCTACAGTTTAAACGACATATATTGATACTATTTTGCGTTTAACTAGGATGTTGTCGTTTGGTTAGGTGCAATTGTCGATAGTAGAATTATCCAGTTTATGGTTATTAAATATAAGGAATTATATGGCTGCTTAAATATTCTAGAGGGTAAGTAATGATGTAGAATAATGGAGAAGGCAAACATCATAAGAGGAAAATAGGATGCTGGTTTTATAATGGGGGTGGTTATAGGTGCTTTAAATTTATGTCATTTAAACACTATAATTTTAAATGTTAAAAAGAAAAAAGGGTCGAGAATTAATTCCCAACCCTTGATATTATTACCCAATTCTTTTGTGCGCTGAATTGGCTTAAGTATTTCTTACTTCTTTAAGACTACTATTTTTGTATCTCCTTCCGTAGTTACTTTTAGTAGTTCGTGCTTAGAAAGAGCTTTCATAGACTTGTCCCATTTCTTGCCGCTTAAAGCTGCTTTTTCTTTTAGCTCATTTAAGTTCATAGAGCCAGCAGGTTTTAGAAGTGCAAGAATTTCTTTTTCCTCATCTGTTAATTCTACCTCTTTTCTTTCAGGGCGCATTTGAGGGAAAAATAAGACCTCTTGTATGGAGGCATTATTGGTCATCAGCATCACCAAACGGTCTATTCCAATGCCAATTCCACTAGTTGGAGGCATACCATACTCCAAAGATCTAATAAAATCTTGATCGATAAACATCGCTTCATCATCTCCTTTTTCGGAGAGTTGAAGTTGGTCTTCAAATCTTTCACGCTGATCTATAGGGTCGTTTAGCTCAGAATAGGCATTTGCTAATTCCTTTCCGTTTACCATCAATTCAAAACGTTCGGTTAAAGCCGGATTGCTTCGGTGCTCTTTGGTAAGCGGACTCATTTCTTTTGGGTAGTCAGTGATGAAAGTAGGCTGTATATAGTGGTGCTCACATTTTTCACCAAAAATTTCATCAATCAACTTACCAATTCCCATAGTATCGTCTACTTCAAGATTTAACTTTTTGGCAACCTCTCTAAGTTCATTCTCGTCCATGCCAGCAACATCAAATCCAGTGTGTGTTTTAATGGCTTCTAAAATAGGAACTCTTGGATAAGGAGCTTTGAACTCAATTTCATTTTTCCCAACTAATACTTTTGAAGTACCGTTAGAGTCCATTGCTACTTTTTCTAATAGCGTTTCTGTCATGTCCATCATCCAATTGTAATCCTTGTAGGCTACATAAAGTTCCATAACCGTAAACTCTGGATTATGGGTGCGGTCCATACCTTCGTTCCTAAAGTCCTTAGCAAATTCATAAACACCATCAAATCCGCCAACAATTAATCTTTTTAGGTATAACTCATTGGCTATCCTTAAATATAAGGGAATGTTTAACGCATTGTGATGAGTTACAAACGGACGGGCAGCAGCACCACCAGGAATGGGCTGTAGAATAGGTGTTTCTACTTCCAAATAACCTGCATCATTGAAAAATTGACGTATGCTATTGGTAATCTTAGTACGTTTTATAAAGTTTTGCTTTACCTCAGGGTTTACAATTAGGTCTACATAACGCTGACGGTAACGTAACTCAGGATCATTAAACTGATCGTGTACCTTGCCATCTGGATCAACTTTTGGAAGGGGTAACGGTCTTAAAGACTTGCTTAGAAGGGTAAATTTCTTTACCATAACCGTTTTCTCTCCTACTTGAGTGGTGAAAAGAGTTCCCTCTACTCCAATAATATCCCCAATATCCAAAAGCTTTTTATACACCTCATTGTACAAGGTCTTATCTTCCCCCGGACAAATCTCATCCCGGTTAAAATATACTTGTATTCTTCCTTCGCTATCTTGCAATTCTGCAAAGGAGGCCTTTCCCTGTATCCTTCGGGACATTAGCCTTCCGGAAAGAATTACCTCTTTGTCTTCTTCATAATTTTCCTTGATGGTCTTGGACGTGCTATTAACAGGGTATAGCGCAGCAGGATAAGGGTCTATTCCCATTTCCCGTAACTTGCCAAGTTTTTCTCTTCTGATTACTTCTTGTTCCGAAAGTTGCATACAATAATGATTAAGGCTGCAAATATAGCTACTCTGGGTTAATCTATCAATCCGTTAATAGTATTGTTGTATTCCCTTTCATGTTTTTTACAGCTTCTTGTAACAAAAACATTATATTTTCGTCCTATGAATACATCAATCAAAATCAAAAAAGTAAATGGGCTGTTTTAGAGTATTGTTCGCCATAATCTTCCCACCACTGTCGGTTATTGATAAAGGTTGTGGGTCATTTATAATTGTTTTTCTACTTACCTTATGTGGATGGGTACCAGGTGTAATTGCCGCTTTGGTAATCCTTAACAATCCTAATTAAGTCTCTAATTTTGGACGGAGTTTGTATCTTTGCGGTATGAATAAAAAGATTCTCTTAGAAGATTTAGGCAATAGGGATTATAAGGAAACCTGGGACTATCAGGAAGAGCTATTTAAATCTATAATCGACTTAAAGGTAAAGAATAGAAGGGAAGAGGCCGAACAGGAAACTCCTAACCATTTTTTATTTGTAGAACACCCTCATGTGTACACCTTGGGGAAAAGTGGGGACATTAGTAACCTATTAGTAGATGAAGCCTATTTGGCAGAGAAAGGTGCTACTTTTTACAAGATAAACAGAGGAGGGGATATTACATATCATGGACCGGGTCAGGTTGTAGGCTACCCTATTCTAGATCTAGATAATTTTTTTACCGATATTCATAAATATCTGCGACTATTAGAGGATATGATAATTCTCACTTTGGCAGAATATGGTATAAAAGGGGAGCGATCTGAAGGAGAGACTGGAGTTTGGATTGATGTAGGCACTCCCTTTGTTCGTAAAATATGTGCCATGGGTGTACGTGCTAGTCGTTGGGTGACCATGCACGGATTTGCTCTAAATGTTAATACCGATTTAGGATATTTTGACTTAATGATTCCGTGTGGGATTAGGGGCAAGGCCGTAACATCTTTAAACGTAGAATTAGGAGTGAAGGAAGTAGATACGGAAGAAGTGAAAGAAAAACTATTAAAACATTTTTCTGCCCTTTTTGAAGCAGAATTTCAACTTGCATATAATAAGGTATAAAGAAAAAAACCGAGACTTAAATCTCGGTTCTTATTTGTTTAGTTGGGTTTGAAGGTCTCGACACTTAGGTCGCTTTGTAATTATTGTTTTCTCCCCAATGTTTCATAGGATATCTATTTTAGGACTATTGGTTGTATTTAGTAAGCTCCATCTGGCTACTTAAAGCCCCTTTTTTATTATACATTTCTTGTTTTACCATTCCTATGCCTTCTGCTAGCCATATTTTAGAGCGCATGTTTTGCTTTACACCCATGGTCTCAGAAAGGTTGTCTTCAGTTAGAACATAACAATCAAAAGTCCCAGCAGGAGTAGTGATACTCTCTTTTTTCTCTACCTTTCTATTCGTTTGGTCTACCCTCATGGTCATATTCATCCCAGTCATCTTAATATTTACGGTTACATTGGCATCTTTTAATTCTTGGCCTACGCTTAAGCTATTGGGGATGTCAATATCAGTACCAGAAATATCCATTTCCATTCCCATATCGGTGTATTGCTTTATCATTTGGGATGGAACAAGTGAATTGTAGTCTATTTTAACACCATCTCCCGTACAGCTGAATTTAAAATCGGAAACCATAACTTCCTTGCCCTTCTTGTCGGTAAATTTCATATTCATAGTTGCTATGGTAGTCCCTCCAGAGTTTGATACCTCTTTAACGTAATAATCAGTAGTGCCGTCTGGCTTACCTTTTCTATCGCTCATAGTGTATTGAAAACTTACACCTTCTTCCATGGGATAGAATTTACTGCAATTGTTCTGAGAAAAGCCCAAAAAGGTTATTAACACGGAAAACAATATGATGGTATTTCTTTTTTTCATAATTTTAAATGTTAGGTTTAGTGTATAATCTATAATATAGAGCATCAAAAGGTGGAGTTAAATTCGTTGGCTGTTCGATTAAAATTTTACAAACTCTACTCTTCTGTTTTGTGCTTTGCCAGCGGCAGAGCTATTATCCCCGACGGGTTCAGCTTCACCTTTACCGTCAATCTGTAACCGACTTTCCGATATTCCGAAATCGTTGCTCAGGGTCTGCTTAACAGAAGCGGCTCTTTTCTTAGATAGTTCAAGGTTAGTAACATCGCTACCGTCTGCATCGGTATGACCTATAATCCGTACATTTATTCCCGATTCTTGCTGCAGGGCATCGGCAATTTTTTTTAAGGTGCCATAAGATTCTGGTTTAATCTTATCAGATCCGGAATCGAATAAAATTCCTGTTGTTGAAAATTTCCCTTCCTTTAATAATTTGCTGCGAAGGTCCTCGCCGCCTTCTGCCACTTTTATATTGGTTATAAAAATAGGTTGATCCTTGTTTTCGCTATTTACATTATGTAAGATAAACTTAACGTGTTTAATTAGACCTGATCCAATAAATCGTGGAAGGTCTACCAATTTTCGTTCGTTCATCCACATACGATATCGCGTACCATTTACAGCTACAGCCACATGAGAAAGTTGTAGTACCTCATTGCGCACGTCTTTCATAACAAAGTTTCTAATAGTATTTTCATTGTTAATGCGATTATTAACGTAAATCCCAGCATCGCTATGTTGGGCTAGGGGAATTCCCATTTCTGCGTAATTGGCGCCATGTTTAAAAGAATTGTTATCGTCTAAAAGTAGTGTTAACCGAGAGTTTATACTTGTATTCCTATCGAGTCCAGAGGTGATCATATCAAATTCAATAGTGAAGTCCTTGGGTAATGTTCCAGGGAGCTCAGGAATAAAAGTAGTCCTATGCGATAATTTTAACCATTTATCGGGACTGTCGTTAAAGGTAACGACCTCGCCAGATCCATTGGTGTTCCATTTGGCAGGAAAATCACCAACATTATCCACCGAGAAATCGTCGTAAAGTAACACTCTATCCCCAGCAACAAATTCGTAATTAGTATAGAACTTTAGTGTTTTGGAGCCTTCATTTACCTCACTGGATGAATGATTTGTTCCTGCCGAGGTATTTTCATTTGGGGAAGTGTTTCCTTCTTGGGTTATTGGTGGATTGGTTTCAGGGTTAGGAGCCTTGGTTCCAGGTTCTAAAACGTCATCTAAAGCTTCATCTGTTTTTTTGCTGACTTCCCTATCTACGCGACGTTCAACAGTGCGTTCTGCAGCTTTTTCGGCTACTTTGCCTAGTTTTTTTAAAAATTGAGCATTGGTTGGATTGGTAAATGAAAAAAGTAATAAACAGCAAAAAGCTGTTTTTGGTATAAACACTCTAAGTTGCATAATTTTTAATTTTATTGGTTCTTATAATTTTATGACAGGCGTCATACTTCTTTTAAAAATAAGGATATAGATAGATTTAATTAAATAGACTGTATGTAATGCACGATTTATTGTACTAATTGCATGATTAACAAAAAAGTAAGTTTTATATTTCAATTTAAAGTAAGTGAAGACTTACATTTTGCTGATTTGTAAGCTCTTATCAGAGGAATCTTTGGAGGTGGTAACTTTAGTAATATTCTTTTAATTACTACGTTGTTTGGATAAAAAAGGACAGATCGCTATAGGAAAATATTTATTTTAAAGCGTATAACAGTTCGTTTTTTGCTTTGTGGCTGTTAAGGGAGAAATAGTTTTCTCTACACTTTAAAAGTAACCTAAAGGAATTTGTTAAGAAGTAGACAGGTATGGCAAATCCCTAATACCTTTTTAATGCGTCTTGTTAAAATCACTTGGGCTAGGTAATACAGTTTGCCTAGCCCAAGGATTGTTTTAATTTATTCTATAAACAATAATAGAATTATTTTGGTCTTTAGCAACCAATTCTAATTTATGATCGTTATCCATATCACTGAGGTCTATAAGCGAACTACCCGGTACAGGAAAGTCGGAAATGGGTTTTGCCTGACTGTCGAATAAATATATCTTTTGGTTCTGAATATCGGTAACGCTGACATATATTTTATCGTTTAGGTAGAATATTCTAGGCTTAGAGTACATCCCTAACTCTAATTCAACCTTCTTCCCTCTTATAGATAATTCATTGTCATTCATAATTACCATAGTGTTGCTAGTAGCATCAATACCATGATCTGCCAATAAATTTAGGTTGGCCGAACTCATTTTTCCATTTTGATCTATTTGGTACAGTCGGCCTTCGGTATCAGTCAACGTAAACTTGTTTTTGTGGACGCGTACTTCATTGTCAGAAAAGGCAATATTTTCTTTCACTGGGATTCGTGTTGTTCCAGTTCTCGATAAGATATTCAGTTTCCCGCCCTCTTCTTTAAAGACTAGATAGTCCTTTCTTCCTATTCTAAAATGTTTGGCGATACCTTGAATGGCTTGGTCGGCCTGCTTAAATTTAAACCCAGAAACTATCTTCCCTTGTCTATTATACATATAAATCTTATTGCCGTGGGATAACACAAATCTATAATCTTTTCTTCGTTCATAATCAAACACAGCTAAGGGATTTAAAATACCTCCTTCATAAGAAAATGAGAATGGGGGTACTTCTTTTCCATTTCTGTCTAGGATTAAAAATTGATTGTCAGTTGTAAAAGCCAATTGTAAGCGTCCGTTCTTATATAAGTCAACTTGTTCTATGCGACCTTGTATTCTACCATTAAGCTGTTTTTTCCATAATATTTTACCATCCGTAGAAATAAGATAGAGTTTGTTTTGTTGGTCTTGGACTACTATTTCTTCTTTGTTGGTATGGTGGTTTTTTACAAATTGAGGAACTGTAGCAACTTCACTATCCAACGTAAGAGTAAATAGTGGAGTGGTTTTATTCATAGAAGTTTCGTGAGCAATTTTTTGGAATAAGATATTAGTGTGATGAAAATGGTCTTCCGAAACCATTTGTGCAGCAAATGAATATTCTGAAAGTTCCTTGGTCTTAACTTTCTGGGTTATTTCTTTTGAAAAATAGTGATCTAAATAATATTCTATTCCGCTGGCGTTGGCAACAAATAGTATGGTAGATTCATCTGCCAATTGTTCTTTAGCTGTTTTGTAGGTAGCCGTTTTGTTAAAAGTGGCGTTATTTTTATAATTAGCGATAATGGTTTTTAAGCTTTCCGCCGAGCTGCCAAATACAAACGCATTCTCTATAATGGTGTAAAAGTTTGCAGAATAGTTTTTTATAAGAGGATCAAAATAAAGATTTAAAAAGTCGTTCTTGGAAAGAGTAACAATCTCATGACCTTGGTATTCTTCCGCGCTCGTCTTTATATCATCAAAATATTTGTGAATCTTCTCCGATCCATTAGTGTATAACAAAACAGATAGATCTCCTTTTAAATGGATTAAGCCTATTTCTTCAACGGCATCAAAAGTATTGTCGATTAAAATAGACCTGTCTAAGTGCTTTTTTTGATTGCTAGCGAAGGCACTATAATCATCAAAAGTATAAGATAGTATTGCCTCCGCGGCCATAGGTGCCAGGCTAGGGGTTCTGTTAACAAGTGCATGGGTGTTCCTAAATAGATCGCTAACTTTTGGAGTAGTTTCGTTGGCTGTGATTATTCCATTTAGTTTTATATGATCTTTGTTGGATTTAAAATCTATATAAACCCATTCTGTAAATTTAGAAATATCCACATTCACCCCATCGGCCAAAATGCTAGAGAGTAGCGAAGTGCTTTTTTTTGTGTTTATAAAGATATTGGCACTACTTTCATTATTGGTAACTTCATTTAGTTTATTGAGCGATGGATTTATGCTTAAGTTCTTTTCCTTGCGAAGCAAATTTTCTAATAACATCTTAGCAGAGCTGATGATGATTTTGTTGTTAAGCTCTATAGAAAAGAAGGTGTTATCTTCAATACTATACTTTTCAATGGTTTGTCCTTCATATGTAATTTGCTCTACCGTTTTATCAGTAGCTTCTTCTAAGTTAAAGAGTTCACTGGAATAATGCGTTACGTATAGGATTTCAAAATTTCCCTTTCCTAATTCTACAAAGGCAAGGACGCTTTCCATATCGGTCTGGAGGTAATCTAGGGGTTGTATCTTCTTTACAATAGAAGAATACGTTTTAGTGGGAGCAAAAGATTTTAACAGGTCATTGTCTCCTAAATCACTAGAAAAGGCCGTCTTGTCATTTATTTTAATAATAACCGCACTATTTTGAGGAACATAAGACAATAGGGGGGACGTTATACTTTTCTCTTTAGTACAACCAATAAAGAATAATAAGGAAACAATTGCTAATTTTAATTTCATAGAAAGAACTTTGCGCAAAAATAGGATTTTTAAATATCAGGATTTAGTTAGTCCGTTATGAGTCGGAACGATTTTCGGTGGTATTTGGTTATTCCATACTTTTTTATTGCTTCCCGGTGTTCTGCTGTTGGGTAGCCTTTGTTTTTATTCCAATTGTACATGGGGAATTCCAAATGTATTTCTTCCATATATTGGTCTCTTGCTGTTTTAGCTAAAACCGAGGCAGCTGCAATACTTTGGAATTTGGCATCTCCTTTAACAATACAGGCAAAAGGGATATCCTTGTATGGTTTAAACCTATTACCATCTATAATTATAAATTCAGGAGGTAATTTTAATTGGTCTAGTGCTTTGTGCATAGCCAAAAAAGAGGCGTTTAAAATATTGACATCGTCAATCTCTCCCGGAAAAATATGTGCAATACCATAACTTATTGCATTAGCCTCTATAGTAGGCTTGATGAGATCTCTTTTTTTGGGGGTTAACAATTTAGAGTCGTTTAAGGTGTCGTTGGAATAATTTGGCGGCAATATTACTGCCGCAGCAGTTACCGGTCCTGCAAGACAACCTCTTCCGGCCTCATCCGTCCCCGCTTCAAGAGAAGTGGTGTAATAGGGTTTTAGCATTTATGAATTATGTTCTATTATGTTTATATAAATCCGTCGTTAGGTCTTGGCTTTATAAACCAATTTAACCTTTTAGTACTCCCTTATTTTAACTCCAATGCCAAATATAAAAATTTAAAAAAAGGAATAGCAAGTTTGCTTAACCTTCAGTTGACTAATTGATTATTGTGTCTACTCTAAATGAACAGTGTTTGTTTAAGAATTAGAATCCTACCTCAGTAAAAGGGGTGGAATGTTGGTAGTATTTTGTAGGAAGATATTAAGCTGTCGGAAATTGTAAAGGTTAAAAAGTTATGAGTGATGCCCACAATCCTAAGGCAGTGTGTCTGATGTCAACCTATTCTATATTACATTGTTATCTAATACTGTTAAAAATTTGATTATTTGATAAAAACACATCATTATTTTAACATATCAAAATTATAATGTTAAAAAAAATATCAAATTCTTTTATTTATTCCTAAATTATATGAATCTTTCAATGGGTTTCTCCTGTTGTAGGTGGTTAACTCTTAAAATAAAGGTATGAAATCAAAACTAACTTGGATTATAGCTCCTATCATGGGGCTATTAATGAGTTTTTCCTATTCTCAGGAAAAAACAATTTCCGGTACTGTGTCCGATCAGAGTGGGCAGCCCCTACCTGGGGTTAATATTGTGGTACAAGGAACTACCACTGGTACCCAGACCGATTTTGATGGTAACTATACTATAGAAGGTGAAGTGGGGCAGACGTTGTTGTTCAGTTTTATTGGACAAAAAAGCGTTTCCAAACTTATTGGGGCTTCATCTGTAATAGACGTTACCATGGAAGAAGATACAGAGGCGTTAGAAGAGGTAGTAGTAACTGCATTGGGTATTTCGCGGGATAAAAAATCCTTGGGATATTCTACACAAGAAGTGCAGGGGGAAGATTTAAATACGGTAAAGAGCGGGAATTTTGTAAATGCGCTCTCTGGGAAAGCTTCGGGTATTCAGATTAAAAAGAATAACAACTTAGGAGGGTCTACCAATGTGGTGATTAGGGGAAATGCCTCCTTAACTGGTAGCAATCAGGCTTTATTCGTTATAGATGGTGTTCCTGTAAATAATACAAATACCAATTCTAAATATCAAGGTCAAGCAAGTGGTAACTATTATGATTATGGAAATACTGCTGCAGATATAAATCCAGATGATATTGAGACGGTAAACGTGTTAAAAGGGGCGGCCGCTTCTGCCCTTTATGGATCTAGGGCTGCAAATGGGGTTATAATGATTACCACCAAAAAAGGAAAACAAGCACAAGGAATGGGGGTTACTATTAACTCTGGTATAACAATAGGCTCTATTGATAAAAGTACATTTGCTAAATATCAAAATCAATATGGAGCAGGTTACGGAGCATATTACGATGGTCCTGGTGGTTTTTGGTATGAAGAAGATGTTACTGGCGATGGAAATGATGATCAAGTGGTGGTTTATACCGAAGATGGTTCTTATGGAGCTCCTTTCGATTCAAATTTAATGGTGTATCAATGGGATTCATTTGATCCGGAATCTCCAAATTATAGGAAGGCAACTCCATGGGTGAATGCTAAAAATGGACCGATAACTTTTTTCGAAACTCCAATCACTACAACTAATTCGGTTGCTTTTGCTAAATCCTACGAGGATGACGGGTCTTTTCGATTAAATTATACCAACTTCGATCAGAGTGGAATAATGCCTAATAGCTCTATTAAAAAGCATAATTTTTCTTTAAGCGGATCCTTTAAGCTGTCGGATCGATTAACTGTTAATGGATATGCGAATTACATTAATACCAAAGCCCACGGGCGTAATTCTACAGGATATAGCGATAACCTTATGAGTAATTTTAAGCAATGGTGGCAGACCAATGTCGATCTTAAGGAACAGCGAGAAATTTATTTTGCTACGAGAAGAAATGTTACTTGGAATCCCGCTACTAGTGATGCGGGATCACCGCCAATCTTTTGGGATAACCCATATTGGACTAGATACGAGAACTATCAAAACGATTCTAGAAATCGTTTCATAGGAAATGTTTCTCTAGATTATGAATTTACAGATTGGTTAAATTTTACGGCTAGGGTGGCAACAGATACGTATTCTGAAGTGCAAGAAGAGAGAAGAGCCAATGGTAGTGTGCCAACAAGCTTTGGTATTCCCGATAGCGGTGGAAATAGAGGAAATGTAGATTCAGGTTATGGAAGAAGAAATCTTCAGGTTACGGAGACCAACTACGATTTTATGTTTAATGTTCAAAAGGACATTACTGATAATTTAAATTTAAAAGGTATAGTAGGTGTCAATATTAGGAGAAGTGATTTTGAGTCCATCTATTCTGCTACTAGTGGAGGTTTAAGTGTTCCTAAGCTATATTCTCTTCAAAATAGTACAGGGCCATTAGCACTTCCTGTGGAAAGAGATGAGAAGATTGGCGTGGATGGAATCTATGCAAGCGCATCCTTAGGGTATAATAGTATGATTTATATAGATGCCACTATAAGGAGAGATCATTCTTCTACCTTACCAGAGGATAATAGTACTTTTTATTATCCCTCCATAGCTACTAGCTTTGTTTTTACTAAACTTTTAAACGCAGATTTTGTAAGTTTCGGTAAGCTGAGAGCTAACTATGCGGAAGTGGGTAATAGTGCTCCCTTCGATTTTCTATACGATACCTATAATGTAAATATACCACCAGGTGCACCTAGTACCTCTGTGGATAATCAAAAGAAGAATCCCAATCTAAAACCTGAGAAAACTAAAAGCTTTGAAGTTGGATTGGAAATGCGCTTTTTGCGTAATAGGTTGAGTTTTGATGTGGCATATTATAAAACCAATTCCATTGACCAAATTTTTGGGGTGCCTGTTTCTAGAGCAACCGGTTTTCAAGAAAAGATTTTAAACGCAGGTGAAATTGAAAATAAAGGAGTGGAGGTATCTGTAACAGGAAGCCCTATTAGAACCGAAGATTTTAATTGGACCGCAAGCGTTAACTGGACACAGAATAAAAATGAAGTAGTAGCATTGGAAGATGGAATTCAAAACCTACAGTTGGGTGATTTCCAAGGGGGAGTTACCCTAAATGCTGAGGTAGGAAAGCCTTACGGTGTAATACATGGTACAGATTATACCTTCCTTAATGGGCAAAGAGTTGTAGACCCAGATAATGGGCAATTTATTAAAACGTCTACTTCCGATCAAACTATTGGAGATACCAACCCAGATTGGTTGATGGGTATTTCCAATAAATTTAGCTATAAAAATTTATCTCTTAGCTTTTTGATTGATATACAGCAAGGTGGCAGTATATTTTCGTTGGATCAATATTATGGCCTTGCAACGGGGTTGTATGAGGAGACTGCATTTATAAATGACTTAGGGAATCCTGTAAGGAATACCTTGGCCGACGGTGGAGGTTTTATCAATGAAGGTGTGAATCCAGATGGGGCAGCTAACAGCTCAAGGATTAGAGCAGATAGGTTTGGTGCACTAGGGTATAGAAGAGGTTTGCCAGATAGAGCTTTTGTTTACGATGCTAGTTATGTGAAGCTTAGAGAAGTTGCGCTTATTTATAACCTTCCAAGCAAATTGTTAGAAAATACTTTCCTGACGAATGCAAGCTTAAGCGTTATTGGATCTAACCTGTGGATTATTCATAAAAACATTCCTCATGAAGATCCAGAAGGTGGTCTGTCTGCAGGTAACTTGCAAGGATATTCTGTTGGTTCATTACCTACCACAAGGGATTTTGGGGTCAATCTTAAATTACAATTCTAAAAATAATAAAGATGAAAAAAATAGCAATATTAATTACTGCCGTGATTTTTGCTTCGTGTTCCTCGGATTTGGAAAATCTTAATGAGAACATTAAAGATCCAGTGTCAGTACCAGGAGAAAGTTTGTTTACAGGTGCTCAGAAAAGTTTGGTGGATCAAGTGGTAGATTTAAATGTGAATAATAATAATACTAAACTTTGGGCTCAGTATTTACAGGAAACCACCTATACCGATGAAAGTAATTATGACCAGGTTACTAGGACTATACCGGAAAGGCATTGGAGTGTATTGTATAAAGATGTTTTAAAAGATTTGGATGAAGCAAAGAAAGTTATTGCAGAAACCACATATCCCACTCCGGAAGAAGAGGCATTAAAACCCAATAAACTGGTTGTTGTAGAGATTTTAGAAATATATGCTTACAGTATTCTGGTAGAAACATTTGGAGATGTGCCATACACCCAAGCATTGGATATAGACAATCTATTGCCCGCATATGACGATGGCGAGACAATCTATAAGGATTTAATAGCTAGATTGACATCTGCAATTGGTGCGTTAGATGTGGATACAGGAAGTTTTGGTAGTAGCGATAGAATTTACGCCGGTGATGTTGCGAAATGGAAATTATTTGCAGCTTCCTTAAAATTAAGGATGGGCATACTTCTATCTGATATAGATTCGGATTTTGCTAAAACCACCGTAGAAAGCGCTGTAGCGTCTGGAGTGTTTACAAGCAATGCCGACAATGCAACATATACCTATCTTGGTGCTGACCCAAATACAAATCCAATTCACGATAATTTAATTTTAAGTGGTCGAAAAGATTTTGTTGCGGCTACAACCATTATAGATATTATGCAGCCAAGAAGTTATGAGTACCTCGAAGATTCCAATGAAGATGGGGTGATTGATGAAGATGATGAACGTACCGTAGTGCCTGGATCTGTCACAAGTACCGATCCAAGGATGAAGTATTATTTTGCAGATAATGTAGATGCAGACCCTTCAGTTGAGGAAGTGGTGTATTTTGGAGGTGAAATAGGAAGCACTGCAAATTATTCCTCTCATTCCCATGTTTCAGCACAAATAGAAGAAGCAACTTTTCCAGGGGTAATTCTAGATTATGCGGAAGTTCGATTTTTATTGGCAGAAGCGAAGGCTAGATTATTTGATGTTGATGGAACGGTTGAAGAGCATTATAATGCCGCGATTACGGCCTCTATTGTAGATTGGGGTGGTACCGAAACAGAGGCGTTGGCTTATTTATTAAATCCTAAAGTAAATTATGACTTAGCTATTTTGGCAAGTTCAGCCGCAACTCCTTGGAAAGAAGTAATAGGGACCCAAAAGTGGATTGCATTATACAATCGCGGATTGGAGGCTTGGACCTCTATAAGGTTATTAGATTATCCTATTATGGCAGAACCTGCAGATGCGGTTTCGGGTTTCCCTAATAGGTATACCTATCCTATTATAGAGCAAACTTTAAACGGGGCAAACTATAGTACGGCTTCCTCAGCTATTGGAGGTGATGAGGCAGAAACTAAATTGTTTTGGGACCTTAATTAAGGAATAAACAATGTGTTTAATATAAAACCTGCAATTTTTAATTGCGGGTTTTTTATTTCCTATACCTTTACAATTGATTAAAAAGGGGAATAAGAATTTTAAAGTTAAAGGACGGGTGCTCGTCTTAAATTCAAGAGATGAGGTGTTGTTCTTCTGTTTTTTGAAGTTTAGTATTTCGTTAAGGACAAAAAAATTAACTTTGTCGGCGTAAGTTTACAGAATGAAACATTTATTGACGCTTTTACTAGTGTTTTTTGGTCAAGCCCTTTGGGCTCAAGAAGATTCTATTCAATCTGATAGGGAAATGGAAATCCCTACTGCTGGTGGTATGAATAGAAAGATGCCTTCAAAACGGGGTGGTGGGGCTAAGGTTCAAGAAATAACTATCAAGGATTATAAGATTATTAACTACCAAAGAGATACTACTTTTTTAGATACCACCATATCAATTCAAAAAGAGTATAAATACAATTTTTTACGTCGAGATAACTTTGAGCTTATGCCTTTTGCCAATGTAGGGCAACCTTATAATAAATTAGGGGTAGATTTAGATGCTAAAGATATCTATCCGCGATTAGGGGCTAATGCTAAGCATTTTAATTATTTGGAGGCAAGAGAAGTCGATTATTATAATGTAGCTACCCCCATGTCGGACCTCATGTTTAAAACAACCTTTGAGCAGGGTCAGCTTTTAGATGCTTTGTTGACCTTTAATACTTCTAGAAGACTCAATTTCTCTATAGGGTATAAAGGGTTTAGGTCGTTGGGTAAATATCAATATAGTCAGGCCGAGGCGGGGAGTTTTAAAACGACTACCAATTACGTTACACAGAACGGACGCTATAATTTAAGAGCGCATATTGCTGCACAAAATCTACAAACAGAAGAAAATGGCGGACTAGCCAATAAGGAATTGCAATTTGAGTCCAATGATCCTGAGTTTAGAGATCGCTCAAGGTTAGATGTATTATTTTCAAATGCGAACAACCGACTGTTAGGGAAGCGATACTTTTTAGATCACCAATATATATTGTTCGGTAAGCAATCAGATTCTGGCAAAGTAAAGACCACTGCGCTTACTATTGGGCACCAATTTAATTATGAGACAAAATATTATCAATACCAACAAACCTCCAATAATGCCTATTTTGGAGAGTCCTTTTCATCCGATATTGATGATAAGGCACATCTAAAGACAATGAATAATCAGCTTAGTGCTCAGTTTTCAAATAAAACCTTAGGGGTGCTTACGGGGCATTTAGATTTTCATCAGTACAATTATTACTTTAATTCGGTATTGCAAACAGATACCCAGCTTATTCAGAGTCAACTAAAGGGAGGTGAAATAGCGGTTGGTGCGAAGTATGTGAAAAATATAGGAGGATTTCAATTGAATGGAGCCCTGCGTTCTAATATTTCTGGGGACCTTTCCGGTACTATGCTTGATGCCTTTGCGAGTTACCGCATCAATGAAAATCATGCGCTTAAGTTTTCTGTTCACTCTTCCTTTAAGATGCCCAATTTTAATTACCTGTTGTACCAAAGCGATTATCGCAATTACAATTGGCAGCACACTTCAGATTTTAAGAAAGTGGGTAATAATGGATTTCAGTTCGATCTAGAATCTAGCCTTTGGGGTAATCTAATGGCGAAGTATACTACCTTAAGTAACTACACTTATTTTGCATCAGACCCGTCGGAAACAATAGTTCAAGGTAGTGAACAGGCTTTTATTAAACCGTTTCAAGAATCGGGTACTATTAATCTAGTTAAGTTAAAATATGAAAAGGAGTTTAAGTGGAAGGGATTTGCACTTAACAATACTATAATGTATCAGAATGTGTCGCAACCAAATGCAGTTTTAAACCTGCCCGATTTTGTGACTAGGAATACTTTGTATTACTCCAATTATGGGTTTAAAAAAGCTTTATATTTTCAAACGGGGGTAACACTTAAGTACTTTACGGAATATACTATGGATGCCTATAACCCGGTCTTGGGGGAGTTCTATTCCCAAGACACGGAGAAATTGGGTGGCTTTCCTATGTTAGATTTCTTTATCAATGCTCGTATTCAGCAGACTAGGGTGTTTCTAAAAGCAGAGCACTTCAATTCTCTGTTCTCCGATAATAAGTTTTACGCAGCGCCAAACTATCCATATAGGGATTTTGTAATCCGTTTTGGATTGGTATGGAACTTCTTTTCTTAGTTTAGAATTAGGCTATTATTTATTTGGGCGTTCCCTTCCTTCGTTAGGTCGCGCTCTTCGTTATATCCCTTGCGTTGCTGCGGGGATGCCACTGCGATCGCTAACGCAGCTTGTTGAGGTTTTTTTATTAGCTGATACCGACTAGATGGTAGCTGTGTTCTTTTATAGGAGCTGCCACATTATTGGAGGATAGGGTTCGGATGCCCTACTACTACTACTACTAATGAAGGAGCTGCCTCATCAATTGATGATAGGTTATTAATGTGCGACCGCGATGCGGCCGTCGGGATGCTGTCGTGACAAAGTCACGATGCGCTCTCGCTGGTAGGTGGGGTCTGCTGGCGCAGAACCACGATGGTGTGGGGGTCCGCTAGCGTGGAACCTGGGGTTCCTGCGTATAGAGTGGCTATCTTTTAATAAAGGTCTGCCTTATCAT